>NZ_JBDGAY010000019.1:0-49451 GCF_040910245.1 Collinsella aerofaciens
GGGTATCGGGTTCCCACATTCATCCGCACATGTGCGGATGAATGTGGGAGGTGTTCGGTTGAAGTTGATAATCAAGGTGCCTGCGTCTTTCAAGCGCTCTGTCTCGCAACGCTTGCGAGACAGAGCGCTTGCAGATAAGATAGGAGTACGGATGGCACCCGTTGCAGCGGGTCTTGCCAACTCCGATACACGTTTTCATCGTGAGAAGTGGCCGTCTTCGCTTACGCGGGGGCGGCCATTTTGTTTGCCCTATGCCATCTGATTCTAATGTACAAACATGCGCACGAACTTGTGCTTCCAGCTTGCGTAGGGCGCATACCGAAACGGCACGTCCAGCCATGTTGCCTTGTTCACGATGCTCTTCTTGTGGCTAAACGTATCGAAGCTCTCGCGGCCATGGTACTGCCCCATACCGCTTGCACCCATGCCGCCAAAGCCCATATGGCTCGTAGCCAGATGCATGATGGTGTCGTTAACACAGCCGCCGCCAAAGGGCACGTAACGCACAAAGCGCTGCTGAACCGCGCGATCCTGGCTAAAGATATACAGGGCCAGCGGCGTCGGACGATCCGTAATAAACGTCTCGGCCTCGTCTAAGCTCTCAAACGTTAGCACCGGTAAGATGGGACCGAAAATCTCCTCCTGCATTACGGCGTCATCGGGGGACACACCGTCTAGAATCGTCGGCTCAATCTTGAGCGACGACTCGCGCGCCGTGCCTCCCAGCACAACCTTATCGGGGTCGATTAGCCCGCGTACACGCGCAAAATGCTTGGCGTTGACGATATGCCCGTAATCCTCGTTATCGAGCGGATGCTCGCCAAACATACGGCGGACCTCCTCCTTGATGAGGCCCAGCAGCTCGTCGTGCACGCGCACGTCGACCAGCAGGTAGTCGGGCGCCACGCAGGTCTGGCCCACGTTGAGCCATTTACCAAATGCGATACGCCGCGCCGCGACCTTCAGGTTTGCCGTCGCATCCACGATGCAGGGACTCTTTCCGCCCAGTTCAAGCGTCACGGGCGTGAGGTTTTTGCTCGCGCGCTCCATGACGAGCTTGCCGACCGGAACGCTTCCGGTAAAGAAGATTTTGTCCCAGCATTCATCGAGCAGCGCCTCGTTCTCGGCACGCCCGCCTTCGACGACCGTCACCAGGCGCGGATCAAATGCTTCCTCGCAAATCTGCCTGAGCACCGCGCTCGAAGCCGGCGCATAGGCACTCGGCTTGATGACCACGGTGTTACCCGCGGCAAGGGCGCCGGCGAGCGGCTCGAGTGTTAGCAAAAACGGGTAGTTCCACGGAGCCATAATGAGCGTGACGCCATAGGGCACGGCTTGCGTTTTGCACACACTAATGGCATTGGCGAGGTCGCAGGGGCGCAGGCGCGGGCGGCTCCATCGGGCCATATGCGCAATCTGATGGCGAATCTCGGAAAGCGACGTGCCGATCTCGCACATATAGGCCTCGTCATGCGACTTTCCCAAATCGGTCTTAAGCGCATGGGCAATATCGGCCTCGTGGGCCCGTACCGCATCGCGCAGGCGCACGAGGGCGCGACGTCGAGCATCGACATCAAACGTGGCGTGCGTCTTAAAATAGGCGCGCTGCTCGCCGACAATGCGCGCGATTTCCTCGGTATTCATGGGCCCTCCTAGTTCTCGCCCTCAAACATACCACCCGCAATGACCTCGTACATACGCTCGAGTTCCAAACGGTCCATCAAAAGTGGAACAGGGTATAGCGGATTGGCCTCGGCATCGGCATGGGCCGCCATTTGCGGAATATCGGAGCGGCGAATACCCGAGACATATTTGGGGATTCCCAGGGCCTCGTTCATGCGGTCGACCCAATCGATAAAGGCCTCGGCCGCCAGGCTGTCCTGCGCGGTAGCCGGCGCAATGCCCGCCATGCGAGCAAGATCGGCAAGCTTGGGGGCGGCGGCGTCACCATAAGCGCGAAGCATGTGCGGCAGGATGATCGCGTTGGCCAAACCGTGCGGAATTCCGTATCGGCCGCCCAGACTATGCGCGATGGCATGAACGTATCCAACATAGGAGCGCGTAAAGGCAACACCCGCCTTATACGCCGCCGAAAGCATATTGCGACGCGCACGCATGTTGTCGCCATGCTCATAGGCCTCGAGCAAATTGTCGCGGATGAGCTGGACCGCCTGACGCGCCATCTTGCGCGTGTAGGGCGTGGTGCTACGGCCGATAAAGGCCTCGACAGCATGCGTCAGGGCATCCATACCCGTCTGCCCCGTAATGGACGCCGGCAACCCGCGCGTAAACTCGGGGTCGTGGACTGCAAAACGCGGGATGAGCACAAAATCGTTAATGGGGTATTTATAGTGCGTCTCATCATCGGTGATAACCGCCGCAAGCGTGACCTCGCTTCCCGTACCGGCGGTAGTGGGAACCGCAATAAGCAGCGGCAGGAGACGGTGGACACGCAGCAGGCCGCGCATCTTGTTGATGGGCTTGTTTGGCTGCGCAATGCGCGCCCCCACACCCTTGGCGCAGTCCATAGCCGAACCGCCACCAAAGCCGATAATGGCCTGGCAGTCGTTCTCGCGATACAGCGCCGCCGCTTCCTCCACGTTTGAGACCGTGGGGTTCGCACGCGTTTCGGCATAGACCGTAGCGCCAATCCCCTGAGCCGTAAGCGCACGCTCGAGTGATGCCGTGAGCCCCAAACGTGCAATACCAGGGTCTGTCACGATAAGAACCTTCTGGATCGAGCGTTTTTGAAGCACCGCGGGCACATCCTCGGCATGCTCCAAAATGCGCGGCTCGGTATAGGGCAGGATCGGCAATGCAATGCGAAAAACCGTCTGATATGTTCGGCACCAGGCACGACGGGCTAGATGCATAAAGGAAACTCCTTTATTTGTTGATAGGTCAACATTTGCTCGACCGATTGTACTCAGCAGAGATCACAGACGGCCTACCAATCGTTAATCAATCAACATCTTCATATCTCAAAATTGTTTTATTAAAAATCATTCCTAATAGGCTTCACATTTGGTTGCATTTATGGATAATAGAACTCGTCAAGACGCACGTCCGGAGAGGGCCCTTACGGGACCGGACGAGCGCGCAATCGCCATCGATCGAAAGGATCGAATCATGAAGTTTGTTTGCCCCGTTTGCGGTTATGTGGAAGAGTTCGACGGCGACCAGCTGCCCGAGGATTTTAAGTGCCCCCAGTGCGGCGTTCCCGGTTCTCGTTTCCTGAAGCAGGAGGAGGGCCAGCTCGAGTGGGCTGCCGAGCACGTCGTGGGCGTCGCCAAGATGGAGGGCGTCTCCGAGGACATCGTTGCCGACCTGCGCGCCAACTTTGAGGGCGAGTGCTCCGAGGTCGGTATGTACCTGGCCATGGCTCGCGTCGCTCATCGCGAGGGCTATCCCGAGATCGGCCTGTACTGGGAGAAGGCTGCCCACGAGGAGGCCGAGCACGCCGCCAAGTTCGCCGAGCTCCTGGGCGAGGTCGTGACCGACTCCACCAAGAAGAACCTCGAGATGCGCGTTGAGGCCGAGAACGGCGCCACCGCCGGCAAGACTGATCTTGCCAAGCGCGCCAAGGCCGCTGGTCTCGATGCCATCCACGACACCGTCCACGAGATGGCTCGCGACGAGGCTCGTCACGGCAAGGCTTTCGCCGGCCTGCTCAAGCGCTACTTTGGCTAAGCCAGCCGTCTGAGAGACAATCTCTAGCTCGATAAGGCCCGGACCGCACGGTTCGGGCCTTTTTGTGTCTCGAGGACTCGTTAACGCCCTGAAATAGGACCGCCTTCGGCATCGGTTGCTCGTCAAAAACTAAGTGAGTAGACTTTTTGGAACTTGCCGAGCACACCATCCATATTGCTTTATAAAGCCGCAGGTAAATGACTTGTTACCAAACGGCCTGGTCGCCAAAGTGCCAAAAGTCTACTCACTTAGAACCGCAGCCGTCCACGATCGAGCTGTTTTGCGTCTAACGGGCATCTTTCCGTCGATTACCCCCAATTTTGTCCAGTCAACGAATAGTTCAGACCGGAGTAATGCCTCAGCCCTTTGCTCATCCGGGCTTTTATCACGATATTCAGCATCGAGCATCCTGCATACGGCCTTAACGATCGCGCGGAATCTATCCTCATCGGATATCTGTCTGTGTGTCAGGAGAAGTACATCGTAGCCCATGGCCTGAAGGGCCGTCATGCGATCGGCGTCACGCAAGCCATCCCCTGCGCGTCCGTGCGAGGCCTTTCCCTGACATTCAATGGCCACCTGTCGCCTGCCGTCCAGCGAAGAAAGTAGTAGGTCGATATATACACGGGACTTTCCCACAATCGCTCGAGCACTTGTGCTTAACGTCACTTCGACATTGAGCTCTATACCGCAAAACCCTTCGCCTCCCAGGGCTCGCGGCAGCCCGAGCAACAAATACGCCTCGACCTCAAAAGGCGACGCGGCACCCAATGGGACGAGTTGCGATACCGCCATAAATCTATTGCCGTAACGCATCCCGCAAACATCTGAACAAAAACGGTCAAGGTCTCTGCCCAAAACCAAAGCGTCTCGACGCCATAAATTTGAAGCGGCGCCGTCCTCGGACGGGCAGCGCACCCAACCGAACGTTGTCGAAATCGCGCCCGAATCAATTGCACGCGAAAGCTCCGCCTCGAGTGCCGCTGGCAGAGCACACACCGCAAACAGGCCGCACATCTCCGCCAACACAAAAAGAAGCTGAAGATCCGTCAGATGCCGCGACATGATGAATGCCGTCAGTAGAGGAGACGTAATCAAAAATCCATGCTCCGTTTCCAGCACGGATTCCCTGGGAAGCTCGCCCAGGAACAGCCGCTGCCTAATGCCGGCAGAGCATGTCCGTTTGCTTCTCGTCCGAACCAATGTATACAACGGAAAGCCGAGTGCAACCGCAGCCGTCGGGTTACGGGCGAGGTCATATCGCTGCCGATCTTCTTCCGGCCGTGGAAGCGGCGGACACAAAGCGCGGACCTGAGGAGGCAAACGCAAATACCTAAAAGCCGATATGTCACAAAGTAAATCCTTCATAGGCACAGGAAAACACGCATTTCAACCCAGCTTGTCTCGCATTGGCGCGAACGCACCAAAAATGGCACCGAACGGACTGTCAAGTTTTCAACAGCCCTCCCCAACTGACCAAAAGCTTGCCGAGAGCTGGACAAAGTTTTGTTGAAAACCCCATTTTTTTCGCATGCAGAAGCTTTGCGCGGCAAGTGAGTAGACTTTTTTGAACATCCCGAGCAGGCCGGTCATCCTGCTTTTCAAAACCACAGGTAGATAGCTTGTTACAAAACTGCCTGATCGCCAAAGTGCCAAAAGTCTACTCACTTAGATTGCAGAGTTCCCCAATGAGCTGCAATTCCAAGGTATTTAGCACTTTTGGACTCAAATCGTCATACTGGACAAGAATTTGACTTGAGTTTTCGGGGGCAGATGCGCCATCGGCGCACCAATAACACTCACTGATATCGACAAAAGGGATACTCGAGCGCGTGAGGGCCTGCGCAAAAGAGCTTCCGTCCGTTCCGCGCTCCGCAACCACGGTGCAGTAAAGGCCCGCGTCTGCATGTTCGATCGAGACCTCCCCTGCCGGAAACGTTTTCCGTACAAGCGCCGCCAGGCCATCACGCGCCTCGCGAGCACGAACGCGCACGCGATTCACATGTCGCTCGTAATCACCCGATTCCAGCAAGCGAGCCAAAGCGACCTGGTCAACAGAGCTCACCGACGAGGCGTAGAAGCCAAGGTTGCGCCTAAACCGCTCCATTAGCTCATCGGGCAACACCATGTACGCTAGACGCAACGCCGATGACAGGCTCTTCGAAAACGTGTTGGTGTAGATAACCGATTGAGCGGCATCGATCGACGCGAGCGCAGGAATCGGCTTGCCGGCAAGGCGAAACTCACAATCGAAGTCGTCTTCGATGAGATATCGGCCCGGCTGCTCGGCGGCCCAGCTCAGCAGCGCATAGCGACGTGCAATGCTCGTCACAAGGCCGGTCGGATACTGATGGGACGGCATCAGGTGAAGAACATCGGTCCCAGTTTTCTGCAGAGCACTCAGGTCCACGCCGTCATCATCCAACGGGATATGCCGAACGTTGCAACCCATAGCCTGATAGATGCGCGTCAGGCGCAAATAGCCCGGATCTTCAACGGCATACACCTTGTCGGCTCCAAGCAGCTGAACCAACATGGTATCGAGCAGCTGGGCGCCCGCGCCGATAACAATGTTGTTGGGGTCGACATTCATACCCCTTGTCCCGCGCAGATGATGAGCAATTGCGCGTCGTAGCCGAGCGGTGCCCTGTGCTGGCGCGGGCGAAAAGATCTCGCATTCGTCTTCGGATGCCAGCGTCGCCCGCAGTGCGCTTTGCCAAAGCCGCGCCGCCTCCAAAGCGGAAGGAGAAAGCGCATCGATTCGCTCGACCTGTCCGTCGACACCATGCGCACTGGGACCCGCAGAAACGGCATCTCGGTCGATACCCTCCGCAGCCGAAGCCAAAACCGGTGCATCCGGAAGCTCACAAGCGTAGTAGCCACGCCGCGGCTTTGAACAAATATAGCCCTCGGCAAGTAACTGGCTATATGCATTTTCGATGGTAATGACACTGATTCCCAGATGACTGGCAAAGGCGCGCTTAGACGGCAAATGCTCCCCCGCCGCAATGCGTCCAGCAACGATATCATCTCGAATTTGCTGGTAAACATACTCATAGAGCGATGTTCCGCCGCGTTTTTCCAAATTGTAGTCAAGCATGAGCCTATCACCTGACCTTATTAAGTCATTCAATCTGGTATTAGTCTGACCTTGTCATTATCTCGAAAACTGAGTATTTCGCCATACCCAGCTCCCAGATAGGATGTTCCGTCAAGCAATGCACATGCCAACCAAGGGAGCAACCATGGCAGAACAGACCAGCAAAGCCGATCGCGTCAAACTCAATCGCGAGCTCGCGCAGATGCTCAAGGGCGGCGTCATCATGGACGTCACCACGCCCGAGCAGGCACGCATCGCCGAGGAGGCGGGCGCCTGCGCCGTCATGGCACTCGAGCGCATCCCGGCCGACATCCGCGCCGCAGGCGGCGTGTCGCGCATGAGTGACCCCAAGATGATCAAGGGCATCCAGGAGGCCGTCTCCATCCCTGTCATGGCCAAGTGCCGCATCGGTCACATTGTCGAGGCGCAGGTCCTGCAGGCCATCGATATCGACTACATCGACGAGTCCGAGGTTCTCTCCCCCGCCGACGATGTCTACCACATCGACAAGACCCAGTTTGACGTTCCGTTTGTCTGCGGTGCCCGTGACCTGGGCGAGGCGCTGCGCCGTGTTGCCGAGGGCGCCACGATGATCCGCACCAAGGGCGAGCCGGGCACGGGCGACGTGGTCCAGGCCGTGCGCCACATGCGGAAGATCCAAAAGCAGATCCGCGACGTTGTTGCCCTGCGCGACGACGAGCTCTTTGAGGCAGCCAAGCAACTGCAGGTTCCGGTCGAGCTGGTGCGCGAGGTCCATGCCACGAGCAAGCTCCCTGTCGTGAACTTTGCTGCTGGCGGTGTGGCAACCCCTGCCGACGCCGCGTTGATGATGCAGCTGGGTGCCGAGGGCGTCTTTGTGGGCTCGGGCATCTTTAAGAGCGGCGACCCGGCCAAGCGCGCCGCCGCCATCGTCAAGGCCGTGGCAAACTTCACCGATGCCAAGCTCATCGCCGAGCTTTCAGAAGACCTGGGCGAGGCCATGGTGGGCATCAACGCCGACGAGATCGAAATCATCATGGAGGAGCGCGGGCGCTAGTCCAGCAGAAAGGATCGCACATGAGCGATTATGCAGATCAAACGGTCGCCGTACTGGCGGTCCAAGGCGCTTTTGCCGAGCACGAGGCGAGGCTGTCCGAGCTGGGCGCACGTTGTATTGAGCTGAGGCAGGCGGCTGATTTGAAGCAGAACTTTGACCGTCTGGTACTTCCCGGCGGCGAGTCCACCGTTCAAGGGAAGCTGCTTGATGAGTTGGGCATGCTCGAGGAGCTTCGTGCCCGTATCTCTGAAGGCATGCCCGTCCTGGGCACCTGCGCCGGCTTGATTCTGCTGGCTCACGACCTTGCCGCCCATGACGATAAGGGCACGCCGCGTTTGGCAACCATGGATGTACTCGTTGAGCGCAATGCCTACGGCAGGCAGCTCGGCAGTTTTCGAACCAAGGGGCAGGTAGCCGGCATCGACGGTGAAGTGCCGCTGACGTTTATCCGCGCGCCCCGCATCGTCAAGGTGCGCGGCAATGCCAAGGCCTTAGCGAAAGTCGACGGGCGCATCGTCGCCGCCCGCCAGGGCAACCAGCTCGGCGTAACCTTCCACCCCGAACTCGATGAAGACACCCGCCTCCACGAACTGTTCCTACAAATGTAGGCATCGAAATCAACAAACAAAACGAGAGTGGATACTCTCCCACTTTAAGCTTGAATGCAGGCTCAAACCGGGAGAGCATCCACTCTCGTGCTATGTAGTCGTTGGGTGTTCTTAAACGACTACATCGCGATAGACGACCACGTTTGCCCAGATAAAACCGACCAAAATAAACCTGTCCCTTTTTGGCAGGTTTGGACTATGGGAACGCCGATGTTTTGGCAACGCCAGCGAGCGCCGCCCAGGGCGAACAAGTTGGCATGAAAAAGGCAAGGCATAGACCTTCTGGTCATGCCTTGCCTTTTGAATGACAAATTGTCGCCCTGGGTGGCGCGCAGCGTCGAGCCGTTACGCGGTTTGGTAAAACCGCGTAACCCAACTAAAAGCGGTTGCCGCGGAAGCCGCCACCGTTGCGGCCGCCACGATCGCCGCCGCGACCGCCGCGGTCGTTACCACGGTTGCCGCCGAAGCCGCCACGGTTGCCACCGCGATCGCCATAGCCACCACGGTTGCCGCCAAAGCCGCCACGACCGCCACGGTCACCAAAGCCGCCACGGCCACTGCGATCGCCACCGCGACCGCCACGGTCGCCGCCACGGCCACCGCGATCACCAAAGCCGCCGCGACCGCCACGGTCGCCGCCACGGCCACCACGATCGTCACGGCCGCCGCGGGGACCGCGGTCCTCGTCCAGGCCCATGGCGACGAGCGGAGCGATAACCTTATCGAGAGCGGCCATCAGCTCGGTGGCCTCCTCGTAAGAAAGCTCGGGCAGGAGCTTCTCCTTCTTGTTGGCAAGCTCGACCAGGCCCTCAGCGGCATCTTCGGCAGCGAAGACGACGATCTTGCGCATATCGCCCTCGGCATCGTCGATGCGGCCGACCAGATCGGCAGCCTCGGCCTCGGCCATCAGGCCATCGAGCTCACGAAGGCGCATGCCCAGCAGGTCGGACATTTCCTTCTGCTCCATCTTAGGCTTGAGGTCAAGAAGCTTGATGGCGCGCTCGATGTTCGCCATGCGCTCGGCCTTGGCCTCCTCCTCCTTGGAAATAGCAAAGCGACGGCTACGCAGCAGGCGGGCGGCCTTCTGCATCTTGTCCATCAGCTCTTCGTCATCGTAATCAACGGCGGCCTCGACAACCTCGGCCTCCTCCTCGGCGGAAACCTCGGCAGCAGCCTCAACCTCGGCAGCTTCGGTCTCCACGGTCTCGACCGCCTCGACCTCGGCAGTCATGGTCTCGTTCTCGGTCTCGTTCATGATCTCTTCGTTCTCAGACATGAGACTCCTTCTTGGCCCTCTCGGGCATCATCGCCCCATTCGCGGGGCCCGTCGCGCACTCTTTGCGCTTTAAACATTCATGCCTCTCGGCAAAACGTCCATTAGTTTATGGTGTCGCCATCCAATCTAGCTGCAGAATCTATGTGCACACATTAATGCGACATGTCGCGGTATCATGGCCTGAACCAAACGTGTCCACCTTAAGGAGCCCGCCATGATTAAGCCCATCATGAAATCCGAGTTCTTTTTGCGCCTGCCTTCCGAAGACGCGGGACCTGACGATGCCGCGACCGGGCAGGACCTCCTGGATACGCTCCACGAGCATGAGCACGAGTGCGTGGGCCTCGCCGCCAACATGATCGGCGTGCGCAAACGCATCATCTGCGTAAAGGACGGCAACAGGACGCTCCTGATGTACAACCCTCAAATTCTTGAGCAGGTCAATGCCTATCAGACGAGCGAAGGATGTCTCTCGCTGATCGGCGAGCGTCCATGCACCCGCTATCGCCGCATTAAGGTTGAGTATTTGGATGAGAACTTTGTCCACCGCATCAAAAACTTCTCGGGCTACACCGCCGAGATCATCCAGCACGAAATCGATCATTGCTGCGGAATCGTGATCTAGTTCCGCGAGTCAAGGAAAATGATCTGTTTTCCTCCGTCCCTAATGGACCATGGTAACGACGCAGGCTGAGCACACGACAGCGAGCGAGCCGCATTTGCACCAAGGTGATGTGAAACGAAAGGGCGCTGACCTTCTGGTCGCGCCCTTGAAGTTGAACGTCAGATTGGTGTGAATGCGGCTCGCGCAGCGTCAAGCGGTCCGCCGTTCGGTAGAACGGCGGAACTAGTTACGCCTGGCGGTAGTGATCAAAGAAATCGGCGAGGTCTTCGAGCGACTCTTTGAGCACTTCCATGCGCGGCAGGTACACGATACGGAAGTGGTCGGGCTCAGCCCAGTTGAAGCCGCCGCCGCGCGTGATCAGAATTTTCTTCTCGTGCAGCAGGTCGAGGGCAAACTGCTCGTCGTCGGTGATGTTGAACTTTTTAACATCCATCTTGGGGAAGATATAGAACGCCGCACGCGGCTTGACCACCGAGATGCCGTCGATCTTGCTGAGCGCCTCATACACAAAGTTGCGCTGCTCGTAGACACGACCGCCGGGGCGGATGTAGTCATTGACCGACTGGTGTCCGCCGAGCGCCGTCTGAACGATCGACTGAGCCGGCACATTGGAGCACAGGCGCATGTTAGAGAGCATGTTGACGCCCATGATGAAGTCGCTCATGCAGCGCTGGTTGCCCGAAAGCACCATCCAGCCAATACGATAGCCCGCGATCATGTGCGACTTGGAAAGGCCGCTAAACGTAATGCAGGGCAGATCGGGGGCGAGCGATGCAATGGAGACGTGCTCATAGCCGTCCATGCACAGGCGGTCATAGATCTCGTCGGCAAAAATCATGAGCTGGTGCCTGCGCGCGATCTCAACGATGCCCTCGAGCACTTCGCGCGGATAGACAGAGCCCGTGGGGTTGTTGGGGTTGATGATGACGAGGGCCTTGGTCGCGCTCGTGATCTTGGACTCCATATCCTCCAGGTCGGGATACCAATCCGCCTGCTCATCGCATAGATAGTGCACGGGATGACCGCCGGCGAGGGTTGCGCACGCCGTCCAGAGCGGATAGTCGGGGCTGGGGATCAAAATCTCGTCGCCATTGTCGAGCAGTGCGTTCATCGAAAGCTGAATGAGCTCGGACACGCCGTTGCCCGTGTAGATGTGCTCCATCTGAACATTGGGCAGGCCCTTGATCTGCGAGTACTGCATGATTGCCTTGCGCGCGGAGAACAGGCCACGCGAGTTGGAATAGCCTTCGCAGTCGGGCAGCTGCTGGCGCATGTCCTTGATGACCTCGTCGGGCGTGCGGAAACCGAAGGGCGCCGGGTTGCCGATATTGAGCTTGAGGATGCGCTCGCCCTCGTCCTCCATACGGGCAGCCTCGTCGACGACGGGACCGCGCACGTCATACAGGACGTTATCAAGCTTGGTGGATTTAGAAAAAGTACGCATGGTGGTGCTCCTTGGAATTTGAGCTGAGGGATGGGGTTCGGGCTTGGAATCGTTGCGAGGCGATGATGTCTCGCCTTGATCGGCGTCACCGGCAAGCAACCAGGAAACATCGACCTCCAAAATGCGGGCGAGCAGCTCTGCCACATCGCGCCGCGGAATCGTCTTGCCACTCACATATTGGCTCATCTGACTCTTGCCGAGTTTTTTGCCGAGCATCTCCGATGCGCGGATTACGTCCGACTGGCGAACGTCTCGATCGGACATGGTCTGTCGCAGGCGATCGCTAAACGTCTCTTGGGCCACAGGAACCTCCTTGCCGGCAAAGTTCAATTTATAGAACACGAATTGAACCAAGGTTCAATTTAGCAAGCAGTATAGCGCGGCGCATTATCTGGAAGTTCAATTTCACAAGAAAATGTACCGAACCCCGAGAATCGTCCCGAGGTGGACAACGGGCACGCGCTTTTAGAGATATTCGAGGAAACGAGCCGCCGCGAGCGAAACGTCGGCGGTGCGGTATATGGCGTTGATCTGCCGATGAGGATGTCCCTCGAGCGGGCGCACGGCAACATCGAACTGGCAGCGGCGCAAGATGAGCGCGGGAAGAATGCTCACGCCCAGGCCGTCCTCGACCATGGCCATAATCGCATAGTCATCCCAGGTCGACAGCTTGGAGCGCACCGTCAGCCCCGCCCGACGGAACAGCGGCGTAATCTCGTCGTCGCTACCGCGTTCCAGCAGAATAAACTGCTCGTTGGCCAAATCGGCAAGGGAAACGACCTCCGCGGTGGCAAGCGAGGAGCCCGCTGGCACCACGGCCATCAGCTCGTCTTGTACCAACGGCCGCGACGCCATGCCGGCGCCGCGTGGCTCGCGCGGAATAAAGCCCAGGTCGCAGCGGCCTTCCGCCACCCATTGCTCAATCTCGGAGTAATCGCCCATCAGCAACTCATAATCGACGTCCGGATGATCGGCGCGAAACCGCGCGATCACCGGCGGCAGTACATGGGTCGCCACACTCGAAAACGTACCGATACAGATCTTGCCACGCATGAGCCCTCGCATCTCGTCCACGCGTCGCTGCAGGCGGCCAAACTCTTCGCATAACGCCTCGACTGCCGGCATGACCTGCCGCCCGTCGGCAGAAAGCACCACGCCCTCGCGGCTGCGATCAAGCACCTTAAAACCCCAGTCTGCCTCAAGGTCGCCCACCATACGGCTCACGCCCGACTGCGAATAGCTCAGCCGCTCTGCAGCACGCGTAAAGCTGCCGGCACGCACCGTCTCAAGCAGCACTTGCATCTTTTGGATATTGGTCTCCACGGCACGTCCCCGCCCTTACATGAGTATTTGTCATGTCATCCATGCATTATATTCGCTTTTCTTCTAAAGCCAGTTCACCCATAGTGAACATGCTCGGATATAGATGGGACGGAAGCGCATGAACAACGGACTGTTTACGTACTTAGCAGCATTGCTATTGTTTGGCTCCAACGGCATCATCGCCGCTGCCATCGCGCTGCCGAGCTCCGATATCGTGCTGCTGCGCACGTTTTTGGGAGCCCTCTCGCTTGTAACCATCCTCGCCATCACCCAACGCCATAAGTTGCAGGCGCCATCTCGCCCCCGCGAAGCCGCAGCCCTCCTCCTCTCGGGAGCCGCGCTGGGCGCCAGCTGGATTTTTCTGTTCCGCGCCTACCAGACGATCGGCGTCGGCGTATCCTCGCTGCTGTACTACTGCGGCCCCATCATTGTCATGGCGCTCTCCCCGCTCATCTTTGGCGAAAAGCTGACCGGCGGCAAAATCGCCGGGTTTATCGCCGTCGCCTGCGGCGCCTTCCTCATCGCGGCCCAAGGCCTCGGCGGCAATATGCCCATCGCGGGCATCGTGTGCGGCATCGCCTCGGCCTTCTGCTATGCATTGATGGTCATCGCCAGCAAGGGTGCGCCGCACATCGAGGGCCTCGAGAACTCCGCGCTCCAGGTGAGCGCCGCCTTTTTGACCGCGCTGGTCCTTACGCTCCTCACGCAGGGCGCCCCCTCATTCCTGTCCGCCGGCGTCGCCGCCAGTATTGATTGGCGCGCCGTCGTCATGCTCGGCGTCGTCAACACCGGACTCGGTTGCCTGCTCTACTTTAGCGCCGTCGCCAAACTGCCCGTGCAGACCGTCGCCGTCGTCGGCTACCTTGAGCCGCTTTCGGCCGTCGTGTTCTCGGCCGTCCTTTTGGGCGAAACCATAACACCGGTCCGCCTGATGGGCGCCGCGCTTATCATCGGCGGCGCGATTTTTTGCGAACTCGCCGGCAAACGCGCAAACACCAAGGCTGGCATCGCCCAGACAGCACGTGCTTAATAGCCCCTGCTCTGAAATACTACCTGCGTATATGAATAATCCCCAGATGGGGATTATTGTCTAAAACACCCCGATGTGCCAAACTGCTCTTATATGTATAAAGATGGCATAAAGGTCTACTGCTCGTGGCAGAGGCCAGATGTCCAAGGGAGTCCACGTGGCACACAACAAGCTGGAGGCAAGCCTCCAAGACCAGCGTAGTCAAGGCGGGCATGGAGCCATTCCCCTCTCCGCTGGCATGCTGCTCGTAACGCTCGGCGTCGTCTACGGTGACATCGGCACAAGCCCCATGTACACCATGAAATCAATCGTCGCCAACAACGGCGGCATCGGCACCGTCAGCGAGGACATGATTCTGGGCGCGCTTTCGCTCGTCATCTGGACCATGACACTCGTGACCACGGTCAAGTACGTTGTAATCGCCATGAAGGCCGACAACCATAACGAGGGCGGCATCTTCGCCCTGTTCAGTCTCGTGCGTAAGGTGGCGCCGTGGCTGATTCTGCCCGCCATGATCGGCGGCGCGGCGCTGCTCGCCGACGGCATCCTCACCCCCGCCGTCACGGTTACCACGGCCATTGAGGGCCTGCGCACTATCGAGTGGGGCCACGCGCTATTGGGTGACGGGCAAACCAACGTCATCATTATTACCATCATCATTATCTGCGGCCTATTTGCCATGCAGCGCGCCGGTACCTCGTCGATCGGCAAGCTGTTCGGCCCGCTCATGACACTATGGTTCCTGTTCCTGGCGGGCGCCGGCCTGTTCAACATGCTCGGCAACCTGTCCATCCTACGCGCGCTCAACCCCATCCGCGGCATCATGTTCCTGTTCTCGCCCATCAACCACTCGGGCATCATGGTGCTCGGCTTCGTCTTCCTGTCGACGACCGGCGCCGAGGCGCTCTATTCGGACATGGGTCACGTGGGCAAGGCTAACATTTACGCATCCTGGCCGTTCGTAAAGGCGGCCCTCATCCTTAACTATCTGGGTCAGGGCGCTTGGCTGCTTGCCAACAATTCCAATCCCCAGATGCTCGCGATGGATATCGTCAACCCGTTCTACATGATGCTCCCCGAGCCCCTGCGCCCCTTTGCCATCGTGCTTTCGGCCGTGGCGGCCATCATCGCCTCGCAGGCGCTCATCACCGGCTCGTTCTCACTGGTATCCGAGGCAACGCGCCTCAACCTTATGCCGCATCTGCGTATCCACTACCCCAGCGACACCAAGGGCCAGCTCTATATTCCGCTCGTCAACAACATCATGTGGGTCGGCTGCATCTTCATCGTGCTGCTGTTCCAAAACTCCGAGCGCATGGAGAGCGCCTATGGCCTCGCCATTACCGTGACCATGCTCATGACCACGACGCTATTGACGAGCTATATCGCCGGCATTCTCAAGCACAAGCTGGGCGCCTGCGTCTTCGCCCCGCTCTTCGGCGCCATTGAGCTGTGCTTCTTCGCTTCGTGCCTCACCATGTTCTTTGACGGCGGCTACGTCATGATCTTCCTGGCCGCACTGCTGTTTGGCCTTATGTATGTGTGGCGTCGCGGCACCGCCATCGAGCGCACGCAGACGATCCTGCTGCCTGTCTCCAAGTACATCGATCAGCTCAACCGCCTGCGCAACGACGAGACCTACCCCGTGCTTGCCGACAATCTGGTATTCCTCACCAACAGCCCCGATCCGCTCACGCTTGACCGCGACGTGCTCTATTCCATCCTGGACAAACATCCCAAGCGCGCCAAGGCATACTGGTTCATCAACGTGCACGTTACCGACGAGCCCTATACGCACGAGTATTCCGTTGAGACCTTTGGCACAGACTTCCTGTTCCGCGTGCGCTTGGACCTGGGCTTTAAGGTCAATCAGCGCATCAACGCCTACCTACGCCAGATCGTTGGCGACCTGATGGCATCGGGTGAGTTGCCGCCGCAGCATCACACCTACTCCATCTACGAGACACGCGGCAACGTGGGCGACTTCCGTTTTTGCATGCTGCGCAAGATGCTTGCCCCCGAAACGGACATCAACCGCAACGACCATCGCGTCATGGCCATCAAGTACGCCGTCCGCCGCGCCTGCGGAAGCCCGGCACGTTGGTACGGTCTCGAGAACTCGGCCATCATCATCGAGTACGTGCCGCTGTTTGCCCGCATGCGCCCGGCCGTTAAGCTCGTGCGCACCCAGGTGCCGCTCGAGGTTCAGATCGAAGAGGCCGAGGAAATGGAAGTCGACATCTTCTCGGACGACCTGGTCAACGGCAACGAGGCCGGCAAGAGCATGAACGTCGATCCCACCGAGCTGCTCGAGAGCGTCGCCGATACGCCCGAGCAACAGCAACTCGACGGACTCGAGAGCACCCAGCTCAACGACGCCAACTTCTAGCGACGTCATAAATCAACGACAGCGGCCCTGCACCTCACGAGAGACGCAGGGCCGCTTTGCATTGCAGTAAAGCTAACGGCTACGAACGACGCGGCTCGGGAACCACGAGCCTATCGGGGCTTGCGCCCTCGGCATCCATCAGGCTCACGTAGCGAATCGACGGATCCCCATACATCGCGTAGTAATAATTGCCCGTGCGCGCGCTAAAGCATCCGGTGTAGATAGTCTTCTCGAACTTGCCATCGCCCATCCTGGACGCTCCCTCAATCATCACCACGCCCTCGAGAGAGCGGAACATGCGAACGACGTTTTCGGTCTCGCTCTCCTTTTGCGGGTAATTGGCATTGAGGTACGCCGCCTTTACAAAACGGCTCGGCGAATAGCAATCGCCCGGAATGCCGCGCATGCCGGCACCCGCGCCATAGGGCTTGAGCTCGGCGCCACGCCATGTCGCCGTCTGCGGAAAATCGCTTGTGGCGGTGATATAGGTGCGGAGGTTTTCCATGTGCCACGGGAAGGTCGGCTGGTTGGCAAGGGTGTCGACCGGATCGTCGTATACATGCAGGCCATCAGCCATCATCTCGACCACGATGCTGCGCTGGCTGTCGCCGATAATCCAATGGAGCAGCGACACGCCCAGCCCCTCTCCGGCAGATTTGGCAACAATCACCGTGTCGCGCAGCGCGGCCTCGACCTCATCGACCGTCGAGAACGTCGCTGCCACCCACAGGGGAAACTCATAGGCCGCGATATTGGTCTTTCCATCAACCGGCCCCTCGGCATACTCGGCATAACCCGGGAAATTGAGGCCCGCCACGGCGAGGCCCGCATCGTTGCCGCAATCGAAGAACATAGGGTAGTTCTTGTAATCGATGCACATACCGATCACCGCGTGTGCCGCTGTCGCGTCGTCGATAAACGAATACGGAATCTGAAACCCGCGCGGCATCACGCGAACCTGTTGGCCGTAGTCAAAGCTCCAGTCGAGGTTGCGGCCCAGATACATGTGGCCAGAATTATCGGTAAATCGAATACTCGTACACATAGCGCCTCCTAGCTTTACGTTCCTGCTAAGTTCATTGTCTCCAAACAAAAAGGCGCTAAACACAAAAGCCCGGACATGACAACAATGTCATGTCCGGACCAAAGCACCGGTTCAATCCCCGATCAAATCGTCCTAGACGAGTTTACCGAGACAGTGATCAATCATGTGTTGAACCATCTGCGCCTCAAAGCCGACGAAGTCCTGCTTGCGCTCGCGCATCTTGCCGTCGACGATCACGTCATAAGCGACCTTGCACTTGATATAGCGCGTGGACTTGGTGACCTCCTCGTGCGTCAGGCAGCTCTCCTCCATCTTGCTGGCGCCCAGGCCAAACACCAGACGGGGGTTGTAGAGCACGTGGGGCTCGCCGGCATCGTCCAGGTAGACGCAAACCTTCTTGGTAACGCCAATCTGGTTAGCGGCAAGGCAGCCGGCATCGTCGAGCGACTTGATGGTATCGATCAGGTCCTGTGCGACCGACTCGTCCTCGACGGTCGCAACCTCGCAACGCTGGGACAGGATAGCCTCGTCGTGGCAAAGCTCTTTAATCATACGTTCCTCCATAGGGGTCGTTGTAACCGCTTAAGTATACGGTACCCACACTTTTTCATGCGAAAAATACCGTCCGTCTGCCGCAAAGCGCCGAACATCAACATGCGAGGAACAACAACGTCGTAAAGGGGCTATAGTAGTTGAGTTCGTGTCAATCGGCCTAAACTCGGGGCCGAACAAGGAAAGGGTATGCATGGACGAACTTTTTCACGTCAGTGAGCGCAAGTCCACAATCGGGACCGAACTCCGCGCTGGACTGACAACATTCCTGGCGATGGCCTACATCATCGCCGTCAACCCCGCGGTGCTCTCGGGCGCTGGCATCGATGCGGGAGCGCTCGCCTGCGCCACCTGCCTGGGCGCCGGCATCATGACCATCTGCATGGGCATCTTCGCCAACCGCCCGCTCGCCTGCGCGTCGGGCTTAGGCGTCAACGCGATGATCGCCGGAATCACCACCACCGTCTGCGGCGGTGACTGGCACGTGGCCATGAGCGTCATCTTCCTCGAGGGTATCGTCATCTTGCTGCTCGTACTTTGTGGCCTGCGCGAGGCCATCATGGACGCCATCCCCGTGGTCCTGCGTCACGCCATCTCGGTGGGCCTGGGCCTGTTTATCGCCATGATCGGCCTGTGCGACGCCGGCATCATCACCGCTGGCGCCGGTACGCTCGTCGGTCTGGGCGACATCGCCTCCCCCACCTTTATCGTCGGCATCATCTCCATCGTCGTGACGGTTGCCCTCGCTTCCCGCAACGTGCCGGGCTCGCTGCTCATCGGCATCATCGTCGCCGTTATCGCCGGTATCCCGCTGGGCGTCACCCACGCCCCCGAGGGCCTCATCGCCCCGCTCGACTTCTCGAGCATCGGTGGCCCCATCGCCGACGCCGGCGGCGTGCCCGCCATCGTCAAGGTCCTTACCGACCCCACGCTCCTCGTCATCTCGTTCTCGCTGCTCATGAGTGACTTCTTCGACACCATGGGCACCGCGATGGCCGTGGCCAAGCAGGGCGAGTTCCTCACCGACGACGGCAACGTCGAGGATATCAAGGAGATCCTGATCGTCGACTCCGCCGCCGCCGCTGTGGGCGGTTTCATGGGCGTCTCCTCCATCACCACCTTCGTCGAGTCCACCTCTGGCGCTGCCGACGGCGGCCGCACGGGCCTCACCTCCGTCACCACCGGTGTGCTGTTCATTCTCGCCGCGTTCTTCTCCCCCATCGTCACCATCGTTTCCAGCGCCGCCACCTGCGGTGCCCTGGTCTACGTCGGCTACCTCATGATGAGCGAGGCCTCCGAGATCGACTGGTCCGACGTGTCGCAGGGTTTCCCGGCGTTCATGATTGTCGCCGGCGTGCCCTTCACCTACTCCATCTCTGCCGGCATCGGTCTGGGCTTTATCGCCTACGTGATCGTCGCGCTCTTTAAGGGCGAGGCCTCCAAGATCAAGCCGCTCATGTGGATCGCAGCCCTCGCCTTCCTCGTCTACTTCTTTGTAGCGTAGCGGCAAAGCTGCCAAAGCAGAACACCAAAGCGCGGAGTCGCATCGAGCGGCTCCGCGCTTTTCTTTTAAAGCCAGGCGACGCACGGACGCGCGATGTATTGCTTCCCGAGTTTTGGACATTTTGCCCTCCAAACGGCACTACCGCCGGCTACATCCTGCAGATATGCTGGGCGTAATCGCATAGGCCCTATGAGGATGGGAGTAACCATGGCCGCCTTGTTCACGACCCCCAAGCGCAATGACAAAACCTCTGGAGCCCATTTTGTCGAGCCCGACGTGCGCCGTCGCACGCTGCTCGCACACGGCAGCTGGCGCCGCGTGACACGCCGCATCGTTGTAGGCGCCGTATGCGCGCTTACGGTGAGCTCGCTGCTCATGCCGAGCGTCTCGCTCGCGGCCGAGTGGGTGGACGTCGGCGGCAGCCGGTATGGCGCTGGCACCGCGGCGGGTGACGAGGCCGGCACCTGGAGCTGGGATGGCGCCGATGACATGAAGCTCAACGGCTATAACGGCGGTGCAATCCAGGCTGCGGGCAAGCTCAACATTGCCTATGAGGGCAAGAACACCGTGAAAACCGAGCCCGATTACACCGGAGCCGCCATCAAAGCGCAGGATGGCACTAGCCAGAAAGCAGAGTTGAACATAACGAGCTCGAATAGCACGGATGAGCTCAATGTGACAGCCGAGACCGATGCAATTAAATCCACAGGCGACCTCTCCATTTCTGGCCCAGGCACCGTGAACACCACAAGTACTACTGCCGACGGAATTGAGGCAAAGGGCGACCTCTCTATCACGGGCTCGGGCACCGTGAATGCAACGGGCGGTACCGAAGGTATCCAATCCAAGGGCAAGACCACCATCGATTCCTCTGGCACAGTGATCGCTAAAGGAAACGAAAGTTACGGCATCTCCGCGGGCAGTGACCTCATCATCAAAGGCGGTGGCAAGGTAGAAGCAAGCTCTATAGAAGAAGCAGCGATTTGGGCTAAAGACGGCATCAACATCTCGGGCGGCAGCCAGGTCAAGGCGAACTCCGAGGGAGATCTTGCCGTCGACACTGAGGGCAGTCTCGCGGTCACGAACGCCTCCCTTGACGCAAGCGGTGTTGAATATGGTGTCTATGCCCACAAGGGCGTTACGCTCGATCACGCGACCGTGACGGTCCGTACAAGCGCGAGCGGCGGCCAGGCCATCGCCCTCATCACTGACGGGGACGACATCGTCATCAAGAATGGTTCCATCGTGGACGCGTTCGCGGAAGGCAAATTCTCGGTTGCAATCTCTACCAGAAACCACCAGCCAAACGTCGCTGGCGGCCACATCTACATCAGCGACTCCGTTGTTAAGGCTATAGCCCGCTATGTCGAGACCGGTGGCGATGGCCCCGATCACTACAGCAACGACCAAAGCGGCGCAGTCATCCCTGAGCCTAGGGGTCTGAACATCGGTATCTTCGCCCAGACCTACGAGGGCATCACGCCCGCGAGTATCTCGATCGTCCGCAGCAAGCTCACGGCCGAGGGAGACACGGCGGCAATCTTCGCTCTTGCCATAAGCGAGGACGGCAAGGCGATCGGCACCATCGAGATCGAAGGCGCTCCCATCCAGACGCCCGCAGGCGGCAAGATCATTAACTATTACAACGAGGAAGAGTACGGCCCCAGCATCTCCTACGAGGCAGGTCAAACCATCGGCACGGGCGACACCACGATCGACTCCCCCTATAACGAAGCTGTCGCCAAGAGCACGGTCATCATGCCTCCCGAGGAGATCAAACCCGAGGAGAAGCCCGGCGAGACCAAGCCCGAGGGTTCCAAGTCCGAGGGTTCCAAGTCCGAGGGCACGAAGACGACCAAGACCGTTGCAGTTGCAGCCACGGGAGCCAAGACCACCGGCAAGCTCGCGGCAACCGGCGACGCCTCGAACGCAGCCATCGTGGCAGCCGCCCTTGCAGGAACAGCCGCCATCGCCGCGGGCGCCGTGGTGAGCCGCAAGCGCTCGTAAACACTTTTTCGCACGGGACGGGTGGATCGCGGCCCTTGCCTTCCTCGTCTACTTCTTCGTAGCGTAAGGGCAAGGCTGCAAAAGCTGAACAATAAAGCGCGGAGTCGCCATGCGGCCCCGCGCTTTTCTTTTAGCGCCGGTCCCTGCGCCGGCGTGCGGCCTATTTCTCCCCCATTTTGGCCATTTTGCCCTCCAAACGGCACTACCGCCGGCAACATCCAGCAGATACGCTGAATCTAGTCGTATAGGCCCTATGAGAACGGGAGCAACCATGGCAGCCTTGTTCACGACCCCCAAACGCAATGACACTACCGCCGGAACCCATGTTGCCGAACCCGACGTTCGCCGTCGCATAGGACTCGCGCACGGCAGCTGGCGCCGCGTGACGCGCCGCATCGTCGCGGGCGCCGTGTGCGCGCTCACGGTGAGCTCGCTGCTCATGCCGAGCGTCTCGCTCGCAGCGGAATGGGTCAAGGTCGGCGGCAACAAGTACAACACCGCGGCGAGCGACGAGGCCGGTACCTGGTCGTGGGACGGCGCCGACGACTTGAAGCTCAACAACTATAACGGCGGCGAGATCCAGGCCGCAGGCAAGCTCAACGTGAATTACTCGGGAACCAACATCGTCACTGCCGAATGGATTGAAAGCATCAACGTTTCTCATGGCACTAACGAGAATGCCGAGCTCAATATCCAAGGCGACGAGGGCGGCACGCTCAGCATGACATCTACTGAGGACGCTATCCTCTCCACGGGTAATATCAACATCGACGGAGCCGGATCCGTCAACGCCACGAGCACTGGGCTTGATGCCATCAATGCCGGAGGTGATCTCGCTATCAAAGGTTCGGGCAACGTCAACGCCACGGGTGCATCGGATGGCATCAGGGCAAACGGCAATATCACGATTGACGACAGCGGAACCGTCACCGCCAGGGCTACCAAGGACAAGGGTATTGGAGCCGACAAGAACCTCACCATCAAGGGTGGCGGGACGGTCGAGGCAAGCTCCGAGAAAGACGCTGCCGTCGAGGCCAAGGGCAGCCTCGCAGCCACAAACGCCTCCCTCAACGTAAACGGTGTTGAATATGGCGTCTATGCCCACAAGGGCATCACCCTCGATCATGCAAACGTGACGGTCCGTGCAAGTAAAGGCAGATACGGTGGCGCCAACGCCCTCTTCACCTACCAGGACGACATCGTCGTCAAGAACGGCTCCACCGTGGACGCGTTTGCGGAAGGCGAGGTTTCGGCTGCATTCTCCACCAGAAACGATCGGCCCAACGAGAAGGGCGGCCACATCTACATCAGCGACTCCGTTGTCAAGGCCATAGCCCGCTATGTCGAGAACGGCGACGGCCCCATCCCCTACAGCGAAAACCAAGATGGCGAGACGAGGCGCGAACCCCAAGGCGAGAACATCGGCATCATCGCCCAGACCAGCGAGGGCGTCACACCCGCAGTCATCTCGATCATCCGCAGCAAGGTAACGGCCGAAGGAGATACAGCGGCAATCTTTGCCCGTGCCATGAGCGCTGACGGCAAGACAATCGGCACCATCAAGATTGAGAACGCCGCCATCCAGACGCCCGAAGGCGGCAAGGTCATTGACTATCGCAAGCTCCGTGACGGCATCTACGAGGCAGGCCAAGCCATCGGCACGGGCGACGCCACGGTCGACTCCCTCTATATCAAAGCAGTCGCCAAAAGTACGACCATCGCACCTCCCGAGGTAGCCAAGCCGGAAGACCCCAAGCCCGACGAGACCAAGCCCGCAGAAAGCAAGCCCGCGGAGTCCAAGCAGAACCCCAAGCCTGAGGGCTCAAAGCCGACCAAGGCCGTTGCGGCTTCAACCACGAAAGCCAAGACTACCGGCGTGCTCGCGGCAACCGGCGACACCTCGGGTGCGGCCATCGTGGCAACCGTCCTTGCGGGAACAGCCGCTATCGCCGCAGGCACCATGGCGAGCCGTAAGCGTTCTTAGACGCCTCTGCGCACATGGCAGCTCCCGCGAAGGCCCCGAGCCCCAGCACCGTTTAACAACGCCACCGCCGAGCTCCCCTCCGGCGGTGGCGTTTTCCATATGCGTCCGCAGGGGATGCACGAGATTGTCTTTGGTCTAGCCCAACCGGCATACGCTGGCGTGCGACAATTGGGGCTGCCGATATCACAACACTGAGAGAAGCCCGTCATGGAAGCGCATCAAAAGCAGATAACCGTTTATTCGAATCATACGGAAAGCGCACCTGTCATTTACCTCCCCGTGGTAATGGGCGACGGCGGCGAGGTCTATGACCGCTGCCGAGAGCTCGACTGTCCGCCATTCACCCTCGTCGCCATTGGCGGGCTCGATTGGAATCGCGAGCTGAGCCCCTGGGCATGCGACGGAACCGTACGCGATGCCGAACCTTTTGGCGGCCAAGCTGCCGGTTTTCTTGATGAGCTGCTGAATCAGATAATCCCCCAGGTCGAGTCGTCGCTTCCTCAGCCGCCCACCTGGCGCGGCATTGCCGGTTACTCGCTCGCGGGCCTCTTCGCACTCTGGTCCCTCTGGCAAACCGACGCCTTTGACCGCGCCGCGAGCGCATCGGGGTCGCTATGGTTTCCCGACTTTGTCGACCGTGCCAGCACGGCCCCTTTTGCCGGCAGCCCGCAAGCCGTCTACCTGTCACTCGGCAAAAAGGAAACCAAGACGCCCAACCGCATGATGCGGCATGTACTCGACGACACACGCGCGATGGAAGCGTTGCTCGTCGAGCGCGGCATTCCAACAACGCTGGAGCTCAACCCCGGCAATCACTTTGCCCAAACCGACTTACGCATGGCCCGCGGCATCCACTGGATACTGACACATTAAAAATGGTGCCCACACGCATATACGCATGGGCACCATATCTTGTTTTAGCTGAACGCAGCTGCTACTCAGCAGCCTCCTCAAGCTCGGAGACATCAAACTCAAAGTCGTTACCCGGCAGGATGGCGTTGAGCACAATGCCCACCAGTGAGCCCACGGCAATGCCGGACAGCGAAATGGTCACGCCGCCCAGCTCCAACACGATGGCGCCGGCGGTGCTGTACGCGATGCCGAGCGAAAGCACGAGCACCAGCGCGGCAACCAGCACGTTGCGGTTGTTCTGGAAATCGACCTGGTTCTCGATGAGGTTGCGGACGCCCACAGCGCTGATCATGCCGTAGAGCACGAGCGACACACCGCCGATCACACACGCCGGCATGGCCGCAATGACAGCCGCGAACTTGGGGCAGAACGAAAGCACGATGGCGCAACACGCGGCAATTCGAATTACGTGCGGGTCGAACACGCGCGTCAGGGCGAGCACGCCGGTGTTCTCACCATACGTAGTGTTGGCCGGAGCGCCAAAGAGCGAAGCCAGAATCGTGGCAAGGCCGTCGCCGAGCAGCGTGCGATGCAGACCGGGATCGGCAATGTAGTTGCGCTCGCAAGTCGAACCGATAGCAGAGATATCGCCGATATGCTCGATCATGGTCGCGAAGGCCAGCGGCATGATGGTGATGATGGCCGTCGTGGCAAGACCGCTATCGAACTGCGGCCCAAAGAGTGCAAACACGGTGTTGTCCCACACGATGGGCAGACCGACCCACGGAGCGGCGGCAACGCCCGAGAAATCAACCTCGCCCAGCGCAGCCGCAACGGCATAGCTCACCACAACGCCCAGCAAAATCGGCACGATCTTGACCATGCCGCGGCCCCAAATGTTGCAGATGACGATAACGGCAACGCCAATGACAGCCACAAGCCAGTTGGTCTGGCAGTTAGCAATAGCGGAACTTGCCAGAATCAAGCCGATGGAAATGACGATGGGGCCAGTCACCACCGGCGGAAAGAAACGCATGACACGCTTGGCGCCAAACGCGCGGAAGAGCGCCGCCAGCACCGGATAGAGCAGACCGGCACAAGCTACGCCCAGGCAGGCGTAGGGCAAAAGCTCGGTCTCGCCGTTGGGCGCGATTGCGGCATAACCGGCAATAAAGGCAAACGATGAGCCCAAAAATGCCGGCACCTTACCGCGCGACAGGAAGTGGAACAGCAGCGTGCCCAAGCCGGCAAACAAAAGCGTTGCCGATACCGAGAGGCCGGTGAGCACGGGCACCAGCACGGTGGCGCCAAACATGGCAAACAGGTGCTGTAGGCCGAGCAGGAACATGCGCGGGCGGCCGAGCGACGATGCGTCGTAGATGGCATCGCTGACGGCGGGCGTCGAGGACTGGGACATGGATGTCCTTTCGAATGGAAGGGCGATCAGGCATATCGGATAACCTGCCCGAACGATACGATCCGAACCATTGTACGCGATACACTATGCCTCGCACGCGCCGCCACCTGCAAACACTAGCGCTATTTCCAAACGCGCTCGGCAATGCGCTTGACCAGCGCGATCTTTGCCCATTGCTCATCCTCGGTCAGCTTGTTGCCAATCTCGCAGCTGGCAAAGCCGCACTGAGGCGACAGATACAGGTTCTCGAGCGGCACGTACTTTGCGGCTTCACGGATGCGCTCGACGATAACATCCTCGTTCTCGAGCTCTGCCGCCTTGGTGGTTACCAAGCCCAGCACGACCTTCTTGCCCGGGGCAACGTACTTGAGCGGCTCAAAACCGCCGGCGCGCGGCGTATCGAACTCCAGGTAAAATGCGTCGACATCCTCGTTTGCGAACAGGTACGGCGCGATGGGGTCATAGCCGCCCTCGAAGGCATAGGTAGAGTGGTAGTTACCACGGCACACGTGCGTGTTAATGACCAGGTCGTCGGGCTTGCCCTCGATGGCGGCGTTGTTGAGCGCCACGCCCAGCTCGCTTACCTTCTGCAGGTCGACCGGGCTCATGCCGGTCTTTGCCACGAAATCGGTATCGCAGTAGATGCCCCAGGTGCAGTCATCAAACTGGATGTTGCGGCAGCCTGCTGCGTACAGGTCGGCAATCACCGTGCGATAAGCGGCTGCAATGGCGTCGGCAAGTTCCTCATCGGTCTTGTAGACGGCGCGCAGACTCTCCTGCTGGCCATCGCAGCGATCGAGCGTGACCTCAGAGAACGTCTGGATAGGCGCCGGGATGGTCTGGCGTGCAACGTGGCCCTCCCCCTCGAGCGCCTTGACAAACTTAAAGTGCTCGACGAACGGATGGTTCTCGCCGCTAATGGGACCGGTCACCACGGCGGTGTCGGCGGTAGTCTCCTCATCGTGGAACATATAGCCCGTGCGCGAGGTACGACGCTCAATACCGCTGAGTCCCCACATAAAATCGAGGTGCCAGTAGCTGCGGCGAAACTCGCCATCGGTGATAACCTGCAGGCCGGCGGCCTTCTGCTTGTCCACCAAATCGCGAATGGCATCGTCCTCGACGGCCTTAAGGCCGGCGGCGTCGAGTGTGCCCGCGGCATAGGCGGCACGTGCATCCTTAACAGCCCGTGGACGAAGAAAACTGCCGACGATATCGGCGCGAAACGGCGCGTTCGGTTGAATCAAAGTGCTCATAGATATCTCCCTTTGCATTGGTTGCTTTACCGAGACAGAGTATGAGCGCTCATGTGGCCATCGTAAAATATATGTTTATAACAGTTTGATATAGATGTTTCCTATATCAGTCTGGACTGCCATAAAGAGACTTGAACCGTGCGGAGCACAGCACCCTAGATATGCTGACGAATCGCGTCGATATAGGCCCGACCGTAGCGCGTGAGCGTCGTGTTCTTGCGCGTGATGATGCCGATCTCCATGTACTCATCCACATCGAGCGGAATCGAGATAATGCCGGGGCCGTTGAGTTCGTGGCTAATCACGCCCGAGCACACCGTGTAGCCGTTGAGGCCCATGGCCAGGTTGAACAACGTCGCACGGTCGCGCACGCGGATATTCTTGCGGCGCTCAAACGTCGAGGTCAGTTCCTCGGAATAGTAAAACGAGTTGTAGCTGCCCTGCTCGTAGGACAGGAAGGGATAGTCCTCCAGGTCCTCGAGCGTCACGCTGGAGCGGCCCGCCAGCGGATGGTCTGCACACACAAAAACGTGCGGTGTGGCGCAGAAGAGTCCTTCGAACACGAGCTCGTTGGCCGCCAGCATGCGCTCGATGACCTCGCGATTGTGCTCGGACAGGTACAGGATGCCGAGTTCGCTTTTCATATGCGCGACGTCCTCGATAATCTCGTGAGTCTGCTCCTCGCGCAGGGTAAAGTCGTAGCGCGCGGCATCGAACTCACGGATCACATCGACAAACGCGTTGACGGCAAAGGAATAATGCTGACAGCTCACACTAAAGTGCGGCACCTGCTCGGATGCGCCCTTGTACTTACCTTCGAGCAGATCGGCCTGGTCAAGCACCTGTCGCGCGTAGCCCAAGAAGGTCTCGCCTTCCTCGGATACAACGACACCCTTGTTAGTGCGCTCAAAGATGCGCACACCCATCTCGTTTTCGAGATCGCGGATCGATGCGGTAATCGAAGGCTGCGACACAAAGAGCCGGCGCGAGGCCTCGGTGATGCTGCCGCATTCGGCAACTTTGACGACATACCTGAGCTGCTGAAGCTTCATGGCTTTCTCCCTAGACGTTCGTGACGTCGAAACCCGTCGCATCCATCTGGCGCATAAACGGCGGCATCTCCCCCGTCGCGGCGCAGGCGGCAATCTGATGCAGAGCCCCGGCGACCGCATCGTCTGCCGCAGCGCCGATATGCCAGCGCGCGGCAGCCGTGACGGCCTCGTTGGCATTGGCGACTGCAACGGAGTTGGGAACGGCATCGATCATGGGCAGGTCGTTATCGGAATCACCGAATACGGCCACCTCGTCGGGCGTCAGGTCCAAAGCGCGCGCCAGCTCCAGCGCAGCGCAGCCCTTGTCCCAACCAGCCGGAAGGATGTCGAACAGGCGCACTCGGTTGTTGGGAAACACAAGCGAGAGTTCCGGCACCTCGGCGGCAACGCGCTCACGCAGCTCGGCAAGCTCTTCGCGCGAGCGGGCGCTCCAGATATTCGCCTTGAACACCGGCGCGTCATCGACAACAGGACGGCACGGGGCCTCTTCGCCTTTGAGCCATGCGTTGCCGCCCGACTCCATGGCGCGACGAACGCGCTCGGGATCACTCGTCACGCAATAGGCATCGTTGCCCCAAAAGTCATCGCCCAGGCTATAGACCTTCAGATAGGTATCGTCGGTCTCTTGCTCAAGATAGTCGGCAAGGCGCATGAGGGCACCGTTGTCGCTCGCACGGGAGGCAACAACCTCGCCGTCGACAAACATCACCTGGCCGTTACAGAACGCACCGGTCGAGAAGCACTCGGAACGATTTTTGAACATCCAGCCCATCGCGGACGGCTGGCGACCCGAAACCGGGCCAAAGTGCAGACCCGCCGCCTGCATGGCATGAATGCCCTCGATGGCGTAGTCGCTGGCGCCGTCATGCCCGGCTGGAATCAGCGTATCGTCCATATCGGTCAGCACAAGTTTAATCATAAGGCCCCCATTCGTATCGGTCCTACCTATTGTAACGACCTGCCAAAATAAACCTGTCCCTTTTTGGCAGGTGCGTTAGTATAGGGAACAACAGATTCGATGCGGGAGTGCCGGCGGTGCAAACCACAAGGCTGAGAGGGCATGGGGCCCAATCCTTTGAACCTGTCAGTTAATGCTGGCGTAGGGAGCATGCCGCCTTTACAGGGGCGCTGTCTATGCACAGCGCCCCTTTTCTATGCCAAGGAGGCATGTGCAGTGATTGATTCGGAACAGCTTAAGCAACATATGGTCAAGGCCGTGGAGGAGATTCGCGCTACCAATCCGATGGCCGGCTCCATCACCAACACGGTGACGATCGACTTTGTCGCCAATGCGCAGCTCGCCGTGGGCGGTTCGGCCGCCATGGTCTATCTGCCCGACGAGGGCGAGGCGCTCGTTGCCGGCGGCGGCGCCATCTATCTCAACATGGGCACGCTCTTCCCCATCTACGAGCAGACGATTCCCCGCGCGGCCAAGGCGGCACATGACGCCGGCAAGCCCTGGGTACTCGATCCGGTGGGTCTGGGCATCGGTAGCCTGCGCACCCAGCTGGTAAACGAGCTCAAGCAGTACAAGCCCGCCATCGTACGCGGCAACGCCTCCGAGATCATCGCACTCGCCGGCCTGTGGGGTCTTGAGGGCGAGGCCGCCGACCTGAGCCGTGTACGCGGCGTCGACACCACCGATACGGTCGACGCCGCCCGCGATGCTGCCGTGGCGCTCGCCCGCTACACCGGCGGCGCCGTGGTCGTCTCGGGCGAAGTCGACCTGATCACCGACGGCACGACCGTGGCCAAGTCCCACGGCGGCAGCCCGCTCATGTCCAAGATCACCGGCTGCGGCTGCTCGCAAGGCGGCGTGCTGGCCGTGTACGCCTGTGCCACCGACCCGTTTACGGCAGCCGTCTGCGGTACCGCGGTCTACAACGTTGCCGGCACGCGTGCCGCCGTTGTCGCCGATGCCCCGGCAAGCTTTAAGGTCGCCTTTATCGACGAGCTCTACCGCGCGACCGCCCAAGACATCGCCAACAACCAGCTCGAGCTCGAGGAGGCATAGGCCATGTCCGAGCCTGCAACCAATACCGGCATGAACACACTCGTCGCCGTGGCCATCGCCCCGTGTGGCACCGGCGATGAACTGTCCGCCGAGGTCGCCGAGGTCGTGCGTGTTATCCGCAAGAGCGGCCTTCCCAACCGCACCACCTCGATGTTCACCGAGATCGAGGGCGACTGGGACGAGGTCATGCAGGTCGTGCGCGACGCAACCTTTGTGTTGGCGAGCAAGGGCATCCGCACCGAAGTCGTGCTCAAGGCCGATATTCGACCCGGATTTACCGACACCATGACCGGCAAGCTCGAGCGCATGGAAGCACAGATCAAGAAGCAGGAGGAAGCACGATGAGCATCCGCGACAACCTTGATATCTCGGCCTATCTGGTACTCGGCCCCGAAAACACGCTCGGGCGCCCCGTGGGCGATGTGGTGGCCCAGGCGCTCGACGCCGGCTTTACCTGCATCCAGGTGCGCTCCAAGGTGGCAAGCGCCCGCGAGATCATCGCGCTGACCGGCGACGCCGCGCAGGCAATCGCACAGGCCGGCAAGACCGGTCAGGTCGCCCTGTTGATCGACGACCGTCTGGACTGTGTGCTTGCCGCGCGTGAGCAGGGTATTGCTGTCGATGGCGTGCATGTAGGCCAGAGCGATATTCCCGTCGAGGTCTGCCGCAAACTTTTGGGCCCCGACGCCATCGTGGGCCTTTCGGCCCGTTGCGAGGAGATGCTCGAGTACGTCAAGACCGCCGACATGAGTCTGGTCGACTACCTGGGCATCGGCCCGCTCCACGAGACCGAGACCAAGCGCGATTGCGGACGCGCGGCCGACGGCTCCATCATCACCAAAAGCTTTGAGGACCTGGCCGCACTCCACGCGGCAAGCCCCGTGCCCATCGTGGTGGGCGGCGGCGTTAAGACGGCCGACCTGCCGCAGCTCAAGGCCACCGGCGTCGATGGCTTTTTTGTGGTTAGCGCCGTCTGCAGTGCCGACGACCCCTACGCCGCCGCCAAGGAGCTTGTCGACACCTGGCAGCAGGCATAAGCCTAGGCCGAGCAGTTGCTCCGCAGCCTCATATCTTCAATAGCGGAAAGCGCATCCCAGTTTGGACCTCCATTCCGGGATGCGCTTTCCGTATGCAACCCCTACCCCGCTAGGTAGGCCTCCAACGCCGGCAAAGTCGCCTCCGCATCGCGGCGACCGACCTGGTAGATGCGCTCGAGCTCATCCGGTTCGCGGCACAGCGACGGCACCTTCACCGATTCGCTCGGCCGCACCACAAAGATTTCGCCGGCAGCCTCGCGACGTGCCAGGTCATCGAGCGTGGCATTGTAGACCTCATGCCGATGCTCAAGCGCTGCGACAAACTCCGGGTAGTGACGGAACACGCGCCGCAGCATGGGCATCACGCTGTTGGGCTGCTTCACAAAGCCCGCCGGCTGCGTGAGTACCACGATATTGCGGTCATACCCCTGTGCAAACAGCCATGCGCTGGGAATAGAATCGGCCACGCCACCATCCAGGTACTTACGGCCCTCAATGGCAACGGGACGCGTCGCCACGGGAATCGCCGACGATGCCCGGATCCACTCGATATCCCTCTCGTCGCCATAGGGCAGGTCGTGGTAGACGGCCTTGCCCGTCTCGATATCGGTACACACGCACGTAAACCGCATGGGGCAGGCGCGATATGTCTCCAGGTCGATGGGATCGCGCTCGATGGGCACCTCGTGATAGGCAAAATCGGCATTGAACATATCGCCGGTTCGCAGCCAGCTGGTCACGCTTGCATAGCGCTTGTCGGCACAATAGGCCTTGTTGTAGCGAATGGCGCGGCCGATCTGGCGCGATTTAAAGTTGTAGCCAAACGCCGCGCCCGCCGAGACACCCACCATATGGTCGCAAGTTAAGCCGTGCTCCATCCATACGTCGAGCACGCCCGCCGTATACATACCGCGGTAGCCGCCTCCCTCGAGCGCGAGCCCCACCGTGCGCGTCGTATCCGGCTGTGCCATGCGACCATCTCCGTTCCTACGTCTTAAAACGGGACAAGTATACCCGTCAACATATATCGTCTCAGTCGCATTTTTATCGGACATCGCATCGTCGCGCTACCGTTTGTCGAATAATAGCCGCCCACAGCATGTGCACCCATATATAATTCTGCACTGTTGTTTATACTACTCAGCAGTTATCAACAGCGAACATTAGCCGGTAAATTAACCCAACAACGCAGCGAGGCAGGGGCTTGGATACACGCAAAGCGCCGAACAACAACGCGTGTGCACAACGAGCTCGCCCGACGCAATTCGCCCGACCTCAGAAAGCCGCTTACGACATGGATACTGTCAGCAATTACACCGAAACGCTGGAAAAGACCGTTCGCGACCTTCTCGAGCGTCAGGATGATCTGATTAGGACCGCCTTTACCGACCAGCTTACCGGACTTGGCAACCGCGGCGGCTTTGCCCGCTCCCTCGAGGAGCTCTGGGAGCAGGACACCCCCGTTACCATGGCGTTCATCGATATCGACAATCTCAAGCACTGCAACGACGTCTTTGGCCATGACGAGGGCAACCGCTATATCTTGCAGGTAAGCCTTTATCTCAAGCTGTATATGAAGGTAGACGAGGCGGCATTTCGTCTGGGAGGCGACGAGTTTGCCATCCTATCTACGATTGCGACCGAGGACGACCTCGCCGAACGTCTGGAACACTGCCGAACGATCCTGCTCAAAAACAACGATTCCGAGATGCCCCACTCGTTTAGCTACGGAGTGTCACATGCCGACCCCGCCCTGGGCGAAGCCCCCAATCGCATGACGCTCGATGCCGACCATCGTATGTACGACTACAAGCTACGTCATGCCGTGCACCTCGATCGACGCAATATCACGCAAGTCCACGCCGATGACTTCGAAATAAGCGATCGTATTTTCGACGCCTTTTCGATGCTCAACGAGGGCCGCTATTTCTTTATCGAGAACTTGGACAAACATCGCACCCTTTGGTCACAAGGTGCCTTGCGCGATCTTGGCCTTCCCTCAGAGCACATAGACAACTGTCGCGATTACTGGAAAACGCGCGTCCATCCCGACGACCTTGAGGCCTTCGTCAACGACATCGACCAAGTCTACAACGGTACCAAGCACCGTCGCGTCATGCAGTATCGTGTGCGCAACGCCGTCGGCGACTACGTCCTTTGCCGTGCTCGCGGGTTTCGTATCGACGGCGACGGAAATGTCCCCTCGCTCTATGTCGGCGAGCTCGTCAACCACTCACTTGCCGAAACCGTCGACGCCGCCACAGGCCTCGGAACGCAGCGCATGCTGGTCAATGCCATCGATACCTGCCGCCTCGACCGTTGCAAGACAGGGCTTATAGCGGTGCGCGTTCGTGGCACGACAAAGCTCAACGAGCTCTACGGGGCCGAGGCTGTCGACAACATGCTTGCCGAATACGCGGGCCGCATGCTGTCGATCACCCGCGGCAGGAGCCGGGTCTACCGTTCACGAAGCGTCCAGTTTGTCGTGCTCAGCAACGATTTGGACCACGAGGCATTCGAGCAACTGACCCGCCACCTTAAAGAGGCCGTTTTCGCTCCTGTGCAAATCGCAGGCGACACCATTGCTCCCGTCTGTCTTGTCGTCCCAACCTTTTACGAACGCCTGGACTCCCAAGCATCGACTGTTTTGGGCGAACTCGATCGTCGCCTTCGCACAGCTGGCGGGCTTGTCCCCAACGACAGCCTCCCTATACCCGAGGTCGAACGCAAAAGCGCAATCGCCGAACGCATCGATATGCTCACGGGCCTCTATCGACCCAGCGAGTTTATGCGGCGCGCCAACGCATTTCTCGAGGCAAGGCGCGACGGCACCTGGTGCATCGCCGCGGTCGACATGGGCCACATGCGCCTGTTTAATGAATGGCACGGCCAGGCCGAGGGCGACCGCGTACTCGCCGATGTGGGCACGGTCCTCAAGGACATCGAGAATGCCGATATGGGCGTCGCAGGGTACTGGGGCCAAGATGACTTTTGCGTACTCATCCCTTTTAAGCACATCACCGTCCATCAAATCCACAACCGCGTTCGCGAGGCCGTAGCCAGACATGATGATGGCGTAGGCTTCTGGCCGTCCATGGGCGTTTACCCCATCGACTCCAATGAGGAAATCACTATCGACGCGCAGGCCAAGGCCATGTTTACCAATCGACGCGCCAAAAACGACTTTAAGGAGCGCATTGCCGTTTCCGCCCCGAGGAATATGAGCATGAGGTTGCGTTCCACCACACGCTAACCGAGTTCCAGTATGCGCTCTCAAACGGCCGCATCACGTACTACCTGCAGCCCCAGGTCGACATGGAAACCGGCGAGATCATTGGCGCCGAGGCACTCACGCGCTGGATTGACAAGGACGGTTCTCTCATTTCGCCCGCAACGTTTATCCCCGCACTCGAGGAAAGCGGCTTTGTGGTGACGCTCGACAAGTACATTTGGCAGGGTGTCGCCTCGTGGCTGCGCGAACGCATCAATCGAGGACTTCGCGTGGTTCCGGTTTCGCTTAATGTGTCACGCGTGGATATCCTTGCCTGCGACGTTGCCGAACATATGGGGGCGCTTGCCGCCCAATACAACCTACCGCCCGAGCTCATGCGTATCGAGATCACCGAGACGGCTTATACGGGAGAGTCCGAGGCCGTGGACAAGCTGACGGCTGACCTGCACACCCGCGGCTTCTCGACCTATATGGACGATTTTGGCACCGGCCAGTCCACGCTCGCGATGCTCAAGAACGTCAACGTCGACGTCATCAAGCTCGACCGCACCTTTGTGCCCACCGACCGCGATCAAGGCCGCAGCACGCGGATCATTTCATCGATGCTCGAAATGGCGCAGTCGCTCCATCTGCCCGTCGTGGTCGAAGGCGTCGAGACAAATGAGCAGGCGAGCATGCTACGCCACATGGGCGCCCGCTACGCTCAGGGCTTCCTCTACTACCGCCCCATGCCGGCGAAGGATTTTGAGGCATTGCTCGATGGTGGCAATAACAACTGGTACGCTCGCGAGCAAAACGCCACCGCCGAAGGGGGCATTTGTCTCCATTAGCTAACTTATATCCCCAATTCAAACCGAATTGGGGATATGATACAAACCATTGTTCCGCCCAAGGAGGTTATTCATCATGAACGAGCCATATCGCCTGGGCGAGCAATCGATTATTGCCTATCTCCAGCGACTTGCGAATGGCGTCTCGACCGCCGAGCTTGACGTTGCCGCCCTGCCCGTAGAGTTGCGCGGCATTGGCGAGCAGTTGAAAAAGACGCATGCCATCCTGCAACAAGAGCGCCGGCTGCTTGAGAGCAACGCCTATATCGACCCGCTCACCAACTTGGGCAACCGCAGCGGACTCGACCGTCACGTCGAGCAACTCTGGCGCAAAGGCGGCCCCTTCACCTGCGCCTATATTGACATCGACCATCTCAAGCATTGCAATGATAGGTTTGGCCACGCCGAAGGCAATCGCTATATTCTGAGCATCTGCCGCACGCTCTCCGAAACCATGGAGCACGATGAGATGCTGTTCCGTATCGGTGGAGACGAGTTTGTGCTTATCTCCCTCTCCGCAAACGAGACTGAACTCGAGCAGCGCTTGGAGCAGATACGCGCCGGGCTGGTCGAGGCGAGCTCAGGTGGCAAGGCACCCATGATCGCCAGCTTTAGCTTTGGCTGCTCGCGCGTCGATCCACTTGCTGGCGACACGCGTCGCCAGATGACGATGGATGCCGATCGCAAGATGTATCGCTATAAGCTTATGCATCGTGTGCAGCAACCGAAAGACGATGACGCCCCGCAACGCCCAATCGTCGATCAGCTTCCCTGCAACGACCGCGTATTCCAAGCGATCTCCATGAGCTCCGAGACGCGCTATCCGTTCATCCTTAACCTCGATACTGGAGAATCGCAATGGTCGGTCAACGCCGTGCGCGATTTTGACCTGCCTTCCCAGCACCCTTTTAACTCGGTCGATATGTGGCTTGCCCGCGTTCATCCCGAGGACCGCGACAACGTACGAGCCGAGCTCGATATGGTGATACACGGCACATGGCACTTCCACTACATGCAGTATCGCGTAATGGATGCCACCGGAGCATACGCGCTTTGCGACTGCACGGGCTACCGCTTGGACGGCACCGATACCGAGCCTAACATGTACGTGGGCATTATCATCAACCGAAGCTTGGCAGATACGACCGATTCCGTAACCGGCCTGGGCGATATTCACGCCCTGGTCAACGCCATTGGCGAAATGCGTCGCGTGGCGCGCGAGGCAGGCTTTATTGCCATTAAGGTCGACGATATCGCCGAGGTCAATGCCCGCTTTGGATTCGATGCAGGCGACCGTGTGCTCGCCGAAAGCGCCGCCTGCCTCATGGATTGTTCGCGCGGCAAGGGCCGCCTGTTCCGCTCGACGGGGCCAACGTTCGTGGCGCTTTTCGATGAGCTCGGCCCCGAGGCAATCGACGAGCTCGCAGACGAAATCGAGCGGTTCCTGGGTTCTCCTGTGCTCATCGGCTCGCTTGAATATCAGCCACCCATTCGTGTGGCCACGCTTCATCTGGACGCTGTCGATCGACAGCCCGTTTCCATTTTGAACGAGCTCAAAGCGTTGCTCGGGAAAGCCGTGCAGGTGCCAGGTACCAAACTGGATTAGCACCGCGCCCGCGCCGCCTCCCCCATCGTGCGATAATCCTCTGCAGAAGTCACCAAAAGCAGAGGGAGTTTGTGATGAAGGTACTTTTGGTCAATGGCAGTCCCAAGGCAAATGGCAACACCGCCCGCGCACTCGACGAAGTCGCCGAGCAGCTCAATACCGAGGGCATTGATACCGAGGTGTTTCAACTCGGCGCCAAGCCCATTCGCGATTGCATCGGTTGCGGCCAGTGCGGCAAGCTTGGTGGTCGCTGCACCTTTGACGACGACGTGGTGAACGAGCTCATCGCTGCCGCCGAGCAGGCAGATGGCTTTGTCTTTGGCTCGCCCGTCTACTATGCGCATCCCAGCGGACGCATCCTTTCGGCCCTCGATCGCGCCTTCTATGCAGGCGGACATGCCTTTGAGCACAAACCCGGCGCCGCAGTCGCCGTCGCCCGTCGCGGCGGCACGTCGACCACCTTCGATGTGCTCAACAAGTACTTCACCATTAAGCAAATGCCCGTGGTTGCTTCCACCTACTGGAACAACGTGTTTGGCCGCGTGCCCGGCGACGCCGATGGGGACGCCGAGGGCCTTGCCACTATGCGAAACATCGGCAAAAACATGGCCTGGCTCCTGCGCTGTATCGAGGCAGGACAGGCTGCCGGTATCAACGCACCCGAGGCAGATCGCGCAACGACCAACTTCATTCGATAGAGCGGCGGGGCCATGAATATTCAAATCTTCGGGACTAAGAAGTCCTTCGACACCAAGAAGGCCCAGCGCTATTTTAAGGAGCGCCGCATTAAGGTGCAGTTTATCGACCTTAAGGAAAAGGAGATGAGCAAGGGCGAGCTCACGAGCGTGATGCAGGCGGTCGGCGGTATCGACAAGCTGCTCAACCCCAAAGCCAAGGACGAGGAGACGCTCGCACTCATCCAGCACCTCACCCCTAGTCAGCGCTTCGACAAGCTGCTCGAGAATCAGCAGGTTCTAGCCGAGCCCATCGTGCGCAACGGCAAAAAGGCCACCGTCGGTTATTGCCCCGATGTATGGGGAGCCTGGGAGTAGCTTGTGTTATTTGCCGGCGCGTGGGTATAAGAGCAGGCGTTTGGCATAAGATTCAACTGTAAGCCATGTCTAACAAAGGAGGGCACATGCCCAACAAACCCGTGAAGATCATCATGCTTACCGGATACCTCGGTGCCGGCAAGACCACGCTGCTCAACCACATCCTCGCCAACGACGGCGGCATCCGCGCCGCCGTGATCGTCAACGACATCGGCGAGATCAACGTCGACGCCAGCCTTATCGCCGACGGCGGCCTTTCCGAGACCGACGACCTCATCCCGCTCACCAACGGCTGCATCTGCTGCACGCTTTCGGATGACCTGGCCAACCAGCTGCAGGGCATCGCCGATTCGGGCAACTTCGATTACATCATCATCGAGGCCTCGGGCATTTGCGAACCTATCCCCATCGCCTACACCATCTCGAGCTTCTGCGACGAGGCCAAGGTGGGCGGCGAGCCCAAGCTCGCGCTCGACAACATCGTGGCCGTGGTTGACTGCGCTCGCATGTACGACGAGTTCAACGGCGGTCGCGACCTGCTGGCCGAGGATATCGACGAGGACGACATCGAGAGCCTGCTCATCCAGCAGATCGAGTTCTGCTCCACGCTGGTCCTCAACAAGACCGATACCGTGAGCCCCGAGCAGATCGCCGAGCTCAAGGCTATCGTGCGCAGCCTGCAGAAGGACGCCGTGATTGTCGAGGCTCAAAACGGAGAGGTTCCTATGGAGGAACTGCTCGACACCGACCGCTTCGACTTTATGCGCGCCTACAACTCCGCCGCCTGGATCGAGGCCATGGAGCATCCCGAGGAGCACGACGACCCCGAGGTGCTCGAGTACGACATCGAGACCTTTGTGTACTCGCGCCGCAAGCCGTTTGACCTGCAGAAGTTCACCGATTTTGTTGAGCAGGAGTGGCCCGACGAGGTCATTCGCGTCAAGGGCCCGCTGTGGCAGACCGGCGATCCGGACATGTGCTACATGTTTGAGCAGGCCGGCCACCAGATGCGCCTGATGGAGAACGGTCTGTTCGTTGACTCGGCGCCCGAGGGCGAGAAGCAGAAGATCATCGACGAGAACCCCGAGATCATGCAGATTTGGGACGACGAGACGGGCGACCGCATGACGAGCCTGTGCATCATCGGCCGTCACATGGACAAGGATGCGCTCATCGCCTCCCTCGATGCCTGCCTGACCGACTGGCACCGCGCCTAGGTTTATCCAAGCGGGCATTTGTCTGCCTACGTAACCGCCAAACCACCACGAAGGTGCCTGTCCCCTTCGTGGTGGTTTTTCGTACTGAGCCAAGGAGATTCATGTTCAACATTGTGCTGTATGCGCCCGAAATCCCGGCCAATACGGGCAATATCGGCCGCACCTGCGTGGTTACCGGCGCCCGTCTACATCTGGTGGAGCCACTGGGCTTTTCGCTCGACGACAAGACAGTACGTCGCGCCGGCCTGGGCTACTGGCAAAACTTGGACGTGACCACCTATGCCGGCTGGGAGGATTTCCTTGCACGCAATGGTCTCTCCCCTGCCGACGAACGCCTGCATCTGCTGACCAAAAAGGCACGCCGCACCTATGCGCAGAGTACCTACCGCGATGGCGACTACTTGGTCTTTGGCAGCGAGAGCTCGGGCATTCCCGAGCCACTGCTTGCCGCGGCGCCCGAGCGTTGCGAGCGCATCCCGATGCTGCGCGATTGCGACTCACTCGATAACGCCGAGGCTTGGGAAGCTCACGAGGAATCGCTGGGGCATACCGAGGACAGCCACGAGGCCATCCTTCAACAGGATATCTGCGGCAACTTCGTCAACCCGGACGACTACCGCATCAGCGCACTCAACCTCTCCAACAGCGCCGCCATCGTCCTCTACGAGGCCCTACGCCAAACAGGCTTTCCGGGAATGTGACAAAGGAACTGTCCCTTTGTCACATTCGGTTATAGGTAGCGGCCAGTGATGCTTGCGGAGCAGGCTGCGATGTCGCCCGGCGTACCGGCGCAGACGATTTGCCCGCCCGCGTCGCCACCGCCCGGGCCCATGTCGATCACGTAATCGGCGTTACGGATAAGGTCGAGATCGTGTTCGATCACGATAACCGTGGCGCCCTTGGCAACGAGGCCGTCAAACACACTCAGCAACACCTGAACATCGAGCGGATGCAGGCCAATCGTGGGTTCGTCGAACACGAATACGGCATCGTCCTGCACACGGCCCATCTCGCTCGCAAGCTTAAGACGCTGTGCCTCGCCGCCCGAGAGCGCCGGCGTGGGCTCACCGAGCGTGAGATAGCCCAAGCCCAAGTCGTGCAAGGTCTGCAAGCGCGCCTGAACCTTCTTGAGTCCCACCGTGGCGTCGAGGGCCTCGTCCACACTCATGTCCATGAGCTGCGGCAACGTAAGCAGACTCCCGTCCTTGCCCTCGCGATGGATATGCGAAGCCGCGTCTGCATAACGTGAGCCGCGACATGCCGGGCAGACGATCTCGACGTCGGGCAAAAACTGCACGTCGAGTGATATCGAGCCCGTGCCATCGCACGTAGGGCAGCGCAAGGCGCCGGTGTTGTAGCTAAAGGCACCCGCCTTGTAGCCGGCTGCCTTGGCCTCGGGCGTACGGGCGAAGGCGCGACGCAACTCATCATGGATGTCGGCATAGGTCGCTACCGTCGAGCGCACGTTGGCGCCGATGGGCGTGGCGTCAATCAGGTTGGCACGGGCGATACCCTCGGCGTCGACCCAACGCACATGTTTTGGCAGGCGCTCACTGGCTGCCTGCGCCTTGAGTGCCGGGATGAGCGTCTCGAGCACCAACGTCGTCTTGCCCGAACCCGAAACGCCCGTCACCGCGACAAGACGGCCGCGCGGAATATCGACTTCGAGCGGCTTGACGGTATGGATGGCATCAGTTGCCATGCGGATATGCCCCTGGTCGAACATTTCGTCGTCATTCACCTGCGGACGCAAGCGCTTGGACTCTGCGCACAAAAACGGGGCGATGCGGCTGCCCTGCGATTGTTCGACCTCACCCACCGTACCTGCAGCGATCACATTGCCGCCGCCTGCTCCGGCAACGGGGCCCATCTCGACCAGATAGTCGGCTTCCGCCAGTACGCGCGTATCGTGGTCGACAACGACCACGGTGTTGCCGTCGCCTACCAGGTCGCGCATAACGCCAACCAGGCCATCGACATTGGCAGGATGCAAGCCGATCGAAGGCTCGTCCAGCACATAGAGCACGCCCGTCGATCGGTTGCGCACCACGCGGGCGAGTTGCACGCGCTGGCGCTCACCCGTGGAGAGCGTGGCACCGGCGCGATCGAGCGAAAGGTAATCGAGACCCAGGTCGACCAGACGACGAGCCGTGCTCAAAAACGAATCGCAGATATCCGTCGCCATGGGCCGCATCTCGGCCGGCAAGGATGCGGGCACCCCGCGCACCCACTCAATCGCATCACCAAGCGTCATGGCCGCGGCCTGAGCCAGATTGATACCGCGCACCTGGGGCTGGCGCGCAGCCTCGGAGAGACGCGTGCCGGCGCAGTCACGGCATGGTCCCTCGCGCAAAAAGCGAGCCACACGCTTAAGCCCCTTATCGTCCTTAACCTTGGCGAGCGCATTCTCAACGGTATAGACAGCGTTGTAATAGGTAAAGTCGAGCGGCGTGGCGCCCTCGCCGTTTTTGGGAACGTAGAGAATGTGCTTCTTAACCGCCGGGCCGTGAAACACGATGTCGCGCTCTTGAGGCGTGAGCTGGTTAAACGGCACGTCGGTGCGCACGCCCATCTCGCCGGCCACCTGCTTCATCAGGTCCCACATGAGCGTGCCCCAGGGAAGCACCGCACCCTCGTTGATGGTCTTTGACTCGTCGGGCACCAGGCTCGCCTCGTCTACCTCGCGCATGACACCGGTGCCGCCGCAGGTAGGGCACGCACCGCCGCTATTGAAAGCCAAATCCTCGGCACTCGGCGCGTAGAACTCGCGGCCGCATGTCGGACACGTGAGCAACAGGCCCGCAGCCACGTTAAGGCTCGGCTCCACACGCGCCCCGCAATGCGGGCACACATGATGGGCGCAACGGCTAAAGAGTAGACGCAGGCTATTGTTGAGCTCGGTCATGGTACCAAAGGTCGAGCGCACGCCCGGTACGCTGGGGCGCTGATGTAATGCGAGCGCCGCTGGCACGTGCAGCACCTCGTCCACCTGGGCGTGCTCGGCCTGCGTCAGACGACGGCGGGTATAGGTGCTGAGCGCCTCCAGATAGCGGCGCGAGCCCTCGGCATAAAGAACCCCGAGTGCCAGCGAACTCTTGCCCGAACCCGACACGCCGGCAATGCCCACGAGCTTTCCCAGCGGAATATCGATATCGATGTCTTTGAGGTTATGGACGCGCGCGCCACGCACCTCGATAGCCTGCGGGTTCATCTTCTGTTCCGTCACCTTTATCACCCTACTCATGCCATATAACTCGATCGCGGATGTACTCGCCCAGCATGGGCACGGTAAACCGGACGAGGCCGTATCCGGCAGCCTCGATGACGCGCTCGCGAATCAGGCTTGCGCGATATTTACTCGCCCAGCTCTGAGTGCGATCACAGCGCTCAATGATATCCGCCATGCGCGTCGGCTTGCCCCCGTCAGCCGCCATGGCCTCGATAAATAGGCGCTGTGGACTGCGCAGCCCGTAATACAAGGGAGCGTCCACTGCTTCATAGAACTCGGAGATGGCATCCGCGTGCCCAGCCTCAACATCGCGTTCTTCAATGACCTGCGAGCCACGCCGGACAACAGACCGCCACATGTAATAGCCCACCAGCTGAACCATATAGGGATGCCCCATGCTCTTGCGCGCCGCAAGGTCCGCCGTCTCCGCATCAACGCAAAGACCAGCGTCTTTGACCGTCTGGATGTACGAATCGCGCACTTTGGGCAAAGAAATCGCCCCCAGCGTACGCTGCTGGGCACGCCGCAAGAACGTCACACTCGGCTCTTCGAGCAGATCGTCAACCATACTGGGCAAGCCGGCAAAAACCAGCCCAAGACCGCGCTGGTCGCTATCGGGCAAGCCCGTGGCATCCTGATCTCCGAGCACTTGCTGATAGAGAACGGCAAGAGCCGCCAGTTCCTCGATAGACGCAGATTGCGCCTCGTCAATCGCAAACAATATGCCCTTGCCTGGACCGAGTTTCTTAAGGCGCTCGTTGACCAGCCCCCGCAACGTCTCACCCTTTGCCCGCGCCGCCTCGACCGACATCCGGCCAAACGACGGACCGAGCTCCATTGACGTCACAACGGGTTTATTCGAGCGAAGCGCGTCGGCCAAGCGGTCGCATAAGCCAAGCGAGGCGGAATCGGAGACAACCGCCCATCCGCGCGCGCTGGCTAGACGCTGCAGCTCCCGTAGGAGAACCGTTTTGCCACAGCCGCGGTTTCCCGTAATGAGCATGAGCCTCCCGGGGGCACCGGCGCCGTTATCGAGCCCTTCCTCAAAATCTTCGATAACCGACTCGCGACCGATGAGTACCGGGGGCCGCTTGCCGGCAGTGGGCTTAAAGGGATTTGGATTCATGTCGGCCTCCTCGGATTGGCAAACCTTGCTAATAGTTATACCAACTTATACCGAGTTATACCAACTGAATGTGACAAAGGAACTGTCCCTTTGTCACATGTGGCCGAAAAACTCGGCGTCTGCTGCCCGCCAGGGGCGGAAGGTGGCGGGATCGACCTTTACGTGCGCCGCGGCGGGTACGTCGTACCATTTGACCGTGTAGCCGGCGCCGTGAGAGCAAAAGACCGAATCGGGCGTGTTGGGCAGATCGGCCACGGGCTCATAGGCGGCCATCTCGATTACGCGCTCGGCATCATGGCAAGCCGCATAGCCGGCGAACTCCAGGTACAGATGTCCGCGACCGCTCGTGTAGGCAGCCACCTCCAGCGCGTAATCCTGCACCTCGGATGCCGGCACGCGACCCACAAGCTTCGCCCGGTCCCCCGCCATCGTCGGCGGCTCGTACTCGGCACCCATGCGCGTGGCATCCGAGAGTGCCCGGCCCACGCATTCCCCCGGCACCTCGAGCTCAAAGCGATACCACGGCTCCAACAGCACCGCCGCGCCGGCCTCACGCGCCTGCATGAGCCCCTGGCGAATCGCGCGGTACGTGGCCTGGCGAAAATCGCCGCCCTCGGTGTGTTTGGCATGCGCGCGGCCGCCCGTGAGCGTAATGCGCACATCGGTGATGGGCGAGCCGGTCAGCACGCCCAGGTGATCGCGCTCCATGGCGTTGGTGAGTGCCAAACGCTGCCAGTTAAGATCGAGCTCGTCAGTCGAGGTTACGGTGCCAAACTGCACGCCCGAGCCCGCCGGCAACGGCTCCAGGCGCAGATGCACCTCGGCATAGTGGCGCAGCGGCTCAAAGTGGCCCACGCCCTCGACCGGCTGCGAAATAGTCTCCTTATAGAGAATGCCGCCGGACTCAAACGCAACCGAAAGGCCAAAGCGATCAGCCAACACCCGCTGCACGACCTCGAGTTGCACGGCGCCCATCAACTGCAAATGAATCTGCTCAAGATGCGTATTCCAGCTTACGCCGAGCATGGGATCTTCATCCGCCAGCTCAGTCAACGCTTTGAACACCGCATGGACATCATGTTCGCCCGGAAGCACCGTATAGGTGAGGACCGGCGCAATGACGGGCGCATCGCCCGCAGGCTCCGCGCCCAGGGCGTCCCCTGGGCGAACGTGCGCAAGACCCGTCACGGCACAAATACCGCCAGCAGCAACTTCTTGGGCAAGCTCATACTTTTCGCCGTTATAGATGCGTACCTGATCGACCTTCTGCTCCCATGCCTCGGCGCCGGAACGTCCGTCAATCATCTGCTTGGCATGCAGCGTGCCGCCGGTCACTTTAACCCAAGCCAAGCGCTCGCCGCGATTCCCGCGGCTGACACGATAGACGCGCGCGGCAAACTCCGGAAGCCATGCCTGTTCACGCATCAGCGCGCATATGCCATCCAGCAGCTCGTCCACGCCTTGGTCCTTGAGCGCCGAGCCGGCAAAGCAGGGAAAGAGCTTGCGCTCGGCAACCATGCGCGACAGCGTTGCAACAGAAAGTTCGCCCGCCTCAAGAAACTCCTCGAGCGCCACCTCGTCCAACGCAGCAGCATCCTCCTGAACGGCCCCGCCCGCCAGCAGTTCGCTGGCATCCAGGCAGCCTTCGGAAAGACGCTGCCCGAGCTGTGCCAGCAAAACATCGCGGCCGGGATTCTCCAAATCGATCTTGTTGATATAGATGAACGTCGGGATGTCATAACGTGCAAGCAGACGCCACAGGGTTTCGGTATGACCCTGTACGCCGTCGTTGGCGCCCACAACCAAAATCGCATAGTCGAGTGCGCGCAATGTGCGCTCCGCCTCGGCAGAAAAATCGACATGCCCCGGCGCATCCACGAGCATGACGTGGGTATCGCCATGGTCGAGCACGGCCTGCGACGAGAAAATCGTGATGCCACGCTCGCGCTCGATCTCGTTAGTGTCCAGATGCGAATCGCCATCGTCCACGCGGCCGCGCTTGCGAATGCGACCCGCGTTGAACAGCATGGCCTCGGCCAGCGTGGTCTTGCCAGCATCGACATGCGCCAAGATTCCAACGACCGCTTGCTTCGACATGGCTCTCCTCTTATTACGAGCCCATCGCACGCGGCAACGGGCGTTCACGCTTCACACTGGATGATACAATTTACGGGCCGGCGGGCGAAGCGGGCCCTATCCCCCGACCGAGCTCATCGCCCCGCGTTGCCGCGCGGCGATTTTCGTAGGTTCGCGCCTTGCGAAAGCCGGCTTGCAAATCAGCGCAGCGAACGAAAATGGCCCCGGGTGGGGCCGTTTTCGTTCGTGCGAATTGTTGATACGCGTTCCTGCTCTTACGCCTCGCGCAACCAGTCGAACGCAACACGCGGCGTGCCGTCCGACACATACACGACGCCGGCACGCTCAAATCCGGCCTTGATGCTCGCGCCCTGCATGGGCAGGTTGTCCTGATGCGTGTCGATACGCAGGTGGTCGGCGCGCTCCTTGGCAAAAGCAAACATCGCAGCCGCGATACCGCGCACGGTGCCATCGGATGCCACACGGTGCAGCACGGCGTACGGAGTGTCGCTACGCCATTGACCGTCCTCAATTACGTCATAGCACTCGTCCGGGCCCGGTAAAAAGGCAAACGTCGCCACCACACGACCGTCGACTTCGCACACATAGCTGCCACCAGCGGCAATATCGGCAGCCAGTTGCTCGGCAGAAGGCGTGCCCTCGGGCCACTGCGTGGCGTTGCCATGCGCGCGCATAAAGGCGCGGGCCGCGTCATAGATAGCCATGACGGCGGGAATGTCGGTATCGAGGGTTTTTCTGATCATCACGCGGCGACCTCACGTTTATTGGTATCACTTTGATTGAGCAATCATACCAACGTTTGGAGAGGGGCGCGATGCAGATGGGAAGCAAAAAGCGAGCCGCCTGGTCAAAGGCCAAAAGCGAGTTTTTGGGCGCTGCCACCGGCGGCGATATGAGCGACCTGTTTGCGCGCGAGGACGAGCGCCGCGACGCCCTGGACGCCGAACGCGATGAAGCCTGGCGCTACAAGTCGTGCGAGCGAAAAAACCGTTACGACACGCGCGCCGAGGCCGAGGCCGTTATGGCCGACTGCGAAAACCGCGGGCGGCGCGGGCTGGCCTGCTACAAATGCGAATACTGCGGCGGCTGGCATCTGACGTCGCATCCTTGGAAATAGACCCGTATCGGCACGGCACTGACGGAGCGCCAGCCATCGCACGCAAGCTACGGGCGCGGCGGCACCAAAACATCGTAACGAACGGCCTTGCCCGCAAGTTGATAGCTCGGCTTAACGCCGGCAAGCAGCGGACCCTTCACCGGCCGCTTGATAACGACCTTGCGCGGGCGCGCCGCAAGCGCAGCTTCGACCAGCGTCTCCTCATCGGCACACGGCTGTTCCAAATGGTGCAAGAGTTGGAACTTCTTTTTCACCGCCGCGCTCTTGGTGCGCTCGGGAAACATGGGGTCCAGATACACCACGTCGGGAGCGGCAAGCTCGCCCTGCCCGATCAGCTCAGCTGTATGGCGAAGGCCAGCAATGCTGTCCTCGCCCGCATGTAAGCGCATACGCGACACGGCAACCGCAAGCGCCGGATCATCTGCCGCGCGATCCAAGGCATCCCCGAGGAGCGCCGCAATCACGCAATCCTGTTCATACAAATCGACGGTAAAGCCCGCGGCAGCCAGCAGCAGCGAATCCTCGCCAAAGCCCGCCGTGGCGTCAATCGCCCATGGGCTCTCGATGCCTTTTGCGCGCGCAGCCTTTAGCAGCAGCTCTTGCTGCAGACGGCCCTGCTTGAGCCGCGGAAGCATGCGGGTGAAATCGGCACGCAGCTCCATTGAGCCGTCGGTGAGCGTGAGGCCCTCGGACTTCCCGGTCAGCTCAAGCCCCGCGGCCCGAGCAACAGAAAAGGGATCGACGACGCCCATGGGTACTCCTTAACAAGCAAAACGAATACGTGAGCACCGCTTACGTCGGTACCCAACCGTCCGCTATTGTCCCACATGCGACATGGCCCACAGCATCCCAATGCAAAGCACCGCCATCAATCCCGTGCACACGGCAGCGATCACGGAATCACTCATGCGCCTTCCCAACGACTGCGGCTCACGCACTTGCTCTGCTCCGTACATCATGGCTCCTCCTTGAGACCAGCTCCTTGTTACGTCCTCATCATCTCAGCGCCACACATGAGCTGCCATCGATTTGGCTTACGTCCAGCTTTCCTTTTTGAAAGGTTGGACCGTACAGGCAAGAGACGCTTTCAAACGCATGCATCGCCCCGTTGAACTACAATGTGCTTCACGATATGTGCCGCAACCTGGGTGCGACAGATTCTCCGCGCCCGCATCGAAAGGACCAGCTATGAGCGCCGCTCGCAAGACACTCAAAATCCTTGCCCTGATTTATTTTGTTCTGGGCATCGCCAGTCTCGTCATTGGAATCGCCGGCATCGCGACCGGCAACCTCGATTCCACGTACGGGTCGAACGCCATGCTCGCCGCGGTCGTGCTGGTCGCCAAGGGCCTCATCGACCTTGCCGCAGGTGTTGCGGGTATCAAGGGCGCCAACAAGCCTTCGCAGGTGGATGGCGCGTTTAAGCTCGGCATCGTCGCCGCGGCAGCCACGCTCCTCCAGGCCGCGCTCACGCTTCCCGCGCTCGGCGGCAGCTCCGTCAATATCGTCGCCTTTGTCATCGTGGTGTACGACCTGTTCTTTGTTCAGCAGGCGCACGCCGTTAAGGCCGAGAACAAGGACCGCCTGTAAGCGCTCGCTTCTCATAAGCTCTGCAGCCAAGCAACTAAAAAGGGCCGATCGCGCATCTCCGCGGTCGGCCCTTTACGTTTGCCCAGACAAAACCTACCAAAACAAACCTGTCCCTTTTTGGCAGGTTGTTAGCTGTGGCGGTACTCGGCGATGATGAAGTCGATGTCGGTTTGAAGGGTGTCCAAGTTTGCCAGTCGCTCTTTGTCGGCAGGGCGTGTGCGATAGTAGTACGGCGTCATCTGGAACACCGCCTCGATGTCGGCCTGGGTCTGGAGCGTAATATTCGCAGATACCCGCTGCGTTCCGACCAACTCGAGCTCGGTAGTCTTCGGCAGCTTCTCGTCATTAAGATATGGCGTGTCGTAGAGCACTTCCTTAAGCCCAAACAGGTGACGGGCACCCGGCACCACGGTATAGAGTGAGCCCTCTGGCGCCAGTACGCGGGCAAACTCGCGCTCGTTAAAGGGAGCAAAGAGCTCGGTCACCATATCGAAGGCGCCATCGGCCACGGGGATGTCCTTCATGTTGGCCACGAAGTAGGTCGCATCGCCGCGCTTGGCGGCCAGGCGCACCATTTCTTTGCCCAAATCAAACCCGTAAGCGTCCACGCCCGGCACCGCGCCCATGGCGCTGGTGTAGTAGCCCTCGCCACAGCAAATATCGAGCAACGTCATGGGACAGTTCGTAGACGCGGCACGTCCAGACACCCGCTCGCGCACCAGCTCAACCATCGTATCGCGCAACGGCGCATAGTAGCCGCGGTTCAGAAAGTCACGTCGGCTGCGCGCCTGCGACTTGGGATCGCCCATGGAATCGCCGCTCTTGGACGAGCGTAGGAGGTATAGATAGCCCTCGCGCGCACGGTCAAACCGGTGTCCGCCCGCGCATGCAGCACCGCGCTCATTGTCCGCCAACGGCTCATGGCAAACGGGACACAACAACATGGCAACTCCTTAGCGCGAACAACACAACGCCCACCATTGTCGCACGCCTTCCCCACCTAGTCATTGGGGACGTTCTTAAATGACTAGTCATTTAAGAACGTCCATTACAGTCGAAATTGTCAGCCCGGGACCGTCTCGGGCTACGATTGAGGCGCGCCCAGAACGGGCCG
>NZ_JBDGAY010000020.1:0-49030 GCF_040910245.1 Collinsella aerofaciens
GGGGCCGCGGGGGCGTTCGGCTAACTGCGGGAACGGCCTATTCGCTCAATATGTTCGGTTGAGATCGGAAATCAACCGTCGGCCCGCCAGCGGCCACATCGAGCAGATGGGCGTGCTTCGATCCCGAGCCTAGCCTAGGATGCGGGCCATGCGCGCCTTGAACTCGGACAGAAAGCGCGGGGCGTCCACGGTGAGTGCCACAAGCGCGCTCTTGTCGGGGTCGGACAGGCGATGCTCGTCGCAGATAGTGCGGCCGCGATACTCGCCGAGCAGGTCGACGCGCAAGTTGCAACCAAGTGCGCCCACGAGCGTGGGATCAATCGCCACGGCAACGGCAAGCGGATCGTGCAGCGCGCAGCCGCCCAGGTAAGGGGCGTTCATCTCGTACGAGCCAATGTAGTGCTCGACCATACTCGCAAATGCGCAGCCCGCCATGGTGCCCGAGCCCGTCCAACCGGCAATGTCGCGGCGCGTGAGCACCACGCGATGCGTCACGTCCAGGCCCACCATGGTGAGCTTGCGGCCCGAGCGCAGCACGGCATCGGCCGCCTCGGGATCGCTTGCCATGTTGGCCTCGGCACCCGCACTCACGTTACCGGGCACGGTCAGGGCACCGCCCATTACCACCACGCGGCCGATAGACATCACCGCCGCCGCATCGCGCTCCAGGGCAAGCGCCAGGTTGGAGAGCGGGCCGGTCGCTACGTAGACCAGATCGGGACCATAGGTGCGCGCGGCATCGATCAGATAATCGACCGCAGCGTTGCCATCAGCCGATGTCGCCCCCACCGGCTCGTAGGGCGACGCGGGCACGCTCGCGCCGCCGATGCCGTTCTTACCGTGAATGAGCGCGGTGGACGCCGGCGGCGTATAAGGCTCAGTCGCCTGCAGAGGACGGTCGGCACCCAGGTACACCGGCACCTCGGGACGGCCCAACAGGTCGAGCACCGCCAGGCAGTTATGCGCCGACTGGTCGACGCGCACGTTGCCAAAGCACGTGGTGATGCCGGCGAGCTCCACCTCGGGGCTCGCGATGGCATAGGCAAGCGCCATCGCATCGTCTACGCCCATATCCAGATCAAGGATCAGCTTCTTGGTTGCCATTGTTCTACTCCGCTTCTCCGTCTTGTACTAAATCGTCTAAATCAAACACGCGCTCAACTTCGGCTCGCGTGGGAATCGACTGCTGAGCGCCCAGGCGCGACACCGTCACTGCCGAGGCGCGAGCACCCGTGGCCATGCACTCAAAGAGCGGCAAGCCCTCTAGGCGAGCTGCTGCCAACGCACCGATAAACGTATCGCCCGCGGCCGTGGTATCGACTACCGTGCTCGAAAGCGCCGGCATGCGCAGCAGCTCACCACCATCGCCGAGCGTAACCGAGCCGGCGCCGCCCAACGTGATGACCGCAGCTCCGGCACCCTTGGCGAGCAGGGCATTGAGCGCCGCGATGCAGCTCGCATCATCCGCGGGCAAGATGCCCGTCAGCACCTGGCATTCGGTCTCGTTGGGACAGACCAGGTCGACCGCAGGCCAGGCCTCCGCAGGCAACTCACAGGCAGGCGCTGGATTAAAAACCGCATAGAACCCCAGCTCGTGAGCGCAAACAAGTGCCTCGGCCGTCGCTGCAAGGTCACATTCGCCCTGGGCGATAAAGACGCTTCCGGCAGCTGGGGCAATATCGCTGGCGTCGCCGTCGAGCTCATCGGCCACCAGACAACGCAGGGCGCAGGCCACATCCTCGCCCGCAAGCGCGTGGTTGGCGCCCGGCGACAGCACGATGCGGTTGTCGCTCTCGCAGCGAATGATAGTCGCGGTACCGGTCTCCACGTCATCGCGACGTGCCACGAACTCAACGCCCACGCCGGCATCCTGAAGCCCCGCCACGAGCACATCGCCAAACGCATCGCGCCCGACCGCGCCGATCATGCACGTGCGCGCGCCCATGCGCGCAGCTGCCACGACCTGGTTGGCACCCTTACCACCGGCGTTGGTGATAAAACCGCTGCCGCCGACGGTCTCGCCCGCGCGCGGCATGCGCTCGCACGCCACCGAAAGGTCCATGTTCATGCTGCCGAACACCGCAACAATGCCGTTGTCTGCCATGGAAACCTCCTCGTCTGCGGGCCTTGCACCCACCGTCGACCGTCGATTGCGCGCCTTCGCACCTCTATAACTTTAGTTCACTTTGATGTGAACGCGCCCTTGAGGTTGCGCCAGCAGCAAGCATTCACAGGAGCAGGCAGCTACAATGAATATGTGCTGATTATTCTCGTCATTGGATGATGTTTTATGGAACAATTCCCACAATCGAGCCCGCGCGGCCCGCGCCGCGCGCCCGATAACCAGGCGCCGCACGAACGCCCGCGCGCCGACCGCCGCACCGGCGAGTCGCGCCACGCCGCAGGCTCCCATCGCGCGCCCGCCAATAAGGGCACCCACACCAACAGCGCTGCAAAAGAACGGGCGACCGCTCGCCCCAAGTCCCGCTACATTCCCGCGCTCGACGGTCTGCGTACGCTCGCCGTCGTCGCGGTGGTGCTCTATCACCTCAACCTCACGTGGGCTCAGGGCGGCCTGCTCGGCGTCACGATCTTCTTTGTGCTTTCGGGCTATCTGATCACGCGCTTGCTGCTCAACGAAGTCGCTAAGACCGGTCGCATCGACCTTAAGAGCTTCTGGATTCGCCGCATCCGTCGCCTGGTCCCCGCCGTGGTAACGGTAGTGTTCGTGACCTGCGCGCTGTGCACCATCTTTAACCACGTGATGCTCACCAAGATGCGCCCCGACATCCTGCCGTCGCTGCTGTTCTTCAACAACTGGTGGCAGATTGCCCAAAACGTCTCGTACTTCAATGCTCTGGGCGACCCCTCACCGCTCACGCACTTTTGGTCGCTTGCCATCGAGGAACAGTTCTACCTGATTTGGCCGCCACTGCTGTTTGCCATGGTATCCATGCATGTGAGCAAGCCCAACACGCGCCGCGTGGTTCTGGGCCTTGCCGCGGTATCTGCCCTCGCCATGATGGTGCTTTACAACCCTGCCGCCGACCCCAGCCGCGTGTACTACGGCACCGACACCCGCGTGTTCTCGCTGCTGCTGGGTGCCTGGATGGCCTTTATCCCCGATCGCGACCTGGCGCCGGTGCGTCTCGCACATCGTTTGGGGCTCAATCGCCTGGCTGGCGCCGCCAAGCACGGCAAGAACGCCGAGGGCAAGCCTGGCGAGAAGGCCGACGAATCAGCCGAGACCGCCCCGGCACAGCCGAGCGCCCTCGTGCGCTTTTGGTCCTCGCCCGCATCCATCGATGTGTTGGGCGTCGTGGGTCTGGTTGGCCTTGCCGCCATGGTCGCGCTCACCAACGGCTATACCGCGTTCCAGTATCGCGGCGGCACGCTGTTATGCTCCATCCTCACGCTCATGGTCATCGCGGCCTGCGTGCAGCCCCAGGGAATGGTTGCCCGCGCGCTGTCCGCCGAGCCGCTCGTGTGGGTTGGCAAGCGCTCGTACAGCATCTACCTGTGGCACTATCCGCTGCTGTTGCTCATGAACCCGGTCGCCAACATCAACGATACGCCCTGGTGGCAGTACATCTTGCAGGTACTTGTGGTGGTCGCCGTAGCCGAGTGCTCCTATCGCTTTATCGAAACGCCGTTTAGAAAGGGCGCCTTCGGCCGCACCGTCACCGAATTCCGCGATGGCACCACCACGCCCGCCAACTGGGCACGCACGCACGTCCCTGTCTGTGCAGCCTGCGCTGTCGTGTTGGTCGTTGCACTGGGCGGCCTGATCTTTGTGCCCGAGACGTCCGCGCTGAGCGGCGAGGGCGCCGAAGTTCTGAACAAGGAAGCCAAAAACACCGCGCCCACCGACCAGCAGGCGGCCGATGACACCGACAAGGACAACGACGGCTTCCCCGATGGCTCCTACGACCTGTTGATGATCGGTGACTCCGTGTCGCTACGCGCCGTTGATTCCTTTGACGGTGTGTTTCCGCACAGCCATATCGATGCCGAAAAGGGCCGCCAGTTTGATGCGGGCCGCGCGACATTTGAGGGCTATATCCAGCAGAACCTTGCCGGCAAGATCGTGGTCTTTGCCCTGGGCACCAACGGTTTGGTAACGGACGCCCAGGTCGACGCGATCATGGCCGACGCCGGCGAGCAGCGCATTGTCGTGTTTGTAAACACGCGTAGCCCGCAGCCGTGGGTCGGGTCCACGAACCAGGCCATCGCCAACGCCGCAACGCGCTACAAGAATGTACGCGTTATCGACTGGTACGGGTACAGCGCCAACCGCAACGACCTGTTTGACGGCGACGGCACGCACCTGTCGGCCACCGGCGTGGCCGAGTACCTCAATCTCATCCACGATGCGGTCAAGAAGGACCTGCCCGTGCACCCCGAGGACCACGTCAACGATCCGCAGCCGGCAGCCGTCAAGTCCGCCGCCGATGCACTCGTCAATGCCCTCGCCTACAAGCCACACAAGCTCGGCGGCGACAAGTAACGCGCAGTCAAATCCGCTTGCACCCGGAGGGGGCGTCGGCCACAACCGACGCCCCCTCCGGCAGTTAGGGACGTTCCAATGTGCCGGCACTTAGGGACACTCCTGACGCGGTCGATGAATGCCCTTCCGCGGCCGAATTCTGAGTTCCTCGCCACCCCGAGTGTCGTCTGCAAGCCCCGCACCCGCAGCAAACACCCCAAGGTTGCTCTTTTCGAGCCGGCCCCAAAGGGGCCGTGGGCAAAAAATGCCAAATATGAGTACTGATACCATTTTAGTAACAGGCAAAATGGCACAAAATGGAGTTCTTTCGGTCGCCATACCCCTTTGGACCGGCCAGAATAATCGGCTTAAAGCCTGGCTGTATCGATATTAATTAACAGATACTTTAGTTATGTTCATTATCTTCATTGTCTTAATTGTCACCGGATTAGCAACAGTACTCATATTTGGCATTTTTTGCCCACGCGTATATAACCAACCCCCTACATCAGGCAAAAACAGGCCGCAGCCCATCGCTGCGGCCTGTTCGAAACCCAAAAGAGGCGCTACGCGCTGTAGCCCATCGCTTGCAGTACAAACATGACGACCGTCAACACCGTAATCACGCCGATAGTCGCCCACGTGAGCACGTTCCATACGCGGCCGTTGCGGTTGGCGCCCATAATGTGGCGATCCGCCGCGATAACCACCTGGAATACCAAGACTACGGGCAGCAGCACGCCGTTGATGACCTGCGAGGTCATCATAATCTGGAACAGGTCAACACCGGGCATAAGCACCAGCACGGCAGAGATGCCAATGATGGCCGTAATGATGCCGCGATAGACCGGGGCCTCGTCCCAGCTGCGATCGGCACCGCGCTCCCAGCCAAATGCCTCACAGATGGCGCTGGACGTAACGCCTGGCAGCACACAGGCGGCCAAGAAGCTCGCCGCGACCAGGCCCGATGCAAACAGCACCGTGGACCACTGGCCCGCGATAGGCTCCAATGCGCGGGCGGCATCGGCAGCGTCGCTAATCTGAATGTCTGCAGGGAACAACACCGTACCGGTCGTGATGATAATAAAGCCAGCGATGACATCGGCGGCAATCGAGCCGCTCACGGTGTCGATGCGCTGCAGCACGATATCGTCCTCGCCCGCATTCTTATCGACCACGTTGTTCTGCGCCAAGAAAATCATCCACGGCGCGATGGTGGTACCAATCGTTGCGACCACAAGCGACACGTAGCTGGGGTCATTTTGGATGTTGGGCACAACCAGGTCGACCGCCACCTCGCCCCAGCTGGGACCAGCCATAAATGCAGCGACAATGTAGGTCACAAACACGCAGCTCACCAGCAGCAGAATCTTCTCGATGCGCTGGAAGCTGCCCGACATGGTAAGCATCCACACCAGCAGCGCCACGAGCGGCACCGAGATGCTCGCCGGAACGCCAAACAGAGCAAGGCCACTCGCGATACCCGCAAACTCCGAAATGGTCACGGCCGTATTAGCGATCAGCAGCGCCGCCATGGCCAGCACGCTCCTGCGCACGCCAAAGCGCTCGCGGATGAGCGACGCCAGGCCCTTGCCTGTGACGCAGCCGCAACGCGCCGCAGTCTCCTGCGTCACGATAAGCAGCACGGTCATGACGGGAAGCATCCACAGCATCTTGTAGCCATAGCTGGCACCAGCGCTGGAATACGTGGCGATGCCGCCGGCGTCATTACCCGAAAGCGCCGCCAGAAGGCCAGGGCCCATGGCGCCAAAGATGGCCGCGATGGTCAGCTTTTGCTTGGTGCTCGCCTTTTGCTTCGTGTTTTGCACGCGACCACCTACCCCATGACCGACATGGTGAGCAGCACTGCGGCGATGCAGTACGCCACGCATGAAATCATGACGGCAATGACGTTCATGGCGGTGCCCGACGTATTGAGGTCGTGCTCGTCACGCCAGAACAGCACCATCAGGTAAATCACGGCGCTCATGTTGCCAATCAGGCAGACGATGGCCGCGATGTTAAAGCAGCCGGTAAAGAGCTGCTCCTCAAACATGGGCGCGTCGAGGAACGCAGCGGTGCGCACCAGCTGGGCGCACAGGTAGGTCACGAGCGACAGAATCAGGCCCATGCCCGTGCTCTGGAAGAAAAATCCCAGATAAGGCTTGGGCTCATCGTCATGGCCGTCGTACTCCAAGAAGTAATTCTTGACGAACGACACCATGCGCGAGGCAGCCAGCAACACGAGCGGCATGGCGCACATGGGGAACACCACCAGATGCGCGGAGCCCAGCGCCGTCCCCAGCACTGTTGCCATGATGCACGAGGCAATGCCCCACACGACAACCCAGTACTGGCGATGCACAAACCAGCTGAGCACATTCGTCGAATCGTCGGACGCGCTATCGCCCGAGCCAACGCCTGCGATCTGCAGGTCCTCCTGGTGCTCCTCGGCGATAACATCCATGGCGTCGTCAAAGGTCACGATACCCAAGATGTGACGGTTCTCGTCGCAAACGGGAATGGCAACCAGGTCGTACTTGGTCATCTCGTCCGTTACGTCTTCCTGGTCATCGTCGGGCGATACATAAACCAGGTCGCGATAGGCCAGCTGGCCCAGCGTGGCGTCGCGGTCGGCCACGATCAGCGTGCGCAGCGAAAGCACGCCGGTGAGCATGCCGCTCGGGTCCTCGGTATAGACGTAGTAGACGCTCTCGAAGTCCTCATCAAGCTGGCGGATCGCCTCGATGGCGTCACCGACCGTCGCTGTGGCGGGCAGGGAGACAAACTCCGAGGTCATGATGCGGCCGGCGGTGTTGTCCTCATAGCCCAGCAGGTTACGAATCGCCTTCTCTTCCTGAACGCCCATCAGGCGCAACAGCTTCTCGGCCTTCTCGTAATCGAGCTCGTCGATCAGGTCGGCGGCGTCGTCCGGGTCCATCATGGCCAGCATCGACGATGCGTCCGTATCGGACAAGCCTTCGAGCATCTCGGTCATAAGCTCGTCGTCATCGAACTCCGAGATGGCCTCGGCGGCCTGGGCGGTATCGAGCTGCGCGAACACCTGCGCACGCAGGCGCGGGTCGAGCTGTTCGATAATGTCGGCAATGTCGGCGGGATGCAGCTCGCCGAGCGTCTTGTGCGACACCGACAGCTGGATGTTTTTAGTCGAACGATCGAGCAGGTCCATATAGGACCAGGCGATAATATCCTCGCCGAGCGGTTTGCCCAGGTGCTTCATAAAGCCCTCGACAACATGCTCAAGGGCGGGGCTGATCGCGCGCAGCAGACCGCGGGCGCCAACTTCGGCACCCAGCAGGCGCAGCTGATTTTCGCCCGACATGGAAAACTTGATATCGTTCACGCGCACGACCTTCATGCCCTGCGTGTCGACGATCTGCTTGTTAAGCACGTCGCGAGCAAGTAAGAGTTCGGTCGGCTGCAAGTACGAAAAACGGATTTCGGTGGCCGGCGACTTAAGGTGTACACCCGTCTCGTCGATACGGTCGACCCATTTGCGCCAGCTGATCATAAATGGCGTCTTGCCGGGTCCGCGGAACGCGAGCGACGTCACGTGCGGAAAAACTTCGCCGGTAGCAATGCCAAAATCGTTCACAACGCCGAGCTTTTCGCCATCGACGTCCAAAACCGGCAGTTTGAGCATCTCACTCAGATAATTCACTGGTGCTCCCCATCATTATCCCTTCGGACTGCGACCATGCCGGCGCGCCGTCCGTGGACTTTTAGATATGTATACGCATGCGCGGGCGGCACGCCGCTCGGCGCTCACACCCCGTGCATGCGCAAGAAGCACCTGCATGGGGTCATCGACTGTATGGTCGAGGTTTGGATTTCACCTGCAACCTTTCTCTTGACCCTTGTTATCCGCAGTAACTATAGCATCAGCATCGCGCCGTGGCGCCAAATTTATGCTCCAAACATCGCAGGCATACCAAACGCCGACGCATCCGTGACATAGTCATTGGGGACGTTCTTAAATAACTAGTCTGTGGTGTCGTCATCTTCGGCGAGCTGGGGGAACACGGCGTTTTTGGGCATGGTGACCTTCGCCAGCGAGTTGAGCTTTTTGCTCAGCGATGCGTCCGTCTTGACCAGATCGCTCAACGTCACGATTTTGTAACCGTCGGCAATAAGCCCGTCGATAATCTGCGGCAGCGCCACGAGCGTCTGCTCGGCACATTCATCACTGTCGGTCAGCAGCACAATGTTGCCCGGCGTCACCGAATCGAGCACCGTCGAGACCTGCTCGTCGGCACCGTTGAGCAGCCAGTCGCCCGAATCGATATTCCACGAGACCACGGCAGACGCCAGGTCCATCGCATCAATCCAGTTTTGCTCGTCAAAGGCTGCGTAGGGAGCGCGCAAAAGCATCGTCTTCACGCCGGTCGCGGACTTGATCGCCTCGGTGCCCTTCGATACCTGCTCGCGCACCGCATCGCGGTCCTGGCCCTTGAGCGATTCGTCGCTGTAACTGTTGGAGCCGACCTCGCAGCCGGCATCGACAATCGCCTTGGCCGTGGCGGGCGAGGCCTCGGCCGCATCACCCGACAGGAAGAACGTCGCGGTGACGCCCTTTTCCTTGAGCACCTGCAAGATCTGCTTGGTCGCGCCGCTCGGGCCCTCATCAAACGTCAGCGCCACGTACTTTTCGTTGCCCTTGGGTGCCACGCTCGCGCACTCGACCACGCAATCGGTGGCGGGCACGACCTCGCCGCGGTCCTGCGTCTTGCCCGATTGCTCGCCGACCCACACCTCGGAGCGGCCCTGGATACCCCACGTCTTGACGTACTCGATGGCACCCGTGCCCTCGACCTTGAGCTTGGGCTCGATAACCGTCGCCTGGACCTCGTGCTTCTCATACGTGTCACGGCCGTCCTTGACCGTCACCTTCTCGCCACCCGTAAGCTCGCGGCTTTTCCACTTGCCCTGTTTTATGCGCTTGCCGTCCACTTTTACCGACAGCTTTTCGCCGCCATGGCGAGTAAGCACGCTGTCGTCAACGGCCAGCAAGTCCCCGGCGTCGTAGGTATCGGTCAGCTCCTGGCCGTCGATGAGATTTTGCAGCGTAGAGCCGACGCGCACTGCAGTCTCCTGGCCGTTGAGGACGACATCCACGCTGCGGTTGACGTAGCCCACGACGGCAGCGATAAACAGCACGAGCGCGCAACCCACGGCGATGAGCGCATAGGGCAGGCGGGACGGTCGGCGCGGCGAGCGCCCGTTGCCGATGCGAGCGCTGCGGTCGCTAAAGCCGCGGCTATGGTTGAGATACATCGCGCCGGGCTTACGGTGACGCTTGCGCTGACCGCTGGGCAGCTGCCCCAGGTCGCGGCGCGCCGTCGGACGCGCACCCGAGCGCCCGTTTAAGTTAGATCCGTTTTGGCGCATGTGCCCTCCCCCATAAACGCAGCAAGCCGGAGCAACAGGTCTCCGGCTTGCCTCCCATCAATTGGTACGTCGCTATTTGCTGGCTTTCGACGAGCCCCCGCTCGCCTTTTGGTATTCGTCCTTAAAGGCCTTGAACATACCGCGCGTCTTGCCGAGCTGCTTGCCCAGCGCGCGACTGCCCTTGTCCACGGCGACCGAACCCTTGTCATCGAGCACCTTGGCGCCCTTCTTGACCTTATCGCCCACCATGACGCTTGCCTCGGCAGCCTTTGCGGCGGCGCCGCCCGAATACCCGAGCGACTTGACCTCGTCCGAAACGATCATCGCGCCGTCCGCATAGCCGCGCAGCATCGTCGGCGGCATCTGCGTGTCGCCCACCAGCACACTCGAGGCAGTGCCGGCGGTCACGTAGAACGTCTGCACGATGCCCGAACGCGGCTTGAACTCCACATCCGAGCAATAGCCCACGACATCGCCCGACTCCGTGCGCACGTCCATGCCAACCCAGATAATGCAATCGTCCAGGTTGATGTCGAGGCGCTTGGCCGCAGCGGCATCGTAGGTGCCCTTGACGTCGTCAACCGCGATGGCGCCCTCGTAGACACCAATGGCATCGAGCGCCACAAACCGGTCGGGGCGCTCGATCATGCCCGCGATATCGGACTGGCGAACCATAAAGCCCACCACGCGCGTACCGCCCGGGGTAAAGACCGGAAAGTGAATCTTGCCGAGCTTTTTAGGGCTGCGCGGCGTGCCGTCCTTTTTGGTGCGCTTATCCTCGGTAGGCTTGCGATAGATCTTGGCGCCGACAAAATCCCCGGCGCGCATTATGCCTCGGTCGAAGGCTCCGCGGCCTCAGCGTCGGCCTCGACGGCGTTCTCGACCACGACATCGGCGGCGGGCGTCACGTTACCGCCCGAGATGGCGTCGTTGAGTTGCTCGCGCAGCTGGTCCATGCGCTCGCGGGCAAGGTCGACCTTGGCGCGCAGGTCATCGGTCTTGGCGTCGACCATCGGGCCAAAATCGTTGACCGCGGCGCGGGCCTCCTCGGCACCGTGCTCGTAGGTGTCGCGCATGTTATCCCAGGCGTCGTTGGCGATATCGGCAGCCATGGCGCGGGTCTCGGCGCCCGAGCGCGGAGCCAGGGCAACGCCGATGATGGCGCCGGCGGCGGCACCGAAGAGCGCACCCGAGATAAAGTTGAAAGTCTTACCCATGTTCATTCCTCTCCTGCGGGCACCTCGGCGCCCACCGTTTGAATGCTGTCCATTATACCCGCAGCACAGCGCTTGCCGTCTTGCTCATCTGCGTACGGTAAAGGCGCAGGTACATGATGGTGATAAGCGGGTGAGCCTACTCCTGCGGCATGGCAGGCATGGCCACTGTAGCGCCCGGGTCCTCGCCGGCGCCGTCAACGAGCGGCAGCGCTCCCTCGCGCGCGGGGGCCACCGGAGCCGTCGCCGCGCCACCGTAGACGGCAGCGGGGGCCTCGTGGCTTTCGGCGGTCGCGCCCTCGGTATCGATTGCCTCCTGCGGCTCGTCGTCAAAGCTCGGGACGCCCTGGGGCTCCGCGGGCTCGGCCTCGACGGTCTCCTCGGCAGGGGCATCGTTGACAGACTCGGCGGCAGCCTCGGCAGGAGCATCGCCCTCGGGCACATCCTCGGCCACGTCCTCGCCGTTCGCAGCGGCAACGGCCTCGTGCGGGTCCTTGCCCTCGGCCTCGGCACGCATGCCCAGCACCAGGTTGCGCAGGCCCGCGACCGTGCCTTCCACGTCGGGGGCCGGCTGGTCGGCGTGCAGGTACGCCCAGTCCATCATAAAGGTCGCCGAAGACAGCGCACCGATGGCCAGCGCGTCGTCGGGACACGAAAGCTCGACCTCAAAGACACGCTCGTCGTGCTCGCTCACGCGCGTGCGGCCGCACGAAATGCTGCCAGCGAGACCGGTCTCGTTCATGAGCTCGACCGTCACGTGCTCCAGCAGGTGGCAAAGCTCGGTCTGGCCCATGCAATCCTGGAACTCGCGACCCGAATCGCCCAGGCACAGATGCTTGGCAATCGCGGGCACCAGGTAGTACACGCGCGCCGTGGCCTCGATATCCTCCGAGGTCATGAGCGGCATGCCGGGGTTCACCAGCACATGCGCGCAAATCTTGTCCTCGCTGACGGTGACCTTAAGGATGTTGAACAGGCCTGCCATAACTCTCCCCTACTCTTCCTTGCCCTACTCGTCGCCATCGTGCGGGTCCGCAGAGCCCGCACCCGACGCCGCCGGCTTCTCGGCCGAGGACTCGGAATCCTTCTTATCGGTTTCGGCCGGAGCGATCACGCGAATGAGCGAGATGCGCTGGCCACGCATCGACTGTACCTTGAACTTGTACCCTGCGACCTCAAACACCTCTCCGATGTCGGGCACCGAGTCGCAAAGCTCCAAAATCCAGCCGGCGATGGTCTCATAATCATCGCTTTCCTCGAGCGGCCAACCAAGCTCAATCGCGTCATCGCACGAAAAACGCCCATCGACGAGCCACTCGCGGCGCGAAAGGCGCGTGAGGTACTTGTTGTCGGGGTCGAACTCGTCCTCGATCTCGCCGACGATCTCCTCGACGATGTCCTCGATGGTGATGATGCCGGCCGTGCCGCCGTACTCGTCCACGACAACCACGATCTGGTCGTGCGAGGTCTGCATCTCGGACAGCAGCGGCAGGATATCCTTGGTGTCGGGCACAAAGGTGGCGTCGCGCAGGTAATCGGCGATGGGCTGGTCGCCCTTGCCGTCGAGCGCGGGCTGAATCAGGTCCTTGATGTGCGCGATGCCCGCGACGTTGTCGGGGTCCTCGTGATAGACGGGGATGCGGCTGAAACCGGTCTGGCGCATGGTGGACAACACGTCGGCGACTGTCTCGTCGTCCTCGCACATAGTGGTGTCCACGCGCGGCACCATGACCTCGCGAGCCACGGTGTCGCCCAGGTCGAAGATCTCGTGGATCATGCGCTTTTCCTCGTCGAGCAGGTCGTCCTGCTCCGAGACCATGTACTTGATTTCTTCCTCCGAGACGTTCTGGCGGTCGTCGGCGCTCTTGATGCGCAGGATGCGGGCCAGGCCGTCGGAGCAGGCACCGGTCAGCCACACGAGCGGGCGGGCGATCTTTTGGAACACCGAAAGCGGCCCCACGACTTGTTTGGACACGCCCTCGGCATTGGCCAGACCAATGCGCTTGGGCACGAGCTCGCCGATCACGATGGACACGAAGGCGACGGCGACGGTGATGATGACCGGCGCCAGGCCGCGCGCGATGGCAGAGAGCGGCGCGATGCCAAAGCTCATGAGCCACGTGGCAAGCGGGTCGGACAGGCTCGTCGATGCGACGGCGGACGAGGCGAAGCCCACGAGCGTGATAGCGACCTGGATGGTGGCGAGCAGCTGGTCGGAGTCGGCGGCCAGCTTAATGGCGCGCTCGGCGCGCTTGTCGCCTTCCTCGGCATCGTGCTCCAACACGGCGCGCTTAGCCGTGGTGAGCGCCATCTCGGACATGGAGAAGTAGCCGTTGATGAGGGTCAAAACGAGGGTGGTGATAAGGGAGATGGTTATGTCCATCGGGAGTTTCTCGAACCTCCAAGATTCGGGACGTTAGGGTAAAACGTTGATGGCGGATAGGGCAATTGCGCTGGCGACCGAGCGGGGGCACGGGCGCTGGCGTGGTCGCTAGATTACGAAGAGGATCACCGCCATGAACTGGAAGATGCTGCCGGCGAGCACCCACAGGTGAAACACGCTGTGCAGATAGCGCACGTTTTTGGCGATATAGAACGGCACGCCCGCGGTGTAGCACACGCCGCCGACGGCGAGCAGGGCAAGCGCCACGGGGTTGAGCAGTGCCACAAGTTCGGGCAGCTTAAAGACAACGAGCCAGCCCATCAGCAGGTAGACCAGGCCACTTACCCAGTGCGGTTGACGCTCGCGCATAAAGCACTCGAGGGCGATGCCGATAATGGCGATGGCCCATACGGCAAAGAACAGCATAGGACCGCCGTCGTTTGCGAGCGTGATGAGACAAAACGGCGTATAGCTGCCGGCTATGAGCAGGTAGATGCAGCTGTGGTCGATAATGCGAAACACGCGCTTGGCGCGAGCGGGCTGAATCGCATGGTAGAGCGTGGAGGCAAGGTATTCGAGGATAATGCTGACACCATAGACAATCGCCGCGGCCATGTGGGCCGGGCCTCCGCCGCGCAGGGCAGCAAATACGATCAGGAGTACCAGGCCCGCGATACCCAGCAGGCAGCCGACACCATGGGTGACGGAGTTCATGATCTCCTCGCCCACCGTGTAGTGTGGAACGGCCGCGGTCTTGGGTCGCGGCTTAGAACTGTCGCTCGAATCGGACATGCCGGTTACATCCTCCAACGTAAAGAGTTCTCAACACTATATCAAAGCGTCTAGGTACGTGCGAAATTTGCACCATACGTGACCCTTTGTTTACCCATTCTTTGCCTGTTGACGCATCAACGGCGAACGTCCATAATGCGCTTGCATTAAATGTTGACGTATTAACATCTTATAGGAGAATACCGCATGGCTCAAAACGCACGTTCCCATCGAAAGCTCAAGATGGCCGGCATCGTTGCACTGGTGGTTGTCGTTGTGCTGCTCGGATTTGCCGGCAACTTTCTGTTTGACTTCGCGCTGAATCCCCAAGCGCCGTACACCATGAAGATGATGCAGGATAGCAAGAACGACAAAGAAGGCGAGCAGCCGGATGCCGAGGACACCGAGGCGCGGACATGGTTTAAAGAAAACCGCAAGAGCAGCAGCCTCACCGCAGATGACGGAACCGAGCTCGCCGCTTGGTTTTTTGCCGCCTCGGAGAACACCCACGATTACGCCGTCTGCCTGCATGGATATACCAACGAGCCCATCGGCATGGCCCGATACGTCAAGCGATTCCACGACCGCGGCATGAACGTGCTCGCGCCTGCCGCCCGCGCCCACGAGCGCTCCGGCGGCGACTATATCGGCATGGGCTGGCCCGAGCGGCTCGATATCGTTGCATGGATTGGGCGGATCGTTGCGGCCGACCCCGAGGCGCGCATCCTGGTCTTTGGCGAGTCGATGGGTGCAGCAACTGCCATGAACGTCGCGGGGGAATCTCTACCCGCAAACGTAAAATGCATTATCGAGGACTGTGGTTATACGAGTGTTTGGGACGAGTTTTCCCTGCAACTCAAGGACGTGTTCGGCCTGCCCAGCTTTCCCTTGCTCGATGTAGCAAACTTGGTGTGCAACGTGCGCGCGGGCTACGACTTTCATAAGGCGAGCAGTGTGGAGCAACTCAAACACGCGACGGTTCCCATGCTGTTTATCCACGGTGACCAGGACACCTTTGTGCCGTACAGCATGCTCGACCAAAACTACGATGCGTGCGCCAGCAAGGTCAAGCAAAAGCTCACCATCCATGGCGCCACCCACGCCAAGAGTGCGCAAGTTGACCCCGAGCTCTACTGGAATACAGTCGACGACTTCCTCGACGAGTATTTTTAGGCAAAAAGCAACGTCTGGGGCTTTATCTGACCCCCTATTTTCGGAAGTATGCGGCAAAATCTGGAACTGCCGACCAGACCGCAGTTTTACCAACAATTTATCAGGGGTTTTGTTGCCAAAAAATGTCGTGTGCTCGGCGATCTCGAAATTTGCCGCATACTTCCGAAAAGCCGCCCGTGGGCGCTGTGCTCACGGGCGGCTTTTGCTAACGTTGCGCTACAAAAGCGCTTATTTTGTCCAATAGCTAGGCGCTATTTGACCTCGATGAGCTCGTACTTTCTCGTGCCCAGGCCGATCTTCTCGGCGTGCGCGATGCAGGTGCGCCAGTCGGTGTCGGGATGCGTGATGCAGAAGGGGTCCTTGGCCTGATCGCCCTCCAGATGCTCGTGGTTGTGCTCCATCTTGGCCGCGCTATCGGTGAGCTCGGTGTTGGGCAGCAGCTCGGATGCCATGACGGCGTCGGCGCAGGCCTGGTCGATGGCGACCGGGTCGAAGCTCGCGAACATGCCGATATCGTTGACGATGGGCGTGTCGTTTTCGGGATGGCAGTCGCAGTTGGGGCTAATGTCCATGGCGAGCGAAATGTGGAAGCTCGGGCGGCCGTCGACGACGGCCTTGGTGTACTCGGCGATCTTACAGTTGAGCACGTCGGCCGCGGCGTCATAGCCGGGCTTGATGGCGTCCTGGTTGCACACGCCGATGCAGCGGCCGCAACCCACGCAGCGATCGTGGTCGATGGCGGCCACGTGGACCGTGCGGGTGTTACCGTTGGCAAGCTCGCGCTCGCGGGTGTCGTCAAACGAGATAGCGTTGTGCGCACAGACCTTTTCGCAGGCACGGCAGCCAACACAGTGCTCGGTCGCGACGTTCGGCTTGCCGGCGGCATGCTGCTCCATCTTGCCGGCACGGCTGCCGCCTCCCATGCCCAGGTTCTTCATGGCGCCGCCAAAGCCGGCCTGCTCATGGCCCTTAAAGTGGGTGAGGCTGATCACGATATCGGCGTCCATGAGAGCCTGACCGATCTTGGCCTCGCGCACGTACTCGCCGCCCTCGACCGGGACGAGTGCCTCGTCGGTGCCCTTGAGGCCGTCGGCGATGATGATCTGGCAGCCCGTGGCATACGGGGTAAAACCGTTCTGGTAGGCGGTATCGATGTGCTCGAGCGCGTTTTTGCGGCTACCCACATAGAGCGTATTGCAGTCGGTGAGGAAGGGCTTGCCTCCCAGCTCCTTCACGACATCCGCGACGGCGCGAGCGTAGTTGGGGCGCAAAAAGCTCAGATTGCCCAGCTCGCCAAAGTGAATCTTGATGGCGACGAACTTGTTCTCAAAGTCGATCTGCTCGATACCGGCGTGACGGATGAGGCGCTTGAGCTTGTCGAGCTGGCTCTCGCGAGCATGCGTGCGCAGGTTGGTAAAGTACACCTTTGCCGGTGCTGCGGGTGCGGTTGCGGTCATAGATCTATCCCCTCGGTCTATATGGCGTTACAGACATAAGAGGATGGTACCCGTTGAAGCAGGGTTAATGTCAAGCACGGCGCCCAGTCATTGGGTAGTCATTGGGGACAGACTTAAATGACTGAAACCACTCATTGGGGACAGACTTAAATGAGTGCCGCCAGGGACAGTCCTTGCCGGCCCGGCCAGCGAGCCGGCGAATCGGCAAAGACCGTCCCCGATGACTAGTCGTTTAAGAACGTCCCCGATGACTACTCTTGGACTTTGAGGGCTTCGGCCAGGCTGACGCGCTTGATAGAACGCGTGTGTAGCAGCGCCACGACCAGGTAGGTCGCAAAGCCAATGCCCACGCACGCCGTCATGGACCAAGCGGGCACGTAGATCTCGATATTGCCGTTGTAGGCGAGCAGCATCGAGCGGAAGATGGCCGTAAGCGAGCCAATAATGACCGGCAGGCTCAGCACAAGCGACGCCACCACGCACAGCGTGATCGAGCGGATGTACAGATGCGAGATCTCGCTATCGCGATAGCCAAAGACTTTCATGTAGCTGATCGAACGGGCGCTGTGGTCGATCACAGCCTTGGTCAACAGGTACATAAACAGCAGGAAAATAAACACCGCGAGCCCAACCATCATGCCGATCATTTTGCTCATCATGCCGATAAACTGGTCGCCCACGGCGCGCATGTCGTCGGGCGTGGTGTCGCCGGCAAAGTAACGAGCATCGAGATCGAGCTTCTCGTCGCTCACATAGCCGTTAAAGTAGGCGGCGTCGTTGTCGAACAGCTCGTTAAAGTCGTCGATACTCATATAGATATTCATGTCCGACTTGGAGCCCCAGGCACAGTCCTTGCCCGCGTACTCAAGGGAATAACGCTCGCCCTCGTACTTGTCGCCGAGCATGACCTTCTGACCCTCGCTCCAGCCAAACTTATCGAGCAGACCGCCGCCAAAGACGATGCGCCCATCGCCGACGTTGAGGTCTTTCCAATAGCGCGAATCGGATGAAATGCCGTAGACGGAAATCGTCTCCTCGCCATTACCATCGCCGCGGTCGTATTGCAGCTGGTAAACGGCGTATTTCTCGGCCTGTGCGATTGCGCCCGCGCCGTTGTCGGTCGTATTGACCGGGTGAATATCGTCGTTGTCAGTGTCAATCTTGGAGGCTTTGTCGATCAGGTCGATAGCCTCATCACGGTTGCAGCCGAGGGCATCGGCAAGATCATCGAGGCGCGCATAAAGCGCATCCTTCTTGTCCTGGACCTTGGCAAGCGCATCCTGCGCCGCAGTCAGGCTCTCGGCAGACGGAGATGCGGTCGCGGCATCGGCTGCCGTCTGCGCCGCATCGGCCGCGTCGTCAAGCTCGTCATCGGCATCCTGGGCAGCGGTTAGCAGCGCGCCGTCAACCGACTGCAAGCGCTCGAGTGCCGACCACTGCTCGCGCTCCTCGGCGGTGCCCTCGAGCTCCAGCGGCGCCTTGAGCGTGTACTGGTGCTCGGCGACCAGGCTCGTCTTCAGGTTGTCCGCGTAGTGCGTCATCGTGGGCAGAATCGCCAGGCCAAAAAGCATCAGCAGCGACGCAAATGCAATGCCCACGAAGAGCGTGGCGAAGTTGCCCAGGTTGCGCAGGAAGATACGCAGGCGGAATCGCGAGACAAAACCCATGCGCTCCGGCAGCTGCAGGCCGCGCTTGGTACCCGATTTGACGCTCGCCTCGTGACGAAGGAATTGCAACGGCGTCTTGCCCATTTTGCGAAGCAGGCCCACCAGCGTGATGAGGATGAGCGCGGCGGCGGGAACCACGGCGCACTTCACAAAGATCTCCCAGCTCCAGTACACCTGGAAGGGCGGCAGGCTGTACGAACCGTAATAGAGGCTGCGCATGGGCTCGGTAAAGAACACAACGCCGAGTGCAGTGCCCAAAAGCGCCGCGACCACGCCCACGATGGCGGGAAGCGCGAGGTAGTGCAGCACGATCTCGCGTCGACGATAGCCGCTGGCGAGCAGCGTGCCGATGATGGCGCTCTCCTCCTCGATGGTGGCGTCGGTAAGGACCACAAAGACAAACGCCATGATCACGATGATGATGTCGAGCAGCGTCATCAACATCATGGAGTCGCCGTCTACGTCGTCGCGTGCGTAGCCAATGCCCTGGTTGGAATCGGCGTCGATCAGATCGTCCACGCGTGCATCGGCATCGGTCAGCGCCTCGACCATATCCTGCTCGGCGTCGATGCGGTCTGCAGCGGAGAGATCGCGATCGGCAAAGGTGAAGGAGTAGGTGTAGGCGGGTGCGCCACCGGCATCCTCGAGCGCGGCAAAGCCGGCATCGGTGACCTCGGCCACGCCGTACGTGATGGTGTTCACCGTAAAGTCCGAATTGTTGAGGAACAGCGCCTGGCTATCGGGCTGGGTCATGATGCCGCAGATGGTGTAGGTGCGGCCCTCAAGCTCAACCTTATCGCCCACGGCGAGATCGTTGTTGGTGGCGAAGACGCGGTCGATGGCCACCTCGTCGTCCGTCTTGGGCTCCTTGCCCTCACAGTAGGACGCGATATCGACCTTGGTGCGGTGCGCATAGGTGCGCAGCGTGCGCTTGGTGCCATCGTCGCCGGCGGTCTTTTTGATGATAGCGTCGATGGAGAAATTCTTGTAGAGCGTGACGCCGCCGACGTCGCCGGCTGCATCCTCGGCGGCCTTGAGTTGATCGTCGGTAGCCTCGAAGGAAGTGGTCACGCGGCCGTCCTCAATCGTGTACGCATCGCGCATGTCGTCGATAAGGCAGCCAATGGAATGCGCCGCGAGCAAAAAGCCCGATGTAAGGGCGATGCTTCCGCACATAAGCAAAAAAATGCCCAGGTACTTGCCGATATTGCGGCGCAGCTCGCGCGGGAGACGTTTTGCGAGAGGTGTCATGGCGCCGCCTACCAATCGAGCTCGGCGGCCGCGACGGGCGACTCGTTGAGTTCATCCTCGACAATGCGACCGTCGCGCAGGCGCAGCACGCGGTTAGCCATGCGGGCGATGGCGGCGTTGTGCGTGACGATGATGATGGTGCAGCCGTAGGTGCGGTTGACATCCTCCATGAGCTGCAAGATTTCCTTGGACGTCTTGTAGTCAAGCGCGCCCGTGGGCTCGTCGCACAGCAGCAGGCCCGGGTTTTTGACAAGCGCGCGGCCGATGGCGCAGCGCTGCTGTTGGCCGCCAGAGACCTGGCGCGGGAACTTGTTGCGGTGCTCGTAGAGGCCCAGTGAACGCAGCAGGTCGTCGATATTGAGCGGGTTTTTGGACAGGTGTGCCGTGACCTCGATGTTTTCCTTGATGGTGAGGTCGGGCACCAGGTTATAGAACTGGAACACAAAGCCCAGCTCGCGACGGCGATACTCACCCAGGTCGCCGGCGTTGAGCGTGATGAGGTCGCAGCCGTCCACCAGAATAGAGCCGGCATCGGCATCCTCCAGGCCGCCGATCAGGTTAAGAAACGTCGATTTGCCCGAACCCGAAGGCCCCAGCATGACGCAGATCTCTCCGCGGTTGATGGACGTGTCGATGCCGTCGAGCACCGTCAGGCGTGCATCTCCATCGCCGTAGTGCTTTTTGAGATCCTTAACCTGGACGTAGGCTTCCTGCGTTGCCATGGTATCCCCCATTGTTAGCCTCGTACTACTTTATGAGCGTTATAGTAAACCTTGGCGAACTATTTTTGAGCGAGGCCTGGGATTTATTTCAGACTAGTCATTGGGGACGCTCTTAAATGACTAGGTGGCTAGACGCGGGATTTGGCGCGTGCGAGGGCCAGGCCTGCGGCGGCGATGGCCACGGCAAAGAGTGCCGTGACACCCAGGTCGCAGGCGATGTCGCCCAGCACGGTGGACGTCAGGTCCGCGGCGAGTGCCTTGCTGATCGCGTCGTTCACCCAATATGTCGGCACAAAATGCGCCACCGTCTGCACGGCCGGGCCCATCAGCGACAGGGGCATCCAGGCGCCGCCCAAAAACGTCATGAGCATGCCAAGCAGGTTGCCCACGCCGTTGAGCAGCTCCTCGCGTGCGCCCAAGCTCGAAAGGGCAAAGCCAACGGCCAGCGGCGTGCACGCCAGCGCAAACGTCGCCGCCAGCGCCAGGCACACACGGCCCACGCCGACCTCGGCAACCGCGCCGGCAAAGCCCACGACGCCCATCATGCTCGACACAAACCAGATGCAGACGGTGAGCACGGCAGCGGCCGCAAACACGGCGAGCGAACGCTGGCGCTCGGAGACCGGGCCGGCCTCCATGCGGCGCACGCGCTCGGGCTCGTTCATGCCCGAGAACACCAATCCCACCGACACGATGACCGACGAGATAATCGCGTACGCGCCAAAGTTGAAATACGACTCGAGCGTGGCGGCGGCTGTCGAGTCAACCTTGACCTGCTCGATCTCGACCTTGGCGCGCTTCGCGGCCGCATGCTCGGCAGCCTTGGCGACGCTACCGTTAGAGGCGGCGGGCTCAAGTGCGGCCGCAGCGCCCGCGAGCGAGATCCAGCGCGAGGCCTCGGCAGACGAAAGCGCTGCCGCCATGGTGCCGGCGCCGTAGGTCACATCGAGCTTGGGCAGGGACTCCCCCGCGCGGGCGGCTGCAACGAGGTCGCCCTCAAACCCCTCCGGGATAAAGAACACGCAATCGGCGCTGCCCTTGGCGCTGTTGCTCTTGGCGAGCGCATCCGCAAGGTCGTACGTGTCGTCACCAACGCCCGTGACCAGCTCGAAGCGCGACCCCAGGTGCTTGGTAAGCGCCCGCGAAAGGTCGCTATTGTCGCGGTCGACCACGATCACGTTGGTGTCGTAGGGCTTGTACTCGGTAAGCTGCGACGAGTTCCAGCTCACCGAGGCCGCGATGAATACGCCCATGAGCGAGATGAACACCGTATAGATGAGCAGGTAGAACGGGTGCGCCAGCGCCATGCGAAGCGCGGTCTTAAAGGTGCTCATAGCGGCTCCTTCCAAAGATCAGCGTAGCGGCGGCGACAAACACCAGCGCCATAAGGACCAGCGCGCCGGCGCGAACGGCAAAGGGGCCCAGGTCCTCAAAGAAATACAGGCGGTTGAACATGTCGCAGATGAGCTTGACGGGGTTGAGCCAGCACTCGGCCGGGCAGGCGCGGGCAACGTCGTCGGCAAGTGCCATCGCCGGCTCGCCGTAGAGGCCGGCGAACAGGGCGCACGTGGTGGCAAAGCCCGTGAGGATGCCCGACTTGGACGCCTTGCCACCCTTAACAGGAAGCGTGCCCACAAAGAGCCCCAGGCCCGTGGCGGCAAGCGCGGATGCAGCACCGCCCAGCAGGCACAGCCCCTCGCGCCCGCCAAAGTCGACGCCAACGACTAGGCGCACGTAGCTAATCGCGACCGCCATCGAGGCAAAGGAAACCAGCCACGAGCCGACAAAGATACCGGCCAGCGACGCTGTCTTGGAAAGGCCGCCCACGCAGCGGCGCGCGCCAAGGCCCGACAGATTGGGCTGCAGGTCGACGACACTCAAGGCGGCAAACTCGGCAGACATCATCGCGACCAGGCCAAAGAGCGCGTAGTAGTAGATGACCGTGCCATCGGGCGTGGTGCGTGTCAGGCTTACGCGGCGGGTGCCACCCTTGAGCGACAGGGCGCGCGCAACCGCCTCCGGGTCGGCGAGCGCCGCCGGGTTGTCCTGGGCAATCTGGCGCATGAGCTCGGCATTTTGTGTATACGAGCTTGCCACCGTCTCAAGGATGCTGCGGTCAGTGAGCACCGACGACGCACGCGAGTTGTCATAGCTCGAAAGCAACGTGAGTTTGGGCGTGCCCGCGGCATCCACCGTGTAAATGCCCGCGACCTCGCCGGCCTTGAGTGCTTTGCGCGCGGCAGCCAAGTCTTCGTACTCGCTCACATCGAGCAGCTGGTCGTCGCCCTCCTTGGCAAGCAACGTCGCCACGTCCTTAAAGGACGAAGCATCCCAGGCCTCATCCGCTACGACGGCCACCGGCACCGGGTCGACCTTGCCGTCAGAGCTCAGGTTCGCAAACATAAACATGAACATCGTTGAAAGCGCAATGGGAAAGATCGCGCCCCAGACCCACGTGCTCGGCCGGCGCAGCAGCGTCTTGACCGTAATGATAATGGTGTTGAACATGGCCGCCCCCTAGTCGCGCAGCTCGCGGCCGGTGATCTCGAGGAACACGTCGTTGAGGGTCGGTGGCTCGCTCCACACGCGGCCGAGCGCAACGTCGGCGGCGCGCAATGTGTCGAGGATGTCGACCAGGTTGTGCGGACTCGCCTCGCAGGTGCAGACGAGTTCGCCGCCGGACAGATCGACGCTGAGCACGTGCTCGAGGGCGCGCAACCGCTCGACCGTGGCGGGCTCGACGGCGCCTACCTCGACGGTCACGCGCTCGCCCATCTGAATCATTCGCTTGAGCTCGTCGTTGGTACCCTGCGCCAGCACGCGCCCGCCGTCCATAATCATGATGCGGCTGCAGATCTGCTCGACTTCCTCCATGTAATGGCTGGTATACACCACCGTGGCGCCCTCGTCGCGCAGGCGGCAGATGCCCTCCAGGATGGCGTTGCGGCTCTGCGGGTCGACCGCCACCGTGGGCTCGTCAAAAAAGATAAGCTCGGGCTTGTGCGCGATACCGCAGGCAATGTTGAGGCGACGCGCCAGGCCACCCGAGAGCTTGCCGGGGCGGAACTTGGTAAAGTCGCCCAGCCCGACAAAGTCGATCGCCTCGTCCACCAGCGCGCGGCGGCGCTTGCGGTCGTTGACGTAGAGGCTGCAGAAATAGTCAATGTTCTCGCGCACCGTGAGCTCGTCGAACACCGCCACCTGCTGCGGCACCACGCCGATGCGGCGCTTGAGGTCGTAGCGGGCGGGTGTCATGGGCTCGCCGAACAGCTCGATGGTGCCCTTGTCGTAAGCGAGCAGCTGCAAAATGCAGTTGATGGACGTGGTCTTGCCCGAGCCGTTGGGTCCGAGCAGGCCAAAGATCTCGCCGGGGGCGATGCTCAGGTTAAAGTGGTCGAGCGCGATAAGATCGTCGTAGCGCTTGACGAGGTTTTCGACGTGGACGATGTCTGTCATGAGGCGGCCCTTCTGTTGATTGCGGCCCGGTACGATTGCATCATCGCAGGAGCCGCCGGCGCGCGCCAGTGAGCTTTGTCACGAGTGCGAGGGGGCGGAGGCGAAACCCCCGCTCGCGCGAGCGATCGTCCCCGCTTTGCCGCGCGGGAGGAATGTCACAGTTGCGCAGGCAGCCCCTCCACCACGCGCGGCTTCGCGTACAATACCCGTATGAACAGGCTTTTCGACAAATCGATCGTGCTGGCGTGCTGTATTGCGGCCGCCACGGGCCTTGCTGTGGACGCTTGCCTGGTCGCGGCGTTTTGCCTTGGAGTTATCGCCACCTCGCTGGCCGAGGTCGCACAGGGAGAACGCACGCGCCGTGTAAGCGAGGCCGCGAGTTACGCTTACATCATCGCGGCCGTCTTCGTGCCGCCGTTTGTGCCGTTTGCGCCTCTCGCCCTTTATGACATCGCGCGGCGCGTGCGCCGCGAACACGCCTGGGTCGCGCTGGGCATTGGTTCCGTCTTTGCCTTTGCGCTCGTCGCGGACCTTCGCACCGACGCGCTCACCTCCCGAACGCTCCTGCTGACCGCCATCCTTTCGGTTGCCGCCACCTTGCTATCGCTACGTACCGCCCAGTTGGAGCGCGAGCAGCGGCACATGCGCCGCACCCGCGACGAGCTGCAGGAACGAGCCCTCGCGCTCGAAGCGCGCAACCGCGATCTTGCCGACCGCCAGGACTACGAAGTCGAGCTCGCGACGCTCGCCGAACGCGCCCGCATCGCGCGCGAAATCCACGATAACGTGGGCCACCAGCTCACGCGCGCCTCACTGCAGGCCGAAGCCCTGCGCGTGGTTCACGCCGACGAGCCCGGCGTCGCCGCCGATTTCGCCGACGTCAAACGCACGGTTGACGAGGCGCTCCAGCTTGTGCGCACCAGCGTCCACGCGCTCAACGACAACGCCGTCGACCTTTCCATGCAGCTCGAACGCATTGTTGAAGGCGCGCGCTCGGACAGCGGCCCGCAGATTGAGCTTGAGGTTATGACCGAGCATGCACCCGCAAACGTCGCGAACTGCTTTGCGGCGGTCCTGCGCGAGGCGCTCTCCAACACCATGCGCCACGCTTGCGCCCAGACCGTCACCGTACGATGCATGGAGCATCCGTCGTTTTACCAGCTCATCGTTACCGACGATGGCGTGGGCGGGGTCCAAGCAATCGGCCGTGGCGCCGCGGAGGGCATGGGGCTCGCCTCCATGCGCGAGCGCATCGAGGCGCTTGGCGGCACCTTCACCGCCGGTCCGCGCGCCGGCGTCGGCGGCTGGCGCGTGTTTGCCACCGTTCCCAAACAGCAAGGAGATGAGGACCGATGAGGCTCATCGTTGTCGACGACGACCGCTTGGTGGTCGATTCGCTCAAGATTATCCTGGGCGCCCAGCCGCAGATCGAGGTGGTGGGCACCGGCGCCAACGGCAACGATGCGTTGGCGCTCTACGCCGAGCACGCACCCGATATCGCACTGCTCGACATTCAGATGCCGGAGCGCGACGGCCTTTCGTCGGCACGCGAGATCCTCGAGCGCGACCCTGCGGCGCGCGTGGTGTTTCTGACGACATTCTCGGATGACGAGTACATTGTGTCGGCGCTCAAACTGGGTGCCCGCGGCTACCTGATCAAGACCGATGTCGCCGCCATTCCTCCGGCATTGACGCAAGTCATGGACGGCAAACGCGTACTCGAGGGCAAGGCGATCGAGGACATCGATTTTGACGGAACGGGCGTTGAGGCGGGCACACTCCGCCGACCCGCGGCCTTTGCCAGCCTGACCGACCGCGAGTTCGAAGTCGCCGAGCTTATCGCCCGCGGCCTCGACAACAAGGAGATTGCCGCCACCGCCTATATGGGCGAAGGCACCGTACGCAACCACATCAGCTCGATCCTTGCCAAAATGGGTCTACGCAACCGCACGCAGATCGCCATCGCCTACCTGCGCGGGTAATTACCTAGCGGCAGACCACCCCGGCATAGCAAAATGGCTGCTACCGATTTAATGCCATTTCAAAACTATGCCGGATTACGGGGCTAAAGCCAGAACCCCCATCCATACCCGCGTTTTCTGCAAAATGACGGCTCGTCTACCTGCGGTTTTATTTTCACGAATATCGGTATGGTTGGGGACTCGTGACTCAGCCCCGTAATCCGGCATAGTTTTGTTCGGGCGGCCCCGTACGAGTGCCTCTGCCAGCCTCGCGGGACCAAAATGATCCGTTTTCCTACGTCCCCAAGGGATCAGCCGGAACCGCTCGCCACGAAATGGGCCCATCTACTACGTTTGACTCGATACCCCTGAACATACCTTCGTTTTGAACAAAACCGCAGGCGTTCTACCTGCGGTTTTGTTTTCGCGTTTTTTGGCATGGTTAGGGGTAAGGGGCTAAACGTAGTAGATGGGCCGATTTCGTGGCACCCCCGGCGCACAAAAGCGCCGCCACGGAGGAGGGAGATACCTCCGTGGCGGCTGGGGGTTGGGGGTGGGGGCTGTGTTCTGGCTCCCCGCCAGCCGCCCGGGGCCTTTTGGCCCCGGGCGCTACCAGCGTGCCTAGCGCTTACGGATACCCCAGACCAGAGCTCCGACGCCGGCCATGGCGATAACGAATGCCATGAGCAGTGCGGCGGCCTGCTGGTCACCCGTGGTGGGCAGGAAACCCTTGACCGTCTTGACGATGTTCGTCACGGTCTTGGGCGTGCCGGGATCGGGCGTCGGCACGGGCGTCTCGGGCTTCTTGTACGTGTTGTTGAACACGATACCCTCGACGCTCTTGTCGCCCTTGGTAAAGGCGACATTCGCCTTGAGGTTGCCCTCGCCGTCATCGGCCACGTTGACGGTCGCGGTAAAGACGGACTTGTCGTAGGTCATACCGGCCTCGTCGCCCTTGACCTCGCTGATGGTGTAGACGTACGTACCGGGCTCGTCGTACTCGAACTTGTCGAAGTTGATCTTGCCGTCGGCATCGTTGGTGACAGTGGACTCGATGTCCTCGCCAACGAGCTTAAAGCTAAACTCGTCCTTCTTGAGCTCGCGTCCCTCGAGCACCTTGATGGCACCGATGGAGACCTGCGTGGGCATGGCATGATACTTGTTGGTAAAGCCAGCCGACTCAGTAGTTCCCTCGATCTTGTGCGTCGCGGTCAGCGTGCCGTCGCCGTTGTCGGAGACGGTGGTCACGACGGTGTAGGTCGTGCCGTCATAGGTGACGCCCTTGTACAGGCCGAGCGCGTTGGGGCAAGCCTCGCGCAGCATGTACGTGTGCGCGCCAGGTGCCTCGTAGCGGATCGGGCTCAGCGCGACGGTGCCATTGGCGTCGTTGGTGCCGGTCGCGACAACCACGCCGTCCTCGAGCAGCTCAAACGTGAACTCGCCTGCTGCAAGGTCGCGTCCGGTCAGACGCTTGACCGTCTTGACCTGATCAGTCACGGAAGAATCGATAGGCGTCACGCTGTAGGTGTTGGTGAACGTGAAGGCAGCACCGTCGTCGCCTTCGCGCACGACCTTCAGATGTCCGGCACCGTCGTCAGTCACGGTGTAGGAAACCTTGCGCGTGGCGCTGGCATCGTTGGTCACGCCAGGGGCGCTACCGGATTCGGTCACCGTGTAGGTAAAGGTGTGCGAGCGCGGAGCGGTGGGAGCTGCGGGCTCGGACTCGTCGTTGGCGTCGGACTCGTCGCCATCGACCTCGGCGTCGTTCTCATTGGCGGCGTTCTCATCGGCGTCAACTTCGGCCTTGTCAGCGTTGGCCTCAGCGTCGCTCGGCACGTCGTCAGAAGCGTCGGTCGTCACGCCCAGGGCGCGGTTGAGGTCCTCGAGCGTAAAGTGGATCTTGCCAAAGTCCACGTTGCCGACCTCGTCGTTGGTTGCGGTCGCGCGCTCGGGCATCGGGGCGCCCGCTTCGTCGGCAGTCACGGTAAAGGTGAACTTGCCCGTGATGTCGGCCGGGGTCAGGCCCTCGGCAGCCTGGAGCTTCTTGGTGCCGGCGAGCGCAGCGTCAACGGCATCGGCGCCGTAGACGTTCTCGAACAAGGGCTCGACGCCACCGTAGTCGACCGTTGCCGTCAGGATGCCGTCGCCGTTGTCGACGACGATGACCTTAAAGCCAAAGTACCACGTTGTAGCGGAAACGCCATTCGGCAGCCCGTTTATAGCTTCGTAGGCAATGTAGTTAATGGTCCAAGCGAGCTTACCGTCCTTGTCAGTGCGATGGGCAAGCCCTGCCGCCTCAAGATTAGCAAGCATCTTGGTGTCGTAGTGCAGCGCATCAAAGCTCACATGCCCGCCGATATTGGGCTTGAGGTTTTCGTAACCCACAAGCTCACCCTGATAGGCAATGCCGAACCAGAACTCGCCGTCAACCATCGGGCGACCGGTCAGGGTCTTGGCGGCAACGACCTGAGCAGCGGTGCCACCAGGCGTGTTAGTCGTCGCACTATAGCTATTGACGAACGGGACCACGGCGCTCTCGACCGCAGCCGCGCCGGTCTTGTACTCGGTCACCAGCGTGCCCTCGGGACCGCCGGAGACGGTCGTCGTGGCGGTGAGCGTGCTGGCGCCGTCATCGGCAATGGCGATCGTCACGGTGCGCTCGGCGTCATCGTAGGTGTAACCGGGCTTGCCGTCATTCTTCTCAGACACGGTGTACGCAAAGGTCTTGCCGGCGTCAGCCTGCGTAAACTTGACCTCATGGCCCGCCAGAATGTCAATCAGACCGACCGTTGCCTCTGCCGTCGCAGGGGACTTGAAGTTGTTGGCGCCGGGCAGCAGGCCGAGCGCCTTGGCCGAAGCCTCGTCGGCGGGCGTCACGGTAAAGGTGAACAGGCCCTCGGTCATGGGACGTCCGGAGAGGCTCTTGCTGAGCTTGAGGCCGCCGGCCGCGGCATAGTCGAGCTCGGAGCGGTACGTGTTGGTGAAGCGGCCGTTTTCCTTCTTGGTGACGCTGGCGAGCAGCTTGCCCTCGCCGTCCTCAGTCACGATTACTTCAGCGGTCGCAACATGCCCGTCATACGTCATGCCGGCCGCGTTGCCCGCGTTCTCGCGGATCTCGTACTTGTAGGTTCCGGCAGCCGTGTAGCGAATCTTGCCGAACTTGATGGCGGCGATGCCGTCCTCCGCGTCCTTCTTGCTCACGGTTACGGTTGCGGGATCGGGCAGCGGGGTGCCCTCGGGGGCGGTGATGGTAAAGCCGAACTCGTCCGCATCCGTCCAGTCGCGGCCGTCGATAGCCTTGCTCAAGTCAAAGTCGAGCTCTGCGTCGAGCGGGGTCACACTGTAGGTGTTCTTGAACTCGGCAGGCTCGTCGCCCTTCAGGACATGCTTCGCCTCGAGCGTGCCGTCGCCCTTGTCGGTGATGGTGGTCTCGATGGTGTACTTGGCGTCACTGTAGGTGATGCCCTTGCTGGTGATTCCACCGTTGACCTCGCGCAGCGTGTAGGCGTGCTTGCCAGCCTCGGCGTACTTCACGGCGCCCATCGTGATCTTGCCGTCGGCAGCGTTGGTGCCGGTGGCGACGACATCGTTACCCTCGACGAGCTCGAAGGAGAACTCGCCCTCCTTGAGGTCGCGGCCAGTCAGGACCTTGGTCGCCTTGATCTCGTCGGTGACGTGCGTCTCAACAGGCGTCACGTTATAGGTGTTGGTGAACGTAAAGGCTGCGTTGCCATCCGACTTGCTGGACACCCTCAGATTACCCTCGCCGTCATCAGTCACGGTGAAGGAAACCGTACGCGAAGGCTCGACGTCGTTGGTCACGCCAGCGACCTCGCCGGACTCTGTCACGGTGTAGGTAAAGGTGTGCTCGCGCTTCTCGGGCTTCTTGCCCAGAGCCTTGTTGAGATCGTCGAGCGTAAAGGTGATCTTGCCAAAGTCGACCTTGCCCTTGGCATCATTGGTCACGCTCGCGTTCGCGGGCATGGGTGCGCCCTCTTCACCGGTCACGGTAAAGGTGAACTTACCGGTAATGTCAGCCGGGGTCAGGCCATTGGGAACCAGCAGATTCTTCTTGCCCACAAGCGATGCCTCGACAGGCGCGGCAGTGTAGGTGTTCACAAACTCGTTGCCGGCATCGCCGTAGACAGCCGTCGCCGTCAGGGTACCATCGCCGTTGTCGACAACGGTTACACATGCGTCAATTGCCGACACGGTGGCGCTCACGCCCGCAGGCAGCTTGCCGATCTGCTCGGCAGCAGTGTAGCGAATGGTCCACGTGGGCTTGTCTGAGCTGTCGTCAAACGACGCCTTGTCTTCCTCGACAAGCTTGACAAGCGACTTGGTCGTGTACGTCAGCGGACCGAACTCAACCTTGCCACTCTTGTTGGTTGCGTTCAGCAGGACCTCGTCGTGCCCCGCGTAGCTCAACGTAAACTTGAATTCACCGTCGGCCATCAGGCGCCCCGTGAGCGTCTTGGTAGCCTCAAGAGTCAGCGGGGTTTCCGTCTTGGCGCTATAGGTGTTCGTGAACTTAGTCTCACCCGAGGTCTTTTCAACGTCGGCCTTAAGCTCGCCCTTGGCGTTAACCGTCACAGTCACCTTGAACGTGGCAACGTTCTTGCTGTAGGTAATGCCACCGGCGTCGCCCTTGACCTCGCGGACCTCATAGGTGTACTCGCCCGGCTTGTTGTAGGTGATCTCGCCGAAGTTAATGGCAGCCTTGCCCTCTTCGCTCAAATCGTCATTGGTCACGGTCACGGTCGCGGACGCGGGCATCGGAGCATCGTTCTCGGACGTCGCGGAGAGTTCAAACTTAAACTCGTCCGCATCCGTCCACTCGCGACCCTCGAGCACCTTGGTCAGGCCAAAGCCGGCCTTGGTATCCACCGTTGTCGGCGTCACGTTAAAGCTGATCTTACCGTTGTTGCCCAGGTGAACGTCAACCTCTGTGGCGTTCGGCTTGGCAGACATGTTGTTCCACTTGGGGTTGAGCACATCGGTCGCGGTGCCGGTGGGGTTACCGCCCACGCGCTCCTTGGTGGTGTGCAGCTCGTCAATAAAGGCAAGACGTGCGGTTCCCTTGCTAAACGACAGGTTTCCGCTCGCATCGGACACGACAGCGCCCTTAAAGCCCGCGGCGCGTCCGCCGGTAAACTCGATAACAGCAGTGCGGGATTCGGCCTTACCGTCTGCGCCCTTTGCCTCAAACTCGTCCTTGTAGTAATAGATGCCGTCGGCAGCCAGCGAATCCTTCGCAGGCTGCGTGCAATCCTCGTCCACATAAATGGGAGTCTGCTTCTGGAAATAGTAATAGCGGTTGGTGTCGGCAGGCTCAAAGTTTGCGATCGTATCGCCCAGCGCGCCAGCGTTCCACTTGTTCGCGTAGAAGTTCACGGTCTTGGAACCGTTCTCCGCGGTGATCGTATTGCTCTCGATGTAGCCCTTGAGCCCCGCTACCTTCTCGGGCGTAAACAGGTTGTCGAGCGCGTCTCTCTTAACGCTCGAGGTGTAGTTCACCCGGATGGGCTCAGTATCGTCGACCGTAAGAACACCATCGGTGATCTTAAAGTGGCGCAGCGGAATCAGCGACGCAGGAATCTTAACCGTTACGATATCGCCGGTCCGGGGCTTGCTCTTTTCGGCATGCTGAACGGTAATGACCAGGTTTGCAGCCGCGCCAGTAAATTTGTAGGTGTCGACATTGCCCTCGTTCTTTATTGCCGGTTTGGCAAACGTTTCGCCGTTGTACACGACAGACGTAAAGTTGTCGACCCGCATAAAGTCGCCCAGCTCGTCAGTAAACGTAATGTAGCCAGACTTATGCTCGCCATATCCACTGTGAGTTTTGGTTGGGTAGCCAGCCTGGATAATGCTTCCGGAGATATCTTTGAAGATTTCCTCGAGCTCGGCGGCGCTGGTTGCCGACTTGTAGTAATTGGCGTTTTCTGCGCGCGCACCAAAGTTGATGGTCCATTCGCCCCAGAAAGAAATGCTGGATGAGGCGGCAGGATAGTTGCTCGACACGGCATGCATGAACTTATTCTCTTTGCTTGTGCCATCAGCCGTGAGGTCGGCACTGGGATTTGCACCGTCAAAGATGCCGATCGTATAAATGTCGGCACCTTTATTCTTGAGACTCTTGGCACTATTAATGGCGCTATTGGCAACACTTGCTTGGAATCCACTAGAACTCGTAGGTGAACCATCAGTGAAGAAGACGACGATCTTCTTGGCGTCGGCGCGACCAAACGAAAATTGCTCATCAGCCAGCTCCAAGCCATAGTCGGCGCGCGTGGAACCGTCAGGACTGATAGAGTTGACCGTGCTCTTTAGGCTCTCCGCACCTTTGTCCTTGCAGGGCGTCAGATTCTTCATGGTCTGCGAGTAGTTGTAGGTGTCCCCCCAACTATCGCGATATTTTTTGTTGCCAACCTCAGTAGTCTTATCGCCTGCAAACTTAACGATGGCAACCTGATGTTGTTTGGATTCATCTGTGATGCTTTGGTTTTGCGTGGCGATGGTGTCAATAAAGCGATTGGCGGCCGTCTTCAGCGCATCGATGCGCTTTGTACGGTCGCCCTTAACCATGGGATCACTCATCGAGCCAGAAGCGTCCAGCACCAGCACGATGTCGAGCGGCTTGCCGGAAACCGTCGTATCGGATGTCGAAGAGATGGCTGACAGCGTGGTCAGGAAATCCGACTCTTCGTTTGCCGCGGTTTCCTTGACCGTCTTGTCGGTCCAGATTCGGCCGACGTTTTGAGTTGTTACTTCCTTGCCGTCATAGCCGCCGGCCCAGAACTTCCAGTAGTTGCCGGTATCGGGGTCGACGACCGTTTTTCCGGTCATGGCCGGTCCGTCCATTCCTGTGCTGGACCTGGCGTTGGCCTCGGGCAGCATGGCAAATGCTGTAGCCGGCAACACAAGCACTACGGCAAGTATCACCGCCAAGAGACCCCTCGTGTACTTACTCATCGCGTCTCCCTTCTCGCGGTCTCAGACCTTGCATCAGCCTAAAGTTACGGAATGAGACACAATTAGGGCAGGTGACACATGTTCCAGATTCGGTTTTGGGCGTGAGACAAATGTCTCACCAAAGTTGAGACACGGCGTTTTCGCAGGAAAACAGGTGCGACTCGGAGCCATCAGGCAAAAATGATCCGTTTTCCTCCGTCCCCGGGGAATCAATTGGTGGTGCTCACCACGAAACTGGCCCATCTACTACGTTTGACTCGATACCCCCGACCATAACCGCTTTTCATGAAAAACCGCAGGTGTTCTACCTGCGGTTTCATTTCGCATTGCTTGCCGTGGTTGAGGGTAGCGGCTTAAACGTAGTAGATGGGCCCATTTCGTGGCAGACGGGTCACGCGGCAGCCCTCGCAAGGCCAAAATAGTCCGTTTTCCTCCGTCCACGGGAGTTAAAGGGCTGTTACGAATATGGTACTATCTCAAAACTATGCCGGATTACGGGGCTAAAGTCGGAACCCTCATCCATACCTTCATTTTTTCAAAAACGGCAGGCTATCTACCTGCGGTTTTGTTTTTGCGATTTTCTGTATGGTCGGAGGTTCGCTATCCAGCCCCGTAATCCGGCATGGTTTTGTTCGTGGCGGTACAACCGCGCGTTTAAGCGCGGGGCCGGCGGGGCAATTTTGCCCCACCGGCCCCTATTCCAGCTCTATTCCAGCTCTATACCAGCGCTATTCCGGTTTGGTTTCTACCGTGGGAGTCTTGTTCGCCGCAACTGGAGTGCGAGCGGTGTCCATGCTCAGACAGTGCTTGGGGCAGCTTTCGATGCACTCGCCGCACACTACGCAGGCGTACGGGTCAATCGACCAGGTACCGCCTTTGCGATCGACCGCGAGCGCGCCCGCCGGGCAACGCCGCGCGCACATGCCGCAGCAAATGCACACGTCCATGTCGTTAACGATGTGCCCGCGCAGTCGCTCGGGCGCCGCGAGCTTCTCCTGCGGATAGCACACCGTGACCGGCCGCTTGACCATAGAACCCAAGGCCGTCTTGGCAAATGTCAGCAAACTCATGCCACGCCTACCTTTCCGTGCAGCTAATGCAGGGGTCGATGGTCAGGATAATCATGGGCACGTTGGCAAGGAGCACGCCCTGCAGCGCATGCGTCAGACCCGCCAGGTTCTGCGACGTCGGCGTACGCACGCGAAAACGGTCCAGGTTCTTGGTGCCGTTACCGCGCACATAGTAATACGCCTCGCCGCGCGGCTGCTCAATCACAACCTCGCCACGTGCGCCGTCGGCCGGCGTGAGCTTGGTGCGCCCGCCGATGCCGTCGTGCGGAATCTTGCCCACAAGCTCCTTGATGATGTCCATGGCCTGCGTGACCTCGGCGCAACGCACCTGGCAGCGGGCATAGCAGTCGCCATCGGTGGCAACAATCGGCTCAAACGCGGCCAGATCCGCATAGGCACCGTCGCCAAACATGCGCACGTCGTAGTCCACACCCGAGGCGCGACCGAACGGGCCGACCATCGAAAGCTCCAGCGCATCCTTCTTGCTGATCACGCCCACGCCATGCAAGCGCTCGCCGCAGCTGTCGTCGTCCAAAAACGTATGCACCAGGGCTTCGTAGTCGGGGCGCATGGAGTCGAGCGTCTGGACAATACCCGCCAGCTCGGAGTCCTCGATGTCGTGCTTAAGGCCGCCGATCTCGTTAATCGAAAGGATCACGCGGCCGCCGCAGGTGCTCTCAAAAATCTTGAGAATCTGCTCGCGCAGGGTCCACGAGCGATAGAACAGCGCCTCGAAGCCAAAGGCATCGGCGAGCAGGCCCAGCCACAGCAGGTGTGAGTGAATGCGCGAAAGCTCGTGCAAAATGGTGCGGATATACTGCACGCGGCCGGGCACCTCGATGTCGAGCATGCGCTCGCAGGCGCTGGCATAGCCGCAGCTATGGCCCACGGCGCAGATGCCGCAGATGCGCTCGGCGATGTACCCAAACTGATGCATATCGCGCTTTTCGGTGAGCTTCTCGAGTCCGCGGTGCACAAAGCCGATCTGCGGAATTGCCTCGATGACGCGGTCGTCCTCGATCACCAGGTCCAGATGAAGCGGCTCGGGCAGCACCGGGTGCTGCGGGCCAAACGGAATAACGGAGCGATGTGCCATGGACCTTACGCCTCCTTTTTCTGCTTGTCGCGGGCGGCCTTGGCGGCAAGCGCCGCGCGGACCTTGGCCGCTTTCTCGGGATCCATGGCGGCGAGCTTTGCTTCCAGCTCGGCGGCTTTGAGCGCGGCCTTGGCGGCAGCTTCATCGTGCTGAGCATCGGAGCCGGCAGCCGCAGCGGGCTGAGCGACAGTAGCACCCGCAGCACCCTCCCCCGCAGCGGCCGCGGCAGCGGCGGCCTTCTCGGCCGCAGCCTTGCGCGCCTTGGCCTCGGCAGCGGCACGGACCTTCATGGCCTTCTCGCGCGCAGCCTTCACCTCGGGCGTGATAACGCTCATGGGTTCGGCAGTCGAGACCTGGTAGAAAAAGCCCTTAAAGTCGAGCTGCATGTCGGTGATGGCAAGTCCAAATAGGTCGTGGGCCTCATTTTCAAACGGGAACACCGCGGGGTAATACGAGCTGATGGACGGAATCTCCTGGCACTGGTCGATGCCCTCAACCACCAGGTTCTCAATCGCATAGCTGCCGTCCTGAGCGATCCGCTCCTGAGCAGCACGAACGTTGATAAACGTATAGACCAGGCGATACGATCCGTCGTCCACACAGCGCTCGGCGTGCATTTGCACAAAGCGCGCGCCGACGCCCTTGAGCGCCTGGACATGCGACAGGAGCTCGTCGATCCCGACGGTGGTATAGATTGCCTTTTGCATTACTCGGCCTCCTTTGCAGCGACGGGCGTCTCAGCAGGTGCGTCGCCAGCGGCGGGCGCGGCGGGCTTCTCGGCAGGCGCGTCACCGGCACCGTCAGCCCCGGCCCCCGCAGCCACAAACCCGTCCTCGCCCAGCTCAACGCCACCGTCCCAGGTTGCGGCACCGCCCACGGTGAGCGGGTCACCGCCAGCACGCATCACGGCCTCCTTCTGGTCCAGGATGCCGCACGCCTCCACAATGGCATCGATTACGGTCTCGGGGCGAATGGCGCACCCGGGCGCGTACACGTCCACGGGAATCGCGCGGTCCACGCCGCCGATCACGTTATAGGCATCGCGGAATACGCCGCCCGAACACGCGCAAATTCCGCACGCCACCACGCACTTGGGCTCGAGCATCTGGTTGTAGATCTGGCGCACGACGGGCAGGTTCTGCGCGTTGACCGAACCCGTCACCAAAAAGATATCCGCATGCTTGGGGTTGCCGGTATTGACCACGCCAAAGCGCTCCGCATCGAACAGCGGCGTGAGCGAGGCCAGCACCTCAATATCGCATCCGTTGCAGCTCGAGCCGTCGTAATGAATAACCCACGGCGAGCGCGACATTTTATGATCCATGGATGCCGCCTCCTAAATAAACACGTCGACGAGGATGGGCATAAGGTTGAGCAGGCCAAACACCAGCGCCACGCCCCATCCGAGCTTAAAGCAGCTGCGCCAAGTGCTGCGCGCGAAGGTGTTGTCGATCAGGACCTCGACAAAGTACGTCGCGGCCATCACGACCAGGGCGACCACCCAGCTCACCGGGTTGTCCCAAACAAAGAACATGCCCACCCACATCAAAAACAGCACGGTCTCGCACCAGTGCATAAGGGTCATCTTGGCCAGCGTGCCGCCGCTCATCTCGGTGGCGACGCCCTGGACGATCTCCTGATGCGCGTGATGCGAGTACGAAAGGTCAAACGGCGACTTGCGCAACTTGATGGTAAGCACCGCGAGCAGCGCGAGGAAAATGGGCGCGCTGTACACGATGATGGGGGCCGACTGCCCCGTCACGGCGATGGAATCGAAGCTGTCGGTGGCAAGGTACAGGCCCACGCTCATCAGCAGAACGGCAGGCTCGTAACTCATAACCTGCAGCAGCTCGCGGTCGGCGCCGACCTGGGCAAACGGGCTTTGCGTCGAGGCGGACGCCAGCACCACAAAGATCGCGGCGAGCGTCACCATAAAGGCGCACAGCAGCGTGTTGGAGCCCGACACAAAGATGCCGCCGCCCACGACGGTAAAGATGAGCGCGCACGCCATATAGGTATCGTCCATGGTATTTACGCTGGCGGGGGCCTTGCGCAGCAGCTTGGCAACGTCGTAGAAGGGCTGCAGCAGGCGCGGGCCCACGCGGCCCTGCATACGGGCGGACAGCTTGCGATCGATGCCGTCGATCAGGCCACCAACCAAAGGCGCCAGCAAGGCAAACGCCACGGTGCCAATAAAAATGCCCACGACGCCCGAACCTTCAAAATACTTGCCGCGCAGCACCGAAGGCGCGCTCATGGCAAGCCGCTCGGGCCCAATCCACGCGCAACACAGCAGCGCAAACAAGATAATGCTGCAGCACACGACGCTACCCGCGGGGCCGATGCGCTTCTCGCCAAGGGCGTCCTCCGAGTACCAATTGCGCTTTTCGGCCTTCACCTCGTGTCCCATCGAGCCGCGGAAATGGCGATATTTGTCGGTTCCCACGCCCGAAAGGTACACGTTGACGCGCGGCTTATTGCTCACGCGGAACGACGTCAGCAGCACCACGGCGATAAACGCCACGATAACCACCATCAGATACATGGCGTCCTTGCCGATAACGTACGGCACGCGGCCAAACACCATGGCGAGGTAAGGCGACACCAGACCGCTCGAGATGAGCGGGAAGGCCACGCAGCACAGAATCAGCAGCGCGGCGATGGTGTTGAGCGCCATCCATTCGGTCTTATGGACATTGACCTCAACGTTTTGAGCCGTGGGGTCGACGCCCGAAAGCTTGGCGAGCCACTTGCCCCAGAAGAAGAACGTCGCGGCCGAGCCAAAGGCAAGCACCATGATCATGAGCACGTTGCCGGTCTGCGCAAACGCCACCAGGGCGCCCCACTTGGACACGAGCATGCCAAACGGCGCCACAAACATGCCCATGATGCCCAGCATCATCAGGCGCGTCAGGTGCGGCATGCGGCTGAACATACCGTCCATGTCCTCGATATTGCGGCTGCCGATATGGTGCTCGGCGGTGCCCACACACAGGAACAGCAGCGACTTTGCCACCGTGTGGAAAAGGATCAGGAAGATGGCGGCCCACACGGCCTCGGGCGCGCCGACGCCCAGGCAGGCACTGATGAGGCCTAAGTTGGAAATGGTGGAGTACGCGAGCACGCGTTTGGCGTTGCTCTGCGAGATCGCCATAAGGGCAGCGAGCAAAAACGTGATGGCACCCACACTCGTGACCATAAAGCCCGTCACGGGATAGATAGCATAGAGCGGGCTCAGCTTGACCATCAGGAACACGCCGGCTTTGACCATGGTTGACGAGTGCAGCAGGGCGCTCGTGGGCGTGGGGGCAACCATGGCACCGAGCAGCCAGGTATGGAACGGCATCTGCGCGGCCTTGGTAAGGGCGGCGAGCGACAGCAGGATGACCGGCATCACCAGCAGCGCGGATTGCGCGGTGCCGGCGCCGGAAAGCTCGATCATGCCCGAGATGGTCAGCGGCATGCCGTTAACGTGCAGGTACATGAGTCCGGCCAAAAACGCGATGCCGCCCAGCATGTTGAGGATGATCTGGGTGAAAGCGTTTTTAATGGCCTCGGGCGTGCGCGTGTAGCCAATCATAAGGAACGAGCACACGGTGGTGATTTCCCAGCCGCAGAACAGCCACTCAAGGTTGTCGCTCGTCACGATGACGAACATGGCCGAGAGAAACAGGAACATGAGCGCCAGGAACTGCGGGCGACGGTCGGGCGCGGTCTGCCCGCGCAGCGCGGCCTCGTGCTCGTCATGGGCCTGGAAGTCCTTCATGTAGCCCAGGGCATACACGCAGATGAGGCTGCCGACGATGCCGACGGCAAGCACCATGATCACGCTCATGTAGTCCAGGTAGAGCGGCGTCGCCGTGACGGCTTCGGCCGCGGGCAGCGTCATGGCTGCAAAGGCGAGCGAGCCCACCAGCTGGACTATGCCGAGCACCATGGTGAGCGCGTTCCTATATTTGTATGCGTTGTACAGGATGACGGCGCACAGGATGACATCGATGGCGGAGCTGATGATCGAGAGCACATGCGAGGTACCGGGGGCAACCTCAAAGCTCTGCGGACCCGTGCCAAAAAACATGACGGAGACTACAACTGTCACCGCCATAATAATGCCGGAGCCTATGAGCCCCACCGCATCGCGGGCGCGGTCACCGCGCGCGAGCAGCATGCCCAGCGCCGGTACCAGCGGAAACAGGGTAAGGAAATACAGTAGCGTCATACCATCACTCCCCCATGCAAAAATGCTGCAATTGTTTAACGTTATAGCTCAATTGAGGAGTAGCGGCGGCAGGTTTTCGGTCAACTGGGGAGTTTTAGGCGTACGGGGCAAGGGCGTGTCCGCTTTGGAGCAGTGGGGCGACGCTCCCCCTATTGCAGCGATGGGCGCGCGGGCACTGCACGCGGTTTATTGGCCACTTTGAAGGATGTCCCGATAGGCACGCGGCGATCCGAAAAGTCGGCACGGCAAGAAAAATGCGCCCCCGTGGGCGCACCATCCCGTTCGCTATTCCGCCTTTTTAACGCGCGGCTTGCGACCCCGCGGCTTATCGACCAGCGCCGCCTCGCCGCCGTCGCGGTACAGGCGGCACCAAGCCTTGACCGAAGACTCGCTAGGAATCTTGTACTTGATCATGGCCTCGCGAACCGTCAGGCCGTTTTCCAGGCGATCCTTTACCACGGCGAGCTTGACGTCGTACGAATACGTGCGGTGATGCGAGCCCGCGTTAAGCACTGCGTCGGCACCGCCCACGGCGTATGCGCGAGCCCACTGACGAGCCGTGGCCTGGGGAATGCTGAGCTCCGCGGCGAGGGCACGATGACCGACCCCCTCTTGGAGGACCTCGACGGCACGCTGCCTAACCTCGGGCGCATGCGTGCGAGTCCTTGTTGCTTCTGACATACCTGCCACTTCTTAGCCCTAAACGTTTACCTGTTTTCTTACGTGCATGTTAGATAGTAGCATTTTGCTGTTTGCTCAAAGCAGTTAATTAAAATAGACGCGGCATTATCTGGGCATTTGACACCTATTTACGGCGTTTCTTTATCGATTATTTACGCTGGTAGCTAGCTCGCAGCTAATCGTCATTCGTTTGCCAACAAAATTGGCATCTCTTTATGTCCTTTGGTCTAGAGGGAATAGTTATTAAACCCTCCCCCAATAATTTTGAGCGGCCTGCAAGGTAGTAGATGTCCTCACTCCTCATGATTACCGCGCATTGCCATCCATCAGAGCAAAACAAAAAGGCGGGGCCTGCTGCGCTTGCAGACCCCGCCCCGGTTGACACCCGATGGGACGCAGCCGGGCGAGGCGGATCCGTGCTACCGCCCCGCCCCGCCGCGATGTTCAACTACAGCTCGTTGGCCGCGTGATACGCCGTGCGAATGGCGCTCGCAATGTCGGCAGTGCGCTCGCCCGAGCAGTCGCCCACGCAGGTCACGGGCACCGTCACGCCGTCCAGGTCAAACGCGTTGGCCTTGGAGCCCACGGCCATCACCACGTAATCGCAGGCGATCTTCACCTGGTCCTCGGCGCCGTCCTCGGTGGTGCGAATGGCCTCCACGCCCTCGTCGGTAATGGCGGTCAGGCGGGTCTTCACGTGCTGCTCCACGTTGTGCTCTGCAAAGTCGCTCATAATCAGCGGCAGAATGGTCTCGGACTCGCCCGCGGCAATCTTGTCGAGCATCTCCACGATCGCCACCTCGCAGCCGTGCTGCAGCAGGTACTCGGCAGTCTCGGTGCCCACCAGGCCGCCGCCAATGACAGCGACGCGGCCCGTAAGCTCCGCCTTGCCGGCCAGCACGTCCCAGCTCGAGACGACCTTCTCCGAGTCGGCACCCGGAACGGGGATAACCACGTCGTGCGCGCCCACGGCCACAATCGCGGCGTCGGCGGCGTTGAGGTCCTCAGTAGTAGCGGCATGGTTGAGCTCAACCTTCACGCCCAGGCCGGGCAGAATCTTCTCGTAATACTCGACCGAGCGCATGATCTCGTCCTTGCGCGGAGGCGCGGCCGCCAGCACAATCTGGCCGCCCAGATGATCGCTCGCCTCGTAGACGGTCACATCGTAGCCGCGCTTGGCCGCCACGCGTGCGGCCTCCAGGCCGGCAATACCGCCGCCCACCACGGCGATCTTCTTGTCGCCCTCGCCCGGCTTGATGGCGACGGTCGCCTCGTCGCCGTTCTCGGCGTTGAGCACGCACGAGATGTACTTGCGGTTTTGAATCGCATCGACGCAGCCCTTGTTGCAGTTGAGGCACTCGCGGATGGGCTCACCCGTGGCAGCCTTCAGCGCAATGTCGGGGTCGCACATGAGCGAGCGGCCATAGGCGATGATGTCGGCCGCGCCGTCTTCCAGAATCTTCTCGCCGGCCTCGACCGAGATGACACGGCCCACGGTTGCCACCGGCACGGAGACCAGGGCCTTGACGCGCTCGGCCACGGGCAGCGTCCAGTTGTAGGGCATGGCGCCCATGGGCGGAATGGTGTCGCCCATGTTGCCGGTGTGGTTGGCCTGTGCAACCTGGATCATGTCGATGCCCGCGCCCTCGAGCAGCTTGGCGAACTCGCAGGCCTCGTCAGGCTGCAGGCCGCCCTTGCCGCGCGGCGTGCCGTCGGGGTTCTCCATGATCACGGGGAGCTTGTACTCCACCATCAGCTGCGGCGCGGCTTCCTTAATGGCAGCGACGACCTCGAGCGCGTAGCGAACGCGGTTCTCGAACGAGCCACCGTACTCGTCGGTGCGCTGGTTGAGGATGGCCGAGCACAGCGAACCCACCAGGCGATCGCCGTGGACCTCGATGGCGTCGATGCCGGCCTGCTGCGCACGGGCGGCCGAGGCAGCGATGGCTTCCTTGATCTGGGTGAGCTGTTCTACGCTTGCCTCGTTCACAAAGTGCTGCATGTCGTGGTGCAGCTTGGCGTAGGCCTGATTGCGGATCTCGTTGGACTCGGCCATCTTGGCGGCAAAGGTCTCCTCGTCGCCGGCGGCCTTGGCCTCCTGCGCGGCCTTGGCAGCGGCCATGGATCCCATGACCATGCGGCCGACACCGGGCACGTCATACTCGGGGTGGAACAGCTGCAGCGCGACCTTGGCGCTGTGCTTGTGGACGGCGTCGGCCAGTGCCTTAAACGTAGGGATCTGGGCGTCGGTTGCCAGCTTGGGCGTGGGGCTCGCGGTCATGACGGGAGCGACGTCGCCGATGACGATGTAGCTCACGCCGCCACGGGCCAAGCGCTCGTAAAAAGCCAGGCTGCGCTCGCCAATGGAGCCGTCGCGCTCCTCGTAGCCGGTGGTCAGCGGCGGGAACATAATGCGGTTTTTGAGCTCAAGGGGGCCAACCGTAATGGGCTGGAGCAGCTTAGATGCAGGTGCGGTCATGGATATTCCTCTCTTGTAGGCGCGACGGCGATGATGCCGCGTAGTTGTCTAGAGGATATGGCATGGGGGTACGACAGCACAACGAAAATCGGCGAATATCAGGTGGCGGCAGGTGGATGGGACGGGGCGGCCCGTCGGTTTGTCTCAATCTGTAACAACCACTCGGCAAAACCGGGTCTTACTGTTGCAGATCAAGATATTCATCTCGACCCATCCTCAACAATCTAGATCTGTAACATCTAGACCCACCTTTGGCCCCTACCTGTTACAGATCGAGACAAACAGAACCCGCCTGCTAGAAAATCTCAATCCGTAACAACAACTCGGCAAAATCCGTCCCTCGTGTTACAGATTTAGACAAACACGACCCAACCCACCGGTATATCTCGATCTGTAACATCTAGCCGTCCAAATCGGGTCTAGATGTTACAGATTGAGATTTTGTTTGAGAGGCCGAGAATTGGACCGAAAACACAGTCCCGCGATAACAAAAAAGCCCGCCGGCCAGGCCGACGAGCTGCAAGTTCTTGGTCGCGGGGGCAGGATTTGAACCTACGACCTCCGGGTTATGAGCCCGGCGAGCTACCAGACTGCTCCACCCCGCAATGTCTGGGCGCCTCATGTGCGCAAGAAAGAATATTACGTGGGAGTTCGGTAAACGGCAAGGAAAATCTCGTAGAGCATAATTCCTTCATATTTAAACCCCTCAGTACATATCATCGTAAACGAATCGCAGCCGAGCGCCGGCGGCGGCGCGTATACAATGGTGCGCGTCCTTTTACGCCGACACCTGGAGTAGACATGCTGCTCGCTATCGATATGGGAAACACGCAGACGGCCATGGGTCTGTTTGACGGAGACGAGCTGGTGCAGTCGTGGCGCATGCCCACCGACCGCTCCTATACCGCCGACGAGATCCACGTGCGCCTGATGGGCTTCTTTAAGATGTACGACCTTTCGCTCGGTGCGGTCGACGCGATCGCCTTTGCCGGCGTGGTGCCGCAGCTCTCGCGCGAGTGGCACGCCGTGGCCGACCGCATCGCGGCGGACGCCATCGTCATTGGGCCGCAGACGGCGGCCGTGACCAAGCTGCGGGCGGCACGCCCCCAGGCCGTTGGTGCCGACCGCATCGCCAACGCCGTCGCTGCCGAGACCTTCTACGGCGCTCCGGCGATCGTGGTGGACTTTGGCACCGCAACCAATATCGACGTCATCGACGAGGACGGCTATTACATTGGTGGAGCGATTGCGCCGGGCATCCGCATTTCGATGGACGCGCTCGCCGCCCGAGCCGCCAAGCTCGCCAGCGTTCCGCTCGAGGCGCCCGAGCATGCCATCGGCCGCGATACCGAGGAGTGCATCAAGGTCGGCGCCGTAACGGGCGCCGCCGCCATGGCCGAGGGCCTGGTCGCGCGCATGAAGCGCGAGCTGGGGCGCGAGGACGCCACCGTTATCGCCACGGGCGGCCTCGCCAGCATCGTCGCCGATTCGACCGATGCCTTCGACGTGGTCGACGGCCAACTCACCATCAAAGGCATCTGCGAAATCTACCGCCGCATGCAGGAGCTGGGGTAGGACGGGGACCTAAGTCGAGCACGCCCGATGCCACAGTCCCCGCAAACGTTCGCCAAGCCTATTCCTCAAATACACCCAGCACAGCGATATCGTGCATGTTTCCTATTCCTCAAAAACGAAAATATTTCAGTTTTGAGGAATAGGACCGAGATGCCGCCCTGCAGTCACGCGAAAGCCCTCCCCGGTGCAAGCCGAGGAGGGCTCCGTTGTCATCGTTATCTTTGAGCGCGGGCGCCTCGCGTTACAGCCCGCGAATCCGTACGGCCTCGGGCGGAAACTCTTGCTCGCCGGCGTCGGTCTTAATGGTCGCGCGGCCCCAGATGTCCAGGCCCGCAAACACACCGACCGCAAGTGGCAAGCCGTTGGGCGACACCGCCGCAACTTGGCGGCCCAGCAGCGGCACCATGTCGAAGTACTCGCCCAGCACCGGGGCCAGCGGGCCGGCAGCGCCCTGTGGTGTGTTGGCGGCAACCGCCCAGGCGTCAACGCGAGCGAGCACCGCCGCGGCCAGCGCCTCGACCAGCACTTCGTCGGCCACATCTACACCGAGCTCGCTCAGTGCCGAACGCTCAATATCCACCGTCACAGCACCAAACATGCCCGCGGCACCGGCACCGCCGTTGACAGCGAGGCGCGCGAGCGACGTCTCAAACGCAGGCGCGCCGCACGCAATGTCACTCGGCCACTGGATGCCCACTTTGCCGGCAAGCCCCAGGCCCGGCGTTGCGGCCGTGCCCACAAGCGCGTCCATCATGCCCATTGCGGCCACAAACGGCAGGCCGTGGAAGGCGTGCATGTTCACATCGGGGCGCACGACCAGCGAAAACGTCAGCGATGCATCGCCCTCGCTCCACGCGCACCAGCCCGCGGACACACCCTCGCGGCCCGCGTCACGCGCCGCATCGAGCTCGGTACCGGCGGCAACAGCATTCATCTCGATCATCTACATACGCCCCAATTCGCCCACGATATGGCCCACGCGGTCCTCGGGCTCCTTGACCTCGACGCCGTTGTAGCGGAAGAACCGCGCCGGGTCGTGCATCAGGTCCTCGAGCGGCACCAGCACAAAGTCGCGCTCGCCGATCAGCGGATGCGGCAGACGCAGCTTCTTGCCGCCGTGGGTCTCACCATCCATCCACAGCAGGTCCAAGTCGATGGTGCGCGGGCCATTGGCCTTGGCCTTTTTGGAGCGGTCGCGCCCCAGCTCGGCCTCGATCTTCATGAGCTCATCGAGCAGCACCAACGGCGCCAGTTCGGTCTTAATCTCGATGACGGCGTTGGCAAACGCGTCCTGGCGCGTCTCGTAGGCCGGCTCGCTCTCGTAGATGCGCGAGCAGTTGGACACGCAGGTGAGCGGGATCTCGGCAATCATGTCGCGCGCAGCGCGGATGTTGTCGCAGCGATGCCCCAGGTTGGAACCCACGGCCACAAACGCGCGGCGCGGCTGCGGCTTGGCAACGGCCCAGTAACCGTTCAGGAACTGCGCAAAGCCCGCAACGTCATGCACACGCACGATGTTGGCGCCGGCCTGGATGGCACCCAGGCACACGCCAAATGTGGCGGCATCGCGCGCGGCGGCCTCAGTCACACCCGAGACGGCGCCCACAAATCGCTTGCGTGACACGGCGCACATGAGCGGATAGCCCAGCGACGCCATCTTGGCGGTCTCGCGCTGGATGACGATGTCTTCGTTGGCCGTCTTGCCAAAGCCCGGGCCGGGATCGATGCAGATACGGTCGCGCGACACGCCGGCATGGATGAGCGTGCGGGCCTGGTCGGACAGAAAGCCCATGACGCGACGCATGATGGGCGCAGAATCGGGCAGGGTAAAGCGACGGAGCTGCGAGGTGGGCACGTAGGCTTCCTCGCGGCGGGCGCTGCGGCGCATCATGGCGGCCAGGTGGTCGCTGGGCCCTGGTGCGGCTTCGGTAGCTGCGGGCACGGTCTCGGGCTCTGCAGTCTCGGCGGCAGGAGCGGTCTGCTCGGCAGCCGGCGTCTCTGGCTCGGACTCGGGCGCGGGCTCCGGTTCGCCAAACGGCAGCGAGGGCTGTACCACACCGCCCGGAAGCTTGGCCTCAACCTTGGGCTCGCCCAGCAACTTGCCGCGACGGCGACGGGCCGGCTTCTCGGCCTCGCGCGCAGCCTCGGCAGCCGCTTCGCGCGCCTTCTCGGCAACAAACGCCGCAGCCGAGGTGTCGAGCTGCACCGTCGCGTGCGTGCGGGCGGGTGCGGCGACCTCGCCGGCGTGCATTACGATGACGCCGCAGGTGCTCGTCTTAACGAACTCAACCATCTTGGGATCGGTGAAACCCGTCACGTCGTTGACGATCGAGGCACCGCAGCGCACAGCCGCCTTGGCAACCGCCACATGACGCGTGTCGATGGAGACAATGGCACCCTCTTTGGCGAGCGCGCGCACGACGGGCAGCACGCGACGCGCCTCCTCGTCAGGGTTGACCGGGGTAAAGCCGGGGCGCGTGGACTCACCGCCCACGTCGATGATGTCGGCGCCGGCATCGAGCATCGCCAGGCCGTACTCGATAGCGGCATCCTGGTCAAAGTGCTCACCGCCGTCGCTAAACGAATCGGGCGTCACGTTGAGGACGCCCATGATGCGCGGACGGTCAAAGCTGAGCTCGTACTTTCCGCACCGCCATGTCTTGCTGTCGTTCGCCATGAACATCCTCCTAAAATGCCCACGCCGCCGCGCTCGGGCGCTGGCGGCGGGGTCGCTTTGCAATCAGTCTTTCTATTGTATCCGCGCGCGCGGGCTAGAACGCAAACGCGGCCGCGATGTCGCAAGAAATCAGCAGGTCGGCATTTGCATCCTGATCGGTGGGCGCCAAATTGCAAATGGCCAGCGTATCGCCAGTAAAGTAACGCGTGAGGCCCGCCGCCGGATACACCACGAGCGAGGTTCCGCCCACGACGAGGGCGTCGGCTGCGGCGATGGCAGCAACGGCGCCGGTAAGCACACGCTCATCGAGCGGTTCTTCGTAGAGGACCACATCGGGCTTGATGCGACCGCCGCACGCAGGACACATGGGCACGCCCGCGGCATCCTCGTGCTCGCGCGCGCAAATCCATTCGGCGCTGTAGACCGCGCCGCACGTCTGGCAGATATTGCGATGGACTGATCCGTGCAGCTCGAACACGCGCTGCGAGCCGGCCATCTGGTGCAGGCCGTCGATATTTTGCGTCACCACGGCGTCGAGCTTGCCGGCGCGCTCCAGCTCCGCCAGCTTGGCGTGGCAGTGGTTGGGCTTGGCGTTAAGGGCGATCATCTTGGTCCGGTAGAAGTCGAAAAACTCCGCCGGATGCGCCTCGTAGAAGCTGGGCGAGAGCATAGTCTCGGGCGGATAGGAAAACCGCTGGTGATACAGGCCATCCACGCTGCGGAAATCGGGGATGCCACTCGCCGTGGAAACGCCCGCGCCGCCAAAGAAGACCACGTTGCTATGGGTTTCGAACAGCTCCGCCAGCGCGGCGGAGGCCTGTTTGGGGTCCGATATTGCCTGCGTCATATATGTCCTCCGTCCGTGTCTTAGGGACGGCGGCGTTCGCACTATCACTCGCGGACTCCGCCCCGCTCTTGTTGCGTTAATCTTAAGCCTGCCAACCCCGTCGAAAGGACACCATGCCTCAGACTTACACTTTCGCCTCGTGGAACGTCAACGGCCTGCGCGCCGTGCTCAAAAAGGACCCGAGCTTTATCCAGATCGCGCAAGAACTCGACGTCGATATCCTGGCGCTGCAGGAGACCAAGCTGCAAGAAGGCCAGGTCGATATCGATCTGCCCGGCTATCACCAAACCTGGAGCTACGCCGAACGCAAAGGCTATTCGGGCACTGCGGTCTTTAGCCGCCAGGAACCGCTGCGCGTGCTGCACGCCGATGCGCTGCTACCCTACGCCGGCGAGGGTGGGACCGCCGAGCTCGTCGCCCGAGCCGCAACCGAGGGCCGCGTCTGTGCGCTCGAGTTCGACAAGTTTTGGTTCGTGGACGTCTATACGCCCAACGCCCAAAATGAGCTCGCGCGCATCGATGTACGCATGGCCTGGGACGATGCCTATCGCGGTTTTTTGGCGGGCCTCGAGCGCGAGACCGGAAAGCCCGTCGTAACCTGCGGCGACTTTAACGTGGCTCACGAGGAGATCGACCTTAAGAACCCCAAGTCCAACCGCGGCAACGCCGGCTTTTCGGACGAGGAGCGCGGCAAGTTTACCGAGCTGCTCGACGCCGGTTTTACCGACACCTGGCGCGCGGCCAATCCGGACGTCGAGGGCGTCTACAGCTGGTGGAGCTACCGCTTTAATGCCCGCAAGAACAACGCAGGCTGGCGCATCGACTACTTCCTGGTAAGCGACGCAATCGCCGGCAACGTACGCGACACCGGCATCCGCGGCGACATCTTCGGCAGTGATCACTGCCCCGTCACCCTCACCCTGGAGCTCTAACCCCCAAACGATCCCCCGGGGACGGAGGGAAACAGATCATTTTGGCTCTCCGAGGACACCTGCGTAATACATCTGCCGCGAAAAGCGCCCATCTACTACGTTTAAGCCGTTACCCTCAACCATAACCATGTTCTACGAAAAACCGCAGGCTTTCTACCTGCGGTTTTCTTTTCACATTGTTCACTGTGGTTGAGGACGGCGACCTAAACGTAGTAGATGGACCGCTTTCGTGGCGAGCACTCCCAGCTGGTCCCCAGTGACGGAGGAAAATTGGTCATTTAGCCTTCTGGAGCCCGCTGCGACCGTCATACGAGTCGGCGTGCGCAAAACTATGCCAGTTTACGGGGCTGAATCGCAGATCCCTGACCACACGCAATTCGAGCAAAATAAAGCCGCAGGTAAACGGCTTGCCCTATTACGGAAAATGCCGGTATGGTCGGTCTGTGTCAATCCAGCCCCGTAAACCGGCATAGTTTTGATATGACACCAAGGCAATATTGATTCTCGCCCCGGCGCAACCGCCATTACA
>NZ_JBDGAY010000021.1:0-43850 GCF_040910245.1 Collinsella aerofaciens
AAGCCGTTCCAGGGATTAGTTCTCCTTCCGGTAAGGGCCCAGGTAGACTACCTGGTCGATAGACGGCAGGTGCAAGGGCGGCGACGTCCTCAGCCGAGCCGCACTAATCGCCCGAGCTCTTCCGGAACCGCACCTCGCGGCCCGCGGGACATGCGCTCATAGGCGCGGTCCGGGCACGAGGATGCCCCCGAGTCACTCCTCCTATGCGCCATGCGGCCCCCAGGGCACGCAGATATCGACCCAGGACACCGAAGATACGGTGGGCGCCGCCCACCGGTCAGCGGCCAGAGCATGGGGGGCACGCCCGGTCCCGTTCCGAACCCGGAAGCTAAGCCCCATCGCGCCGAGAGTACTGCGGGGTCAGCCCGTGGGAGGCCAGGGCGCCGCTGACCGGTGGACGGCACCGAGCCGTCATCGAGATTGAAGAAGGGGGAGGCCTCGCGGCCTCCCCCTTTTTTGCGTTTAATAGAGAGCTGTAATACAAGAACTCGACTTCGTTTAGCTTGTCTTACTGTTTGGCTGTATTTTGAGTCCTTCTTTTGTATTTGCGCGATAATAACTCCCATTGGCGTTAGGGAGGACTTGATGTTTACCGTTTTTGTCTTGGGCAATATTGCTTCGGGTAAGTCGACTGCCTGCCGTTATCTCAAATCTCATGGCGCCATGCTTATCGATCTGGATGAGCTTGCCAAATCGCTGTATGTGCCAGGCTCCGATATCGTCAATGCCCTCGCGGAAGAATTCGGTTGGGACATTCTGGACGGGGAGGGCGGCATTCGCCGCAATGTCCTCGCCGCTCGAGCTTTCGCCTCTCCTGATACAGTTGCGCGGCTCAATGGCATCGTTCATCCGGTTCTCATCGAACAGCTGTCACTGAGGATTCTCGATCCTGTCTGCTGCGCGGTTTCGTCCCCCCGTTATCCCTTTGCGGTTGTCGAGGTTTCTGCCCCGACTGGTTTTGAGGATGCCTTTGGCCTGGCTGATGAAATTCTGGTTATCAGCGCTCCTTTAGCAGTTCGTCGCGAGCGTGCCATTCATCGTGGTATGGAGTCCTCTGATTTTGATGCGCGCTCTGCATGCCAACCTGATGAGGCTTCGCTTTGCAATCTCGCTACGACGGTAATCGATAATGCGGCGGGCGACAACTCGCTCTTTGAACAACTGGACGCATGGCTTGAGCGCCATGGCTTTGGGGATGTAGTGGATAAGGAGGAGGCCGATGCCTAAGACACGTTTCTTTACGTGGTATCGCGTGGCGCCACTTGCCGTCGTGTTCGTCTTCGGTCTTATTTCGCTCGTCTACTCGTATGCTCCTGCTGCCTTCTTTAAGCCTTTGTATCCGATTGACTACGAGGCGTACGTAAAGCAGTCGAGTATTTCGCACAATCTTGATCCGTATCTGGTGTGTGCTGTCATAAAGTCGGAATCGAATTGGGATCCTGAGGCGGAGTCGAATCAAGGCGCTCAGGGATTGATGCAGCTGATGCCCGAGACTGCCCAGGATATGATTGCCAAGGGTCTTGTCGATGGTAGCGAGTATTCGGCTGACAACCTTAACGATCCCGCTACGAACATCGAGTTTGGCTGTGCGTATCTTTCGTATCTTCTAACGTATTTTAACGGGTCGACTGACAGTGCCATTGCCGCCTATAACGCCGGCATGGGCAATGTCGACGGATGGGCGCAGCAGAGCACGTCGCTTCATAATGCAATCACCTTTCCCGAGACGCAGGCGTATCTGATTCGTGTCAATAATGCCTGGGCTCGCTATAAGACCCTCTATCCCGATTGGTTCGTATAGGACTATGCCTGCCGCCTGCGTATACTGCAGATATATGAGTTAGGAGTATCCATGGCGGAATTTGAAGTTGAGCGTGTTGGAGGAGAGCTCAAACGTTTTGGCGTTGAGGGCTCTGAGGTGCCGTTTAAGGTCGTGTCTCCATACGAGCCCGCTGGTTCCCAGCCTAAGGCCATTGAGTCGCTTGTGCAGGGCGTGAGGGACGGAGATCGCTATCAGGTTTTGCTGGGCGTGACTGGTTCGGGCAAGACCTTCACGATGGCTAAGACTATTGAGGCCCTGGGGAAGCCGACGCTGGTCATGGCTCCCAACAAAACGCTTGCCGCTCAGCTCGCGAGCGAGCTCAAGGAGTTCTTCCCTGACAACGCCGTGGTCTATTTTGTGTCGTACTACGATTACTATCAGCCCGAAGCGTATGTGCCGCAAAGCGATACGTATATCGAGAAGGATTCCTCGATTAACGAAGAGGTCGAGATGCTGCGTCATCAGGCGACTGCATCGCTGCTATCTCGACGCGATGTGATCGTCGTCGCATCGGTCTCGTGTATCTATGGCATTGGCTCTCCCGAGGACTATGCTGGCCTAGCTCCGAACGTCGACAAGAAGGTGCCGCTCGAGCGCGATGACTTTATCCATGCGCTTATCGATATCCAGTACGATCGCAATGACTATGATTTGGCACGTGGCACTTTCCGCGTGCGCGGCGATGTCGTCGACGTGTATCCGCCCTATGCCGAGCATCCGTTGCGGTTTGAGTTCTTTGGCGACGAGGTCGAGCTGATTGCCGAGATCGATGAGGTCACTGGCGAGATGCTGCGTGAGTACGAGGCCATTCCCGTGTGGCCGGCCTCGCACTACGTGACTGAGAAGCCTAAGGTCAAAGCGGCTCTAAAATCAATCAGTGAAGAGTGCGAGAAGCGTGTGGCCGAGCTCAAGGCGACTGATAAGCTGCTCGAGGCACAGCGTCTGCAGCAGCGCACCGATTATGATCTCGAGATGCTCGAGACCATGGGTTTTTGTAACGGTATCGAGAACTACTCGCGTCATCTGGACGGTCGAAAACCGGGCGAGCCGCCGTTTACCCTGATCGATTACTTTCCTAAGGACATGCTCTGCATCATTGATGAGAGCCATGTGACGGTACCGCAGATCCGCGGCATGCACGAAGGTGACCGCTCGCGTAAGGTGACGCTGGTGGAGCATGGTTTTCGTCTGCCTTCGGCACTCGATAACCGCCCACTTCGTTTCGATGAGTTTGAGGCGAGGATTCCCCAGTTCATCTACGTTTCGGCCACGCCGGGCGACTATGAGCTGCGGGTTAGCCAGAACGACGTTGAGCAGATCATTCGTCCGACCGGCCTGCTCGATCCAAAGATTGACGTGCGGCCGGTCCGAGGCCAGATTGACGATCTTGAGGACGAGATTCGCGAGCGCGTGGCCCGCAAGGAGCGCGTGCTGGTGACCACGCTCACCAAGCGCATGGCCGAGGATCTGACCGATCACCTGCTCGACGCTGGCATTAAGGTCAACTACATGCATTCCGATACAGCTACGATGGACCGTGTCGAGATCCTGCGAACGCTGCGCGAGGGAAAGATCGATGTTCTCGTTGGCATCAACCTGCTCCGCGAGGGTCTAGACCTTCCCGAGGTCTCGCTGGTGGCAATTCTCGACGCCGACAAGGAAGGTTTCTTGCGCAATCGCCGTTCGTTGATTCAGACGATTGGCCGTGCGGCCCGTAATGCCGGCGGCGAGGTCATCATGTATGCAGATGTTGTGACCGATTCGATGAAAGAAGCCATCGAGGAGACGCAGCGCCGTCGCGAGATTCAGATGGCATATAACGAAGAGCATGGCATTGTGCCCAAGACAGTCCGCAAGGCCATTAACGACATTTCGAGCTTTATTGCCGAGGCCGAAAAGACTGTGGGCTCGAAGGGGCGCTCGAGAGGCGATTCGCTGGGTCACGGTGCGTTCTATACGCCCGACGAAAACGGCGAGGGCGCCGCGCCGGAGACGGTGGCGCCCGAGCAGACGCTTGCCGAGCAGCTGGAAGGGCTGCCGCATGACGAGCTCGTGCGGATCGTCGAGACCATGGAGGAAGACATGCGTAACGCTTCCGCCGCCATGGACTTTGAGGAGGCGGCACGTCTGCGCGATGCTGTCGTTCAGATTCGGGCGATGCTTGAGGGCGCATCTGAGGACGAAACGATCGAGCGTTTGCGTTCGCAGGCTCGCAAGGGCTCTACCTTTGCTTCGGGCAGAAAACGCCAGGGTGCACGATTCAGGAAGTAGTGAACAGGCCCCGAGTTCCCTGTGGAGCTTGGGGCCTGTGTCGTTCGGACGCGGGAGTTCGTGCACTAGATGTCTGCTATCAGCGCCTTAGCGCAACGGATGCCGTCGGTGGCGGCACTCATGATGCCGCCGGCATATCCGGCACCCTCGCCGCAAGGGTAAAGGCCCGGAGTCGACGCGGCGTGGCATGTTCGATCGCGGATGACGGTGACCGGGGAGCTCGAACGCGTCTCCACGCCAGTGAGGACCGCATCGGGGCGGTCATAGCCACGCAGTTTCTTACCGAGCAGGGGGATTCCCAAACGAAGCGATTCGACGATATGCTGCGGGAGGGCATCGTCGATCGCCGTCCAGGTCACGCCAAGTGGATAGGTCGGTTTTACCTCTCTGGGTGCCGTGCTGGCGCGTCCCGCAAGGAAATCCCCGACGAGCTGTGCCGGCGCGTTCCAGTTGGAGCCACCCAGGCGATAGGCGGCTCGCTCGCAGGCGCGCTGGAGTTCAATGCCTGCGAGCGGATCATCGTCGGGAAGGTCGTCAGGTGTGACGTTAACGAGTAGGGCGGCATTCGCGTTGCGCCCGTTGCGGGCATTGAGGCTGGCGCCGTTGACGCACAGATGGCCCTGCTCGGAAGAGGCCGCGACAACCTGTCCGCCGGGGCACATGCAAAACGAGAACACACTGCGGCCGTTGGGGAGATGGGCGACAAGCTTGTAGGGGGCTGCTCCGAGTGACGGGTGCCCCGCCGAAGGGCCATATTGGGCGCGGTCGATGTCGCGCTGTGGATGCTCGATGCGCACACCCATGGCAAAGGTCTTTTGCGCGAGGGTAACGTTATGTTCTTTGAGAAGCTCGAATACGTCGCGGGCGGAATGGCCGCAGGCGAGAATGAGGTGCTTTGTGGCGATTGTTTCGCTTGTGGTTTCTTGCGGCGGTTTGACATCAACGCCGGTGATGGCGCCAGATCCATCGGTTCGAATATTGACGAGCTTTGTTCGATAACGGACGGTTCCACCGAGCTGCTCGATGCGCTGAGAAATGTTGGTGACGACGGTGGGGAGGATGTCGGAGCCAATGTGCGGCTTGGCGTCCCACAGGATGTCGCGAGGTGAGCCCGCTTCGACGAAGGTCTCAAGAATCAGCCGATGGGCAGGATTCTTGGTTCCCGTGTTGAGCTTGCCGTCCGAGAAGGTCCCTGCGCCGCCCAGGCCAAATTGGATATTGCTTTCGGGGTCGAGGATACGCTCCTTAAGAAAGAGATCAATCGCTTCCGAGCGGCGAAGTGCGGGGTCGCCTCGCTCGATGAGCAGGGGTTTAAGGCCCGCTGCGGCAAGGGTGAGGGCGGCGAAGAGACCGGCGCAACCGGCGCCGACAACGACGGGACGCCCCTTGGGTGCATTCGGGACAGGGTTGGGGAATGAAGGAGCCTCGCCGTCTACTATGCGGATGCGCGAGCGGTCGCGCTCGGCGACGCGGTCGACCACCTCCTGCTCGAGTCGAGAGCTTGTCAGCTCAACTCGAAAGCTCAAAATAAAATGGACATCTCGCTTTTTACGGGCGTCGATTGACTTGCGATGGAGCTCAATGGCTTTAATCTGGGAATCCTCGCATCGCAGGGCTCGTTTGACGGCACGTCTACCAATAGCAAGGCAGGCAGTTTCGTCGCCGGCCTCATCGAGTGACGCGTGGACTTGGGTGATTTCGATCATCGAGGTCTCCTTAGATGCAAGAAAGAGGCCGCCCGGTGTCCCAGACGGCCCGAATGCGTTTAGATTATAGACTGCGCGGCTATAGGCTGCTTGCAGCGCGAATGCCCGAGATCCAAGCCCACGCAAGGTTGAAACCGCCGCAATCGGCATCGATGTCGAGCGCCTCGCCACAGATGTAAAGCGGGGCGCCTGCCGCGTTGCTCACGCAGAGGTTGGGAGCTGAGACGCTCTCGATGGGCACGCCGCCACGCGTGACCTGGGCCGAACGCTCCTCTGTCGTTCCCTCGACGAGCAACTTAAAGTGCTTGAGGATTGAGACTAGATGGATGGGGTCGTGCGACCCGGGGTGGCACTGTTCGAATGCGGCGCAGACAACGTGTGAGAACTGCGGGGCGAGCATGCCGTCGAGCCAGCGGGGGTCGCGGGGCGAAAAGCCGCCGAGCAACTCAACTCGCTGGTTGAGCATATCGAGCAACTCGTCTTTGGAGAGGTCGGGGAAAACGTCGAGCAGAATCGTGTCGCCGCGCTGGACGCGACGGGAGAGGTTAAAGGCGGCAACGCCCGAGATGCCAAAGGTTCGGAAGAGCACTTCGCCGTCTTCGCGCCAGAGCTCCTCGTGATTGCGGGTGAGCGTCAAACGGGCGCGGACGCGCAGGCCATCCAGTGTCTTGAGCGCAGTCTGGTCGCCGAAGACCGATGCCGACACGGGGCAGAGGACGGGGTGCTGCGGTGTGAGGGAAAGATTGAACGTCTTCGCGATGTCGGCGGGGCTGCCGCCCGTAGCGATAATTACGGCCTTTGCCTGCAGCGTCTCGTTCCTGCGAGAGGTGTCGGCGAGCGCCTTCCGAAGCGAGCGGAGTTCCGATTTTCGGTCGTCGTGCTTTTTTGCCTTGAGTGCTCGCGCGGGACGATCTATTTGGAGTGTCCAGCCCTCGGGGGCTTTGAATGCCGAGGCGACGTTTGCTCCACAGATCAAGGTGATACCCAGGTGATTGCAAGCGTTGAGAAGTGCGTCGCGCACCGATTCGGCACGAAGGGAGCGCGGATACAGCCGGCCCTCCTCGGAGGTCGTCATGATGCCCAGCGAGGAGAAGAAACTGCCGAGCTCTTGCTCAGGCTGGGGGCCCATGACGGATTCGACGAATGCGGGGTGGTTGTACCGCTGGAAATCAATTGATTCGTTGGAAAGGTTGCAGCGGCCGTTGCCGGTCGCAAGGAGTTTAAGGCCGCAGGCAACATCGCGCTCAACGATGCAGGTGCTTTTGCCTGCGCGTGCGGCCGTAATGGCGGCGGCGAGACCCGAGGCCCCGCCGCCGATTACCAAGACGTCATAGGAGGCGTTTGCGTTCACTTAGGCCTCGGCGGTTTCGTGCGGGGCAATGGCCTCGACGGCAGAGACGGCCTGGGGCAGCATACGTGCGGGCAGTGCGGTTTCAACCTCGCCCTTATCGCAGGCCTCGGCGAGTGCCGGATTGATGGGAAGCTGCCCTAGGATCTCGAGGTTGTAACGCTCGGCGACCTCGGGGAGCTTGCTCTTGCCAAAGACTTCGATCTTCTTGCCGCAATTGGGGCACTCGATATAGCTCATGTTTTCGACGATTCCCAGAATGGGGACGTTCATCTTCTCGGCCATGTTGACCGCCTTGGCGACGATCATCGAGACCAGATCCTGCGGGCTCGTAACGATGACGATGCCATCGACGGGCAGCGACTGGAAGACCGTGAGGGCGACGTCGCCCGTTCCCGGAGGCATGTCGACCAGCAGGTAGTCGATGGGGCCCCATGAGGTTTCGCTCCAGAACTGCCTGATGGCACCCGCGATAACCGGACCGCGCCAGAGGACGGGGTCGGTTTCGTTTTGGAGCAGCAGGTTAGAGCTCATAACCTTGACGCCGTGCTCGGAGATTTCGGGCAGCATAAGGTTGCCGAGGGCATGGACGTGACGTCCGCTCATGCCGAACATCTTAGGGATAGAGGGGCCGGTAATATCGGCATCGAGGACGCCGACCTTGTGACCGTGGCGGGAAAGTTCCGTGGCGATGGCGCCGGTGACGAATGACTTGCCGACGCCGCCCTTGCCGGAAAGCACGGCGATAACGCGCTTGACCTCGGACAGCGTATTTTCCTCAAATTGCGACGGCGACGTTTGCCCGCCGGCTGCCTGTGCGTGCTCGCAACCCATGTTTGACTCCTTTGTATATGTTGGGGCCGGAGCCCCGCGGTGTGACACGAGCGTCATTGTACCCTCGTTTGCGAGCGGGAGTCATTTGCGATGCATTTGGGCCGAGCGTGCTTGCAATACGATGGACCCAAGCGAATGGGCGGGCTTACTGAACTTTGCTGGCGAACTCGAGGTATTGCATGCGCTGCAGCTTGTCGATCGTCGAGGTGTAGGGGCTGTCTTCAGATTCCAAGTCGTAGCGCAGCCCGTCGGCACCGAGATAGCCGGCGACATTGATGGTGGGCACATCTGACCTTGTTGCAAGCAGGGCCTTTTGATAGTCGGTGAGCGGGGCGCCGATCTTATTTAGGGTAATGGCTGCAATCTCGTTTGCCCCGACGGTGTCGTAGACGTTGAGCTCGGTATTGCCGGCGATTTCATAGTTAGCCCAGACGAAATAGGTCGACTGATAGACACGGAAAGCGTGGCTTGCCGTGTCTTCCTGAGGGTACAGCTCGTCGTTGAGAGTCGTTGCGGCGCTCGGCTGATGGTCGCCAAAAAAGACAAGAACAACCGATCTGCCGATATTGCGGAGCTCGTTGATAAAGTACTCGAGGTCCCGGTCGGATGCGTTGATGCAGGTGAGATAGGTGTTGAGCGCGCTATTGGCGCCCTCACTGGCTCCCTCGACCCAATAGTTTGTCAGCTCTTCGGCGGGAACGGTGCCATAGTCGTAGCCGCCGTGATTTTGCATCGTGACGTCAAAGATGAACTGCGGCGCTTCGTCGGTTCTAAGCAGGTCGAGTATCTTGTCGTAGGTGGCGTAGTCGCATACGCCGGCATGGTAACAGGGCGCACCTTCGAAATCGCCGATTGAAAGAAAGTCTCCAAAGCCCAACTGCTGATAGATTTTATCTCGATGGTAGTTGACGGGGTTTTGCGGGTGCATAGCGGTAGCGGTATACCCAAGCTCTTTAAGGTCCTTTGCCAGGCTGTTGACGCCATTCATCTGATACAGCTGATAGGGGATCTTGCCTAATCCGACAAAGGCCGTTGTCGCTCCGGTCAAAAATTCGAATTCGGAGTTTGCCGTTCCGCCACCGGTGACCGAAGCGAGCATGGTGCCGCGAACAAGTGTGTCGGGAAGCGAGTTGTAGAATGCGGGGCCGGTGTACCCGGCCGCCTGGAGCTGCTCAAAGCACGAAAGGTCGCTAAAACTCTCGTTCATGACGGCAACAATCGTTGGCTTGATTTCATTGAACTGGGCAACGGCAGCCGCGCGCTGCTCGCTCGAGCCATACGTGCTGTCGTAGGCGGCGGCGAGCTCCTGCTCGATGCTCTGCGCCTCATCGGGCGTATAGTCTTCGGGCTTCTCAATGGGCAACTCGTTGACCATTTCGGTGAACGAAGTGATAAAACCCTGAGACGCATATGTGGTGATGGGCTGCCAACGGTCAAATCCAAAATCCAGCGCCTGCTCCAAGTCGATGCTGGAAAAGCCCGAGAGCCCCACAACGGTCACTAGCAGAAAAGCGCAGAGGTTAGCGGCGATTGCGGGGAAGACATGGGTGGACGTACGGAGCTTTCGCGGTCGGATAAGCGAAAGAAGCCCCAGGGAAATCTCCAGCAGGGCGAGAGAGGTTACGATTCCGGCGGTAAAGGTAAACTCGTATCCCTCGCTCACCTCCATTGCGGTGCCAAGGGCCAAGATATCGCTTGGCAGGATGGCTTCGCCTTTAAACGTTATGACGAAGTGCTCGGCAATGCCAAGGATGCAACAGATGATGGGCACGAGGGTCATGACGCCTCCATGACGCTGTCCCAGCAAATAAAGGGAGAGTAGAACCGTCGCGAGCAGCCCGACGGAAAACCCGAATGAGTTGGCGGGAATGCGATAGAACGTTTCGTTGCAGGCAATTTCGAGTGAAACGAACGAGAGCGCTGAAACAGCGGCGATGACAAGGATGTCACGGCAAATACAGGCAACCGTTCCCGTCGCAAGATCGGTTTGGTCGATAAGTCCCGAAACCAAGGGCTCGACAAGAAGTATGACGGCGGCAGCACCGAGTGCCGAATAAGAAAGGACCCATAGGGAACTGTCCTCATTTACGAGCAATTGATTCGTAATCCATGCAGCTACCATGCCGAGCGGGATGAGGAGCGTCGCGCACCAAAGGGCGCGAAAAACAGGCGGCTGTTCCTTTCGTTTGACTGAAACGCATATGCGTGCGATGACAGCGGCCACGATAAGGACGGCGATGAATATGGGCAGATTGGCCATGTCACTCGAAGTGATTTCAAGGGGGATATCTTCGGTCATGGACGTTCCTCTGTTACAGCAAATTAAGTTCAGTATTAGATTACTGTAACCTTTTCCCGGCATTTCGAGAAACAAAGCACCCGATACGCAAAGCAAAACGTCTGCGAATCTTGTATTACGAACATCTGTGCGCGTCGAGTGCGCTAAACTCATCGTCAGTGTGATTTGAAGTTGTAGGAGGCAAGGAGCTTCCATGTCTGATTCTTCTATCGTTATTCGCGGCGCGCGCGAGCATAACCTGCGCGATATCGATGTTTCCATTCCGCGTGACCAGCTCGTGGTCATAACCGGTCTTTCCGGATCGGGCAAGAGCTCACTGGCGTTCGATACCATCTATGCCGAGGGCCAGCGCCGTTACGTCGAGAGCCTTTCGAGCTATGCGCGTCAGTTTTTGGGCCAGATGGACAAGCCCGATCTGGACTCGATTGACGGTCTGTCGCCGGCTGTGTCGATCGATCAGAAGACGACGTCCAAAAACCCACGCTCGACGGTGGGCACCGTAACCGAGATTTATGACTATCTGCGTCTGCTGTTTGCTCGCGTGGGAACGCCGCACTGTCCTGAGTGCGGTCGTGTCATTGAGCGTCAGACGACCGATCAGGTCGCCGACAAGGTGCTGGCGGCGGGGGAGGGCCGCCGCGCGTTTGTGTTGGCGCCGGTGGTTCGTGGACGCAAGGGCGAATACGCCAAGCTGTTTGAGGACCTGCGTGCGGAGGGCTTTAGCCGTGTGCGCGTCGACGGCGAGGTGCGCTCGCTTGACGACCCTATCGACCTGGACAAGAAGTTCAAACACGACATTGAGGTCGTGGTCGACCGTATCGTGATTCGAGAGAACTCCCTGGGTCGCATTGCCGAGTCCGTTGAGCAGGCGACGGCACTGGCGCACGGTAACGTGAGCGTGTACATGCTGCCCGACCGCGACGCTCCCGAGGGAACCGAGGGCGAGCTGCTGGAGTATTCGCTGGCACTGGCGTGCCCGGAACATGGGCATTCCATCGACGACCTGCAGCCGCGCGATTTCTCGTTCAACGCGCCCTATGGTGCATGTCCCGAGTGCGATGGCTTGGGCTTTAAAAAGACGGTCGATGCCGAGGCGCTGATTGAAGACCCCTCAAAGTCGATTGCCGATGGAGTCTTTGGCAGCCTGTTCGGCAATTCCAACTATTATCCGCAGATTTTTGCTGCGGTCTGCAAACACTTTAAGGTGAGTGCCGATACGCCATGGGAGGACCTGCCCCCGCGGGTGCGTCGTGCGTTTTTGGATGGCATGGGCGACACGAAGATTTCGGTCGACTATCAAAAGCTCGATGGGCGTCGCAGCCAGTGGGACACTAAGTTCTCGGGCGTGCGCAACATCCTGTACGAGCGCTACAGCGAGACGACGAACGAGAACACCAGGGCTCGCTTGGAGAAATACATTCGCGAAGAGCCATGCTCGAGCTGTCACGGTGCTCGCCTGCGTCCCGAGATGCTTGCCGTCACCGTGGGCGGCAAGTCCATTTACGATGTCTGCTGCCTGTCGTGTCGCGAGTCGCTCGAGTTTTTTGAGGGCCTGGAGCTTACCGAGCGTCAGCAGTTTATCGGCGGGCGCATTGTCAAGGAAATCCTGGAGCGCCTGCGTTTTCTGGTCGATGTCGGACTCGACTATCTGACGCTCGATCGCGCCTCGGCGACGCTTTCCGGCGGCGAGGCGCAGCGCATTCGCCTGGCAACGCAGATCGGTGCCGGCCTCATGGGCGTTCTGTACATTCTGGACGAGCCGTCGATTGGCCTTCACCAACGCGACAACGAGCGCCTGATCAAGACGCTCGAGCGCTTGCGCGATATCGGTAATACCGTTATCGTCGTCGAGCACGACGAAGATACAATTCGCGCTGCAGACTACGTGATCGATATGGGTCCCGGTGCGGGCGTTAACGGCGGACACGTGGTCGCCGCGGGAACGCCTGCCGATATCATGGCATGCCCCGATTCCATGACGGGTGCCTATTTGACCGGCAAGCGGATGATCCGCGTGCCCGATGAGCGCCGCAAGCCCGGCCGCGGCTGTCTTAAGATCACGGGTGCCCGCGCTAATAACCTCAAAAACGTTACCGCCAAGATTGAGTTCGGTACGCTCACGGTCGTTACCGGTGTTTCGGGATCGGGCAAGAGCTCCCTGGTCACCGATACGATTGCGCCCGCGCTTACGAATGCCATCCATCGTTCGACGCGTCCCGTGGGGCCGTACAAGAAGATTGAGGGCATTGAGTGCATCGATAAAGTAATCGATATCGACCAGTCACCGATCGGTCGCACGCCGCGCTCGAACCCTGCGACCTATATTGGCCTGTGGGATGATCTGCGTGCGCTATTTGCAAGCACGCCGGAGTCGAAGGCGCGCGGCTACTCGCCGGGACGTTTCTCCTTTAACGTAAGCGGCGGTCGCTGCGAGGCGTGCAAGGGTGATGGACAGATTAAGATCGAGATGCACTTCCTTCCCGATATCTATGTCCCCTGTGAGGTATGTGGCGGCAAGCGTTATAACCGCGAGACGCTCGAGGTTACCTACCGCGGCAAGACGATCTCGGATGTGCTCGACATGAGTGTCACCGAGGCACTGGCTTTCTTTGGGAATATCCCGCAGATTAAGCGCAAACTGCAGACCCTATATGACGTGGGTCTGGGCTACGTGAGCTTGGGCCAGCCCGCTACGACGCTTTCGGGCGGCGAGGCGCAGCGCGTGAAGCTCGCCAAGGAGCTTCATCGTCGTCAGACAGGCAAGACGTTCTACATTTTGGACGAGCCCACAACCGGCCTCCATTTTGAGGATGTTCGTCAGCTGCTCGACGTTTTGCAGCGCCTGGTCGATGCGGGCAACACGGTTCTGGTGATCGAGCACAACCTTGATGTCATCAAGGTTGCCGACCGCCTGATCGATATGGGCCCCGAGGGCGGCAATGGCGGCGGAACCGTCGTGGTCTCGGGCACGCCGGAGCAAGTCGCGGCATGTTCGCAGAGCTACACGGGCAAGTTCTTGGCGCCGCTGCTCAAGCGTGACCGTGAGCGTCAGGCGCAGCTCGACGCGCAGTAAAGAGACGTTGTAGTACCGACGCGCCACCGATTCCTTCTGATTCGGTGGCGCTTCTGTGTGTCGAGATGGCATATGCGACGGAATTGGCCCTATACTTAATCCTTGCGTCGCTCTGCGAGGGAAAGGATGTGCCATGGCAAAGGCTGTTAAGACGCCAAAAACCAATGCGATGCGCGAGCTGGAAAGCGCCGGCATCTCCTATGTTCTCCATACGTACGAAGACGATGGCGACGAATCGTCGGGGCTGGGCGTCGCGATTTCCGAGCAGCTTGGCGAGGAGTCCGGTCAGGGATTTAAGACCCTGGTCTGCACGACGCCGTCCAACGACCATGTCGTGTGCTGCATTCCCGTTGCCGACGAGCTCGACCTCAAGGCCGCCGCGCGTGCCGCAGGCGAAAAGTCGCTGACCATGATGCATGTCAAAGATCTGCTTGCCGCGACGGGGTATGTCCGCGGCGGTTGCAGCCCGGTCGGTATGAAAAAACGCTTTCGGACGCTGATCGATGAGACATGCGTCCTTTGGGATACCATTTTTATCTCGGGTGGCAAGCGCGGCTATCAGCTTGAGCTTGCTCCCGATGACTTAGTTGCATTTTGCGGGGCGACGGTTGCCCCGATCACGAGAGAGGACTGAGCGATGCCGCAGGAAGAATCAAAGCGCGGAGCTCACTTTGCAAAAGGGTCGGCTCCTCAGGCGCCCGCGCCCGAGGCCACTTCGTTCGATAACGAGATTCGAAACGCTTGGTCCGCTGCCGCTGACCCGGGCGAGACGGCCGTGTACTTGCGTGCCGCCGGTGCCGGCACGGCGCTTCCCCGTACGGTTCTTTCTTCGGCTCGTCCCGATGAGACGGCTGTCTTTTTGGCCGCCGCTCAATCGAGCGCCAGCGTGAAGCCGATCGCCTCCGAGGCTCCTCGTGCGCCGCGTCCCGATGAGACGGCGGTGTTTTTGATGGCAGCCCAGGGAAAGAGCACACCGCAGAGCGCTCCTGCCGCTCGTTCCGCCAAGCCCGCGGCTCATGATGATGGCGAACCGCTTCTTTCGGATGACGAATGGTCGCCGCTTGGTTCGACCGATCCCGTCGAGGGCGTGGCCATCGACGGTGATGACGACTGGGACCCTCTGTCGTTTTCTGCCCGAACCGTCGCTGCCAAAGAAGTTGACACGGTGTTTGGCGACCATGCCATATTCGATGATGATGCCGTATCCGGAAACAACATGCCGAACAGCGATGACGTCGCACCTGCTGATGACGCCGTTTTGGTTGACGATCCCTTTGCGATGACCGGCTCCTTTGCCGTCGTGGACGATTTACTGCCACAAGATGAGGTTCATGAGGACTCTCAGGACGACGTAGACGATATGGGTTCGTCGGACTACTCCACGGTTGGTCGTTCTGCTGGCCTCATGACCGTGCTGACCATCGTGTCGCGCGTCACCGGGTTTATCCGCACGTGGGCCATGGCGGCCGCCATCGGCATGTCGCTGCTCTCGTCCTCCTATCAGGTTGCCAACAACCTGCCCAACATGCTCTACGAGCTCGTGATGGGCGGCATGCTCGTTACGGCGTTTTTGCCGGTGTATATGGGCGTGAGGCGCGAGCAGGGCCGTGAGGCATCGAACGAGTATGTCGGCAATCTGCTCGGTATTCTGCTTCTGCTGCTGGGCGGTATCTCGCTGCTGGGCACCGTGTTTGCTCCCGGCTTTATTTGGACGCAGTCGTTCCTTTCGGGCGATGGCGGCAGCATGGATACCGCTGCGTTCATGTTCCGCTTCTTTGCTATCCAAATTCTGTTTTATGGCTTGGGCTCGGTGTTCTCGGGCGTTCTCAACGCACATCGCGACTACTTCTGGTCGACGTTTGCCCCGGTTCTCAACAATGTCATCGTCATCGCCAGCTTTATGGGCTTTGCTCCCGTGTCTGCACAATTTGGCGGGCAGGCCGGTATTATCTTGATCGCAGCTGGTACGACCCTCGGCGTCTTTGTCCAGATGGCCTGCCAGATTCCCGCGCTTGGCAAGCATGGCGTGCATCCTCATATCCATATCGACTTTAAGGATCCCGCGCTGCGACAGACGATCGCGCTTGGTATCCCGACGCTGCTCGCCACGGTGTGCATGTTTGTCTCGACCTCCATTACCAATGCCGCCGCGCTGGTGGTGCAGCCCGAGACCGGCCCTTCCGTCATCGCATATGCGCGCCTGTGGTACACATTGCCCTATGCGCTGATCGCCGCCTCGCTTTCGACGGCACTCTATACCGAACTCTCTCACGATGCGCAGGAGAAGGATTACGACAGCGTCCGCACGGGCATTTCGCGCGGTGTCGCCCAGATGCTCTTTTTCCTGATTCCGTTTGCGATGTATCTGATCGTCTTCGCCCGTCCGCTCAACATGATCTACTGCGCCGGCAAGTTCGATGAATCCGGTGTGGCGCTGGTGTCGGAGTTCCTTATCTATCTGGCACTTTCCCTGCCGCTCTACGGCGTGGTCGTGCTGATGCAGAAGAGCTTTTCGGCCCTGCTCGATATGAAACCTTATAGCCGCTATTGCCTGTACTCCGCTATCGGTCAGGCCGGTTCGGTGCTGCTGTTTGGCGTGGTGCTGGGCTACGGTATGCCGGCAATTGCGCTTTCGTACGTCGTTGACTACGTGGTCTTGGTCGGATGCTCACTGTGGTGGCTGCGCCGTCGTCTGCATGGCCTTCAGGTCAAGTCTATCCTGCATGGCGGTTTCTTCGGCCTACTGTTCGGTGGCTTGGGCGCTGCCGCGGGCGCCGGCGTCATGTGGGCACTTGAGCACTTTGTCGGAGCGCTTGGCAGCTCGATCCTCATTACCCTGGGCTACGTTTGTGTTGCAGGCGTCATCTCGCTCGCTGTAACTTTTGGCCTCGCCTTCGTCTTTATGATGCCCGAGGTCTCGGCGCTGCTTCGTCGCAAGTAGGTGCGCGTGGCAGGTCACGACAACATTCCAACACTTGCCGAGCAGGTTTCGCGCGTTCCCACGCAACCCGGCTGCTACCTTTGGAAAGATGCCAAGGGCGATGTCATCTATGTGGGTAAGGCGAAAAACTTGCGTGCCCGTATGCGTCAATACGTGACGCTGCAGGACGAGCGTCAAAAGATCCCGCTCATGATGCAGCTGGTGGCGAGCTTCGACTATATCGTGGTGGAGACCGAGCACGAGGCATTGGTGCTCGAGCGCAATCTGATTGGCCAGTACCATCCGTACTTTAACGTCGATCTCAAAGACGATAAAAGCTATCCCTTTATCGCCATTACCAAGAGCGACTTGTTTCCGGCTATTAAATACACGCGAGAGCGTCATAAACCGGGAACGCGCTATTTTGGCCCCTATACCGATAGCCGTGCGGCGCGTGAGACCATCGATACGCTACGCAAGGTTATTCCTATTTGCTCGGTATCCTGTGCGGAGTGGCGCCGCTGCCGCCGCATCGTCGAATCTCATAAGGGCGAAGAAGACATCGTCAATATGATTTGCGCGCAAAACGGGCGTCCCTGCTTTGACTACCATGTCGGGCGCGGGCCGGGCGCATGTGTCGGCGCAATTTCCCCTGCCGACTATGCCAAGAACGTCAAGCGTGTCGAACGTTTCTTGTCGGGCCATCGCAAGGATGTCGTCGACGAGCTTACGTCCGAGATGACGGAGGCAGCCGAGACGCTCGATTTTGAACGTGCGGCGCGCGTCAAGCGTCGTCTGGAAGTCATTAGGGGCCTGGACGATCGCCAACAGGTCGTTTTTCCATCAAGCGTCGATATCGACGTCATCGGCTTCTATCGCGAAGAGACTATCTCTGCCGCCTGTGTCTTTGTCGTTCGCGAGGGCCGAACGGTTCGAACTTGTGAGTTCATCCTCGATAAAGGCCTGGATGTCGACGAGGAAGAGCTTCAAGCGGGTTTTCTTAAGCGCTATTACGACGAGACGGCCGATATTCCAGCCGAGATCAATCTCTCTGTCGAGCTTGAGGATGCTGAAGCGTTGGGGGAGTGGCTTGCGGGCAAGCGCGAACGCTCTTGCCATCTCCATAGGCCGCAGCGCGGCGAAAAGCACCGCCTGCTCGATATGGCTTCCAAAAATGCGCGCCATGCCCTCATGCGCTACATGATGCGCACGGGGTATGCTGACGATCGCACCAATCAGGCGCTCCTGGAGCTCGAAAGTGCGCTGGCGCTGCCTGCGCCGCCGTTGCGCATCGAGTGCTTCGATATCTCGACGTTGCACGGCACCTTTACCGTCGCTTCGATGGTGGTATTTACCAACGGCCGTGCCGACAAGGGCCAGTATCGTCGCTTTAAAATTCAGGCCGAATTGGACGAGGCGAACGACTTCGTATCGATGTCCGAAGTTCTGGGGCGTCGCTATGCTCCCGAGCGCATGGCGGACGAGCGCTTTGGCTCGCGCCCCGATTTGCTCGTTGTCGATGGCGGCAAGCCGCAATTGACCGCTGCAATTAAGCAACTTGAGGTGCTTGGCCTCGATATACCAGTCTGTGGCTTGGCAAAGGCCGATGAGGAAGTTTTCGTGCCGTGGGACGAGACTCCCGTCGTGCTGCCGACCGGCTCCGCTTCGCTTTATCTGATCAAGCAGGTTCGCGATGAATCCCACCGATTTGCGATTACGTTCCATCGCGAGTTGCGCGATAAGGCTATGACGGTTTCGGTGCTTGACGACGTTCCGGGCGTGGGACCCACCAGAAAACGTGCCATTATGCGCCATTTTGGCTCGATGAAGCGTTTGCGCGCAGCAAGCGAGCAGGAGATTGCAGAAGTTCGAGGCGTTCCGGCTGATGTCGCCAAAGCGGTCCACGAGGCACTTGTTGCATGGAATGCCGAACGCGCCCAGGCATCGGCCAACCAATCCGAAAACTAAACGCGCTTCTAAACAACTGATATACATGATTGGTCAATTTTCAATCATTTGTTTCGCGGTGATTACCTGCCGATTTCGGGTTTTATTAGCGCTAAAACGTTTGACTAGCCATGGTGAACAACACTGCTATCCTGCGGGTTGACGAAGACTGATATCTCACCTCGTCGATACATACTGTCTGTCGGATCATTTGTCAATGAATTCGGTGAACGGTAGTAAATACCGTTCAAGCGTATGTATGTATCGGTCGCCGAGCGCGGCACCTCAGTTGGGTTCGTCGGTAGGTAAGGTATATATCGTCCGCAAGTTGCGCGGGGGCAAGTCTAGGTGCTCCCGGGTAAGATTCTCTATTGATAGGAGAAGACATGGCCATCATCAACAAGGGTATGTCCAGGCGTTCGTTCCTCGGCCTCACCGGCAGCGTCGTTGCTGTCGCAGGGCTTGGTCTCACCGGCTGCGGTGGCAGCTCTAGCGACGAAGGTTCCGCTTCCGGTTCCACTGATTCCGCCAACCGTGGCGGCGGCGTGATCACCGCTGGTTCCGCTTACGCTCCGTCCAGCTTCGACCCCGCCAGCACCGGCTCCGCTGTGGGCCTGGGTGCTAACTGGCACGTCATCGAGGGCCTCTACGGCATCGATTACCACGACTACAGCACCTTCAACGAGCTCGCTACCGACGATCCCAAGTCCGTGGACGACACTACCTTCGAGGTCACCATCCGCAAGGGCGCCAAGTTCTCCGATGGCACCGAGGTCACCGCTGACGACGTCGTTGCCTCCTACACCGCTTGCGCTGCCTCCGCTACCTATGCTCCGTTCTTCCAGCCCTTCGAGTCTATCGAGGCCAAGGACGCCAGCACTGTAACGGTCAAGACCAAGGTCCCCAACTTCTCCCTGCTCAAGGATCGTCTGGCCATCATCCGCGTTACCCCGGCTACCCAGGCCGAGGAGGATCGCGCCAAGCAGCCGATCGGCTCCGGCCCCTGGATGTATGACTCTATCTCCGATACCGAGATCACCCTGGTTCCCAACCCCGAGTACAACGGTGAGTATGCTGCCGAGGACGAGAAGATCCAGTACAGCATCCTGACCGACCCCACCGCTCGCGTTACCGCCCAGCAGGAGGGCTCCACGCTCGTTATGGAGCTCGTCACCGCTGACGCCGTCGACCAGCTCGAGAGCGCTGGCTGCAAGATCGACAACGTCCAGGGCTTCGGCACCCGCTTCATCATGTTTAACGTCGCCAAGGAGCCTTGGAACAACGTCAAGGTCCGTCAGGCCGTCATGTACGCGCTCGACACCGAGAAGATGATCACCAACACCTTCGCCGGCCTTGCCACCGCTGCCAGCTGCTACCTGCCCAAGAGCTTCACCAACTATCATGAGGCTTCCACGGTGTACAAGACTGACGCCAAGAAGGCCAAGAAGCTCATCGAAGAGTCTGGCATCACCCCGGGCGCCATCACCCTGCGCACCACCGACAATGAGCAGATCAAGGGCATGGCCGCTCAGGTCAAGAACGACCTCGACGCCCTCGGCTTCGATGTGACCATCCAGACCGATACCTCGCCGGCCACCTACGCTGCCATCGACGGCGGCGAGGCCTACGATATCCTTCTCGCTCCTGGCGATCCGTCCTGCTTCGGCGCCGATCCCGACCTGCTGCTCAACTGGTGGTATGGCGACAACGTCTGGATGCAGACCCGTTGCCCGTGGAAGGAGTCCGCTGAGTGGGAGAAGCTCCACGGTCTCATGGACGAGGCTCTTGCCGCCGAGGGCGACGAGCAGCAGAAGAAGTGGAACGAGTGCTTCGATATCATCGCCGACAACGCCGTTCTGTACCCCGTTGTCCACGTCAAGACCGTTTCCGCTTCCTGGGACGATCCGTCCACCGCGCCCAACGGCGAGGCCCTCGATGGCTTCAAGGGCATCGGCACGACGAGCATGTCCTTCAGGGGCGTCGCGACCGTCAAGGCCTAAGACTCGCTTGAGTCATATGTGGGGCGTCGGTCGTAAGGCAACGTCCTCATAGTTGAAACAAAGACCCGGGCGGCCTCGATGTCGCTCGGGTCTTGTAATGAGTATCCATACTCATATACCAGTTGGTCCTACCGACAAAAGAAAGGGGAGAGAACGTGAACAACTTTCTACGTTTGATTGGAAGGCGTCTCGTGGCGCTGCCGATCATGGCATTGGGCGTCACCGTCCTGGTGTTCTTCCTTATGTCGTTCTCCAAGACCGACCCCGCCTATACGGCGTTGGGTGACGGCGCCTCGCCCGAGGCGGTTGCCGAGTACCATGAGAAGTATGGTCTGGACGATCCCTGGCCCGTGCGCTACGTGCGCTACATGGGCGATCTGATCCATGGTGACATGGGCACCTATGGTGCTGCTCGCAACTCTGTTGCCAAGCGCATCTCCACGGCCCTGCCCGTCACGATGCAGCTGACCTTCATCGGTCTAGCCATCGGTGCGGTCGTCTCGTTTTTGCTCGGCGTCATCGCGGCACTGTATCGTGATAAATGGCCGGACCAAGTGATCCGCGTCTTCTCCATCGCCGGCTTGGCAACCCCGTCGTTCTGGCTTGCCGTTCTGTTGATCCTGCTGTTCTCTTCCTACCTTAAGGTGCTCCCGGCGTCCGGTGCTCTGCCTCACTTCACCACCAACCCGGCTGGCTATCTGGGACGTATGATCATGCCCGCTATCGCTCTGGCATTCCCGCTGACGGGCCAGATGACTCGTATCGTGCGTACGGCCATGGTCGAGGAGCTCGATAAGGACTACGTCCGTATGGCCCGTGGCGCCGGCGTTCCCGAGAAGGTCGTCGTCGGCATCAACGTTCTTCGCAACGCGCTGATCACCCCGGTCACCACCCTCGGTCTTAAGATCGGTTACCTTATGGGCGGCGCCGTCGTCATCGAGGTCATCTTCAACCTCCCCGGCATGGGTACTGCGATTCTGCAGGGCGTTCAGGGCAACGAGGCGAACCTGGTTCAGGGCGTCGTCATCGTCGTTGCTCTTGCCTTCATCATCATCAACATCGTGGTTGACATGCTCTACCTGCTCATCAACCCGCGCATCAGGACGGTGTAGATTATGGTAAAGATTCGAGAGAAGCAAACCGAGCAGCTCGAGAAAGCTGCCTCTAAGGGGCTCAAGCTCGGTGGCTGGAAGAAGATGACGCTGTCTTCTAAGATCGCCGCCGTCGTGCTGGTGCTGGTCGCCCTGACCGCGATTCTGGCGCCTCTTCTTGCCCCCTATAGCCCGGTCGAGATTTTCACTGCTCGCCAGGCTCCCGGCAACGGATTTATCTTCGGTACCGACGATAAGGGCCGCGACATTCTGTCGCGCATGCTCTACGGTGGTCGTTACTCGCTGATCATCGGCTTTGGCGCCACTGCCATGGCTCTGGTCTGCGGCTCGGTCGTGGGCGCCCTCGCGGCGGTTTCGCGCAAGTCTGTTTCCGAGGCGATCATGCGCATCCTGGACATCATCATGTCCATCCCGGGCATCGCCCTTGCTGCCGTCTTCGTCTCCATCCTGGGCAACTCCGTGCCGTCGATCATCTTCGCCATCGGCTTTATGTACACTCCGCAGATTGCCCGTATCGTGCGCGCCAACATCGTGTCCGAGTACGGCGAGGACTATGTCCGCGCGGTCATCGTTTCCGGCGCCAAGGCTCCGTGGATTTTGATCAAGCATGTTCTGCGTAACTGCATCGCCCCGATCATGGTCTTCACCGTTACCCTGGTCGCCGACGCCATCATCTTCGAGGCCTCGCTGACCTTTATCGGCGCTGGTATCCAGGAGCCCACCGCTACCTGGGGCAACATCCTCGCTGACGCCCGCGGCGGCGTGCTCGCTGGCCGTTGGTGGCAGGCGCTGTTCCCGGGTCTGGCCATCATGATCACCTGCCTGGCACTCAACATCCTCTCCGAGGGCATTACCGACGCCATGGCCGCTGCTCCCTCCGCCGCCCTGGATCCGACCGACTCCTCCAAGCGCCGCGAGGCCGACCTGCTGGTCTCCGATCCCGTTCGCGCCTACAAGGAGCAGGCTCAGTCCCTGTCCGCCCGTCTTGGCGCCCTGCGTGATGTCGAACTCAAGCGTAACGACCGCCATGTGCCCGATGAGTCCGTTGAGCCGATCCTTTCGGTCCGCGATTTCTGCATCCAGTTTGAGCACCACGGTGACATCAACGTCGTCGACCACGTTAACTTTGACGTCCGTCCCGGCCAGACCATGGGCCTGGTAGGCGAGTCCGGCTGCGGTAAGTCCATCACCACGCTGGCCATCATGGGCCTGACCGACGATGACGAGCACCTTTCCGGTGAGGTTCTCTGGGAGGGTCGCGACCTGCTCAAGATGAGCAAGAAAGAGTGGTTCGGCCTGCGCGGTACCGATATCGCCATGGTCTATCAGGATGCCCTGTCCTCGCTCAACCCCTCCATGCTCATTTCCGCCCAGATGAAGCAGCTCACCAAGCGTGGCGGCACCCGTAGCGCCGAGGAGCTCCTGGAGCTCGTGGGCCTCGACCCCAAGCGTACGCTCGAGAGCTATCCGCATGAGCTTTCCGGTGGTCAGCGTCAGCGCGTTCTGATTGCTATGGCCCTTACCCGCGACCCCAAGCTGGTCATCTGCGACGAGCCCACGACCGCTCTGGACGTTACCGTCCAGAAGCAGGTCATCAAGCTGCTTAACGACCTTCAGGCCAAGCTCGGCTTTGCCATGATCTTCGTTTCGCACGACCTGGCACTGGTCGCTGAGGTCGCTCATAACATCACGGTTATGTACGCCGGCCAGGTTATCGAGCAGGCGCCCACCAAGGAGCTGCTCACCAACCCGATCCACGAGTACACCCGCGGCCTTCTGGGTTCCGTCCTGTCCATCGAGAGCGGTTCGGGCCGCCTGCACCAGGTGCCCGGCGCCGTTCCGAGCCCGCGCGATTTCCCCAAGGGCGATCGCTTCGCGCCCCGCTCGAGCCATCCGCGCATTGGCCTGGACACCCGTCCGGTCTTCAAGCGCGTGCCCGGCACCGAGCACTTCTATTCCGAGCTCCCCGACGAGGTGCTCAAGGCAAATGGTTTGACCCCTCACGCGGAGGTGATGTAGATGAGCGAGACCGCAGTCAACGGCGTCGAGCCGATCATCTTCCTTGATGACGTCCACGTCACCTTTAGGACCCGTACCGGCTCGATTCTGCACCCCAACCTGGTTCACGCCGTCCAGGGTGTAACGATTAAGCTCATGCCCGGACAGACCATCGGCATCGTCGGCGAGTCCGGTTGCGGAAAGTCCACCACCGCCAACGTCATGTGCGGCCTGCAGGCCCCCACGAGCGGCAAGGTCTACTTTAAGGGCAAGGACGTTACCAAACGTACCGCTGAGGACCGTCGCCACATGGGTCGCGTCATCTCGGTCGTGTTCCAGAACCCGGCCACGGCGCTCAACCCCCGCATGGTCGTTCGCGAGCAACTGCTCGACCCCATGCGCGTCCACAACCTGGGTACCGAGGCCGAGCAGGAGAAGCGCGTCAAGGAGCTCTTGGAGCTCACTGGTCTGCCCAGCTCCGCCGCCGAGGTTCTTCCCGGCCAGCTTTCGGGCGGCCAGCGCCAGCGCGTCGCAATTGCCCGTGCCCTGTCGCTGAACCCCGATGCCATCATCGCCGACGAGCCCACCTCGGCTCTGGACGTTTCGGTCCGCGCGCAGATTCTGAACCTGCTGACCGACCTTAAGAAGGAGCTCGGCCTGGCCATGGTGTTCATCAGCCATGACATCCAGACGGTCCGCTATATCTCTGACGACATCATCGTTATGAATGGCGGCAAGATCGTCGAGCAGGGCGAGGCCAAGCAGGTCTTCCAGCACCCTCAGGACCCCTACACCAAGATGCTGCTTGGCGCTGCGCCGTCGCTGCTGCATCCCAAGCTCGGCGAGTAGCCTCGCTTTCCCTCCCGTGCGCCCGGTTCCCTTACCGGGCGCACCTCCGTTGCGATTTCGAAAGGCTGGGTTCACGAGCCATGCCAAGTGCTCAGGAGCTACAACAGCAATTTGGTGAATATCGAGGCGCTATGCCCCGTCCATCGGATTTCGATCTCTTTTGGAAGGACCGCATGGCCGAGGCCGACGCCGTCGAGCTCGACTACGCGATTGAGGCGGCTTCGGTTGCGGATTCCGCGACCTGTCGGTTTTTCGACCTCTGGTTTACCGGCATGTGTGGTGCACGCCTGCATGCCAAGTATCTCAAGCCGGTCTCGGAGGAGCCCGTGCCGCTGGTGCTTCAGTTCCATGGATATCCGGGTGCGAGCCGCAGCTGGTTTGAGCAGGCGTCGTTTGCTGGCATGGGCATGGCGCTCATTGCTCTCGATTGTCCTGGCCAAGGAGGCCCCTCCGAGGACATTGGTGGATTTGCGGGCACGACGGTCGCGGGCCATATCGTCGCCGGTATCGACGGCGATCCGGCCAACCTCTACTATGTCCGCCTGCATCAGGATATCCGCATTCTGTGCCGTATCGTTCGCGAGCTCGAGGGCATCGATCTTACCCGCGTGTATGTAAACGGCGCATCGCAGGGCGGCGGTTTGGGTATTGCGACCTGCGCGCTCAATAGCGATTTAGTTGATCGCGCGGCTATCCTCTATCCCTTCTTATCGGACTTCCGCCTGGTTTGGGATCTGGACGCCGACGATATTGCCTACGAGGGCCTGCGCTATTGGTCGCGTTGGTTTGACGAGGACTCGACTCGTATCGAGGAAGCCTATGCCAAGCTGGCGTACTTCGATTCCAAGAATTTTGCCCCCATGGTCAAGTGCCCCGTGCTGTTTGGCACGGGCACGGCCGATATCGTCTGTCCGCCGGCAACGCAGTTTGCGGTGTACAACAACCTGTCCTGCGACAAGCGTCATGAGTTCTTTGAATGCTTTGGTCACGAGGAGATTCAGGATTTTGACGATCTGATCATTCCGTTTTTCTGTGAGGGAGGGGAGGCTCATGTCTAAGTGCGAGAGCAATGTTGACGAGCTGATAGTCCCCGGGCTCGTGGGAATTCCTGGAACGGTTTCGTCAAGGCTCGCAGAATATCGGGACTGGCACGGTGATGTCCAAGCAGATGTTTCTGATTTAGAGACATGCGCTTCGAATCTTGAGATTCAAGGCCTGGCCATTACGGCAATTGACTTTGTTAACCCCTGCGCCCGTTACTCGGAGGTTTCCTTTAAGCTCGGTGACGATGCGGTCCACGCTCGTTTGATTGAGCCTGTTGGTCGTGCCCGAGTATCTGAGCGCGTGCCGCTGTGCCTGATGTTCCACGACATCGATCGGCCTGTGCGCGGCTGGCATCACATGACGAGATTTGCCGCCATGGGATATGCCGTGCTTGCACTGGACGATGAGGCGATTGGACTCAGCGATCTGCAGCAGGGGATTACCTCGCCTGCTTTTGTCAGGCGCGTTCGTTGGGGCTGCGCGTTGGCGAAGGTTGCGCGCAATCTTGATGGCATGGACCCCGACCGCATCTTTGCATGGGGCGAGGGCCTTGGCGGCGGAGTCGCGCTGGCGGTTTCTGCTTTGGATGAGCAGGGCCTCGCCTGCACGGCGGTCGCCAATCCGATTCCCGGTGGCCTCGAGGCGCTGTCGTCTCAGGTGCGCGGCTCGGTGCTCATGGGCACTTCGCTCATGGATACCGTGAGCGACCCCAAGGGTCAGTTTGCCGTGTTCAACGGTCTTGAGTGTGACCGGAGGCATATCATCTATGCCAAATACGCTCACGAGCGCATCAATGCGTTCGAAAACGAAGTCGTCGACTTCTTTAACCAAACGTTCTACCCGTGTTCTTTGGCCTAGACGGCCTGGACACTGCCAACAAGAGTGGGTGGCATAGGGTCGCCCGCCAGACAACTAAGGAGATTCTTGTGGCAACTCAGAAATTCACCGGCGTTATCCCTCCCGTCGTTGTTCCCGATACCGAAGACCACCAGCTCGACGTTGCCTCCTTTGAGCGCAGCATCAACCGCATGATCGATGCCGGCGTCGATGGCCTGTTCTTCCTGGGCTCCTCGGGCGAGGTCGTCTTCTCCACCGACGAGCGTCGTCGCCAGATTGTCGCCGAGGCTGTGCGCATCGTCGATCACCGCGTTCCCGTTCTGGTCGGCATCATCGACACCGAGACCGAGCGCATGATCGAGCACGGCAAGGTCGCCCAGGAGCTGGGCGCCGATGCCCTCGTCGCCACCTGCCCGTTCTATGCCCTGCAGGGCATGACCGAGGTCGAGGAGCACTTCCGCATCCTGCACGAGGAACTCGACCTGCCCATCTTCGCTTACGACATCCCCGTGTGCGTCCACACCAAGCTTCCCTGGAAGCTCCTTGCCAAGCTCGGCGCCGAGGGCGTCCTGGCCGGCGTCAAGGATTCCTCGGGCGATGACATCTCGTTCCGCTACCTCGTTCAGGAGAATGAGAAGAACGGCCATCCGATGAGCATCCTCACCGGTCACGAGGTTGTTGTCGATGGCGCCTACCTCGGTGGCGCCGACGGTTCCGTCCCGGGTCTCGCCAACGTTGAGCCCGAGGGCTACGTGCGCCAGTGGAAGGCCGCTCAGGCCGGTGACTGGGCTACCGTCAAGGCCGAGCAGGATCGCCTCAATGAGATTTCGCACATCTGGGATGTCACCTCGGGCGTCCAGGGCTATGCCGGTGGCGTCGGCGCCTTCAAGACCGCTATGAACCTCATGGGCATCTTCGACAGCCCGACCATGCCGCGCCCGGTGAAGGCCATGACCGGCGAGAACGTCGAGGCGATTAAGAAGGTCCTTCAGGACAACGGTCTCCTGTAAAGCTTCCCCAGGCACCCGACCTCGCCGTTCAGCCTCGTGGCCATGACCATTAGGTCAATGGCCGCGAGGCTTCACGGCGATCTCGGGCACCTCGGAAACCTTTACCGTGCGGCGGGGTTAAATCCGACCGCATTTCCTGTAGTTGTTTTGTCTCCGAAGGAGAACGACATGGAGAACAAGTACGTCTGCTCTGTCGATATCGGCGGAACTAAGATCGCGACCGCCATCATGGAGTACCCGGCTGACGGCAGTGCGCCCCATCCCGTATTTGAGGCCGAGGTTCCTACCGAGGCCCAGGAGGGCGGCGAGGCCGTCTTCCAACGTATCGAGGCGTCCATCAAGGCCGCTCTTGAGGCGAATCCCGATGTCGAGGTCCTCGGTGTCGGTATCGGTGCCGCAGGCGTCGTCGATCCCAAGACGGGCGCCATCGCGTATGCCAACGAGATCATGCCCGGCTGGTCCGGCGTTCAGTTGGGGCCGCGTCTGCGCGAAGACCTTGGTCTTCCCGTTGCCGTGGTGGGCGACGTGCAGGCTCATGCTCTGGGCGAGGCCCACTGGGGCGTCGGCAAGGGCAAGTTCTCCGTCTTGTGTCTGGGCATCGGTACGGGCATCGGCGGCGCATATGTCGAGAACGGCCGCGTGATGCAGGGCTTCCATGGTGCTGCCGGTCATATGGGCCACATCGAGTGCTCGGCTGCCGCTGGCATTCCCTGCGCCTGCGGACGTTCTGGTCATCTTGAGTCGGTTGCTTCGGGCACTTCCATTGGTCGTATGTACGATGAGCGCTTCGGTCGCGTCGACCCCAGCCGTCCTTCGGTCGGTCGCGACGTGAACGACCTGTGCCGTGCGGGCGACGCAAAGGCGACCGAGGTCATCCATGACGCCGGCTTTGCGCTGGGTGCCAGCTTGGGCTCGCTCGCTAACATTCTGGACCCTGAGGTCATCGTGCTTTCGGGCGGCGTGATTCACCAAGGTCCCGATTGGCGTTCGCAGACGTGGAAGGATTCGGTGCACGAGGGCTATGCCAGCCAGGCGCTCGATCCGCTTCAGGACACGCCGATCCTTATCGGTTCTCTGGAGGGTGATGCTCCACTCATCGGTGCCGCCGAACACCTTCTTGCATCGTTGAAGTAAACATAACTACCAAGTGCGCCTTCTGAGGTGCCGCAGATTGACGTGAAAGAGGAGCGAAGCGTACTTCGGTACGTGAGCGACGGTTTGAACGTCAAGGTGCGGTGTCTCAGAAGGCTGTTTTTAGAAAGGTTGAGTCGAACATGACCGTCGATCCTTTGATTCAATCCCTGAAGGGCAAGCTCGTCGTGAGCGTTCAGGCGTATATGGGCGAGCCGCTTCGTACGCCCGAGACCATGGCTCAAATGTCTCGCGCTTGCGAGCTCGGCGGTGCCGCCGCCATTCGCTGCCAGGGCCTTGCCGACATTGCCGCCATTAAGGGTCGCTGTGAGGTTCCTGTTATCGGCCTGTGGAAGGATGGGCACGAGGGCGTTTACATCACGCCGACGCTGCGCCACGCTCGCGCCTGCGTTGCTGCGGGTGCCGATATCGTGGCGATTGACGCCACCGATCGCCCACGTCCCGATGGCAAGTCGGTCGAGGATACCTTCCGCCCGCTGCACGAGGAGGGCGTGCTCCTGATGGCCGACTGTGCCACCATCGAGGATATTCGTCGTGCTGTCGACATGGGCTTCGACCTGGTGTCCACCACGCTTTCTCATGGTGTTGCCGCTATCGACTGCACCATGGCCGATGGCCCCGATCTGCCGCTTCTGCGTCAGGCGACCGAGGAATTCCCCGGTCTTCCCATCATCTGCGAGGGCCGCGTGCACACGCCCGAGGAGGCCCGCGCCGCGATTGATGCGGGCGCCTGGGCCGTTGTCGTCGGCACCGCCATCACGCACCCCACGAGTATTACAAGTTGGTTCAAGGCTGCGCTTGAGGCGTAAGACAGGCCTCGTATCCGCTTGGGGCGGTATACTCAATAAAGGCAATTGATCGCGCGGGATCCGCTGGCCGGGTCCCGCGCTTGTTTTAGGAGGCACACATGCAAAAGGGAGATGCCATGGATGCGGCGGAGCGCTCGGAGCGCATCCCCGATATCGTCATCATCACCGGAATGTCCGGATCGGGCCGAACGCAGGCCATGCATGTGTTCGAGGACATGGGCTATTTTTGCATCGACAACTTGCCTCCGCGTCTGATCGCCCAGCTTGCCGAACTCGTCGGCATCAATACGGGCGTGGGCAGGCATCTTGCCGTCACCTGCGACCTGCGCAGCCAGGGCTTGTTCGATGAGCTGCTCGATGCCGTTGCCGCGCTCGAGGAGCGCGAGATGAGCTGTGACATCGTGTTTCTCGAGGCCTCTGACGAGGTGCTGATCCGTCGTTATAGCGAAAACCGCCGCCGCCATCCCATTGCCAAGCCGGGGGAGACTACGGCCGATGCGATTCAGCGCGAGCGCCTGCAGCTGCAGGGCGTTCGCGACCGAGCTGACATGATTATCGATACGAGCCGCTTGCGCACTTCTGCTCTGCGCAATAAATTGCGCATGGCGTTCTCCGAGCTGTCCGACCAGCAGCTCATGGACGTTCACGTGTTCTCGTTTGGCTTTAAGCACGGCATGCCCGTCGAGGCGGACATTATGATCGACGTCCGCTTCCTGCCCAATCCGTTCTACGATCCCGAGATGCGCACCATGACCGGTCTCGATAAGAAAGTCTCCGACTTTGTTCTGGACCATCCCAAGACCCAGGAGTTCTGGAAGGCCTGGACGCAGCTGCTCGATACGGTCATGCCCGGCTATATCGCGGAGGGCAAGCCACAGCTTTCTATTGCCATCGGCTGCACGGGCGGTCAACACCGCAGCGTTGCCATCGCCGAGGCCACGGCACGTTATTTAGAAGGTGCCCAATATCATGTGAGCATTTCCCATCGCGACCTGTCGCGCGCCAACACGAAAGCATAGGCCTGCATGTCGTTTACCGCCGAGGTGCGTGACGAGCTCGCGCGCTGCGAACCCGAATGTGAATACTGCGATTTGTCGACGCTTGCCGCCCTGACGCGTGTGAGCGGTACACTTTCGCTGGCCGGCTCCGGGCGGTATCGTTTGACGGTCGCGACCGAGACGGGTGCCGTCGCGCGCACGATGATCACGCTGACGCATCGCATCCTTAAGCTCAAAACGGAATTCACCGTTCGTAAATCGGTCTTGCATAAGGTCCGTAACTATCTCATTACCCTGCCCGATCAACCCGACCTGGACAAGGCTCTGGTGCTGCTGGGCATTCTCGACCGCAGGGGAGGGCTCGTCGCCAGTGTTCCCCGGCACATCGTTGCCCGTCCCTGCTGCAGGCTTGCCTACATCCGCGGCGCGCTCATCGCCGGCGGTTTCGTGGCCGATCCCCGCGGCGACTTTCATTTGGAGATCGCGGTGCAGGGCGAGCAGTATGCCCGGGGACTTTGCGATCTATTGGAGCAGATTGGGGTCCATGCGCGCGTTAACGCGCGGCGCGGATCCTTTGCTGTCTACATTAAGAGCGCCGAGGAGATCGAGCAGCTCCTAAAGCTGATTGGCGCCAAGCGCAGCGTTGCCGAGATCGAGGAAGCGCGCGCGGTCAAATTGGTTAAGAACGACGTAAACCGTCGCGTGAATGCCGAGCTGGCCAATCAGACCAGAAGTGCGGGTGCCGCGCAGCATCAGCTTGCGTTGATCGATGAGCTCGAACAGCGGGGTTTGCGCGACGCGCTTCCGGACGCCTTGGCAGTCTTTTGCGACCTGCGCGAGCGCTATCCCGATCTGTCGCTGCGCGATCTGGGCGAGATGGCTGACCCTCCCTTGTCGAAGTCTGCCCTGTACCATCGCGTTTTGAGGCTTGAAAAGCTCATTGAAGCAAACAAGTAGTTTGAAGTATCGACTTATATACGGATTTAGCTGCTATTTTATTCTTTAAAACGTTTTAACGTAAATTTGATTTTCAATTTCGAGCATTCTCGTGAAATTCAAGTCAAAAAAAAGGTATATTAGGCGAGTGGTTAGTTTGTGGGCCTCAACGGCGGGCGCTGTAGCTCGCGGGGGCCTTACGAAAGGAGACACAATGGCAGTAAAGGTTGCTATTAACGGCTTCGGTCGCATCGGTCGTCTGGCTTTCCGTCAGATGTTCGGTCATGAGGGCTCCGAGATCGTCGCTATCAACGACCTCACCTCTCCCGATATGCTCGCTTACCTGCTGAAGTACGACTCCACGCAGGGCAACTACGCTCGCGATCACGAGGTCGTTGCTGGCGAGGATTCCATCACCGTTGACGGCAAGGAGATCAAGATCTACAAGGAGGCCGACGCCAACAACCTGCCTTGGGGCGACCTCGACGTCGACGTCGTTCTCGAGTGCACCGGCTTCTACACCAGCAAGGCTAAGGCTCAGGCCCACATCAACGCTGGCGCCAAGAAGGTCGTCATCTCCGCTCCGGCCGGCAGCGATCTGCCCACCATCGTGTACAACGTCAACCATGAGACGCTGACCGCTGAGGACAACATCATCTCCGCTGCTTCCTGCACCACCAACTGCCTTGCCCCGATGGCCAAGGGTCTCAACGACTTCGCTCCCATCGTGTCCGGCATCATGACCACCATCCACGCCTTCACCGGCGACCAGATGCCGCTCGACGGCCCGCAGCGCAAGGGCAACTTCCGTCGCTCCCGCGCCTGCTCCGAGAACATCGTCCCGAACACCACGGGCGCTGCCAAGGCCATCGGCCTGGTTCTCCCCGAGCTCAACGGCAAGCTCATCGGTGCCGCCCAGCGCGTCCCGACGCCGACCGGCTCGCTGACCAACCTCTACGCCGTCGTTGACAAGAAGGTCACCGTCGACGAGGTCAACGCTGCCATGAAGGCCTACGCCGAGACCATCCCCGATACCTTCGCCTACAACGAGGACCAGATCGTCTCCCGCGACATCGTCGGCGAGACCCACGGCTCCATCTTCGACGCCACGCAGACCATGTGCTCTGACCTCGGCAACGGCCAGACCCTCGTTCAGGTCACCTCTTGGTACGACAACGAGAACTCCTACACCTCTCAGATGGTCCGCACCATCAAGTACTTCGAGAAGTTCGTTGCTTAATTTAGCTTTTAGCGAATAGCTCGTTGAGCGTCTAAAGAAGGGCGCGGCCTTATAGGGCTTACACCCTAGGGTCGCGTCCTTTTTATAAGAAATCGTCTGCCGTAATGGAAGGCAGACACGTACGAAAGGTAGAAGCAAACATGGCCTTTACCAAGAAGACCGTCCGCGACATCGATGTCGACGGCAAGCGCGTTCTCGTCCGCGTTGACTTCAACGTGCCTATCAAGGATGGCGTCGTTGGCGACACCACCCGTATTAAGGCTGCCCTGCCCACCATCAACTACCTCGTTGAGCACAACGCTCGCGTCATCCTCATGAGCCACCTCGGCCGTCCTGAGGGCACTGGCTTCCAGCCCGAGCTTTCCCTCGAGCCTGTCGCCAAGAAGCTCGCTGAGCTCTCTGGCCTTGACGTTGCTTTTGTTGCCGACACGTATGGCGAGAAGGCCGCCGAGGCTGTCGCCGCCGTCGAGCCGGGCAAGGTCCTCGTTCTCGAGAACGTCCGTTTTGACAAGCGTGAGAAGAAGAACGATCCCGAGATCGCCAAGAAGCTCGCTTCCTATGGTGACGTCTTCGTTCTCGATGCCTTCGGCACCGCTCACCGCGCCCAGGGTTCCGTCGTGGGCCCCGCCGCTTACCTGCCTGCCGTCGCCGGCTTCCTGCTCGAGAAGGAGGTCGACACGCTGACCGGCATCTTCGCCGAGCCCGAGCGCCCCTTCGTCGCCATCGTCGGCGGTTCCAAGGTTTCCTCCAAGATCGGCGTTCTCGATCACCTCATCGACTCCGCTGATACCCTGATCATCGGTGGCGGCATGGCCTACACTTTCTTCCTGGCTCAGGGCCTGTCCGTCGGTCAGTCCCTCAAGGAAGAGGACTGGGTCGAGCGCGCCGGTGAGATGCTCAAGAGGGCCGAGGAGAAGGGCGTCAAGATCCTGCTCCCCATCGACAACCGCGTTGCCGATCACTTTGGCGAGGACGCTGTCCCCGAGGTTGTCGCTTCCGATGCTATCCCCGACGACCGCGAGGGTATGGACATCGGCCCCAAGACCGAGGAGCTTTACGCCGAGGCCGTCAAGGGCGCCAAGACCGTGTTCTGGAACGGCCCCATGGGCGTCTTCGAGTTCGACAACTTCGCTCACGGCACCCAGGCTATCGCCGAGGCTGTCGCCGAGGCCGACTGCACCTCGATCATCGGCGGTGGCGACTCTGTCGCGGCTGTCAACAAGTTCAACCTGGCCGACAAGATGAGCTGGATCTCCACCGGCGGTGGCGCTTCCATGGAGCTCGTCGAGGGTAAGGCCCTGCCCGGAGTGGAGGCGCTTCTCGATGCCTAACCGCACCCTTCTTATCGCTGGTAACTGGAAGATGAACAACGACGTCGCCGAGGCTGCCAAGCTCGCCGACGAGCTGGCCCAGGCTCTGCCCGAGGTTCCGGCTGGCGTCGAGGTGCTCGTCTGCCCTCCGACCATCGACATCACTACGGTCCATGACCGCATTCAGGCTGCCCCCATCGCCCTCGGTGCACAGAACGTGTACTGGGAGGCCAAGGGTGCCTTCACCGGTGAGTCCTCTTGCGACATGCTCAAGTCCGCTGGCTGCACCTACTGCATCATCGGTCACTCCGAGCGTCGCGACTACTTCCACGAGACCGACGAGGACCAGAACAAGAAGGCCAAGGCCCTCGTTGCCGCCGGTCTTGTTCCCGTCTTCTGCTGCGGCGAGTCCCTTGAGGTCCGCGAGGCCGGCACCTATGTCGAGCACGTCGTGAACCAGGTCAAGGCTGGCCTTGCTGGTCTTGAGATCACCTGCCCCAAGCAGGTCGTCGTCGCCTACGAGCCCATCTGGGCCATCGGCACCGGCAAGACCGCTACCGCCGAGGACGCTCAGGAGGTCTGCGGCGCTATCCGTGAGACCCTCAAGGAGATGTTTGGCGAGGAGCTCGCCAACGGCATCCGTGTCCTGTACGGTGGTTCCGCTAAGCGCGGCAACATTGCCGAGCTCGTCGCCAAGCCCGACGTTGACGGCGCCCTCGTGGGCGGCGCTTCGCTCAAGGCTGCCGACTTCGCCTCTATGGTCGTCAAGGCAGGCGAGTAGGACATATGGCACAGCGTCATCTTCCTGCACTCCTGATCATCATGGACGGCTGCGGCCTTGCTCCGGCCGATGGCGAGAACGCCGTCGCCGCTGCCAAGACGCCCTTCCTCGATGGCCTGTACGAGAAGTACCCCCACACCACGCTCGGTGCTTCGGGCGAGGACGTTGGCCTTCCCGACGGCCAGATGGGCAACTCCGAGGTAGGCCACCTCAACATCGGTGCAGGCCGCATCGTGTTCCAGGAGCTTTCGCGCATCAACAATGCCATCAAGGACGGCTCCATCGCCAAGAACGAGGTTTTCGTCAAGGCTATGGACGATGTCAAGGCTGAGGGAAAGACCCTTCACCTCATGGGCCTTATGAGCCCTGGCGGCGTTCACTCCCACATGAACCACGTCGAGGCCCTGGTCAAGATGGCTGCCCAGCATGGCGTCAAGACCGTTCGCGTCCACGCCTTCATGGATGGCCGCGATGTTGACCCGCAGTCCGGTGCCGGCTACATGAGCGAGTTCTGCGCCTTCCTGGCTAAGATTTCCGAGGAGACCGGTTGCGACGCTCGCGTCGCCACCGTTTCTGGCCGCTATTGGGCCATGGACCGCGACAACCGTTGGGAGCGCATCCAGCGTGCCTACGACGTCATGGTCAATGCGTCCGATGCCGATGTCGACCCCGTTGCCGGCATCAAGGCCTACTACGAGAAGGACCCGCGCGGCGACGAGTTCGTCGAGCCCTTCGCTGCCCACAACGAGGGCATCCACGAGGGCGACGCGGCCATCTTCTTCAACTTCCGTCCCGACCGCGCCCGTCAGATGACCCGCGTGTTCACGGACAAGGAGTTCGACGGCTTTGAGCGCAAGCAGATCAAGCTTTCGCACTTTGTGACGATGACCGAGTACGATCCGACGTTTGATGTCGAGGTCGCCTTCCCCAAGACGTTCCCCGAGAACGTCCTGGCCGACGTTATCGCCGCCAATGGCCTGAAGCAGCTGCACACCGCCGAGACCGAGAAGTACGCCCACGTGACGTTCTTCCTCAACGGCGGCATCGAGGAGCCCAAGGAGGGCGAGGAGCGCGTGCTCGTCGCTTCCCCCAAGGTCGCTACCTACGATCTGCAGCCTGAGATGAGCGCTCCCGAGGTTACCGAGAAGCTCGTCGCTGCCATCAACGAGGATCGCGCTGATTTCTACATCGTGAACTTCGCAAACTGCGACATGGTTGGTCACACCGGTGTCTTCGACGCCGCCGTTAAGGCCGTCGAGGCTGTTGACGATGCCCTGTCCAAGGTTGTCCCGGCGATTCTCGCCAAGGGCGGCTTTGCGCTGATTACCGCCGACCACGGCAACGCCGATCACATGTTTGACGTTGCTTCTGACGGTTCCAAGCATCCGTTTACGGCTCACACCACCAACCGTGTACCGTTCATCATCGTTGATGAGAAGGCACAGCTCACCGGTATCGAGGACGGTCGTCTTTCCGATATCGCTCCGACCATGCTCACTATGGCTGGTATTGAGCCTTCCGCCGAGATGACGGGTCGCGTGCTCGCCACCGAGGCCTAAGAGAAAACAAATAACGTTTTCTAGTAAGGGGGTTGTCCACAATCGGACAACCCCCTTTTTCTGCCATTTGGGGACGGGGTAGAAATGGTAGAAATATTTTTCCTCTAAAGCTTGACTTCCCGTTTGCCTGTGATGGTTTGCCGCTGACTAGTTTTCTTTCGTTGCCAACCTTGTATTAATGCCTATCTGGGTAGAGTTTGACGCAAACATGCATGCGGATTGTGAGGTCCAGCAATGACAAGGCAGGCCAGAGTAAAGTCCCCCTACGGCTATTACCATGTGATGATGAGAGGCTGTGGCAAGCAGTACCTATTCGAAGAGGATTATCAACGCAGGTTTTTCATGTCCGTAGCGGGTGAAGCATGCACGCAGTACAAGGCTTCGTTATGCGCCTGGTGCCTCATGGACAACCATGTGCATATGCTGCTTTCTGATCGCGAGGACCATATGTGGGAGGTCGTCCATTACATAGGAACCCTCTATGGTCAGTTTTTCAACAGGGTGACCGGACGCTGCGGCCCCGTATTTCAGGATCGCTATAAAAGTAAGCCTATTGAGTCTAATGACTATTTTATGCAGGCAATTCGCTACATTCACGATAATCCGATTGAGCTTGGTTGCCGCCCGGAGGCCTACCAATGGAGCAGCTATCAAGCCTACCTTGGTGAAGGCGGCCACCTGGATCGGAGCATCCTATTTAGTCTAATCGGCGGACGGGGAAATTTTGAATCCTTTAGCAAATCGGGCCGCAAGGATACCTATGTATTGAATTCTGGCCGTTCGATGACGGTATTTGAGCAGGAGCGCAAGGCTAGGGGAGTCCTAGACGGCATGGATCCCCATGATGTTATGGGGCTTCCCGGTCCATTTGAACGTGCCGAAGCTGTTCGCAGGCTGTATGAGGCTGGCTTTAGTGAACGACAGATTGGCCGTCTTACGGGGCTTGGACGCTATGTCGTTCGAAATGCCCTCAAATCACTTTAATAGATGAAAATCAAGAGCTATTTCTGCCATTTCTACCCCGTCCCCGAGTGGCGGGTAGGGGAGAGCGGAGGTTGTGGTACAGTACTGGAGTTTGAATTGTTCTATTAAGGAGCTTATCTATGGGTCCGTTCCAGATTTTTCTGTTTGTCGTTTGGGCTGTCTCTGCCGTGGCGCTGACGATTCTCGTCCTGATGCATTCCGGTAAGGGCACCGGCGTTTCGGATATGATCGCTAGCTCGCTGTATAACTCCAGCTCTGCCACGGGCGTCATGGAGCAGAACCTCGATCGCCTGACGGTAATTATGGCCGTCGTTTTTGCCGTGTGCGTCGTCCTGTGCATGTTCTTCTTCCCGCAGGGCATCGTCGGCTTCTAAGCACGAGCCGCATAAAATAATTGAAAAGGGTTCCGCAAGTGCGGGACCCTTTTTGTTTACAAATTTGTAACAGAGTCAAAATATCCCCACATACTTCGCCCAACTAAAGAAATTCTTGACCGTTGACCGGAATTAGCCCCAAATCGTGCATAAAATGCGCTACTGTATTGCGAAACGTTGGTCCGTTGTGCATAACCAGCCATAGCGACGGGCGACGTTTTTATGGTTCGGATCGGATTGTTTCGACATGTGTCCGACTGAACATTTCTTTGTCCTATCTCATAAGGAGGATGGCATGGCTGATTCTATGTTCCACCAGCCCGTTATGGGTCGTCGCGCCTTTGTTGGCGGCACCCTTGCTGCGAGCTCCATGGCTTTTCTTGCCGCATGCGGCAAGAAGGGTGGCGACGCTTCCGGTTCTGAGTCCGGTTCGACGCTGAACTTCTACATCAACAACCCGGTCTGCATCGACCCCTACAATGTCCAGGAGGACCAGGGCACTCAGGTCGAGTACCAGCTCTTTGACGCTCTGACCTCTTATGACGCCGAGAAGGGCGAGATCGTTCCGCTGGCTTGCGAGTCCTTTGAGGCCAACGACGACGCCACCGAGTTTACCTTCAAGATCAAGAAGGCCAAGTTCCACAACGGTGACGACGTTACCTCCAAGTCCTTCAAGCTCGGTTGGGAGCGTCTGGTCAACACCAAGTCGGCCATCGCTACCGAGTATGGCCCTTCCGAGGTCTCCTATCACCTTTCCATGGTCGAGGGCTATGACGATCTGCTTGCCGGTAACGCTACCGAGCTCAGCGGTGTTACCTGCCCCGACGATGAGACCCTCGTCGTCAAGCTGTCTTCCGCTTACGCCGACTTCCCCTTCGTCGCCTCTCACCCGGCTCTGGCCCCGGTTCCCGAGTGCGCCGAGTCCGATGCCAAGAGCTTCTATCTTGCACCGGTCGGTAACGGCCCGTTCATGATGGACGGCAAGTGGGAGGATGGCCAGGAGATCAACCTCAAGAAGTTCGACGATTACTATGGCGACAAGGCCAAGATCGATGGCATCCACTTCCAGGTCATCAAGGACATGGAGACTGCTTACAAGGAGTTCCAGGCCGGTAACCTCGATGTCTGCGACGTTCCCGTCGCTCAGATCGATGCCGCCAAGAAGGATCGCGGCGTGTCCAAGGACGGCTACACCATGGGTGACGGCGAGCGCATGCTGCTCGGCGCCGAGCCTTCCACGTACTATCTGACCTGCAACACCACGGCCGAGCCGTTCAACAACGCCGACCTGCGCAGGGGCATCTCCCTGGCCATCAACCGTGAGGCCATCTGCAAGACCATCTATAAGGGTACCCGTACCCCTGCCGACGGCATTGTTCCTCCGGGCATCGATGGCTACAAGGAGGGCGCATGGGAGTTCTGCGCCTACGATGTCGACAAGGCTAACGAGTACCTCGACAAGGTTGCTCCCGCTGGCGCTAACGGGGATCGTGGCATTAGCGTGACCCTTTCCTACAACCAGGACGGCGGTCACAAGGAGATCATGGAGTCCATCATCGGCGACCTCGCCAAGGTTGGCGTTACCGCTGTCTCCGATACCCCTGAGTGGTCTGCCCTGCTCGAGCAGTATCAGAACTTTAACTATCAGTTCGGTCGTCTGGGTTGGATTGCCGACTACCCGATCATGGACAACTTCCTGTATCCGCTGTTCCACTCCGACTCCCTCGGTGGCGATAACCGCTCCGGTTACAACAACCCCGAGTTCGACGCCAAGGTCGACGAGGCTCGTACTATTGTTGACGACGAGGAGCGCGTCGCTAAGATGCAGGAGGCCGACGCAATGGTCGCTGCCGACTGCCCGGTCATCCCGATTATGTTCTACACGCACACCATCGTCGGCTCCGATCGCATCAAGCACCTCTATGTCGATCCGCAGAAGCATGCCGAGCTGGGTACCGCTGAGCTCGCCTAAGAGTTTGCAGCTTCCGTGAGGGTCAAGTATTTACGTAGACCTCATGGGAAACATACAGTTCTCCCTAACCTGGGGTAAACTGGCTGATGGTAATTTTGGGATGCCGGTCTGGCGATCGGCATCCCATTTAGGTTAATCCCTAGATAGGGGAGTGGTATGGGTAAGTACATCGTTAAACGTGTGCTTCAGTTCATCCCGGTGTTTTTGGGCGTTACGCTGATTCTGTTCGCCCTCCAGAATATCGTGCCGGGAGATCCGATCAAGCTGATCGGTGGAGACAAGGCTCTGTCCCCCGAGGTGGAGCTTCAGCTTCGCGTCCGCTATCACCTGGTCAAGTCGGACGAGGACGGCAACGCGATCCTTGACGAGAACGGCGACCCCGTTCAAACGTCGCTCGTGGACCGTTACTTGTATTACATGAACGGCCTGCTTCATGGCGATCTGGGCAATTCGTATCAGCGCAAGCTGCCGGTTACGGAAATCTTTGCCCAGAAGTATCCGTATACGGTCAAACTTGCCGCGTGCGCCATCGTGCTCGAGGCAATCATGGGTATCGGTGCGGGTATCATTTCGGCGGTTAAGCGTTATTCCTTCTGGGATATTTTGGTAACGCTCACCACGTCGATTCTCGTTGCCGTCCCGGCTTTCTGGCTCGGTATGTTGCTGCAGCTGTTCTTTGGCGTCATTCTCAAGGACGCCACGGGCGGTGCATTCTCCATGCCGATTTCGGGTGCCGGCGGTTCCAGCTCTCAGTATCAGGATTGGATGCACTATGTGCTTCCGACCATTACGCTGGCTTCGGTTTCGACCGCTTATGCCGCCCGCATTATGCGCTCGCAGCTGCTTGACGTCATGAACCAGGATTACATCCGTACGGCAAAGGCGAAGGGTCTCTCCAATCGCGCGATCATCGTCAAGCATGCGCTTAAGAATGCACTCATCCCCGTCGTTACCTATATTGGTGTCGACTTTGGTGGCATGCTTTCGGGCGCCATCCTGACCGAGACGGTCTTTAACTGGCCCGGTATCGGCTATGAGGTCTATCGCGCCATTAGCATGCGTGACTGGCCCATCGTTATGGGCGGCGTTACGCTCATCGTCGTCGTCGTTATGGTGATCAACCTGCTCGTCGACATTAGCTATGCATTCCTCGACCCGCGCATCCGCCTTGGCGGTCCGTCGGATAAGGCCTAAGGGAGGTACGTCTCATGCAGGAAACTGATTCTCAGTCTCAGGAGCAGGCTACCGCCACCAAGGCCGCATCTGCTCCCGCCAAGTCCCGCACGCTGTGGGGCGACGCTTTTAAGCGTCTTCGTAAGAACAAGCTCGCCGTTATCGGTGTTTGCTGGATCATCATCGTCGTTGTGGTTGCCCTGACCGCAGATCTGTGGGCTAAGCCCTGGCTCGGTTCGCCGACGGCTTCCGACTCGACCACCATGGCTCAGACGTCGCTGCTGGCTCCGTGTGCCGAGCACCCGTTTGGCACCGACGCCCTAGGTCGTGACATTCTCGTCCGCGTTATCTACGGTGCACGTGTTTCGCTGTCCGTCGGCATTATGGCCACCGCGATCTCCACGCTGATCGGTCTGGTCATGGGTGCTCTGGCGGGTTTCTACGGCGGCATCTGGGATACGATCATCATGCGCTGTGCGGACATTTTCCTGGCGTTCCCGTACGTGCTGTTCGTTGTCGCCATGATCGCCGTTATCGGCCGTGGCCTTCAGAACGTCTTTATCGCCATCGGTATTCTCGGCTGGCCTTCGATTGCGCGCGTCTTCCGCTCTGCAATCTTGACGGTCAAGGAAAACGACTATGTTGACGCTGCGCGCGCGATGGGTGCATCCGATGCTCGTATCGTCGTGCGTCACATCTTCCCGAACTCCGTCGCCTCTATCGTGGTCTACGCAACCATGAACATTGGTGGCGCCATTCTGACCGAGTCCGCTCTGTCCTTCCTCGGCATGGGCGTTATTCCGCCTACGCCTTCGTGGGGCTCCATGATTCAGGACGGTCAGCAGTATCTTCTGACCGCTCCCTGGATGATGATCATGCCCGGTCTGGCAATTCTCTCGACGGTGCTCGCCTTCACCCTGCTGGGTGACGGTCTGCGCGACGCCCTCGACGTCAAGATGAAGGACGCATAAGGATGAAGAAGAACAAGAACTATGTGGACCTGAAGGACCAGCCGGTTCCCGAGGGCCAGCATCTGCTCGAGGTCGATGACCTTAAGATGTATTTCCATACCGAGGATGGCGTCGTTCGCGCTGTCGACGGTGTGTCCTACACGCTCGATCGCGGCGAGACCCTTGGCGTCGTCGGTGAGTCCGGCTCCGGTAAGTCCGTGACCGCCATGACCATCATGGGCCTCATCTCGATGCCTCCGGGAAAGATCGAGGGCGGTGACGTTCGCTATCGCGGCCGCTCCATCCTCGAAATGACCGAGGAAGAGATGCAGCACATTCGCGGCAACGATATCGCGATGATCTTCCAGGATCCTATGACCTCCTTGAACCCGGTCTATAAGATCGGCAGGCAGGTGGGCGAGGGTCTTCGTCTGCACCGTGGCTACTCCAAGCAGGAGGCGCTCAAGCGTGCCACCGAGCTTTTGGACCTCGTGGGTATCCCCGAGCCCGAGAAGCGCGTCAATGAGTATCCGCACCAGTTCTCTGGCGGTATGCGTCAGCGAGTCATGATTGCCATGGCCCTTGCCTGCGATCCCGATATTCTGATTGCCGACGAGCCCACGACTGCCCTGGACGTTACCATCCAGGCTCAGATTATCGAGCTCATGCAGGAGATGCAGGAGAAGAACGGCAACGCCATCATCATGATTACCCATGACCTGGGTGTTGTCGCCGATATGGCCGATAAGATCATGGTTATGTACGCCGGCCGCCCCGTTGAGTTCGGTACTGCTGAGGAAATCTTCTACGAGAGCCGCCACCCCTACACCTGGGGCCTTATCCGCTCCATCCCGGAGCAGGCCATCGAAGAGAAGAAGCCGCTTACGCCGATTCACGGCAACCCGCCTTCGCTCATGAACCTGCCTGAGGGCTGCGTCTTCTCTCCTCGTTGTCCCTATGCGACGGACAAGTGCCGCAAGCAGCGCCCCGAGCGCGTTGTCACCGAGTCTGGTCACTACTCTGCGTGCCACTACTCCGGTGACCCCGAGTTCCTCAAGAACGCTCCTGAGACGTCCCGTACACGCAAGGATTCCAAGAAGGGAGGCGAGGCGTAATGGCAGATACCAACGAGCGTACTCCGCTGCTGAAGGTCGAGCACCTCTCTAAGGAGTTTCCCGCTGAGTCCGGCATGTTCGCCAAGCGCTTCTCTAAGCGTGTCGTCTCTGCTGTGAATGACATTTCGTTCGAGATTTATCCGGGCGAGACCTTTGGCCTGGTCGGCGAGTCTGGTTGCGGTAAGTCCACCACGGGCCGCACCATCATGCGCCTGACCAAGCCGACCGCCGGTAAGGTGTTCTTCCAGGGTAAAGATGTTGCCGAGATGAGCAAGCATGAGATCAAGGACATGCGTCGCGAGATGCAGTTTATCTTCCAGGATCCTTATGCTTCGCTGAATCCCCGTATGACCATCGGCGAGATTGTCTCCGAGCCCATGACCATTCACGGCGTGGGCACCAAGGAAGAGCGCATTGAGCGTGTCCGCGAGCTGCTGGACGTCGTCGGTCTGAACCCCGAGCACATTAACCGCTATCCTCATGAGTTCTCCGGCGGTCAGCGTCAGCGTGTCGGCATTGCCCGCGCGTTCGCTCTGAAGCCCAAGCTGATCATCTGCGACGAGCCTGTCTCTGCACTTGACGTTTCCATTCAGGCCCAGGTTTTGAACCTGCTGAAGGAGCTTCAGGATAAGTTCGGTACTGCTTATCTCTTCATTGCTCACGACCTCTCCGTCGTGCAGCACATCTCCGATCGCGTTGCCGTTATGTACCTGGGTAAGATGGTTGAGGTTTCGGACTGGAAGACGCTCTACAGCGAGCCTCACCATCCGTACACGCAGTCGCTGCTGTCTGCCGTGCCGGTGCCCGATCCTGATATCCAGAAGACCCGCAAGCGCATCATCCTCGCCGGCGATCCGCCGTCACCGTTGGATCCGCCGACCGGTTGCCGTTTCCACACCCGCTGCCCGATCGCGCAGGGTATTTGCTCTGAGAAGCTTCCCGAGTTTAAGGAAGTCGCACCGGGTCACTGCTGCGCGTGCCACTTCGCGGAGCCGTTCCCGATCAAGGAATCGCACATCGACCTGTAGTCGGTTGTTTGTCCGGGCCCGCTCTGGTGTTACTTTTCAGAACGTCCTCGGACATGCAAGTAACCCCCGCTGCGCACTTCGTGCGGCGGGGGTTTCTTGCGTCCTGCGGAGTGTTCTGAAAAGTAACACCAGGGCGGGCCCTGCGGTAACTCGGCAGGTGGAGTGCGATTCCTTAATCGCTCACTTAATCTGATGAGAAATTGAGTGAGGCCGGAGCTTTGGCTCCGGCCTCCTTATATAAGGGCTCGGCTTTGCCGAGCCACCAAATTTACATCAGCCCCCAGAACATGTTTGAGAACTGTGCCTGAAGTATGTATTTGCAGGCCCCGAATCGGTGTTGCCTCCCGGCGCATTCCGCAGGGGGAGCGATATTTTGCAGCACGAAGTGCGCAACAAAAT
>NZ_JBDGAY010000022.1:0-16015 GCF_040910245.1 Collinsella aerofaciens
CGGCCCGTTCTGGGCGCGCCTCAATCGTAGCCCGAGACGGTCCCGGGCTGACAATTTCGACTGTAATGGACGTTCTTGTTTGACTAGTCGTTTAAGAACGTCCCCAACGACTACTTGGGGACGGAGGAAAAGGGATCATTTTCCGTAACCTTTCCGCAACAATCTGCTCTTCGCACTGCTCGACTCCGCTCGCAACGTCCCCTGCGCTACACTTAGTTGCACTGTGGCGCCGTTGCGCCGCGCCCGACCCAAGGGGGACACTCATGAAGAACACTCAGCTGCTGCTGATCAACGATATGTGCGGATACGGCAAGGTCGCGCTTTCCGCCATGCTGCCGGTGCTGTCGCACATGGGTTACCGTATCCATAACCTGCCGACGGCACTTGTGTCCGATACGCTCAACTATCCCAAGTTCTACATCCACGACACCACCGAGTACGTGCGCCAAAGCCTCGCTATCTGGGAGGAGCTCGGCTTTGAGTTCGACGCCATCTCGACCGGCTTTATCGTGACCGAGGAAGAGACGCGCATCATCTCGGACTTTTGCCACCGCCGTGCGCAAAAGGGCACCAAGGTGTTCGTTGACCCCATCATGGGCGACAACGGCAAGCTCTATGCGGGCGTGCCCGAGTCCACAATCGGTCTCATGAGGCACCTGCTCGAGTGCGCCGACTACGCGGTTCCCAACTACACCGAGGCCTGTTTGCTCACCGACACGCCTATCGTCGAGCAAATTACGCCCGATGAGGCCCGCGCCCTTGTGGACGCTGTGCGCGAGCTGGGTGCCAAGTCGGTGGTCATTACGAGCGCCGTAGTCAATGGCACGAACGCGGTTATTGGTTACGACCATGTGGCGGGGGAGTACTTTACGATTCCCTTTGAGCTCATTCCGGTCTATTTCCCGGGCACGGGCGACACGTTCTCGGCGGTGCTCGTCGGCCGCGTTATGGCAGGCTGGAGTCTGCAGCGCGCGACGTCCGATGCCATGCGCGTGGTGGCAGAGCTTATCGAACGCAATGCCGACCAAGAGGACAAATCGGCCGGCCTTCCCATCGAGGCCTGCCTGGATGTGATCGACCATGAGTAACGCCGGCGAGGGCGGCATCAGACCTGCGGGCGAGAGCAAGCCGCTCGGCGCGTCGCGTGGCAAGCGTCCGCGTATCCGCGTGAGCTGCGTGGACCAGCTGGGTGCGTGCCGTTGTCACCATGGTCACAAGCCCGGCGACGTTTTTGACTTCGACCGAGACCGCGGCAAGATGTGCGCCATGGCCTGCCATGTGGGCTTTCCCTATATCGATATCCTGCGCTATGGCGGGACCGTGCCTGGAAACGAGCCCGGCGCGGCAAAGTTCTGCTGCCCCGAAGTCGATACACTGAACGTCTGGCTTGCCGAGATCGTTGACGAGTAGTCGAGCGCAATGTGGCAAAGGGACAGCCCCTTTGCCACATTCGCCGGTGGTGCCCCTTCTTTTGCTTATAATCTCAAATCTCTGCATTTCATTTGATTTTAGTTTCTAAAATTCTGCGTTTCATCGATAATCAAGCGTATAAAACTTTGCATTTCATTTGATGACACTGAGGAGAGAGCCTATGCTGCGCAGGAAAATAGCGGCAGAGCTGGAGCGTTGGCTGAAGTCTTCCGAGCAAAAGGCCTTGTTCATTACGGGTTCTCGCCAGATTGGCAAAAGCTATTCGATTCGCGCATTTGGCAAAGCCAACCATGCAACCTACATCGAGCTTAACCTCATGGAAAACCGCCAGGCAAAAGATGCTCTTCTCGAGGCGCGGGATGCCGATGATTTCATCAGCAGGGTGACGCTTCTTTCGGGAAAGTCGATTGCACCAGGCAAAACGCTCGTGTTTATCGATGAGGTCCAAGAGGCCCCCGACATCATGACGATGGCAAAGTTCCTTGTTGAGGACGGGAGGTGCCGTTGGGCGTTTTCGGGGTCAATGCTCGGGACCCAGTTCAAGGGCGTCAGGTCCTATCCCGTGGGGTATGTCCACGAGCTTAGGATGTTCCCGCTCGATTTTGAGGAGTTTTGCTGGGCAATCGGGGTGAGCGAGGGGGCTCGCCAAACGATACGTGACGCCTGTATCAGCGAGAGGCCCATTCCTGATTACATTCATGACGCGATGATGGCAAACTTCAGGACCTATACCGTTGTCGGCGGAATGCCGGAGGTCGTGCAGCGTTTTCTTGACACGCGGGGCGACCTTGCCTCTGTTCGTCAGCTGCAGTCAGAGCTCAACGAACAGTACCGGCGGGATATCTCCAAGTATGCAAGCGGGCGAGCCCTTCAGGCGCAGAGCATCTACGATCAGCTCCCTATTATGCTCGAGGGCGAAAACAAGCGCTTCGTGCTCAATTCCATTGACCCTAAGGCGCACTACGAGAAGTATCAGCGAGATTTTGTATGGCTTGTCGATGCCGGCGTTGCTCTCAAAGCCGATATCGTAACCGAGCCAAAATCGCCCCTGCTCAAGACGGCACGACCATCGCAGTTCAAGCTATATCAATCGGATACGGGCATGTTGATGGCGCACTACCCCGTTGGAGTCGCCCAAGCGGCGTATCTTGATAGCAAGGAGCCCAACCTGGGCGGCATTTACGAAAACGTGGTGGCCCAGCAGCTGGCTGCCCAAAACCGCCAGCTTTACTACTATCAGACAAAAAAGCGCGGTGAAGTGGACTTTGTGGTCGATGGGCCGGATGGGACGGCTGTTCCGATCGAGGTTAAATCGGGCTCCTATTACCACGCGCACGCTGCGCTCGGTCATGTGCTTGATACGGCTGAATATGGCGTAAGGCTCGGGATTGTTTTCTCGAGAGGCAACGTTGAGCGCAACGGAGCGGTTCTCTATTTGCCGCTATATGCGACCTGGGCCCTTTCGGATGTTTTGGGCGACTCCTGTGCCGAGGGGATAAAGTTGGAGGTCAAGCCGGTCTAGGGCCAGTCCCGGATGTGACAAAGGGACAGTACCTTTGCCACATTCATAAGCGTGGATTTATGAGCGTGGATTTTCTCCCACCGAGATAACGAGCGTGGATTTTCTTCCGTTTAGAGCGCACTCGAACGCTCAAAGTGGGAGAAAATCCACGCTCGTTTTATGCCGATGGCGTGGCCCGTGTGTCCGCGCCGCCCGAGCGCCTACAGCTGCTCAAGCATAGCGGTGCAACCGGCGAGTACATCGCGGTAGGTGGCGTCGAAATTGCCGGTGTACCAGGGATCGGCCACGTCGCCGGGGCGATCGGTCCAATCGAGCAAGCGCGTAATCTTGACGTCGGGGTCGTCGCCAAAAATGCGACGCAGGCCGCGCGCGTTCTCAGCATCCATATATACAATGTGGTCCCAGTCGCCATACTCCGCGCGACGCACCTGGCGGGCACGGTGCGCGACGACGGGAATCCCGACTTCGCGCAGCTTGGCGACCGTGCCATGATGCGGCGGGTTGCCAAGCTCCTCGGTCGAGGTCGCAGCGGAATCGATGACAAACTCCGTCTCGCGCCCGGCGCGCCGCACCAGCTCGGTAAACACCGACTCAGCCATCGTCGAGCGACAGATGTTGCCGTGGCAGACGAACATGATTCTGTGCATCCTTGGTTTTCCTTTCAAATATCAGGATTTCCGCAGGTGATGAACACCGTTCGTATGCCATCTCCCAATCGCGGAATCCCAAATCAGCTCGTGTATGAGCGGATATTTTCTGCCGAAAAAGTTGTAAATTCGGTTGTAACCCTCTCGGATTTACAACTTCGTACACTTTAGCTTATGCGGCGCCATCCGTCATACGGAGCATGTCGTCCCTCACATCCTCGAATCCGAGGTGGGTGTACGTGTTGTATGTCACGCTAATGTCCGAGTGCCCCATGATGTACTTGAGCTTCGCGGGGTCCATCCCCTTGCGAGCCATTTTGGAACAGAAGGTGTGTCGGCAGACGTGCGGGGTAATCTTGGGGAGTTCATTCTTATAGATGCTGTTGTACTTGCGAAGGGAAAGCTGGAAGTATTTCTCCCAGTGCATCGCAACCTTCGGCATGTCGTTTTTGTCCAGAAGCAGAAACCCACTCACCCCATCAACAATGGGTTCGATGGGCGGATTGGCGCGCTTTTGAAGGATTGCCTTGAAGCATTCTTTGACTTCCTCGGACATGGGCACGTATCGCTCGCCGCTTTTCGTTTTGGGGCGCTCGATGTAGTACCTCATATCGCTGCCCCTCTGCAGCTGCTTGTTGACGCGGATGCTTCCGTTTTCGAAGTCGAGGTCAGATTTTGTGAGACCGCAGAACTCCGAAATGCGCAGCCCCGTGTTAAAAAGGATGTAAAACGCTTCGTAATATCGCGAGTAATGCTTATCCTCCCTGATGAAATCGAGGAACCTGCGCTCGTCTTGCGGAGACAAGGCCTCACGAACGATGGAATCGTTGACGAGTACGGTGGCGAGCTCGAAGTTGAACGGGTTGCGCCTGATGAGGTCGTCTTCCTCCGCAAGCTGGAAAGCTGGGCGTAGCACTCCTCGAATACAGTGAATCGCGCTGTAGCTTTTCCCGAGCTCGCCTTGAAGATAGATGAGCCAATTCTTCGCGTCGAGCGTCGTTATATCGCCGATTTTCCTGCTTCCGAACGCGTCCTTGGCAAGAAAGTTCATAACCGTCTTGTAGCCCGCGCGCGTAGTCGGGCGCACAGCCGTTTTAGTTACGACGTACTTTTCAACCAGTTCGAAAACGGTCATTCCGCTTGGTGCAACGCGGTCAAACAGATCGCGTTGCACCTGCTTCTCGATTTCGCGGAGGCACAATCCCGATTTTTTGCCCTTGGGAGGAAGGTCGTGCGTGGTGAGCGTCCACGAGTACTTGTATTTCGTCTTGCCTTTTGCGTCTTTGAACTTGAAATAGTACTGGCCGTTCGGACGCTGTCCCTCTCCTCGGCGCAAAATGCGCCCTTTACTGTCTTTCCTCGTGGGCACTCTTGTCACCTCCTCTCCTTATGGATGCGCCCCGATGCCGCTTCGCTGGTGCATCGGGGCGCATAATTGCTAGTGGTACGGGCTACGTTGAATGACTTTCGAGATTCCTAGGGACGATTCTTGTCCCAATGCAGCAGGTCGCTTACAAAGTAATAGCGATGAGATGAGTCACGGCAGTGACGAAGATGCGCAGGCCCGATGCCATCACCGTTGTCTACCATCAACTGCAAAAGCCTGGTTGCCCCAAGAAACTTCTTTGCCTCCTCTTCGTCAACGACCAACATGGCTTTTTCGAGCATGCTGTACACAGGGTTCTCAGGTGCAGCCTGAACGTTAGGTTTACTGCTCATTTGATTCCCCTTTTCAATCGGCGTTGCTCGCAACGCACCTTCAGTACGAGCCGAGATTAGTTGCATTATCATGTATCTGCAAATTGAGAAAAGCCTGATAAATCAACGTTTTTGTTTGTTCCTATTCATAAATGAGGAGAAAAAAGTCAGTGCTATTTTTCGAAATTCATAAGGTGTTCATGTATGCGTTTGCCGCATTCCCGCATCTCGCTTCGCTCGATGCCCGTGAGTTATTTAGTACGAAGTACGCGGGCGTTGGGCATGGGACTGTCGGCTATGCCGACCGCAGCGCACGCTGCGTCAGTCCCCCTTATGCCCTTTTGCCTTTTTGCCCCCGAAGCGTATAGCGGAGGAAGCCAAGGCGATTTCTCCTGATATATGGCGTGAAACGCTGTAGAAAACAAGACATGTTTCAGGGGTTGGATTTGTCGAAGATTGCGACAGTTGTAGAAAGCGCTTCGAAAAGCCCCCATAAACGGGGCAATCTTCTCGGAGGATTTTCTACAAGTTCAGGCGTAAAGCGACGACGTGTAGAAAGCGCGTCTTGAGTGCGCGCGGAGCAAAAAATGAAGGGCGCAGCGATTGTTTTCGCTGCGCCCTTCGGCGTCTTTTCAGTCGTAGATTTTCGGAGCAGGCACGAGCTGCCAAGCTGTGCCTAGATGATTTACCCCAAGGACGTACAGGTCAAGTTCCTCGTCGTAGAACACCGGCTCGCCCGTGTGCTCCATGACAAACGACGGGTCCTGTATGATGTACCACTGGAAAATCTCCTCCCATGGCGCCCAGTCTCCGCTCACAAGCTCAAGCGGTCGTTTTGCCATCTCGTTTGCGAGCACCATGTTCCCGCACGTCTCGGCGAGGTCGGCGTAGGTCTTGATGCCGTAGTCACTCATCGCTTTTCTCCTCCGCTTCCCGCTCCTCGATTCGCTTGAGGTATTCCGCCACGCAGTAGCGCATGGTGCGCAGGGCCTCGCAGTCGATGCTCTCCGCGAGGATGTCCCCGTCGAGGACGACCTCGCCCAGAGCGTTCACGAACCGCCACTCCATCACGTTGTCGATGCGCTTGAGCGCGTCCTTCAGGGTGCCGCTGTCGCGCATGGGGGCGTTCCCGTCCACATTCGCCATGCGCTCAAGCTCCTTGGCCTTCGCCGAGCAGATGCGGGCGGTGCGCCTGAGCACCTGCGCCCTCCACATGGCCTCCTCCTGGGGGCTGTTGGGTTCAAGACGCTCCTTGTCCATCGTGTACCTCCTTATCTTCGTTTCGGAGGCACCCGACGCCGCAGGCGTCTTTCACGCATGCCCATCCAAAGCCCAACGAAAGACCTCCGAAAGACCTTCGCAGGGGCTCTGTTCGGACAGGGGCGCGAAATGGGCTCAGCACAGCCCACCGAAAGACCTCGAAAAGCCCTTCAAAGGTCGGTGCGCTGTTGCTGATCCTACTTCGCGGTATTCCGGAGCATCTGGGCAAAAAACGAGGGGAGCACCCGTTATACGGATGCTCCCCTCGTTCGGGAAACGGACACCTGCACGCGACCGGAGGGAGCGCGCGGGTCTATGAAGGCTATGCCCGAACACAGTACGTGCCGTTATGGTTTCGTCGTTACTGACGAGCACCGCACGAACTGCAATACACGTAGTCCACGTAGTCCTCGTAGTAACCGTGGTCTTCCTGATGGGAACCGACCTGAACCTGCACGGTCTTTTCGATGTTCTGGTAGCTGGAGTAATCCACGCCGTTGTACAGGCCGTTCTCGTCGGCGTTGCGCAGGGCGTTGACGATGATGGCATTGAGGTCGTCCCGCGTGAATCCGTTCTCGAACCAGTACTCCGGTCCTTTTGCGATGTATTGGCCGGGAGTGCCGGTTGGGACATAGAAACGCGCTCCGTAGACTGTCTGCGTCTCGTAGTCGGGGACCGTCACCATGTTGGATACCCACCTCTGCGCGGTGTGCTGTGTCCACGAATGCTGGTGGGCAGGCGTGCTCGGCTTGTCGGAACCGCCGGCGTTTCCAGAGTTGGAGTTTCCGGTGTTGGAGCCGGAAGCGTTGGCGTTTCCGCCGGAAGGCTTGTCGGCGGGCTTGCCGATGGTGTCGGCGGGCTTGCCGTCGATATCGACACCCTCATCGGCCTTGGATGCGTCCTCCTTCGTCTCGTCGGAGACGTTCGGGTTGGCGCTCACGTTGCCGTCGAGCTTGCCGAGGATGGCCTTTCCGCTATCGCCCTTCAAGGTCTCGTCACCCTTCTTGATGGCGTCCTTGGTCTTGTCGACGATGTTCGCAAGCATCTCGTCCGTGACCTTGTCGGCGGGAATCTGCGCCATAAGGCAGTTGACCGCAGGTGCGGTCTTCGCGTCGGCGTCGACGGTGATGTCGACGGGAGCACCCGTGTCGTAGATGTCGAAGGCGGAACCGTCGGAGTTGACGGGGCTGACGAAGCTCACGGTGTAGTCGCCCTCGGCGAGTGCGACCGTAGAAGTGCCCTTGTTGCCATCGGCATCAGGGGCCACCGCGTGGTAGAAGTCCACATCGTTGCCCTCGATATGGGCGATGGCGGGCGTGGAGTACTCGTCCCAACCGTTGTCGGCCGTAACGTTGAGGGTCACATCGACGGTTCTTGACTCCTGCTGTTCTGGTTGTTGCTCGGACGTTGCGAGCGCCCCGCTTGCCACGGCTATCGCAACAACGATCGCAACAACGATCGCAGCGGCTATCGCTGCGACTTGGGGCTTATGCGAGCGCGCCCACTGGGATAATCCGTTCATTATCCATCCCCCTTTCTTTCATGGTGGTTTCGAGTTACCTCGTTATGTCAACCGCGTCATTACTTAGCGCTTTCCCATCGCGCGAGCCATCCAGTCGAGGTTGCCGCTCGCACTGGCGGTATTTGCGTTAATCTGCTGAGCCTGATTGAGAATCTGCCCCTGCATGAACAGATTGCCCAATTGCAGCATATTCCCGATTCTTTGTTGGTTGAGAATCTGCTGCTGCCCAGCCTCCATGCGGCGCTGGTGCATCTCGGTCTCATAGAGGTTAACCATCTCCTGTACGGTGGTGACGCGATGGTTGCGCACGGCAGCAAGGAAGAAATCCACGGCTTCGATGCTGTCGTAATCCATGGGGTACCACGGGGCGACCTGCGAAGCCCATTGCTGCTGTACGGCGAAAATCTCCTGCTTGGTTTGCTCGATGCTCTGGGCTAGGGCTTGGTTGTTGACTTCAACTTGTTGGTTGCTTTGGTCAATCGCGGCATTTATCTGGGAGCGGCTTTTGTCCGCCGTCTTCGCTATGACCTTGTATAGAATCGCACCGATGATAGCTGAGACGATGAGGTTCACGATATTCCAAACCGCCAATTGAAGCTCCGTGCCTCCCATTGAGAAGAACGGAAGGGTAGGGAGATACGTTATTGCCTTAAGTGGCGTGCTCGTGATAAGCGTGAACGCGATAAGGAAGCCCCCGATTGCGTAGAGAACAGGGTGCCTTTTAGTCTTCTTTTCCGTCTTGGCGGCAAACTGAGTGGTGAGTTGGTTGATTCGTCCCTGAAGGTCAACCACCCTATGCATCAAATCGTGCGCCGTGGCAACGCCTGGCAACAAATTTGCCTGTTCCTCCATGTTCGCTCCTTTCTATTTCACGGATATAGCCCGAGCTGCCATCGGGCTATATCCGTGCGTATCGATTGCCTAGTCCACCTCTATCCCTTCGGTATCGGGGGTGTCCCACGTGAAGCCCGCGTGCCCCTCGTTCACGACGGTGGCGAGGCCGGAGTAACCGCCGAAGGTCGTGCCATAGACGGTCTGGGTGGTCGAGTAGGTGGGTGAACAGAGTTCGATGGATTTTTTGGTCGAGCCGAACGCGCTGTCGGGAATCTCGGCATTATTGTCCCAACCGTAGTCAACTAAAATGCGAAAGCGTGTTCTGTCGCTTGTTAGGTCGTTTTCATCCACATTGATGTTTGCTTGGTAGAAGGAGAACTTTGCGAGCTGGAAAACAAGCGACTCGTTCGCCGCCGCATTACCGCTGCCATCTGTTTCGAGACGGAGCGTATAGGGCTTCGCCTCGGGTTCTTGATAGGCGGCAGCTTTATTGAATGCCTGTCCTTTGTTTGCAGCGTCGAGAGCATCCTGCGTGTTGTCCAACGTGGTCTGGTACGTCTCGACGACCTGGGCTCGGTCTTCCTCGGGCACATTCTCGATGCCATAGTCTCCGTAGTAGCCTATCGAATCGTACGTACCGGCGTCCGCCTCTGCCTTCAATGTGTCATAGCATTGCTGCCACGCTTGGATAGCTTCATCCGTAGCATCGATTGCCGCCTGCTTCGCAGCATTGAAGGCTGCTTCGTCCTGCTGCTTCGCCAGCTCGATGATTTCATCGTCGGACAGACCGTCGAGGTCGCCGAAGGTCAGGCTCTTGCACTGGTAGCTCGCAACGTTGCCGTTCCCGTCGAAGGATAGGACTTCCTCGATTGCCACGTCCTTTCCTATCTGCTTGTCGCCGTCGTAGACCATCCACACGCCCGCCTGGCCGAAAGCCTGCGAAGCAGGCACGGGCTCGCTCGCGTTCTTGACGCCTTCGCCTGAACCGCTACATCCAGCCAGCCCAAAGCCCGCTATGGTAACCGTTCCGATGCCGAGCAGCTTCAGGGCGCTCCTTCTCGTGTACTGCTTCATGTTTAATCCTCCTATGTTTCAGTTCCCGTATCCCTCGGCGCAGTACTGCGCTTGTCAGAAAACTATAAGCCTATAGGCAATAATTAGCCTATACAGTTTATTATAGTTGAGAGCAATCGCCCATACGATTCAAGATGACTTGTTTTGTATAGGCGGTGATTGAATGAGATACTTCGAGATAGGCCAGCGTATACGGCGCTACCGCAAGGCGTGCGGGTTGTCGCAGGAGGCGCTGGCGGGAAGGGCAGGAATCTCCATCACCCATATGAGCCACATCGAGACAGGCAACACGAAGCTTAGTCTTCCTGTTCTCAGTAAGATTGCAGAGGAGCTATCTGTAAGCGTAGACGCCCTGTTGACGGATACATCGAAACCCGATAAAGCGGCGCTTTCTGCGGAAGTGCAGGAAATTCTTGACTCGTTCGAGGTCGATGAGCTGCCTGTAGCAATTGAGGTGCTTCGGGCGCTGCGAGATGCGATGGCGAAACGACGGAATGAGAGTTAATTAGAGCCCTTAGAAGTTGCAAAAAAGTTGCAACTTGACTAAACGAAAAGGACAAACCACTCATTTATGAGGCGGTTTGTCCTTACTGTCAGATGTTGCCATGGCAGATAAAAAGAACGCGTTGCACAGGGTTTCCTTTCTAGACAGGGCCGTACGGCCTGCGGTGGCACTGTAACACAGCCCTTTCCAATGAAGCCAACTGCGCAGAGTGGAGGATGACGCAGCTCACGCCCACCGTCTGATGTAAAGCGGGCAAAAACGTTTTCCACGAAGACAGGGGTGCTCAAGATTTCATGTGTTCCAGATACATGAAATCGAAGAAAAACGTGTATCTGAAATACACGAAATTGCACTGCTGAAGCTTCCAGGCGGATAAACACTACTCGTATGGGACGGTTTTCACCGGTTGCTCGCCACCTTGGGCTATGTTCGCTCCTATGCCTGCATCCGGGGCTGTGCTGATTGACGCTTGCGCTCCCAGCGAGCCAACTTAATCGTCACCAGTGTGAGGGCCCAGGCCACAAGCGAGAACGCGGCGCCCACTGCGCCCACGTACGCAATGCCAATGCTGCTTACCACGGCGCCGCCCACTGCGGTGCCAAACGAAATGCCGATATTAAATGCCATGGGCTCAACCGAACTTGCGAGTACCATCGACTTGGGATGGCGGCTGCGTGCCACGTCCATAAAGTGCGTGATGCACGACACCGAGAACAGGTACATGAGTAGCGCCAAGCTAAAGACAAAGACCAGCGCGAGCGGCATGGTGCCGCCCACAGCAAACAGCCCGAGTAACGCCGCGGCCTGCAGCACAAACGTCACAAGCAGTGCCTTCATGCCAAAGCGCGCGTCGATCCATCCGCCCAGGATGTTCGAGATCAGGCAGAACACGCCGTAGGCCATAAGCGTGGTACTGGCTTCGACCGTGCCCATGCCCAGCACCTGCTCAAGATAAGGCGTCACGTAGCCGTAGAACACATAGACCGAGCCCACGCCAAACAAGAAGATGAGCATGCCGGTGATGATGCTCGGCTCGCGTAGCAGCCCCGCCTGCTCGCGGAAGGTGGCGGGCTCATCGGTCTGCCCGGCGCGAGGCATAAACGCCACGAGCGCTCCGCAGATCAGAACGGCAAAGGTCAGCGTGCCGTACATGGCTACGTGCCAATCGAGCGTGTCGGCTACAAACTTGCCGATCGAAGTGACAAAGACCATTGCCACGGAAAACGCACCATATACCACCGAGATGGCAAGCGAAGTTTGCTGCGGGGACAGAAGCTCAGGAATGTACGTCACGCCCACGGCGAGCAGCGCACCCGAGACAGAGCCCAGGACAATGCGCGAGGCGAACAGCACTTGAAAGTTGGGCGCCAACGCCATGACTAGGTTGCCGAGCACAAAGACGATGCTGTAGCACACGAGCAGCTGGTAGCGGCGGAAGCGCCCCGTGCTGAGCGCAAGTACCGGCGTGGCGATAGCGTAGACGAGCGCGAATACGCTGATGAGCTGGCCTGCGGTGGCAAGCGATATGCCGAGCTCCGTCGCCAGGTCGCTCTCGATGCCGATGACCACGAACTCGGAGCAGCCGAGCGAGAATCCCAACAGCACGAGCAGCGCCAGGCAGAGCTTGGTGCGCGCGGGGGAGAGCGCGGCGGCGGTTGGCTTACTTTTAGGCGTGGTTGCGGCGGTCAAGGTTGTCACTCCAATGTCGCATGAATAAGCTGAATTCAGTCCCTGCAACTCTACCAGAATGTGTCAGGTGCCCGCCCCCTTTGTCGCAGGCTGCGCTTGCCTGTATAGTCGCAATGCAGGCGAAGATGATCTCAGGTACATCGCGGGCGACAGGAGATCCCATGGGTATGCACACGACAAAGGTTGCAGTGGGCGAGGGCAAGTTTGCGCCCGAGGAGGCCCTCGAGGCCCCCTCCATTCGCGCTGCCCTCGCGATGCGACAAAGGGACAGTTCGTTTGTCGCATTCCATGCCTTAGAAACTTTCAAATTCTTCAAGTTTCTAAGGCAACATCTTATAAACTTGTAAAAAATGCAAGTTTATAAGATTTCATGTTTGGTCGGGCGCTAGGGAGGCTCTATGGATATCGTTCGCCGAAGCCATTATCTTGATCGACTCATTGCTTTTCAGGATACCGACCTCATCAAAATCGTGACGGGCATACGCCGTTGTGGCAAATCAACGTTATTGGACATGATGAGGGACTATCTGGCGCAACAGGGGGTGCCAGCCGAGCGTTTGCTGACCTTTAAGATGGAATCTCTAGAGTACGCGGGAATTACGGATTATCTGACGTTTTATCGTATGGTTCGGGAGCGCATCGACGGCATCGATCATCCCTACCTGTTCTTTGACGAGCTCCAGAATGTCGAAGGTTGGGAAAAGGCGGTCAACTCGCTCCGAGTGGATTTGCCGTGCGATATCTATGTCACGGGCTCCAATGCCTTTTTGCTATCGAGCGAGCTCGCAACGCTTATCTCGGGCCGATATGTCGAGGTCAAGATGCAGCCTCTCACGTTTAGCGAATACCTTGTTTTTCGCTCGATTGATGCGGTCGCCGCTGAAGGGCTTGGTGAGAGGGTCGAACTCGTTTCCAAGACGGGCGATCGCCTTAATTCAAATACCGTGCTTGAGCAGTACATAACCTATGGCGGCATGCCGTTTCTGGCCCATGATGAGCCGAGACGTGAGCTGTGTCGCGACTATATCCGTAGCCTTTACCAGACGATCGTCGCGCGCGATATCCTGTCGCGTGCGACGCGTAGGGGTCGCGGAGCTATCACCAAGCGCGATGTTCTCGAGCGGCTCTGTGCGTATCTGGCAGACAACATCTCCAACCAAACCTCGGTCAACAAAATCGTAGGGACGCTCAACGAATCGGCAGGCGGTAAGACCAACGCATCGACGGTGTCGGCATATATTGACGCTCTGGAAGAGACGTACCTGTTTACCAAAGTAAAAAGGTATGACATCAAGGGGCGGGAGCTTCTTAAGACAGGCGGTAAATTTTACATAGCTGATACGGGAATTCGCAGCTATCTTGACGGATATAGAGGTAGCGATAGCGGAAGGATGCTCGAGAACGTTATCTACAACCAGCTTGTATTTGAAGGATACGAAGTGTTTTGCGGCCATCTGCGCGCGGGGGAAATCGACTTTGTCGCAATCGGCGAGGGATCGGACCGCAAATATATCCAGGTTACCGAACGGATCGATGCCGAGGCGACGAGAGAACGCGAGCTGCGACCGCTCAAGCTAAGCACGCTAGGAAAAATTCCTGATTCGTATGAGAAGATCCTGATTGTCAGGGATGGCGACCATCCAACGGACATCGAGGGCATCAGAATCGTGGGGGCAGTCGACTTCTTGTTGAGAAATAAGATTACCCGCGGCTAAACGCAAGCAGATTCGTTTCGATGTGACAAAGGAGCAGCCCTTTTTCGCATTCCGTGCGAGCCCTCGTGCCGTCTGAGGGTATAAGGCTAGCAAGTGTTTATTTGCGAGGCCTAAGGGGCGCCCCGTATGGATATCGATAACTTTGAATGGTGGTATAGCGAGGGCGAGGCTCCGGACGAGGGGTGGGACGAGCCCGCGTCGCGTGACGTGTCGAGCGACGAGGACGAGACCGGCAACGATGCCGCTGTCGAGCCTGATGCCGCCGAGCCCCTAACCTTTGAACAGGCCTGGGCCCAGGCCGAGGCCGACGAGGCTAAGGCCGATGCCACGGCCACACTCGGTGAGCCGGCCGACATGTCCATCTCGCCGGCCAAGACCCCGCAGCCGCGCCATAACATCGACCCCGGCAGCACGGCATCCTTCAGCATTCTCGACGTGCCCGCGCAAGGCGCCCAGGCGCCTGCGCCCACGCATCGCCCCGACCTGGCTCGCGAGGAAGACGCGGGCCGCCGCTCACCACTCGGCCCCATCCTCATCGCCTTCATGGCCGGCGTCATCGCTTGCTCGGCGATCGGAAATGTCTGGAGCCATGTGGAGCAACAGCGCAAAGATGCTGCCAAGGTCGAGATGTCTGTCGAGCAATCGCTCAGCCGCACGCGTTCGGTGCATGTGTCGGTCGAGGTCAAGGACGGCGCGACGTGGGACACCGCCCGCGGCGACAGCCAGATGCTCATCCACATCGTGGGCCGCGCACTCAGGGGGCAGGCGATTGACGAGTATCAATATGTCAACTCCGCTGGCGACGGCATCGAACTCAAGCCCGGCGACTACGAGCTCACGGTCGACGAGCCGCCCGTCGCCACCGATGGCACGCGCTTCCGCGCCTCAAAGCGCATGGTTCCCGTGAGCTTTAACTCGCAGGCGCCCGATACGGTCGACAGCACGCCGCAGGGCGGATTCGACCTTTACGCAATCGCTCAATAACTGCGCCTGCCGCTTCTCCTTGCCGCCAAGAGTGGCACAATAGCCCTCGACACTATTGTTTACTTTTGGAGGAAGTAGCATGTCCACCGTCACCACTATCAAGCGCGGCGGCCTCACCGCGGCCATCGATTCCATGGGAGCCCAGCTCGCGAGCCTTGCCCTCGACGGCAACGAGTATCTGTGGCAGGGCGACCCGGCCTTTTGGGGCAAGCATGCGCCCATTCTGTTCCCCATCGTGGGCTCGCTGCGCAACAACACGGCGACGTCTGCGGCTGGCACCTGCGAGATGCCGCGCCACGGACTCGCGCGCATCGTCGAGCACAAGCTGGTCGAGGTCTCGGAGGACGGCTCCTCGGTAACTTACGAGATCACCGATACGCCCGAGTCGCTCAAGGCTTTCCCCTTCCACTTTAAGCTCAACATGACCTATGCCCTAACCGGCGACGCCACGCTCACGCAGACCTTTGCCGTTGCGAACACCGGCGACGTAGAACTGCCGTTCTCGGTGGGCGGTCACCCTGCATTTAACGTGCCCGCTCCCGGTGCCGAGGACGAGGCATTCGAGGATTACGAGCTGGCATTTACCGAGGCTTGGACCAACGAGGCCCCCATCATCACGCCCGATGGCCTCATGACGTTCGAGGACAGCTACAAGGCTCCCGATAACTCGGACGTGCTGCCCATCACGCACCGCAGCTTCGATAACGATGCCATCATGTTCACCGATACCCCGGGTTCCACGCTCACGCTGCGCGGTCGCAAGTCGGGCCATGGCGTCAAGATCGACTTTGAGGGCTTTAAGTACATCGGCGTGTGGTCTGCCGCCAACGACGCCCCGTTTGTGGCGCTCGAGCCCTGGACCGGTCACACCACCATGGACACCGAGGACGACGTCTTTGAGCACAAGGTCAACACCATCACGCTGGCGCCGGGCGAGACGGACGTCCGCAGCTTTAGCGTCACTTTGCTCTAGAGGTTCCGCCGTTCTGACGAACGGCGGGCCGGTCGACGCTGCGCGCCATCCAGAGCGACAATTTGTCATTCAAAAGGCAAGGCATGACCAGAAGGTCTATGCCTTGCCTTTTTCATGCCTAGTCGTTGGGGACGTTCTTGTTTGACTAGTCGTTTAAGAAC
>NZ_JBDGAY010000022.1:16020-42144 GCF_040910245.1 Collinsella aerofaciens
ACGGACGGCATACGAGATCGCCTTCTGTCTCGTGGGCTCGGAGATGTGTATAAGAGACAGTCGTTTAAGAACGTCCCCAACGACTACCAATCGTTTTCAGTTCGTTAATTTGTATATATGCATCTTATATATGCATCTGCTGGAAGTGACGCTGAGCGGTATCCTGTTAAGTCGTTAGCGTACGATTCAACAGGGAAGGCAGATTATGCATTCTCCCCAACAGTGCGATGCGCAGCGCCAGCCGGTATGCAGCCGTCGCATCTTTTTGGGTAGCGCTCTCGCTGCGAGCGCTTCCGTCGTCGCCGGCGCGCTCGCCGGCTGTCAGCGCCCGTCCACGCTCAAGGTGGTTCAGCCCACGACGGGCGGCGGTCGCGACGACCTGTCCGATTCCGTGATCGGCAAGGATAAGATCCGCATCGGCATGGAGGCGGCCTACGCCCCGTACAACTGGCAGGTTTCCGAAGCCAGTGAGTTCACCATCCCCATCGACAACGTGCAGGGCGCCTATGCCGATGGCTACGACGTGCAGATCGCCAAGATCGTCTGCAAGGCCCTCGGTGGCGAGCCCGTTGCCGTCAAGCAGAGCTTCTCGGGCCTTATCGATTCGCTCAACAACGGCCAGATCGACCTCATCATCGCCGGTATGAGCGCCACGCCCGAGCGCGAGGAGTCGGTCGGCTTCTCCGACCCGTACTTCATTGGCTACTTTGGCCTGTTCGTAAAAGAGGGTTCCCCCTACCAAAACGCCACCAAGCTTAGCGACTTTAGCGGTGCCACGGTGCTCGGCCAAAAGGACACCATGCTCGACACCGTCATCGACGAGATCCCGGGCGTTGTGCACAAGAACCCGGTCGATTCGGTTCCCACGGTGTTCTCGAACCTGCTGCAGGGCACGTGCGATGCCGTGACCTACAACACCGAGAACGAGAAGGGCTATATGGCCCAAAATCCCGGTATCGTCCCCATCCAGTTTGCCGAGGGCGAGGGCTTTAAGCAGGAGGTCGCGGCAAACGTCGGCTGCCGCAAGGGCTCGGACAAGCTGCTTAAACTCATCGACAAGACACTCAAGGGCATTAGCCAAGAGGAACGCGACCAAATGTGGGACGCGTGCCTCGATCGTCAGCCGGCATAGGGAGGCAGCATGAAAACCATCAATCGTCTGGCCTCCTTTATCAAGGCCGACCATCGCTATGTATATCTGGGCACGAGTGTTATCGCGGCGCTCGGCCTGGCGTTTAGCCAACGTAACCCCACGCCGCTGAGCTTCTTGGCGCCCACCAGCATTTTCCAGGACTGCCTTTGGGCGATTCTTTGGGCCTGGCTCGTCGTATCGGCGGCGGCGCTGGCCACCAAACTCATGCACTGGAGCGACTATCGCGAAACGTCGCCGTTTGCTTCCGAGCGCTTCCGTCGCGGCGCGCGCCTGGGCAGCTATGTCGTGGTCGCCATCGCGGCGATCTTCTTTATCGACCGTTGCGTCATGTCGTTTATCGACCTGGTGCAGGTGAGCATTGTCTCGGACTCCAACCCCAGCGACTTTTTGTCGAGCCTGGTCTACATGACCTACAAGAGCGGCGACTTCTTTATCCGCGGCATCGAGATCACCATCGCACTTGCGACCTTCGGTACCGTCATCGCCTTTTTCCTGGCGCTGCTCTTTGTGTTCCTGCGTATTCAGACGTTCGACCGCGTGGATAACGATCTCACGCGCTTCTTTAAGAGCATCGGCCGCGGCTTTGCGACCGTCTACTCTACCATCGTGCGCGGCACGCCCATGATGGTTCAGGGCCTGCTCATCTATTACGCAGGTTTCACCGTTTTGCGCGGCATGGGCTTCGAGACCGCCCAGGCCAACCAGATTTGGAGTACCTTCACCGCCGGCCTCGTCACCATCTCGCTCAACTCCACCGCCTACATGATGGAGGTCCTGCGCGGCGGCATCGAGTCCATCGATCCCGGCCAGGCCGAGGCGGCGCGCTCGCTGGGCCTGTCGCAGTGGCAGGCTATGCGCAAGGTCGTGTTCCCCCAGGGTATTAAAAACGCGATTCCCGCACTCACCAACGAGCTCATCATCAACATCAAGGACTCGTCGGTGCTCTCGGTCATCGGCGTGTTCGACCTCATGTACGCCACCACCACCGTCGCCGGCGTGTACTACCGCCAGATGGAGGTCTACTGCGTGGCGCTCGTGGTCTACCTGATCCTGACGCTCGTGGCGAGCCGCCTGCTCGAAGCCTTTGGCAAAAAACTCGGCGCCGAGGCCCCGGCAACGCTGCCCAGCTCCAACTAGGCTCAAGACGAGGAGAATCATCATGGCAGATACCGCCACTACCGGCACCGCGGCCGCCGCACAAACTAAAGAGCCGCTCATCCGCGTCGAGGGCCTGCGCAAGAGCTTCGGCTCGCTCGAGGTACTCAAGGGCATCGACCTGTCCGTCAATCCCGGCGAGGTCGTCACCATTATCGGCGCCTCGGGTTCGGGCAAGTCGACCTTCCTGCGCTGCCTCAACCTGCTCGAGACCCCGGACGCGGGCCACATCTGGTTCCACGGCCAGGACCTCACGGCCGAGCGCTGCAACATCAACAAGCTGCGCGAGGACATCGGCATGGTGTTCCAGGGCTTTAACCTGTTCAACAACATGGACGTGCTCGACAACTGCACGCTTGCGCCCGTCACGCTCAAAAAGATGAGCAAGGCCGAGGCCGAGAAGGTCGCGATGGAGCATTTGACGAGCGTGGGGCTCGAAAAGTTTGCGCATGCCGCCGTGGGTCGCCTGTCCGGTGGCCAAAAGCAGCGCGTGGCCATCGCGCGCGCCCTGTGCATGAATCCGCAGATCATGCTGTTCGACGAGCCGACCTCCGCACTCGACCCCGAGATCGTGGGCGAGGTGCTCGAGGTCATGCGCAAGCTCGCGGCCGACGGCATGACCATGGTCGTCGTCACGCACGAGATGGCCTTTGCCCGAACCGTGTCCGACCGCGTGGTCTTTATGGACAAGGGCGTGGTGCTCGAGGACGCCGCGCCGGCCGAGCTCTTCGGCAACCCCAAACACCAGCGCACTCGCGAGTTCCTCTCTCGTTATCTCGAGGACAAATAACCGACCGCAAACGCTTATGTGGCAGGGCCGCTCCGGTGGGGCGGCCCTCGTCATCACAATCGAAAGGATGTCATGGCCGAGGTTTGGCGCTTCTTTGCGCATGAGGACGATTTTGCCGATTTGGACGAGGCTGGCGCGTGCGAACGCCTGGGCCGCGTGCTGTCGTTTCCGACCGTCTCGAGCATGGATGCCGAGGCGGTGAACTGGCAGTCGTTCGACGACCTGCGCGCCTATATGCAGCAGGCGTGGCCGCGCGTGTTTGCGGCGGGCGAGGTCGAGCTTGTCGACCATTCGCTGTTGGTGACGCTTGCCGGCAGCAATTCGGCTCTTAACCCCGTCATGCTCATGGGTCACATGGACGTGGTCCCCGTGGTGCCGGGTACCGAGGCCGACTGGACGCATGCCCCCTTTAGCGGGCACGTGGACGACACCTACATCTGGGGCCGCGGCGCGATTGACATGAAGGACCAGGTCGCAGGTATTCTCGAGGCTGTCGAGTATGCGCTGGCGCACGGTTGGCAGCACGAGCGCACGCTGCTCCTGGCCTTTGGCCAGGACGAGGAAACCACGCAGTACGGCGCAGGCGCCATCGGCCACGCGCTCGAGGAGCGCGGTGTTGAGCTCGAGTTCCTGATCGACGAGGGCGACTACCGCATCGTTTCGGCTGCCGAGTACAGCGCGGGCGAGGGTTGGCTCATGCACGCCGACCTCTCGGAGAAGGGCTATGCCGATATCGTGCTCAAGACGAAGAGTAAGGGTGGACATTCTTCTAACCCCTACGGCGGCACGTCGCTCGAGGTGCTCAGCCGTGCCATCACCGCAATCTGCGATATCGAGTGGCCGACGCGCGTGACCGACTTGCTTGCCGCCCAACTCGTCGAGTTGGGGCTCTACACGGCCGATGAAATTGCCGCCAACGGGGGTGCCATCGTTCGCGATTGCCTTGCCAGCAAGAAGCTCTATCCGCTGGTGACGACCACCTGCGCGCCCACGCAAATCGAGGGTGGCAGCACCGGCGCCAACGTAATGCCGCAGGATATGTGGGCCAACATTAACTTCCGCATGCTCGAGGGCACGAGCGTGGCCGACGTTGTGGCGCGCTGCCGCGAGGCAATTGCCGCAACGGACCTTGCCGGTCGTGTCGAAGTGGAGCTGGGCCCCGGCAGCTCCGAACCCTCGCCGTCCCCGCGCATCGGTGGTCCCGGCCTCGAGGCGGTTCGCTCCGTCGCCGCCCGCTATTTCCGTAATCCAAAGGGGACGGAGGAAAACGGATCATTCGAGCCGGTGGCAATTGTGCCCTCGACCGTGATCGGTGCGACCGACGCTGCCAACTACCAGCACATTTGCCCTGAATGCATTCGCTTCTCGGCCTTTGTGGTTGATGACGACGAGTGTGATCGCGGCGTCCACGGCACCAACGAGCGCATCACCCGCCGCGCCTACCTCCAAGGCATCCGCTTCCTCGTCGCTCTGCTTCAGACGCTCTAGCCAAAAAGCAAGCCCTTGGTGCAATGGGGTCAGGTTTGTTTGCACCAATCATTCCGTGCGGGTTATATGCAGGTTTGCCTGCGCACGCTATCATGTATGGGTTAGACCGCAACTATGTACCCCATACGCGAAGGGATGCGCATGTATCTGAAGATCGACATGTTCTAGCCGGGCTTACCCCCGCAGCGGCGCCGTGCGCCCCATCAATTCTGCCGATTTTCACCTTCACGCATATAAAGGAGTCCCGCCATGCGCGACAAGCTCGAAAAGATCATCAAGGCCTACGAGGAACTCGAGAAGAAGCTCTCCGACCCGGCCGTCGCCTCCGATATTAAGGAGTTCACGCGTCTCAACAAGGAGTACGCGCACCAGTCCGACCTCATCGCCGCCTCGCGTGAGTACATCGGCGCGCTCGATGACATCGAGGCCGCCAAGGAAATGCTCCACGATACCACCGATGCCGATGAGAAAGAGATGCTCCAGATGGACATCTCCGAAAACGAGGCCAAGCTTCCCCAGCTCGAGGAAGACATTAAGTACATGCTCATCCCGAGCGACCCCAACGATGACAAGAACACCATCGTCGAGATTCGCTCCGCCGCCGGTGGCGACGAGGCGGCCATCTTCGCCGGCGACCTGTACAAGATGTACCAGCGCTTCTGCGAGTCGCGCGGCTGGAAGACCACCGTGCTCGACTCCAGCCCCAGCGAGGCCGGCGGCTTTAAGTCCATCGAGTTCAAGGTCGAGGGCGACCGCGTCTACTCCGTCATGAAGTACGAGTCCGGCGTGCATCGCGTCCAGCGCGTCCCCAAGACCGAGTCCCAGGGTCGCATCCAGACCTCCACGGCAACCGTCGCCGTGCTTCCCGAGGCCGAGGAGATTGACGTTCAGATCAACCAGTCCGACCTGCGCATCGATACCTACTGTGCCTCCGGCCCTGGCGGTCAGTGCGTTAACACCACCTACTCCGCCGTGCGCATCACCCACCTGCCCACCAATACCGTGGTGCAGTCGCAGGAGCAGCGTTCCCAGATCCAGAACCGCGAGGTCTGCATGCAGATGCTGCGTGCCCGTCTGTACGAGATGGAGCTCGAGAAACAGCAGGCCGAGCTCGGCGCCGAGCGCCAGAGCCAGATTGGTCACGGCAACCGTTCCGAGAAGATTCGTACTTACAACCAGCCTCAGGACCGCGTGACCGACCACCGTATCGGTTTCAACTCCACCTACAACGGCGTCCTTCTGGGCGATCAACTCGGTACCGTCATCGAGGCACTTGCCGCCGCCGAGCGAGCCGAGAAGCTGGCACAAGCAGTTTAAGTTACGGCGTTTTACCAAACGCCGTAACTGATCGACGCTTCAAACGCCCCTAAGCGGCAATCTGACGTTCAATCGTCGGTCGCGTACCGAAGTACGCTTCCCTCCTCTTTCACGTCACCTTGCTCGCTTAGGGGCGTTTTCGCTGACTTATGCTCAACCTGCGGGACCTTGATGCAGTCATTGGGGACGTTCTTAAATGACTAGGTTGGGCACATTGCTTTGAGATGTTATTCAATAAGCTGTGATGGCCTTTGAGCTGCTTACCTGCTTAAAGCAATTAACGGTGTGCATCTGCTATTGGAAATATTGCCCGAAAAATCGTCCAAGAAGTCGCGGGACGATTTTTGACGCGTCGCGCGTCAAGTGATTTGGCAAGTTCTTGGTTAGATTTTGGTCAGGTTAGGGGCAACCTTGCCAAAAGCTTGACGGATGCAGATTTAGACGTCGGCGAATGAACGCTTCGATTGCAATCCAAGCAAAATTCTGGGCTGATTCTCGATAATCGCTCTCAATCGTCCCTTGTCGTGCGTCGCCCTCGCGTACAATCTGCTCCGACATTCGCGCGCCGCCCGGCGCTTAAGAGGGGAGGACCCCATGGCAAACGAGATCTGGACCATCAAGCGTTGTCTCGAGTGGACCAAGGAGTACCTGGCCGAGCGCGGTGAGGAGCATCCCCGTCTTTCTGCCGAGTGGCTGCTGTGCGCGGCCACGGGCCTGGCGCGTATCGACTTGTATATGCGCATGGACGAGACGCTCGACGCAGCGCAGCTCGAGACCATGCATGCGGCCGTCGTTCGTCGCGCCAAAGGCGAACCGCTGCAGTACATCACCGGTAGCACGCAGTTTCGCATGATCGACGTCGCGTGCGCCCCCGGCGTGCTCATTCCGCGTCCCGAGACCGAGATGCTCGTCGAGGAAGTTCTGAACTATCTGGATGCCGAGGTGCTGAGCCCCGAGGCCGCCGCCCGTCAGCGTGTTGAGCTGCCTTGGAACGATGAGGTCGAGGAGGCACGCAAGGCCGAGGCCGCGCTGGCCGACGAGCGCACGACCGCCGAGCGTCGTGCCGCCAACCTGACGGCCGCCGATGAGGCTGCGCTGGGTAGCGACGTGCTCGGTAGCCGCGCCTATGCCGAGGAACTGGCCGACCGCGAGGCCGAGGAAGCCGCGCAGGCAGCAGAAGCCGAAGCCGCGGAAACCCCCGAGCCCGAGCTCGACGAATACGGCATCGCCATTGAGGGTGCCGACCAGGAGACGGCTTCAGCTCAGGATGCCGCTGCGCCTGCCCCAACCGAGCCCTGCACTGCCCGCGTTCTCGAGGTCGGCTGCGGCACGGGCTGCATTTCGCTCTCCCTTGCCTGGGAGCGCCGCGGCCACGTCACCTGCACTGCTACCGATATCGAGCCGCGCGCCATCGACCTTGCTACCAAAAACCGCGACGCCCTCGGCCTCACGGCAGATGAGGTTGCCTTTAGCCTCACCAACCTGGTGAGTTCCATTCCCCGCGAAGAGTGGGGCACCTTTGATGTGCTCGTCTCCAACCCGCCCTACATCCCCACCGATGTCATGCGCTCGCTGCCGCACGAGGTCAAGGACTTTGAGCCCGATCTGGCGCTCGAGGGCGGTGCCGACGGCCTCGATATCTTCCGCCGCCTGCTCAACGCGGCGCCCTACATGTTGCGCGCCGGCGGCCTCTTTGCCTGCGAGCTCTACGAGGGCGCCCTCGATGCCGCGGCCGAGCTCTGTCGCCAGGCAGGCCTTTCGGACGTGCGTATCGTCCACGACCTCACCGATCGCCCCCGCATCGTCCGAGCCATCGTCACCGAGCCCAAACAGCGCCAGTAATATTTATTAACTGGTTAGCAAAAATTATAAAGTAGTTTATAATTAGGACGGCTGAAAGAGGTCGGCCCATGCAACCTCCTACCTTTCGGGAAATCATTGCCCTACTCAAGCACGATGGATTCGTGAAGGTCGCGCAAGTCGGTAGTCATGCTAAGTATGTTTCTGGCGACCGTGCTGTCACCGTGAACGGCTCTGGTGGTGATCGACCAAAGAAGGGCACGTGGGCAAGTATTCGTCGCCAAGCTGGATGGTAGTTGGAGGCAAAATGAGGCAGCGATTTACCTATGACTGCGTTCTCATAAAAGAAGACGACGGTTACTGCGCCAGCTTCCCGCAGATTCCCGGCGCTTTTGCCGATGGCGATACGCGCGAAGAAGCGATTGCCCATGCCACCGAGGCGCTGATGGCGTTTTTGGCCGACGACCTCAACAACGGTTTGACTCCAGCAGGGTACGAACGCTCGGCCGAGGTCGTGGCCCTTTCAGTCGAAATCGACCACGAGGACGCTCGGGAAGCGGCGTGCCGAACATTTAAAGACGCAGCGCTGGACCTCAAAGTCTCCGCTCCGCGGATTACCGCGCTGGTCAAAGCCGGAAAGCTCGATGTTGAACTCGTCGATGGCCGTCGGATGATCACGATAGACAGCATCGAGCGTTACGCCGCTCAAGAACGTCACGCCGGAAGACCAAAGAAGTTCGTAGCCGTCCAATAACCCCCTCACTTTCACCGACTACTAGAGCCGCTCACCAAACCAACATGCGCTCTGGGCAAATAGGTTGAACGTTTCGTGCGAGAATGCCCCACAGTAAACAAACTTGCACCAGAGCGTAAGGGGCTGGCATACACATGCAGACGGTCTATCGGGTATACGAGGGAGCGCGCGAGCCGCATCGGCTTGCAGTCGAGCGCACGGCCGAGCTACTCGGTCGCGGCGGCCTGGCGCTTATTCCAACCGAGACGGTCTACGGTGTCGCCGTGGCGGTCAACGCCTTCTCGGATGCCGTTCCACAAGATACAAGTGAACCTCTGCCGTGGCCGCGCGATCCGCAGGCCACCGTCAACGGCGCCGCGGTCCCCGCACTCGGCACCGGCTATCGTCGTATCTTTACCCTCAAGCAGCGCGAGCTCACCCAAACGGTTGCCTGGCTGGTCGATGATGCCGAGGCGCTCGATCGCTATGGCGTGGATATCCCTAATGAGGCCCGCGTGCTCGCCCGACGATGCTGGCCGGGCGCCCTGACTATCGTGGTCAAGGCGGCCCCCTGCGTGCCGACCTTTATGCGCGCCGCCGACGACACGGTGGCACTTCGCGCTTCGGCCTCGCCCGTGGTGCAGGCGCTCATCCGCGCCTGCGGCAGCCCTCTTGCCTGCACCAGCGCCAACACGCATGGCGCGCCCGCGCCGGCAAGTTTTGTCACGGTGGAGGAGCGCATCCTGGAGGGGGTCGATGTGGCCGTCGACGCCGGTGAGACCCCGTGTCGCGACGCCTCAACCATCGTGTCGTTTCAGCACGGCGAGCTCCAGATCCTGCGCCAAGGCGCGCTTCCCGCATCAGAGATCGAGCGGGTCCTGTCCGACCCGATGCAATAGAAAGGTGTAAGCGATGTCGTTGAATCTAGGTAGCCTGGGTATGGAAGACGCCTCGTTTAGCTTTGGCGGTTCCTACATCATGGCGCTCGACTGCGGCACTACCTCGGTACTCGCGACTATCGTCGACGAGTACGGCTGCATCGTCGCCCAGGCGCGTCGTAGCGTCAAAACCAGCTTCCCGCGCCCCGGCTGGGTGGAGCAGGATCCCACGGAGGTGCTTGCCAGTCAGATCGGCGTGATGATGGAGGTCCAGTTTAAGAGCGGCATCCATTCTGACCGCATCGCCGCCATCGGTATCTCCAACCAGCGCGAGACCACGGTGGTGTGGGACCGCATAAGCGGCCAACCCATCTATAACGCCATCGTGTGGCAATGCCGTCGCACTGCACCTCTGATCGACGAACTGGTCGAGCAGGGCGCAGAAGAACTGGTGCGCTCCCGCACGGGACTCACGCTCGATCCGTATTTCTCGGCTTCCAAGGTGCAGTGGATCCTCGACAACGTCGACGGTGCGCGTGAGAGCGCGGCGGCGGGCGACCTCATGTTCGGCACCATCGACACCTGGCTCATCTACAACCTCACCGGCGGTCAGGTCTTTGCCACCGACTACACCAATGCCAGCCGCACCGCGCTCTTTAATATCCATGCGCTCGATTGGGACGACGATCTGCTGGCGCTTTTCGACGTCCCGCGCTCCATGATGCCCGAGGTTCGTTGGAGCTCGGGCGACTACGGCCGCGTCGCGAGCGACATCATGACCAACATGCCACCCATCATGGGCGTGGCGGGCGACCAGCAGGCGTCGCTGTTCGGCCACTGCTGCTTCCATCCCGGCCAGACCAAAAACACCTATGGCACGGGTTGCTTTATGCTCATGAACACCGGCGACGAGATCGTCGAATCCAAGAACGGTCTGGTCTCCACGATCGGTATCGCCGCGGACGGCAAGATCAGCTATGCGCTCGAGGGCTCTATCTTTGCCGCCGGCTCAACCATGAATTGGCTGCGCAACAACATGGGCATCATCTCGAGCGTGAGCGAGTCCGCGCAACTCGCCGTTTCGATCAACGACAACGAGGGCTGCTACTTCGTCCCCGCCTTCGCAGGCCTGGGCGCTCCCTGGTGGGACCCGCATGCTCGCGGTATCGTGTGCGGCCTGACCGGCGCCTCGAGTCGCGCGACCATTGTGCGTGCGGCCTGCGAGTCCATGGCCTACCAGAGTTATGACGTGCTACGCGCCATGGAGCAGGACGTGGGACTTTCGATTGAGCGCCTGTCCGTCGATGGCGGCGCCTCGCGCAACGAGTTCATCATGCAATTCCAGGCTGATCTGCTGGATATCCCCGTGCTGCAGTGCGAGACGGTGGAGACCACGGCGATCGGCGCCGCGTACTTGGCGGGCCTTGCTGTCGGCTATTGGGAGGATTTGGAGGAGCTGGAGCAAAACGCTCAGATCGTCAAAGTCTTCCATCCTCACATGTCCGTCGAGCGCCGTGAGAGCAACCTCGCTGGTTGGCGTGATGCCGTCAAGCGTTCGCTCAACACCGCTCAGTAGGGTTGCGACGAGCTGCTCGATACAACAAACCGTTAAACTTATGCACGGCGCGAGGCAACAATGTCGCCATGCGTCTTGTCAGCAAGGCCATCTTCCGGCCGCAACGAAAGGGGCAATCAACCCATGACCGTCACCTACGATACGTCCCGCGTGACGCTTGTCGACCATCCGCTCGTCCAGCACAAGCTGTCGATCCTGCGCGACAAGAGCACCGGCACCAACCAGTTCCGCCAGCTCGTGCGCGAGCTTGCGCTCTTTGACGGCTACGAGGCCATGCGCGACCTGCCCATGGAAGACGTCGAGGTCGAGACCCCCATCACCACTGCCACGTTTAAGCAGCTTGCCGGCAAGAAGCTCGCCATCGTTCCTATCCTGCGCGCGGGCCTCGGCATGGTCGATGGCATCCTCGACTTGGTACCCTCCGCTCGTGTGGGCCACATCGGTATGGAGCGCGACGAGGTCACCCACGAGCCGCATGAGTATTACTGCAAGATGCCCAAGGATATCGATCAGCGCATCTGCCTGGTTGTCGACCCCATGCTCGCCACGGGCGGTTCGGCCGAGATGGCCATCAGCTACCTGCGCGAGCGCGGTGTCAAGGATATCCGCATGCTGTGCATCGTCGCCGCGCCCGAGGGTCTCAAGTCGCTGACCGAGAAGGACCCCGATGTGCATATTTATACGTGCGCCATCGATGACCATCTCAACGAGGCCGCCTATATCGTTCCCGGCCTGGGCGACGCCGGCGACCGCATCTACGGTACGCTCTAGTCGTTGGGCCTTGTCGGCTACGGTCACAAATACGAAGAAATGGTGCGCGCGGGCGAGCAAAAGTCGTCCACGCGCGCTTCTGTTAACTGACGTTTTGCCCTGAGGGGTTCGAAAAAACGTATTACCGTACCTGCGGCATAAAGAAGGCCTTAAGAAAACGTACAGGTGCGTATTAACCGTTTGTTTTACGGTTGTACTTTAGCGATTGGCTCGTACAATAGTCACCAATGTTTGGCTGGGACTGTGCTGTGAGGCGTTAAAAAGGAAAGCGAGGAAGCCAGTGTTTCAGATAGCCGATCTGCTCGCTATCGTTGCAGGCGCCATCGCGGGCGCAATTGCCTTCCTTCCCTTTGTTTTTACGCTCAAGCCGGTTCTTGACGATAAACAGAATGCGGACATGCTCAAGGGCATGGTGAGTCTGGCGGTCTCGGCAGTCGCCCTGCTCGTCTTTACCTTGGTTGTGTTTGCGTTGTTCGGAGAGGCATTTCGCATGTTCCTCCTGGGCGAGGCGATCGGTTTCGTGGCTTTTATGGCCGCCTGCACGGTTCGCGTCGCCAAGGCGCTGCGGGATCCTCATGAGGTCGAAAGGTAAGTCGTGGAAATTTTTGAAAAGCTGCCTGATGAGATTAATCATCTGGTCAGCGAGTTCAGCTCCACCCCTGTCGTGGGCGATTTGAGCTGCGGCATCACGCAGTACTCGTTTTGGCTGATCGTCTCCACGATCGTGCTCCTGATCGTCCTGGCCGTGTTCAAGAAGAAGCAGACCCTGGTTCCCAAGGGCTTCTTCGTCAACGGTTTCGAGTACATCATCGAGTACGTCGAGAACGATATCGGCAAGGGCGTCGTGGGTGAGAACTGGAAGAAGCACTTCCCGTTCCTGTGCTCGCTTTTCCTGTTCATCCTGATCAATAACATGATCGGCCTGATCCCGGGAATGAAGCCCGGCACCGGCGCAATCGGCTCCACCGCCGCGCTCGCCATCTTCGCCTTCGTGTACTTCATCTACTACGGATGCAAGGCTCACGGCGTGATCGGCTACATCAAGAGCCTCGCCCCGCAGGGCGTGAGCTTCCCGATGAACGTGCTTGTGTGGGTCGTCGAGCTTTTCTCTACCTTCCTGCGCCTCATCACGCTCGCCGTCCGTCTGTTCTGCAACATGTTCGCAGGACACGTGGTCATGGGCTCGTTCGCCATCATGGCGAGCATGTTCATGCAGCCGCTGCTTCAGCAGGTTTCCGCGGCCCACGCCGTCGGCGCCCTGCCTTCGTTGGCCTGGCTTGCCATCCTCATCCTGATCTATGCGATTGAGCTCGTGGTCGGCGCCATCCAGGCTTACGTCTTCACGGTCCTTACCGCCGTGTATGTCTCCGAGGCAGAGGAGGTCGCGGAGGAGGAGTAGTAGTCTTCCGTTCGCGCCTTAAAGGTAAGGCAATTCGTTAAACCGCCGGTGCCCGTACCCATGGAGCCCGGCAGTTATAAAAAGGTTATCCTGCGTGAAATAAGACACGCACGACAAAGGAGGAATCGTGGGAGTTATCGGTTACGGTCTCGGTGTTATCGGCGCTGGTCTTGCTATCGGCCTGTCTGCTCTGGGTGCTACGGGTGCTATGGCCCGTCAGCCTGAGGTCCAGGGCCGCGTGTTCACCGTCTTCATCATGGGCTCCGCCTTCGGCGAGGCTCTGGCTCTGATCGGCTTCGTTGTCGCGCTGATCGTTAAATAGCACGGAGCGTCAAGTATGAATCTTTCATCCCAGAAGAGCGCGATCGCACTCTCCGCGTCCGCGGCCGCGCTGCTCATGCCGGTTTCCGCGTTCGCCGAGGACGGCGCTGCCGGTGCGGACATCCTCATCCCTAAGATGGCGGAGTTCATCCCGGCGCTTATCGCCTTCCTGATCATCTGGATCGTGCTGGCCAAGGTCGCCCTGCCGGGCATCATGAAAACCATGGAGGAGCGCGGCAAGAAGATCGAGGAGAGCCTCGACGAGGCCGAGAAGACCAAGCAGGAGGCTATCGCCAAGCGCGCTGAGTCCGACTCGATCGTCACCGACGCCCGTCGTCAGGCTGCCGACATCGTTCTCGAGGCCCGTAAGGACGCCGAGTCCGAGCGCGCCCGTATCATCGAGGCTGCTCACAAGGAGGCCGAGGAGATCATCGCCAAGGCCCACACGACCGTCGAGGACGAGCGCAAGTCCATCTACGCCGGTGCCGCGAGCTCCATCGCCGACCTGTCCGTTGCTGTCGCCACCAAGATCGTGGGCGAGGCACTCGAGGACGAGGGCGAGCAGAAGAAGCTCATCGAGCGCTACATCCAGGAAGCAGGTAGCCTGAATGCCGACTAGCCGCTATCAGGACAAGGTGCTCGAGACTTACGCGCGCTCCCTTTTGGAAGCCGCCAAGGCCGAGAACCATGTGTTCGAGGACCTCGAGATGATCGAGCGCCTGGCTAGCGCCAGCCCCGAGATCATCGCCGTGCTCGACACCATGTCCAAGCGCGACCAGCTCGACCTTCTTCCCAAGGTGGCAGCTGCCTTTAAGTATGTTGCCGAGGAAGACGAGGATGTAGTGGGCGTGACCGTCACCACGGCGATCCCGCTCGACGACGAGCTGCGTCAAACCATCACTAAGAAATGCGAGCAGGACTTCGGCCGCAAGGTATTCCTTATCGAGCAGGTCGACCCGTCTATCGTGGGCGGCCTGGTGCTCGAGGCCCGCGGCGAGCGTCGTGACATCTCCGTCAAGACGCAGCTGCGCATCGCGCAGGAGACCCTCGCAAACTCTGCTAATTCGTACGGAGGTGAAGCCTAATGTCCGAAACCCTCAATGCCCAGGATATCGCCAAGAAACTGCAGGAGCAGCTCACGAGCCTCTCCGCGACGGTCGATACGCATGAGGTTTCAACGGTCGACGAGGTAGGCGACGGCATCGCGCGCGTCTCCGGCCTCAAGAGCGCCATGGCAGGCGAGCTTCTGGAGTTCAAGAGCTCCGATACCGGTGAGACCGTCTTCGGCCTTGCTCAGAACCTTGACCGTGACGAGGTCGGCGCCGTTCTGTTCGGTGCCGTCGACTCCATCAAGGAAGGCGACGAGTGCCGCACCACTGGCCGCATTATGGATATCCCCGTGAGCCGCGCCATGCTCGGCCGCGTCGTCAATCCGCTCGGCCAGCCTATCGACGGCCTGGGTGACATCGTCGCCACGCATCGTCGCCCCATCGAGTTCAAGGCCCCCGGTGTCATCGACCGTACCCCGGTGTGCGAGCCGGTTCAGACCGGCCTGTTGGCCATCGACTCCATGGTGCCTATCGGCCGTGGTCAGCGTGAGCTCATCATCGGCGACCGTAAGACCGGTAAGACCGCCATCGCCATCGACGCTATCCTCAATCAGCGCGGCAAGGGCATGGTCTGCATCTATGTCGCCATCGGCCAGAAGGCCTCCACGGTTGCCAACATCCGCGAGACCCTCGCTCAGCACGGTGCGCTCGACTACACCATCATCGTTTCGGCCACCGCTGCCGATTCCGCCCCTATGCAGTACATCGCGCCTATGGCCGGTGCCGCTATCGGCGAGTTCTTTATGTACAACGGCGAGGACGGCAAGCCTGCCAGCGAGACCAACCCCGGCGGTCACGTGCTCGTCATCTACGACGACCTGTCCAAGCAGGCCGTGGCCTACCGTCAGATGTCGCTGACGCTGCATCGTCCGCCCGGACGCGAGGCCTATCCTGGCGACATCTTCTACCTGCACTCTCGTCTGCTCGAGCGTGCCGTCAAGATGTCCAAGAAGAACGGTTACGGCTCCATGACGGCTCTGCCGATCATCGAGACCCAGGACGGCGACGTCTCGGCCTACATTCCGACCAACGTTATTTCCATTACCGATGGTCAGATCTACCTGCAGTCCGAGCTCTTCTTCCAGGGTCAGCGCCCGGCAGTCGACGTGGGTATCTCCGTGTCCCGCGTCGGTGGCGATGCACAGACCAAGGCCATGAAGCAGGTCGCCGGCAACCTCCGTCTGGACCTTGCTTCGTACCAGGAGCTCGCCGGCTTTACGCAGTTCGGCTCCGACCTCGACGAGGCCACGCAAAAGCAGCTTACCCACGGCGCTCGCATGACCGAGCTCCTGAAGCAGCCGCGTTATAAACCGTTTGAGGTTGGCGAGCAGATCGTTACGCTGTTTGCTGGCAACGAGGGCTTCCTGGATGACCTGGAGATCGCCGACGTGCTGCCTTTCCGTGCCGAGCTTATCGAGTATATGGACAATGGCTTTGGCTCGCTGCTCGACAAGGTTCGCGCCAAGAAGATCGACGACGACACCAAGGCCGAGCTCTTGCGTGTCATCGGTGACTTCAAGCAGCAGTTCATGGCCAAACACCATGCCGACACGACTGGATCAGAGGAGAACTAAGCCCTATGGCCAACCTTCGCGACATTAAGAAGCGAATCTCCTCGGTTACCACGACCAAGCAGATCACGCGCACGATGGAAATGGTCTCTACGGCCAAGATCCGTCGTGCCCTCGATCGCTCCAAGCAGGCCGAGCCCTATAAGGAGGCGCTGACCGACGTCATGTTGACGGTTGCCGGCGACGCCTCCTGTTCGGGCACCGATCCCATGCTGCAGAAGCATGAGAGCGTCAAGCATGGCCTGATTGTCGTTATTGCCTCGGACCGCGGCCTTGCCGGCGGTTTCAATACGACGGTGGAGCGCACGGCCGAAAAGCTCGCCGCTTCTTGGGCGAACGACGGCATCGAGTGCGAGATCATCGCGTGCGGGCGTAAGCCGGCCACGTATTTCCGTGACCGCGCAAATGTCATCATGCACTTTGAGGGAAATTCCTCCGAGCCCGATTTCAATCAGGCTCGCATGATCTCCTCTCATATCTGCGATGCGTATCGTGCCGGTGAGCTTGACCGTGTCGAGCTTGTCTACCACCACGCCAAGAACCGCGTGGATCAGGAGCTTCGCGTCGAGCACTTGCTGCCGCTCGATCCCGAGATGATCGCTATGGCCCACGGTCCGCGTAAGAACGAGACCGACGCCCCTAAGCGCATCTCGTCGACGTTCGAGTTCGTGCCCTCTCCCGAGCATGTTCTCGGCAAGCTTGTACCGTCGTATATCCTGACGGTCATCTACCAGGCCCTGATCGATTCGGCGGCCGCCGAGCAGGGTGCGCGCCGCAAGGCCATGCACTCCGCGACGGAAAACGCCACCGCGATCATCTCGACCCTTACCCGCACGTATAGTCGCGTGCGCCAGGCTTCGATCACGACCGAGATCAACGAGATCGTCGGCGGAGCCTCAGCATTGGAGGAACAGTAATGGCTAATAACACCGTAAAGCTTGCGGTCGAGGAAGCCACCAAGAAGACGACTGCCGGTGATGGCCGCATCGTGCGTATCATCGGCCCTGTCGTCGACGTCAAGTTTGACGGCGCGGTGCCCCCGATCTACAACGCGCTCACGGTCGAGGCCGAGACCCCGATCGGTCACCTGAGCACGATCCTCGAGGTTGAGAGCCAGCTTCCGGGCGGCGTCGTCCGCACGGTCGCCATGTCCTCGACCGACGGTCTGCAGCGTGGTCTCACCGCCACCGATACCGGTGAGCCCATGAAGATGCCCGTTGGCCCCAAGACGCTCGGCCGCATTTGGAACGTCATGGGCAAGCCTGTCGACGGTAAGCCCATGCCCGAGGTGGAGGAGTTCTATCCCATCCACCACGCAGCGCCCCGCTTCGACGAGCTCACCACTAAGACCGAGATCTTCGAAACCGGCATCAAGGCCGTTGACCTGCTTGAGCCCTACATTCGTGGCGGTAAGACGGGCCTGTTCGGTGGTGCCGGCGTCGGCAAGACCGTTCTGATTCAGGAGCTCATCAACAACCTCGCCCAGGAGCATGGCGGCACTTCGGTGTTCACCGGTGTCGGCGAGCGTACTCGTGAGGGCACCGACCTGTTCCTCGAGATGAGCGAGTCTGGCGTTATCGACAAGACCTGCTTGGTCTATGGTCAGATGAACGAGCCGCCTGGAGCGCGTCTGCGCATCGGTCTGGCCGGCCTCACCACCGCTGAGTACTTCCGCGATCGTGGCCAGGACGTTCTGCTGTTCATCGACAACATCTTCCGCTTCTCCCAGGCCGGTTCCGAGGTTTCCGCACTGCTGGGTCGTATGCCGTCCGCCGTCGGTTACCAGCCTACGCTGGCTACCGAGATGGGCGACCTCCAGGAGCGCATTACCTCGACCAAGACGGGTTCCATTACCTCCGTCCAGGCTGTCTACGTCCCTGCAGACGACCTGACCGACCCGGCGCCTGCCACGACGTTTACGCACCTCGACGCCACTACGGTTCTTTCGCGTAGCATTTCGTCGCTCGGCCTGTTCCCGGCTATCGACCCGCTCGCGTCTTCCTCCGACGCTCTCGATCCCTCGATCGTCGGCGAGGAGCACTACCGTGTCGCCGTCAAGGTCCAGGAGCTCCTGCAGGAGTACTCCGACCTTCAGGACATCATCGCCATTCTGGGTATGGACGAGCTGTCCGAGGAGCAGCGCCTTACGGTCAACCGTGCCCGTAAGATCCAGCAGTTCCTCTCCCAGTCCTTCCACGTCGCCGAGAAGTTCACCGGCAACCCCGGTGTCTACGTTCGCGTCGAGGATACCGTCCGCTCCTTCGCCGAGATTGTCGACGGCAAGGCCGATGACCTGCCCGAGCAGGCATTCCGCTATGCTTCCACGATTGAGGACGTGCGCGAGCGCGCCCGCAAGATGGGGGAGAAGTAGGTTATGCGTATCCGCATCGTGTGCCCCGTGAGCTGCGCCTATGAGGGCGACGCTGCGTTTGTGTCGATTCCGTCCACGGATGGCGAGTTTGGCGTTCTGCCTGCTCACTCCAGCGAAATCTGCACAATCGACCGCGGTTACGTTCGCGTTTCCGATAAGGCCATGGGCACTGTCGACCACACGTTTGCCGTGGCCGGCGGCTATGCCCAGGTTGCGGACGATGTCGTGACCGTCCTCGCCGAGCGCGCTTGCGATTTGGCGACCGTCGACGCCGACAAGGTTAAAGCTGATATTCAAGGTTTTGAAGAGAAGCTGGGTAATTTGTCGGAGGATGATGCACGCCGCGCCTACCTCTATAATGAAATCGCATGGTGTAAGCTCAAGCTTGCCCAATAGTCAGACGTTTTAGCGTTCGACCATTTGCGAACACATCATGCCCGGGATGGCTCAGCCACCCCGGGCATGCTTTTTGAAAGGGTAGACCTTGGATATTATCCGCGTTGAGGGTGGCCACGCCATCGGAGGTTCCGTGCCTGTTTCGGGTGCCAAGAACTCCGCGCTCAAACTTATGGCGGCAACGCTTCTGGCGCCGGGCAAGACGACGCTGCAGAACGTGCCTGATATTTCCGATGTCCACGTGATGGGCAAGGTGCTCAAGGGTATGGGCGCCACGATCGATGTTCTCGACGAGCACACGCTCGAGATTGATACCTCTCAGGTCGATTCCTGGGAGGCTCCCTATGAGCTCGTTGCCAAGATGCGCGCTTCCACTGCCGTGATGGGACCCCTGCTGGGCCGTTTCCATCGCGCCAAGATCGCCATGCCCGGCGGCTGCAACCTGGGCGCTCGCAAGATCGATATGCATATCTTGGGTCTTGAGGCCTTGGGCGTTGAGTTCGATACCGCCCACGGCTATATCAACGCCAACGCGCCCCAGGGCCTGCACGGTACCACCGTCACGCTCGAGTTCGCCAGCGTCGGTGCGACCGAGAACCTCATCATGGCCTCCGTGCGCGCGCAGGGTACCACGGTTATCGATAATGCCGCCCGCGAGCCCGAGATCGTCGATCTCGCTAACATGCTCAACGAGATGGGCGCCAAGATCGTCGGCGCGGGCACACCCGTCGTGACCATCGAGGGCGTGGAAGAGCTACATCCCGTTACCCATCGCGTGGTGGGCGACCGCATCGAGGCCGGCACCTTTATCGTTGCCGGTGCGTTGATGGCAGACGACCGCGGTGTCGACGTCACGGGCTTTTGCCCCATCCACTTGGGAATGGTGCTCAAGAAGATGGAGCTCATGGGCATCGATTGCGAACGCATCGAGGATGGCGTCCACGTGAATCGCGTCGAGCACATCAAGCCGGTCGATATCCAGACGCTCCCGTTCCCCGGTTTCCCCACGGACATGCAGGCGCAGATCATGGTGCTCTCCGCCCTGGCCGACGGCAGCTCCGTTATCACCGAGAATATCTTCGAGAATCGCTTTATGTTTGCATCCGAGCTGGTGCGCATGGGCGCCGATATTCGCATCGAGAGCCACCACGCCATGATTCACGGCGTCAAGGGCTTCTCCGGCGCTCAGGTAACCTCACCGGATCTTCGTGGTGGCGCGGCACTCGTCGTCGCCGGCCTAATTGCCGACGGCACGACCGAGGTCTCGGCCATCCATCACATTAAGCGCGGCTACGAACAGTTTGTTGAAAAGCTGCAGGCGCTTGGTGCTCATGTCGAGCACGCCACTGTTCCCGATCCCGTCATCTACTAATGCAGGTTGCCTATGTTTAAGAAAAAGCCCATTACGGAATCTCGAAGACCTTCGACCGGCGCTCAGGCAAAAATCTATAGCCGCGATAACGTTGCCCGCTATTCCGAGCGCGCCCGTCAGCGTCGTCGCGGTCATACGGTTCGCCGCGTCGCGCTCATTGCTGTGCTCGGTGTGCTGTTGAGCGCTACGACTGCCGCCGGCCTGTGGTTTGCCACCATTATGGGCAAGCTCGGCGATTCCAACGTCATTACCGACAACCTGCGCCAGATCCTGGTTGATACCGACGAGGCAAAGGACCCGTTCTACGTGCTACTCCTTGGCACTGACGGTCGCCCGGGCGAGGATACATACCGCGCCGACTCGATTATCCTGGCGCGTATCGATCCCACGCAAAAGCAGGCGACGCTCATCTCCATTCCGCGCGATACCAAGGTCGTCTACAACGGCTCGACCATGAAGATCAACGCCTGCCATACCTACGGCGGCGCCGAAGCCATGGTCCAGGCGGTCAACGAGCTGTGCGGTGTCCAGATTTCCCACTATGCCGAGGTCAGCTTCGACGGCATGCAGTCGCTCATCGATTCGGTCGGCGGCATCGACATTAACGCAACCGACGATGTCGACGACCCCGAGCATCTCGACATTAAGATCACCGCCGGTCAGCAGCACATGGATGGCGCGACCGCCCTTACCTATGCCCGTTGCCGCTACATCTATGCCGATGGCGACTACACACGCATGCGCCACCAGCGTCAGGTGCTCGGCGCCCTCGCCAACCAGATCCTCAACAACTTCGATGCCACCAAGGTCTTCGACCTCGTCAATTCGCTGTCCGACATGCTCGTGACCGATATGAGCGTTCAGGACATCGTCTCTACGGTCAATGCCATGCGCGGCATGGATGTTGACGGCATCTATTCGGCCAACTTGCCTTCGTATGCCGATGCCAGCACCATGATTGATGGCGTGAGCTACGTCTTTGTCTACGAGGACGAGCTTAAGGAAATGATGGAGCGCGTCGACGCTGGTAAGGATCCCAAGGGCCCCAATACCATGGGCCAGTCCGATGGCTCCAGCTCTACGATCGGCGACCTGAACAACAACACGTCCGATGATTACGCCAACGGCACCGCAACCTCATCGGTTAGCTCTGACGATTCGGACGATTCGACTGATTCGAGCGATTCGGACTACTACGAAGAGCCCACCGGCGACGGCAACGGCTACGAAGCCAACTACTAGAGTTACGCGGGCTTACCAGCCCGCGTAACGGCTCGACGCTGCGCGCCGCCCAGAGCGACAATTTGTCATTCAAAAGGCAGGGCATGACCAGAAGGTCAATGCCCTGCCTTTTTCATGCCAACTTGTTCGCTCTGGACGTCGCTCGCTGACGTTGATTCAACCAGCGATGCCGACTACACTCCTTGCACCAAAAATCGCCCCGTTCTCGGTTGAGGACGGGGCGATTCGTCTTTTGGGCTTGTGCGGCCAGATCTATGCGAAGCGGGCGACGAGTTCCTGGAGGACGTCGGTCATCTTGACGAGCGAGCTGACCGGGACAAACTCGTTGACGCCGTGGTAGCAGTAGCCGCCCGTGGAAAGGTTGGGGCAGGGCAGGCCGCGGAACGACAGCTGCGCACCGTCGGTACCACCGCGAATCGGCAGCACCTGGGGCTCAATGCCGCAGGCAAGGTAGGCTTCCTTGGCGACATCGATAAGCTCGGGGTAGTCACGCACGATCTCGGCCATGTTGCGGTACTGCTGCTTGATCTCGACCGTCACGCGCTCTTCGCCCAGGCGCTGGTTGAGCAGTGCTGCGGCGGCATCCATCAGCTCGAGCTTCTGCTGGAACTTGGCGGCATCGTGATCACGGACGATATAGCGCGCCGTGGCATGGTCGACCGTTGCCGAGACGCCCTCAAGGTGATAGAAGCCCTCGTAGCCCTCGGTGTATTCCGGACGCTGCTCGTAGGGGAGCAGGGCATTGAAGTCGCAGAACAGATTGCCCGCGTTGACCATGCGGCCTTTGGCGTCACCGGGATGGATGGATTGGCCCTCAAAGCGAACGGTTGCCTCGGCGGCGTTAAAGCACTCCCATTCCAGCTCGCCAACGGGACCGCCGTCGACCGTGTAGGCGTACTTGCAGCCAAAGGCCTCGATGTCCAACAGCTCGGCGCCGTGACCGATCTCCTCGTCCGGGCAAAAACAAATGCCGAGTGCGGGGTGGGGCAGCGAGGGGTCCTGAGCGATACGCGCGACAAGCGCCATGATCTCGGCGACGCCGGCCTTGTCGTCAGCGCCCAGCAGTGTGGTGCCGTCACTGCAGACCAAGTCCTCACCCACAAGGTCGTTCAGGGCGGGAAGCTTGGCGGTGCTCATGGCCACAGGCTTGCCGTCAACGGTACCGCAGACCAGGTCGCCGCCTTCGTAGTGCACAATGTGCGGCTTCACACCGGCGCCCGGCGCAACCTCGGTGGTGTCGAGGTGTGCTATCAGGCCCAGGGCGGGCTTGTTCTCCGCGCCCGCGCTCGCAGGAATATGCGCGCACACGTAAGCATGCTCGGTCACATGGGCATCGGTCGCGCCGAGCTCGCGCAGCTCCTTGGCCAGGATGTTGGCAAGGTCAAACTGAACGGTGCTCGAAGGCACCTGGTCGCAGTTTGCATCCTCGGATTGCGTGTTGATTTGGACGTAGCGCAAAAAGCGCTCAAGGACGTCGGGGTTCGTGGCGTTGTTTTCCATAAAGACCGCTCCAATCTTGGTCGTCGTGTGCAACAAGAACTCTAGCACGGTATGCCACGGCATACCGCGACACTTGGATGGGGTAGAATCAGCCTTTGAACGCAGAAGGGACGGAAGGTCATGGATACGACAAATAGCTCGCGCGAGCTGCACCTAACAGTGGCGAACGAAGACTACTTGGAGTGCATGGTTCGCATCGAAAACGAAGAAGGGGAGACCAATGGCGTGCGATCGGTCGACATCGCACAGCGTCTTGGTGTCTCCAAGGCATCGGTCAATAAGGCAGTTTCGGCGCTTAAGGCGTCCGAGCTTGTCGAGCAATCGCATTACGGCAAGGTCATCCTGACCGACCGTGGTCGCGAGGTCGGCACGGCTATCTGGTACCGTCATCGCCTTATCCGCACGTTTTTGGTCCAGGAGCTCGGCGTCGATTTTGAGCGGGCCGATTCCGAGGCGTGCATGATGGAACATGCGCTTTCCGAGGACACGATGAGCCGCTGGCTCGCCTATCTCGAAAAGCAGGGAATCAGCGTCGAGGAATAGTGAAACACATATATGGATACGAGTTATTACAACCGCCCCGGCGGCGAGGAACTTATGCGCCGCATGTCGAGCGAGACACTGTTGACGCAGGGCCCCATGGGCAGCGTGCTGATGAGTGAATACGATGCCGCCGACATCCCACCGGCGTTTTGGAACCTTGCCGAGCCGCAGACTGTTTCTCGTATCCATCGCCTGTATGTCGCCGCCGGTGCGCAGGTGCTCATTACCAATACCTTTCAGGCATCAAGCTATGCCCTCAAGCAAGATCAGATTACGCCGTCCGTGGCTGAGGTCAATCGCGCTGCCGTCGACGATGCGCGCCAGGCGCACCCTCAGCTGCTGCTGGGCTCGATGGGCCCGATCGGCATTGAGTGGTTTGCCGAAGACTCTGCCGAGTATCGAGAAATCCGAGGCATTTCGCGAGAGCAGGCATACGCCCTGCTCAATGCTGGTGTTGACGGTCTGCTGATCGAGACGGTGACGTCTATCCGTAATTTGCAGCCCATGCTTGCCGGCGCCCAGGATGCCGCCGACGGCATGCCTGTTTTGGTAAGTTTTGTCGTTGACGATAAAGGCGACCTGCTAGGCGATGGCCTCAACATCGAGGCTGCTGTTTTGTACGCCGAAAAGCACGGCGCAAACTCGGTTGGCGTTAACTGCTGTTCACTTGCGGCCGCGAACGTGGCGGTGCCCAGGATGGTTGCATCGGCGACTACGCCCGTCACGGTACGCCCCAACGTGGGTGATCCGGTCCAAACACAGGATGGTCCTGTGTGGCGCGAGAACCCCGAAGCCTTCGCGCGTGCTTGCATCGAATGGAGGCATGCCGGTGCCGCAATGGTGGGCAGTTGCTGTGGAACCACGGCGATCACCACGGCGGCGATGGCCGAGGCGCTCGATATATAAAGGTCAAAACCGCTCCATACGGGGCGGTTTTTTTGCTTGCACATCGTCGGTAGCATTTGCCCAAATAGTGAATGCCGGTTTTGGCAGGTTGCTGGGCGAGCGTTGCGGGTATACCCCATGCGTACCATGATCCAAACACTGTGAGGTGTCTGCGCGTGTGCGCGATAATTCATTTTGGAACTGACGGTTGGCGCGCCCGCGTCGACGACGACTTTACCGCCGACAACGTTGCCCGCATTGCCGATGCCGTCGGCGAGTTGTGGCAAAAGACCAATCCCGGCAAAACAGTCTATATAGGGTTCGACACCCGGCCGCAGGCGCGCGAGTTCGCTGAGCTTGCGGCAGGCGTGCTTGCGGCTCACGGATTGGACGCAGTACTCGCATCTCGGCCTGTCCCGACCCCCGCCCTTACGTGGGCGGCGGCGTATGACGGCGAGGCCTGCGGTGCGCTCATGGTGACGGGGTCCCATCATCCGCAGGGGTATCTGTGCCTTAAACTACGCATGGGAGATGGCTCGACGGCCAATCAGGATGTCATCGAAGAGCTTGAAGAGACCATGGCCCCCGAGCCGATGGGGATCGAGGAAAGCTATCGCACCGCGGATATTATTCCTGACTATATGCAGGCGGTGGCGTCGTTTGTCGATGCCGAGGCCATTCGAGCCGCTCACCTGCGTGTGGTGGTTGACCCCATGGGCGGCGCGGCCCAGGGATATCTTGCCGACCTGCTGCGGGAGCTAGGCGTCGAGGTGCACGAGATTCATGCCGGAGAGTCGTCCGATCAAGAGGACATTTGCCCCGACCCTGTTGAGCCATGGGTGGACGCTTGCGAGCGTGCAGTTGTCGAGGACGGGGCGTGCGCGGGCCTGGTGACCGACGGCGATGCCGATCGTATTGGCGCGGTCGACGAACGCGGTAGATATATACATCCGCATCAAATCATGGCGCTTGTTTTGGGCGACCTCGTTCAATTCCGCAATTTGGAGGGGCGTGTCGTCGTCAATCTCTCGTGCTCGACACTCGTACGCCGCATTGCTGAGGCGCTTGGCTGTCGCGTGACCGTTAAGCCGGTCGGTTTCAAATATATAGCTGCAGAGATGAAGAAGGGCGGCGTCCTCATGGGAGGCGAGGAGGCCGGCGGCATCGGCATCGCCGCGCATATGCCCGAGCGCGATGGAATCCTTGCTTGTCTGATTCTGTGTGAGCTTATGGCAAAGACGGGCGCGCCCTTGGGCGTTTTGGTCGATCAGCTCGAGGCCAGTTTTGGTAAGACGAGCTACGGGCGTCGCGATTTGCGCCTTGAGGCCGAAGACGCCGAATCGCTGCGAACGCTGCTTCCTGGCATGAATCCCAAATCGATTTGCGGCAAGGCGCCGCAGACTGTAAGCCATATGGATGGTCTACGTTTGGCATTCGAGGATGACACCTGGCTGCTGATCCGCCCCAGCGGGACCGAACCGGTGGTTCGTGTATACGCCGAGGGGTTCTCGGTGGAGGAGCGCGATGAGTTGCTCGATGCCGGCTGTGCCTTGGCTAAGGGAGCCTATCAGCTTTAGCCATATGACGCTTCACTATAAAGAGACCCTCGGCGAGTGGTGGAGAACGGCCGGCAAACGTAAGCTGAGTATTAAAATGTGTAGGAAATGTGTACGCCCAGATTCCCGCCCGCGGGGGCCCTCCGGTCTGGCAATATATCTCCTTGCCGCGCGGCCCGGTCGAACCGGGAACCAGCG
>NZ_JBDGAY010000023.1:0-33051 GCF_040910245.1 Collinsella aerofaciens
GGGTATCGGGTTCCCACATTCATCCGCACATGTGCGGATGAATGTGGGAGGTGTTCGGTTGAAGTTGATAATCAAGGCCTGATGACTGGGCGTTTAAGAACGTCCAATGACTAAGTTGCAGGTGGTTGCGGTTGTGTTACACTAACGCTGCGTATATGACGCAATCATCTCGATACAGATCAATGATGTCCGTCGGTATTTGACGGAGCTAGACTGTTTAGCCGCCCTGAAGGTTTATGCAGGGAGCATGTGATCACAGGGCTTGAAAAGAAAGTTGAGCAAACACTGTGTCTGATCAACAGCAAGAAAACGAAATAACGACGACGGCCGCTCCCGCTGCACCGGCTGCGTTGGACCAGGTCGTGATGCCTGCGCCGGTGCAGGCTTCGGCTCCTGAGGCCTCCAAGGCCGCTTCGACGCCTGCGCCCGCATCGGCTGAGAAGGTCGCGCCTGCCGCTGGCGAGGGAGTTGCCCCTGCCGCCGAAGAGGATGCCGCGCCCGTAAAGCCCAAGCGCACGCGCCGTGCGCCTAAGCCCGCCGCTGACGGCGAGGAGGCCGACAAGCCCAAGCGTCGCGCCATGCGCGCGACGCGAACCAAGCGCACCGTTGCCGATTCCTCCGCGCCGATTTCCGATGAGGTTGCACAGGCCCGCGCGCTGGCGCAGATCAGCGAGGCTCAGGTTGTGCGTGCCCGTCGCCGTGCTGCCGAGCGCGAGGCCGCGGCACTGACCGAGCTTGCAGCGCCGGTCGTCTCCGAGGCGTCTGCGGCCACCGAGGCCCCTGTCGCGGGGCAGCCGACCGAGAAGCCGGCTCCGCGCACGCGTCGTCGTGCGGCCAAGTCTCAGCAGGATGCTGAGCAGGCGGCTCAAGAGTCCGGTGAAGCTCCGGCTCGTTCTGTGGTAGGGGAGGGTGAGCAGCCCTCTGAGTCTGCAACACCTGCCGAGGCCAACGAGGTTCCCGTTGTCGATCCCGCTCTTCGCCCGCACCGTCGCGGCCGCAAGCCCAAGGCCTTCGTCGAGGCCGAGAAGGCTGCCGCCGCCGCGGCAGCCGCAGCTCAGGATGCCGCGATGACCGCCACGCCCGCGCCCGTCGCCGACACTCCTGCCCAGGGAACCGCTGCCACCGAGGTCGGAGCACCCGCAGAGGGCGAACCCGCCGATGTTCGTCCCGGTCGCAGCCGTCGCACGGCCGCTAAGCGCTCGTCCAAGGCCAAGGGTTCGAAAAAGGACACGTCCGAGGACTCGGGCAACGAGGTCGCCGAGGCAACCGTCGACTCCGCTCCCGATGCCGAGAACGCCGGTCAGCCGGCGGCCGAGAAGCCCAAGCGTACACGCAAGAAGTCTGCAAAGGCTAAGGCCGTCGAGCAGCAAGCCGATGCCGAGCCCAATGCCGATGCCGATACCAAGGCCGATAATAAAGTCCCGGCCGACACCGACGCCGCAACTCCGGCGGCCGAGGGCGCCACGACCGCCGAGACCGACGAGAGCGCCCGCCCTAACCGACGTCAGCACAAGCGTAACGACGAGCGCAACAACGACCGCCGCAATCGTCAGCGCGATCGCAAGCAGCGTAATAAGGAGCGCAACGCCGCCCCGACTGAGCCCACGCTTTCGCGTGAGGAACTCGCGGCCATGAAGGTCGCCGAGCTGCGTGAAAAGGCCAAGGAGTTCGAGATCGAGACGACCGGCAAGAAGAAGGCCGAGCTCGTCGAAGAAATCTACACCACCGCCGCGAAGGCCGAGGGCTTCCGCGACATCAAGGGCATTCTGCAGATTCGCCCGGATAGCTTCGGCATCATTCATGCCCACGGCTACATGAAGTCCAGCGATGACGCCTTTGTTCCCGCATATCTCATTCGCTCCGCACGCCTGCGCACGGGCGATGTCATCGAGGGCTCGCTGCGCCCCTCGCGCGGCGGCGACAAGCGCGCCGGCCTCGCCAAGATCACGACCGTTAACGGCATGGATCCCGAGCAGATCCGCAACCGCCCCAAGTTCGGCGACCTTACCCCGGTCTATCCCAACGAGCCGCTGCGCATGGAGCACGGCAAGGATTCCATCACCGGTCGCGCCATCGATATCGTGTCGCCGATCGGCAAGGGCCAGCGCGGCCTGATCGTGTCGCCGCCAAAAGCCGGCAAGACCACGATCCTCAAGAAGATCTGCCAGTCTATCTCGATCAACAATCCCGAGGTTCACCTCATCTGCCTGCTCGTCGACGAGCGTCCCGAAGAGGTCACCGATATGCAGCGCTCCATCAAGGGTGAGGTCGTGGCCTCGACCTTCGATATGCCCGCCGACAACCATACTCGCGTTGCGGAGCTCGTGATCGAGCGTGCCAAACGCATCGTGGAGCTGGGTGGCGACGTCGTGGTGGTACTCGACTCCATCACGCGCCTTGCACGCGCCTACAACCTGGCCGCTCCCGCCTCGGGCCGTATCCTGTCGGGCGGCGTCGATTCGGCGGCCCTGTATCCGCCCAAGCGTTTCTTGGGCGCTGCCCGCAATATCGAGAACGGCGGCTCGCTCACCATCCTGGCCTCCGCCCTCATCGATACCGGCTCCAAGATGGACGAGGTCATCTTTGAGGAGTTCAAGGGTACCGGCAACATGGAGCTCAAGCTCGACCGCGACCTGGCCGACCGCCGTATCTTCCCGGCCATCGATCCCGTTGCCTCGGGCACGCGCAACGAGGATCTGCTGGTCGACGAGCAGATGCGTCCGTTTGTCTTTGGCCTGCGCCGTATCCTCGCCGGTATGAACAATACCGAGCGCGCGGCCGCGTCGTTTATCAAGGGCCTCAAGGGCACCAATACCAACCAGGAGTTCCTGGTGCGTTCGGCAAAAAAGCACAGCGATTACGAGCAGACGTTCTAGGCCGTCCGCTGCACGCGACAACAACCATAGACATGCCAGAAGGGCCGGGGTTTAGATCCTGGCCCTTTTCGTATAGCCACTCGCCAACGATTATTGACCTCACGACCGGCAAGCAGCGATTTTCCCGTTTCAATCCCGCTTCGTCGCTTGCAATCCCCAAGGGGGTTTCGCATAATAGCTGTTAAGCTTCGCGACGGAAAACGCAGATGAAACGAACCATATACCGTTGCTTTGGGGCATAGCCCCGCTTCATCTTCTCTCGCGCAGCCAACTGAATGATGCGATTTGGGTGCTGGAAGATGGGGAGAGCTCATGGCTTCTTCTGATGCAACACAACGAGCAGTCCTTGCTGGACTTTCCTGCGGAATCGGCCTTGCCGCTCCCGTGGTGATGTATGCTGCCACGCTGCCGTTTTCGTCGGTGAACGAGACGGTCGTCGCGGGCGCTGTTCCCTTTGCCGTGGGTGCGGTGGCGGGCGTAGGTATCTATGCCGCCTCGCTCGGCATTTCTGAATATCGCGCGCAGCATGCCGAGCGCCTGTTCCAGCCCGACGCCATGGGTGGCGCTGCGAACGTCAACCAGCATCAAAATGAGTTCCAGACCGCCTCGATGCCCGCCCAACAGCAGTGGGCTGCCCCTCAGGGCGTTGCTACTGTGGCTCCTGCCGTTCAGGCAAACGCCGCGCAGCCCTCTTCGGTTTTCTCCGGCCTGACCGGTGCATTCCAGCGCCGTCGTGCCGACGATGGCGTCCCCACCATCGCTCGCGCCGCAGACGCCATGAGCGAGGCCGACGCCTGGTCCATGATCGATAGCATGCTCGACGACGATTCGCCGGTCAGCTGCGATCCTGCGCGCTCACGCGATGTGTACCAGGTCGCCATCGACGAGCTTACCTACGGCGGTAAGACCGGCTCCTATAATCGCGATGACATCGCTGCCGCTGCGCGCGCCGTCTCGGGCTCTCATGCCGCCCCTGCGGGCAGCACGGCCGCCTTTGTGGCACTCGTGGCTAACGCCGCCAACAACGCTGCCACGGCTCAATCTGTTACGTATGACACTGCCGTGCCCGTGACTCCGGCTGTCGTCACCGCCGTTGACCCCTACGCCGACGAGCCGCTGGCCGTCGACGAGGAGACTATTGCCGCCCGCCGTGCTGCCGAAAGCTCGCTGTGGGGCGCTCCTGCACAGCAGCAGGCCGCGGAGGCGGTGCCGTACAACGCGAACCTTGCCAACATGCCGATCATCAGCGACGCCTCTGCCGTGGCTATCGATCTCGATGACCTTGACGAGCCGGTCATCTCGAACGACATGCCGTATGTGGTCGCTGCCCCGGTCGATGCCCCGGCCTCCGCGTCCCAGTCCGTCGCAGTTGACGAGCCTGTCGATGCGACTTCCGAGGAAGACGTCCCCATGGCCGATTACTCGGGTCACGAGGGCATGTGGGCCGCCGCTGCCGTAATTTTGAACGAGGTCGTCGAGCCTGCTCCCGTTGCCGCTCCGGTGTTTACGCCTGCTCCTCAGCCCGCTGCCCCCGCTTACGTTGGTCGCCACAGTGCCGTGTTCCCTGAGGATACCGCCCGCATCTCGCGCGAAGGTATCGAGCGTGCCGAGGCCATCGCTGCTGGCATCATGGAGAACCGTCGTCACGAGCGCGTCAACCAGATTCTCGAGGAGGAGATCGACCGCCTGCAGTCTGCAGCGGTGAGGCGCACGGGCCGTGCCTATCTGAGCGTTATCGAGGGCGGCACCGCCAGCTTTGAGCCGCTCTGTGCGGAGGCATAACTTCTGCATGCTTAAACTCGATCGAAAATGGGCGGTCGCGACCTGCCTGATGGTGCTGCTCATCTGGGGCAATTCGATGGTTCCCGGCACGGGGTCCGGTTCATTGAGCTTGTCGATTATGGAGGCCGTTCGCGGCTTTCTGCACGGCATGGGGCTTCCGTATGAATGGGTGACTAACTTCGTCGTTCGCAAGTGCGCGCATTTTACCGAGTACATGGTGCTCGGCATTCTGGCGACGCACGCTTTCGATATCGAGGGCCGTCGCACCTTTGACGTGCTGCTTCCCACGGCGGTTTTCCTACTGCTAATCCCCTCGATTGACGAGACGATTCAGCTCTTTGTGCCCGGTCGCGCCGGTATGATCACCGACGTGATGATCGACTGCTGCGGAGCGATGACGGGCGTTGTGCTTCGATATCTTCTACGATCGCTCATATGTGCCAAAAAGGCCGCCTAGGACACATTGTTTGGTCCTAGGCGGCCTTTCTTTGTTTGGGGGCTTATACGGGGCGTGGCGGCGTTATCCCGTCGGATGGGATTGCTGGACGTTGCGGCGCCCCTTTGGCGCGCCTACTGCTGAAGCGCGGCGGCACCCAGGGCCAGGCAACCCATGATGCCCTGCTTGCCCTCGAGGCTATTGTTGACAATGTAGGTGTCGATATCGTTGACCTCGTGCGTGACGATGTAGCCGTTGAGCATCTCTGCGCACTTTTTGCGGGCGAGCGGCACGATGGGGGTGTGGTCGGCAACGCCGCCGCCGATGATGATCTTTTGCGGGGCATAGCACAGCGTGTAGGTCATGAGCGCCTGTGCCAGATAGCCTGCGAGCAGGTCCATGGCCTCCGGGTCATCGGCCATGTCTCCGGCGCTCTTGCCATCCCAGCGCTTTTTAACGCCGGGACCGGCGATGAGGCCCTCGAGGCAGTTATCGTGGAAGGGGCAGGCGCTGTGCTCGCCAATGGTGTCGCGCGGGTCGCGCGTGACCAGGATGTGGCCGGCCTCGGGATGCATCATGCCATGCACGAGCTGACCGCCCGAGAGCACGCCGGCGCCCACGCCGGTGCCGATGGTCAGGTAGACAACGTCGGTGAGGCCCTGAGCGCAACCAAAGGTGACCTCGCCCAAGCAGGCGACGTTGACGTCGGTATCGTAGCCGCAGGGGACCTTGAGCTCGTTTTGGATGGTGCCCAGTAGGTCAAAGTAACGCCATGCGGTCTTGGGCGTCTCCAAGATCTTGCCGTACTGGGGCGAGGCAGGGTTGACCGCGGTGGGGCCAAAGGCGCCGATGCCCAAGGCGGCGATGCCCTTGTCTGCAAACCATGCGTTGACGGCCTCGACGGTCTCCTGCGGGGCCGTGGTCGCGATCTGCTCGCGCTCCAGGACCGTACCGTCCGCATAGCCCGTGGCGCAGACCATCTTGGTGCCGCCGGCCTCGAGTGCTCCGATAAGCTGCTGCTCTGCCATAGTATTCCTCTCTCTGGGACGAGTTGCTCCGTGACTAAAGTATAGAGCTCTAAACCATTTAAGAAAGCGCTATAAAAAGGAGCCCTGCAACGCGGTGGGCGGTGCGGGGCTCCTTTGGTTGCTTTAGTTGCCGGGCCGTCCTTACCCGCGCGGCTTGATTTTATCACGTAGCGACTTGAGGTTCTCCAGCGCCGAGTTAAGCGTTTCGTCTCGCTTGGCGAAGTGGAAACGAATCAGATGGTTGACGGGCTCGCGGAAGAAGCTTGAGCCCGGCACGGCGCCCACGCCAACCTTGGAGGCGAGATCCTCGCAGAAGTCGAGGTCGCTGTCATAGCCAAACTCAGAGATGTCCATCATCACGTAGTAGGCGCCCTGCGGCACGTTATGCTCAAGACCGATGTTGTCGAGTCCCTGACAGAACAGGTCGCGCTTGGCGGTGTAGAGGTCGAGGACCTCCTGGTAATAGCTATCGTCGAAGTTGAGGGCGGTGACGACGGCCTCCTGCAGAGGAGCGGCGGCGCCCACCGTGAGGAAGTCGTGGACCTTCTTGATGCGCTCGGTAATCTCGGCCGGGGCGATGGTGTAACCCAGACGCCAACCGGTGATGGAGTAGGTCTTGGACAGCGAGCTGCAGCTGATAGTGCGTTCGAACATGCCAGGCAAGGTGGCCATATAGACGTGCTCGTGGGGCGCGTAGACGATGTGCTCGTATACCTCGTCGGTGATGCAGTACGCGTCGTACTTTTTGCACAGGTCGGCGATAAAGGTGAGCTCCTCGCGCGTGAAGACCTTGCCGCAGGGGTTGGAAGGATTGCACAGGACGATGGCCTTGGGGTCGTTGTCGCGGAAGGCAGCCTCGAGTACCTCACGGTCAAAGTCGAATGTGGGCGGGTTGAGCGGCACATAGATGGGCTCGGCACCCGAGAGGATGGTGTCGGCGCCGTAGTTCTCGTAGAACGGCGAGAAGATGACGACCTTGTCGCCGGGGTTTGTGACCGTCATCATGGCGGCCATCATAGCCTCGGTGGAACCGCAAGTGACCACGATGTTCTCGTTGGGGTTGATCGGCATGCCCATAAAGTGCTCCTGCTTGGTGGCAAGCGCCTCACGCATGGCCTGGGAGCCCCAGGTGATGGAGTACTGGTGGTAGAGCGGCTTGGGGTCGGCGGCGATGGTGCTCAGGCTCTTGAGCAGCTGCGCCGGGGGATCAAAGTCGGGGAAGCCCTGCGAGAGGTTGACGGCGCCGTACTTATTGGAGATGCGCGTCATGCGGCGGATGACCGAATCGGTAAACGTTGCCGTGCGATTGGAGAGTTCTTTCATGCTTGTCCTTTCGAACATCGGGGTGGGGCAAGTTTACTCCTATGAAACCGGTGGGAAATGCTCGAAATGGATCCGAAAAACTCTTTTCAAAATTCTTGAAAATTGGGGCTTGCATCGCGTGGCGTTCCTTGCAATAATAGTCGAGCGCGAAGCGCACAGGACACGGTGGGTGTAGCTCAGTTGGCTAGAGCGACGGGTTGTGGTCCCGTAGGTCGAGGGTTCGAGTCCCTTTACCCACCCCAGTTCTTGCTTCGTGTTGATATCGGGTCGTTAGCTCAGTTGGTAGAGCAGGGGACTCTTAATCCCAAGGTCCAGGGTTCGAACCCCTGACGGCCCACCACACGATATCTCCTCTAAAGTCCGTCACAACGGGCTTTAGCTTTGGGTCGTTAGCTCAGTTGGTAGAGCAGGGGACTCTTAATCCCAAGGTCCAGGGTTCGACCCCCTGACGGCCCACCCAAAGTATGTTTAAGCGACTGGCTTCGGCTGGTCGCTTTTTTGTTGACCTCAAATGGGGTCGAACCCGAAAGGGCGCGGAGCTGAGGAAATGCGTAAGCATTTGCCAGCGCAGCGCGCAAGGCGCGAAGCGCCGCAGCGGCCGCCTGCGCAGCAGGCTGACCCCCTGACGGCCCACCAAAGCATGTTAAAGCGACTGGCTTCGGCTGGTCGCTTTTTTGTTGACCTCGCTTGGGGCCGAATCCGAAAGGGCGCGGATTTGAGTAATCTACACCGTGATTCCCTTAGGGAAAAACGCTTAAAGCCCCGTAATCGTGTTCTCCTTGCGGGAATCCTGCTTACGGGGCTCGATGCATGTTGAGAAATTGTGATCAAACTCAAAGTGAGAATCGATTTAGTCTGCTCGATAGTGCGATCCTTGGCTTACAGTCCGTGCGCGCATAGCTTTGACCATTTTCTGTGCTAGTTGAATCTGCGATTGCAGGCGGACGAGGGCAGCGATTTCGCTGTCCTGGGCTATCCGTGTGCTCAAGGTCGTTGCCTCCGTCTTCAAGCCCTCAAGCTCGTGTAGTGCCTCGGATAGGCCCGTCTCGGTGCGGTTGATCATGCAATGGATGCTCATCGTGTGCTTAAGGCTGCGGGTCAGGCGTTCGGCGTCTGTTGTGGCAATGCCGTACTGGGGGAGGACGATATCCGCCTTCGGGGTCTCCTCAGGTGTATTCTGTGCTGCCTGGGCTGCCGATGCGCCCGCGATGCGCCCAAACACGATGCCGTTGGCACTTGACAGGCCACCAATGCGATCGGCGCCGTGCATGCCGCCTGTCGCCTCGCCGCAGGCATAGAGGCCTTCGACGCCCGTGAAGGCTGTCTTGTCGATTTTGATACCGCCATTAGCGGCGTGGGCATACATCGCCACGCGCATCTCGGCGGTCGGCGCGATGCCGTGCTCGTCTTGTAGCCAGGTGGCAAAGGTCTGCACAAACTCAGGGACGTCCTCGCGGGGGAAGTCGTAGTGGAGCGCGAGGCCTTCGGCGCCTGCTTGATCGATGACGAGATCGATAGCGCGGGAGGCCAAGCGTGACGTGAAGGGGCCATATCCGGAGCGTTGCTCAAGCAGATCGTCCAGCTTGTCGTCGGCGATATCGACCGGCTGGTCTACATGTACGTAGCGCCAGGTCTTCTCGTTAAAGACAAGGTTGCGCTTGGGCTCGATGAAGCCCGGCATCATCTGCATGAACTCTAAATTAGTGAGCGTTGCGCCGTGTGCCAGTGCGATGGCCTGCGAGGAGCTGAGCACGTCTGCCGAAGTGAGGCTGCGCTCGAACAGTCCGCCCGTGCCTCCGGCGGCGATGATAGTGGCCTTGGCTGCCATAGGCACGAGATGCTCGTTTGCACGGTCATAGAGCACTGCGCCGACAATCTTTCCGTTCGCATCCTCAACAAGGTCGATAAGCTCGTGGCGGGGGAGTAGGCGAATTCCGAGCAACTCGATCTGTGCCGTACACGCGTCTTCAAGCGGCTTGCGGGTGAGGCCGCGCCACATACGCGTCTTATGGTCAAAGCAGGGGATAAACTGCTTCTGCTGGGCGCTCTCGGCACTTTGCGGACGCTGGAGCTTAACACCTAGATTCTGCTCGAGCCATTGGATGGCCTGGGGAATACCGTGGACAAACGTCTGGACGAGCGTAGGGTCGGCAACGCCGCCGCCCACGGCCTGGATAGTGTCGATGAGGTCCTGTTCGTCGTCTTCGTCGACGGGTCCAATAAGGCCGAGACCCCAGGTTCCCGGGAAGAAGCTCGATCCGCTCATGGTCTTGCCGACGCTTGCCACAGCGACGGTTACGCCCGCGCGTGCTGCTTCTATGGCGGCGCAAAGGCCCGCAAGGCCAGATCCAATTACCAGTACATCAGTCGATTTCATCGGATTCCTTTCTCGTCCGGCGCATTGTCGCATGGGTGATCGGCAAAGGTGTCGCAAAGATTGGATAAATCGGTAAAGGGCAAATATGGCGCGTGGGCGTCATGGGCGTTCTGACGCTCCAGCTCATCACATCTCGTATTTCGCCTCAACTGATATATCGGCATTAGCTGCCCTGCGACAGCGCAAACAAAAAGAGCCGCCACCTCGAAAGGTAGCGGCTCCAAAGCTCAACTATATGAGCATCGCGTGGGCGCGATTAGGCCTTGAGGGCCTCCTCGACGGCGACAGCGCAGGCGACGGTGGCACCGACCATGGGGTTGTTGCCCATGCCGATGAGACCCATCATGTCGACGTGCGCAGGCACGGAGGAAGAACCGGCGAACTGGGCGTCGGAGTGCATACGGCCCATGGTGTCGGTCATGCCGTAAGAGGCAGGGCCGGCGCCCATGTTGTCCGGGTGCAGGGTACGGCCAGTGCCGCCACCAGAAGCGACGGAGAAGTACTTCTTGCCAGCCTCGAGGCGCTCCTTCTTGTAGGTGCCAGCGACGGGGTGCTGGAAGCGCGTGGGGTTGGTGGAGTTGCCGGTGATCGAGATGTCGACGTTCTCGTGCCACATGATGGCAACGCCCTCGCGGACGTCGTCGGCGCCGTAGCAGTTAACGGCAGCGCGGGGACCATCGGAGTAGGGGATGGTCTCGACGACCTTGAGCTCGCCCGTGAAGTAGTCGAACTGGGTCTTCACGTAGGTGAAGCCGTTGATGCGGGCGATGATCTGAGCGGCGTCCTTGCCCAGACCGTTGAGGATAACGCGCAGCGGCTTCTTGCGAGCCTTGTTGGCGTTCAGAGCCAGGCCGATAGCGCCCTCGGCGGCAGCGAAGGACTCGTGGCCGGCCAGGAAGGCGAAGCACTCGGTGTCATCGGAGAGCAACATAGCGCCCAGGTTACCGTGGCCCAGACCGACCTTGCGGTCCTCGGCGACGGAGCCGGGAACGGTGAAGGCCTGGATGCCCTCGCCGATGATGGCAGCAGCCTCAGAAGCGGACTTGGCGCCACGCTTGACAGCGAGAGCACAGCCGAGGGTGTAGGCCCACTCAGCGTTCTGGAAGGCGATGGACTGGGTGTTGTTGACGATCTCACGCGGGTTGAAGCCCTTGTCGGTGCAGATCCGCAGAGCTTCCTCGAGGGAGGCGATGCCGTTGTCGGCGAGGCACTTGTTGATCTTGTCAGCGCGGCGCTCGTAACCTTCGAACGTAACAGTCATAGTTATTTCCCTCCCTTTCTACTCGTGAACCGGGAACACGCTGGCGACGGAGTGAGTCTCCTCGTCGGTGCGCGGGTCGATGTACTTGGCAGCGTTCTCCCACTGACCATAGTGGCCCATAGCGCCAGCGATGGCCTCCTCGGGGGTCTTGCCGGCCTTGACGGCGTCGGTGAACTTGCCGAGGTTCAGGAACTCGAACGCGATGATCTCGTTCTTGTCGTTGAGAGCCATGCGGGTGACGTAGCCCTGAGCGAGCTCGAGGTAACGAGCGCCCTTGGCCTTGGTGCCGAACATGGTGCCGACCTGAGAGCGAAGGCCCTTGCCGAGGTCGTCGAGGGAGGCGCCCACGGGCAGGCCGCCCTCGGAGAACGCGGTCTGGCTACGGCCGTAAACGATCTGCAGGAAGATCTCGCGCATAGCAACGTTGATGGCGTCGCAGACGAGGTCGGTGTTGAGGGCCTCGAGGATGGTCTTGCCGGGAAGGATCTCGGAAGCCATGGCGGCAGAGTGGGTCATGCCCGAGCAGCCGATGGTCTCAACGAGGGCCTCCTCGATGATGCCGTCCTTGACGTTCAGCGTGAGCTTGCAGGCGCCCTGCTGAGGTGCGCACCAACCCACACCGTGCGTAAGACCGGAGATGTCGGAAATCTCCTTAGCCTGGACCCACTTGCCCTCCTCGGGGATGGGCGCGGGGCCGTGGTATGCACCCTTGGCAACGGGGCACATGTTCTCCACTTCCTGTGAGTACTGCATGCCTCTCCTCTCTATCGTGTTGGCGTCCCGTCTGGGGGTCGTGGCTGGCGATTGCCGGGCGACCCTTCGAAAGGGACATGACATGCAGCCCCTATAATACCGCGAAATGCACGGAATATTCGGCGAACGGCTCAGTTTTCGTAGCGAGAAGCGCGGAACTTTCAATTGAAGCGATTTAACAAAGCTGTTTGCGACTATGCGGTTCGCTGAAGGGGGTCGGTTCTGTTCAAACTTTTGACTATGTCGCGTTGTCTGACCTGTAGCTATGATGCCGTTCGCCGCCTGTATACTGCCTTTGGCCGCGCGAGTGTATTGTTTTGCGTGAATGTTTTGATGGCGCGCTTCAATCGTGCTGTATTGGATGGCAAGCAGATCCCGGCGAAGGGAGCGTCATGCAGCGCGTTTGGAGAACGGTTACCGGCTTTTATCATGTCTGTGCCCGCGGTACAGGCAAGCAACTGATCTTTGAGAACGATGCAGATCGCTGGGAGTTCCTGGAACTGATGCGTGAGTGCTGCCGCGATACCCGGGTGACGATTGTGGCGTGGTGTCTCATGGGCGACCACGTGGATCTGGTGCTATTGGATTACGAGGACGAAATGAGCGCGGCCATGCAGCGGCTGCTGTTGACGTATGCTCGTCGGTTTAATAAGCGCACTGGGCGCGCGGGCTGCTTGTTTCGTGAGCGTTTTGAGCGCCGTTCGCTCGATACCGACTGGCAGGTGATGGAGGCTATTCGCTCTGTACACGCTGGTCCGCAGGAGGCGGGTATTGCTCTGATTGAGCGCTATCCGTGGAGCAGCTTTGCCGAGTATCTACGGGCCTATGACAACGATATGACGAGGGGATTTTCCTATCCTTCTTGCGTTCTTGAGCTTTTTGGTTCTGCCGAGGGCTTTATTGCCCATTCGCTTTCGACGCCCAACGACAGCGAGCCAGCGCCGTGCGATATGAAAGAGGCGGAGTGGGAGCGACACGCCTTTGCCGATAAATTGGCGAAGGGACTCGGGGTTCCGCTCCACGGGGTTAAAGCTGCACCGCCGGCGCAGCGCAATATCGTTATTCTCGGATTGCACGATGCCGGGTTTACGGTGCGCCAGATTGAGCGGTATACGGGGATTGGCAAAAGCACCGTTTCTCGTATTGTGCGCGTCCGTGCGCGAACGGCGATGCGGGCTGGCGGAAACGTGGTGTAGGGCCGCCTGTGCACCGCGGCTGGGGTCGCCCATACGCCACAACCATTGTTCTAAAAGCTCGGTACGGTAACTGCGCTTCTTGATTTGCATAGAACGATTGCCGTCATGCATAAAAATATGGCTCCGCTCGGTTTTGCCCGTACCTACCCCCGTCTGCGCCGTGCAAAAAGCGGAGTTTTCTGCATCGTGGTGCTGTCGGCACCGCTGCAATTTTGCAACATACGGGCCCCGAAGCTATTTATACCTGCCGATGTGCCCCCGAAGCTCATGTTTGCGCCCCCTGAGGCCGCGATACCTGTTCTAAAACGCAATATAAAGGCGACCGGAGATGTTGATTAACGTTTCCGATGCGTATACACACGACTTGGCGTGCTGAATACTCGCAAAAATGCACGCCTCACCCTATGGGACCCGTCCGCGGCAGGCGCGAGGCGAGCCGGAGCCCAGCAAGACGAGGCTTGGGACATTGCCTGGCGTGCCTGTGGCCCTGTCGCAAGCCTTTGGTACGGTGGAAAACATCCGTGTTTGCGGCTGGCGGCGCAGTAAATGACAAACGGGCCGCCCGTATCGGGCGGCCCGGCAATCAAAATCCTTGGATTCGGGACTTCCGCTATTGGTTAGCTTGCCCCTCGAGCATACCGTCGAGGGTACGCCAGGCGAGCTCGGCGCACTTGACGCGGGCGGGCATGTGCGAGATGTCCTGAAGCTGGGCAGCTTCTTCCAGGTCTTCCAGGTCTTCCTCGGAGAGCTGCTCGCCGCGGATCATGGCCAGGAAGAGCCCGGCCAGGCGGCGTGCCTCCTCAACCGTCTCGCCGGTGATGAGGTCGGCCATGATGTCGGCGCTGGCCTGGCTGATGGCGCAGCCGTGACCGGTAAACGAGGCCTCCTCGATCACGCCGTTCTCGACGCGCAGCTGCAAGGTGAGCTCGTCGCCGCAGCTGGGGTTGATGCCGTCGTGCTCGTGCGTGGGAGCGTCCATATCGTACTTATAGTCGGGGTGCGAGTTGTGCTCCATAAACGTGGTGGAGGTGTACAGATTACCCATTGAACGTGCTCCAAACGTGATGCAGGCCGGCGATGAACTTGTCGATGTCGGCCTTGTCGTTGTAGAAGGCCACGCTGGCGCGGCAGCAGGCAAGGTTCTCGACGCCCAGCCAGGTAAGCAGCGGCTGTGCGCAGTGGTGACCGGCGCGGATGCAAACGCCGTCCATGTCCATGATGCTCGCGACATCGTGCGGGTGGATGCCCTTGACGTTAAAGCTCACGACGCCGTGATGGTTGTCCCAATAGATGGATCCGATGATCTGGACAAAGTCGAGCTGCATGAGCTCGCCCATCAGGTAGTGGACAAGTGCCTGCTCGCGTGCCTGGATGTTTTCGTAGCCCACCGTGTTGACCAGGTAATCAAGCGCTGCCCCCGTGGCGAAGATGCCGGCGGCGTCCTGCGTGCCGGCCTCGAACTTCTCGGGGACGGGTGCCCAAACGGCGTCCTGCTCGGTGACCGAATCGATCATCTCGCCGCCGGTGAGCATGGGCGGCATGGCGTTAAGCAGGTCCATCTTGCCCCACAGCACGCCGATACCCATGGGGCCCATGGCCTTGTGTGCGCTAAAGGCAAAGAAGTCGGCGCCCAGATCGGCCACGTTGACCGGCATGTGCGGCAGCGACTGCGCGCCGTCGACGACCAGATAGCCGCCGTACTTGTGCACGAGCTTGCCGAGGTTCTTGACCGGGTTCTCGACGCCTAGCACGTTGGAGACCTGACCCACGGCCAAAATCTTGGTCTTGGGACCCACCTTGGCCAGAACCTCCTCGGTGGTGAGTTGGCCGGTCTTGGTGGGGTAGAGGTAGACAAGCTTGGCGCCGGTTTCGCGGCAGACCTGCTGCCACGGAATCAGGTTGGAGTGGTGCTCCATGATGGTGATGACGACCTCGTCGCCGGGCTCCAGCACCGTGGGCGCAAAGCTCTTGGCGACCAGGTTGAGTGACTCGCTGGTGTTGCGGGTGAAGACGACTTCGTTGGCCTGAGCGGCGCCGATGAGGTCGGCGATCTGCTGGCGGACCTTGGCGATGGCATCGGTGGCCTCGACGGACAGCGAGTACAGGCCGCGCAGGGGGTTGGCGTTCATGCGCTGGTAGAAGTCGCGCTCGGCGTCGAGCACGCAGGTGGGGCGCTGCGCGGTGGCAGCGCTATCGAGGAAGGCGATCTCGGGATGCTGCTGGAACAGCGGGAACTGCGCCTTGTAGGGGTTGGTCTCGATGTCGACGGTAGGCCAGCCGCGCGAGGCCTCGTCGCTGGCGTCGAGCTCCATAGGCTCCGGTGCGGTACAGGTATCGCATTTAACGTGCTCGGTATCGATCATGCGAGCTCCTCTTCAAAGTTATCGATCAGGTTGTTGCCCAGACGGGCGACGGCGGCGCGGGTGCGCTCATCGGTGGCGGAAAGCGCGGCGTCCTCCAGCTTGGCGCGGACGAACAGGTCCTCGGCGGCATTTTGGTCAAGGCCGCGACAGGCGAGGTAGAACAGCTGCTCGTCGCGGACGTGGCCGATGGTGGCGCCGTGGTTGCCGGCGACGTCGTCCTCGTCGCATAGGATGACGGGGACGGTCTTGTTGTCGACGCCCTTGTTGGCCAGCAGTACGGTCTCGCGCTCGGTGCCGGTTGCGCCCTTGCAGCCGTGCACGAGGTCGATGGTGCCGCGGTAGACCTTCTTGGACGTACCGGTCAGCACGCCGTTGGCGTCGATCTCGCACTCGGTCTTGCGGCCGCGGTGGCGCAGCTCGTAGTTAAAGTCGCGCACCTGCTCGCGGGCGCCCAGGTAGTCGGTATCGATCGTCACCTTGGCGGTGTCGCCCAGCAGGTCGCCGGCAAGGCCGGTAGCGCTGGCGCCGGCACCCAGGACAGTGTGCTGCACGTTGACGCGCGCGCCCTCGTCTAGGAACAGGCCGGTGTCGTCGAGCGCGATCCAGCTGTCGTCGAGCGTCTGCGTGCAGGTCACGTTTACGGTGGCGTACTCGTGGGTGCACACGCGCAGCACGGAACCCACGACGCCCTCGCCGGCAACGGGGGAGTCCAGGGCGATCTGCAGGTCGAGCGTTGCCTGCGGATGGGCGACGACATCGATGGCGGCAATCGCAGCCGCTGCGTCGACGCCATTCACGCGCACGGTAACCGTGGCGTGCTTGTATGCGGGCACATCGATGACGACGCGCTTGGTGGCGTGGTCGGCCAGGTAGGCGTAGGCAGCCTCGCCCATGCCGGTCTCGAAGGCCTCGGCGGGGGAGAGCTCCTCCTCGAGTTTGATGGCGCCGGCCTGGTAGACGGAGGTGGCGGGCACGTCGAGCTCGGTTTCTGGTGTGATGCGGGCGCGATCGGCGGCATCGCCGGGGGCGGAGACGCGGCGCTCGGGGAAGCGCTCGGCCATGGCGTCCATGGCGGCGTCGAAGGCGTCGGCCGAGCCGGCAAACTGCTCGTCCAGACCCTCGACCTCGACGGCCTCGGCGGGAGCGGCGGCAAGTTCGTTCGAAAGCTCGAGCTTGGTCTGGTTCATCTTGAGCCAGCCCCATGTGGCGGCCGGCATCGCATTGACGCCCCCGATCTCCTGCAGCACGCCGTCTCGGGGCTCCGACCCTCCTCGCGTACCTTTAGTACGCGTCGTCGGGCTCGTCGCTCCCGATACGTCGCACTGCAGAAGCTCGGATGACGTAAATGCGTTCGGCGTGTTCATGGTCTCTTTCATTATCCGATCGCTCCTTCCATCTCGAGCTTGATCAGGTTGTTCATCTCGACGGCGTACTCAAGCGGCAGCTCCTTGGAGACCGGGTTGGCAAAGCCGTTGACAATCATGGTGCGGGCCTCTTCCTCCGAGATACCGCGGCTCATCAGGTAGAACACCTTGTCGTCGCCGATGCGGCCGATAGTGGCCTCGTGGCCGATGTCGACATTCTTGGCGCGGATGTCCATGGCGGGGATGGTATCGGAGCGGCTCTGGTCGTCGAGCATGAGCGACTGACAGCTCACGGTTGCCTTGGAGCCCTCGGCCTTGGGCGTGGCCACGATGGAGCTACGGAAGGTCTGGATGCCGCCGCTCTTGGAGATGCCCTTGGTCTCGACGGTTGCCGAGGTCTCGGGCGCGTTGAGCACGACTTTGCAGCCGGTGTCGAGGTTCTGGCCGGCACCGGCAAAGGTGATGCCGGTAAAGCTCGAGCGGGCGCGGCGGCCGTTGAGCACGCTCATAGGGTAGAGGTAACCCACGTGGCTGCCGAAGGAGCCACTGATCCACTCGATGTCGCCGTCCTCGTCCACGCGTGCACGCTTGGTGTTGAGGTTGTACATGTTCTTGGACCAGTTTTCGATGGTCGAGTAGCGCAGGTGCGCGCGCTTGCCCACAAAGAGCTCCACAGCGCCGGCGTGGAGGTTGGCCACGTTGTACTTGGGTGCGGAGCAGCCCTCGATAAAGTGCAGGTCGGCGTCGTCCTCGACGATGATGAGCGTGTGCTCAAACTGGCCGGCGCCCTTGGCGTTGAGGCGGAAGTAGCTCTGCAGCGGGAAGTCGAGCTTGGTGCCCTTGGGCACGTAGACAAACGAGCCGCCCGACCACACGGCGCCGTGCAGGGCCGCAAACTTGTGATCGGTGGGCGGGATAAGCGTCATAAACTTCTCGTGAATGAGCGGCTCCCACTGCGGGTCGTGCAGGGCCTCCTCGATGCCGGAGTAGACGATGCCCATCTTGGACGCGGTGTCCTGCATGTTGTGGTAGACGAGCTCGGAGTCGTACTGCGCGCCGACACCCGCCAGGTAGCTACGCTCGGCCTCGGGGATGCCCAGGCGCTCAAAGGTGTTTTTGATGTCGTCGGGCACCGACTCCCAGTCGTGCTTTTGGTCAGTGTTGGGCTTGACGTAGGTGACGATGTTGTCCATGTCCAGACCCTCGATGGAGGGACCCCACGTCGGATCCGGGAAGCGGTTAAAGATCTCGAGGGACTTGAGGCGCAGGTCGAGCATCCACTGCGGCTCGTCCTTCTTGGCGCTGATTTCACGCACGATGTCGGGCGTGATGCCGGCGTCGAGGCGCTCGAATCCCTCCTCGCCATAGGTGAAGTCGTAGAGGCTGCGGTCGATGTCCGCGACCTCGGTGCGGTTCTTGGTCATTGCGTCGCCCCTTTACGCCTGCTGCTCGGCAGCGGCGGCCTCGGCCCGGGCACGCTGCTCGGCGGCCTCGCGTTCGAAGGTCTCAAAGCCGTTCTTGTCGATCCAGGGGATCAGCGATGCGTCGTCCTCGCGCACGATGTGGCCCTTGACCATAACGTGGACGCGGTCGACATCCAAGTGCTCCAGGATGCGCGTGTTATGCGTAATGATGAGCATGGAGCCATCGCAGCTCTTGCGGTAGGCGTCCATGCCGTGGCTGACGGTGGACAGGGCATCGACGTCCAGGCCGGAGTCGGTTTCGTCGAGGATGGCGAGCTTGGGCTGCAACAGCAGAAGCTGGAGCATCTCGACCTTCTTTTTCTCGCCGCCCGAGAAGCCCACGCCCAGCTCGCGGTTGAGGTAGGCGGTATCCATGTTGAGCTCGGCCGCGAGCTCCTTGACGCGACGGCGGAACTCCTTGCCCTTCATCTCCAGGCCGGGGCGGCCGGCGATGCTGGCGCGCAAAAAGCTCGACAGCGGCACGCCCGGGATCTCGACCGGGGCCTGGAAGCTCAGGAACAGGCCGGCGCGCGAGCGCTTGTCGGTGGTGAGCTCGGTGATGTCCTGGCCGTCAAAGACGATGCGGCCGTCGTTGACGGTATAGACGGGGTCGCCCATGACCAGGTGGCCGAGGGTGGACTTGCCGGCGCCGTTGGGTCCCATCAGCACGTGGGTCTCGCCGGCGGCGACGTTGAGGTTGACGTTGTGGAGGATGGTCTTCTCGTCCACAGAGGCGGTGAGGCCCTCGATGGAAAGCAGTGGATTTGCGCTCATGCTCTTCCTCTCTTTATATGGTGTACTCATAGGTGTACGAAACCCTAGGAATCTTCTCGGAATAAAGTTACTATGGGTTCGGCGTTAGTCAAGGGAAAACCCGACTAATCCACTCGACTTTTCAGATTGTGGGACAAATTCATCGGTAGTGCTTGTCCCCAGCGTTATGGAAGGGTAGGTATGCTCATTTCTTCCAAGGGCCGCTATGCCCTCCGACTGATGATCTATATCGCGGCGTTGGGCGATGCCGAAGGCAAGATTGCCCTGCGCGAGGTTGCCGACCGCGAGCATATCTCGCAAAAGTATCTGGAGCAGCTGGTTCGTCCGCTTATGAAGGCGGGCCTGCTCAAGAGCGTGCGCGGCAAGGGCGGCGGCTACATGATGGCCAAGGACCCGGCCGAGGTGCGTGCCGGCGACATCCTGCGTGCCGTCGAGGGCAGCACGGCCCCGGTGGCGTGCGATGGCATTGACAACAGCTGCACCCGCAGTGATCTGTGCTCCACCGTTAAGTTCTGGCGCGGCCTGGACGATGTGATCGAAAAGTACGTCGACGGCGTGACCCTGGCAGACCTTGCCGCCGTCCCCGAGATCAACTTCGAAATCAAGCTGTAGCTCGAGAGCAATTCCTTAAGATTTCGCGGAGGGTTGTTGCCGTTTACCGATGGGTTGTTGTGCAACAAACGGGGAGCTGTAATACTGAATCCATCTTTGCAAACTGCACTTTAACCACACCAATGCAGGGAGGATGTATGCAACCCAAGCATTCCGCGATTGTTGCGGGCCTGACGCTGGCGCTTTCGTTTGGCGCTGTTGCCGCACCCGCAACCGCTATAGCTGAGGAGCCCACGCCGGGCGTTGCCTCGGATGCCACCGATATCGATAAGGGCCTCTACACCCAGCAGTCTTTCTCGGGCGTGCTGAGGTCGGTTCAGGGTGTTTCGTTTGTCAATGTGACCGACGAGATGAAGTACTTCACCAAGTACGAGAGCCACGGCAATTACAACCAGGGTTTTTCGTATGGCGACGGATACAACGCGCTGGGTTATTACCAGTTCGATCGCCGTTGGTCGCTTATTCCGTTTATGAAGCAGGTCTATAACTACGACTCTGCAAAGTACGGCATGCTTAAGGACGCGATTGACCGCGGTGGCGAGATTTCCAACGGAAGCAACCCCATGTATGCGAACGGCCAGCTCACCGAGCTGGGTCACATCGCGCAGGATGCCTTCCTGGGTGCTTACAACACCGATCCGGCTGAGTTCTCGGCGCTGCAGGATGCCTATGCGTACAACTCCTACTATGCGGTGACCGAGTCGTGGCTTAAGAACGCTCTGGGCATTGATATTTCCGGTCGTGCCGATTGCGTCAAGGGCATGGTGTGGAGCATCACCAATATGTGCGGCACGGGTGGCTGCCAAGACTTTTTCCGTTGGGCGAATCTTTCTAACAGCATGACGGACCGCGAGTTTGTGACGGCGCTTTCCAACAGCGTGGTTGATAACGTGGCGCGGAAGTATTCGAGTCAGCCTCAGTACCATGAGGGTTGGAAGAATCGCTATAAGAACGAGCTCAAGGACTGCCTGGTTTACATTGCCGAGGACGAGGCTGCTGCGGCAACGCCTGTGGAGCCTGAGCCCACGCCCGCGCCCGGTCCGAGCATGGCGCCCGCTGCTCCCGCCGCACCGACACCTGGTACGGATGGCGATGCGGGCGATAGCGGCGATACCGATGCGCCCTCGACTGATACGGGCAGCGATGATGCCGGTAACGGTGGGGCTACGTCTGGTGGTACTGCTGCCAGCGATGCCTCTGGTGGTTCGTCGACTTCTGGCTCTGACGGCGGCTTGACTTCTGGCTCTACCGATACGGGCGCTTCTAACGGCGCTGGTGATTCCTCTGCCGATGCTGGGTCCTCTAACGGTTCTGGCTCCGATGCTTCTGAGGGCGGTTCGAGCGAGGGCTCCATCACCGGCGATTCCTCGAAGGAAAACAAGCCTTCTGCCGGCGAGCAGCTTGGCTCCATGTTGGGCTCGTCTTTGATGGCGGGCGTTAACGGCGGCTCTTCTTCTGATGAGGGAGCGTCTGAGCAGGGCTCCGGCTCTAATGTCGACAGCGCCGCTGATGCTTCCGCCAATGCGGGTGCAAAACAGTCCGACGCCGATGCTCAGAAGGCCGGTGACAAGGGTGGCGCTACGACCACCACGACGACTACGACGACCAAGGCCTCGGGTGGCAATATGCCTAAGACGGGCGACCTCATCGTGATGGCGAGCCTTGCCAGTGCAAGCTTGGCGACGCTTGGCGCCACGTCCATTGTGAGTGGCAAGCACAAGCTTGATCAGCAGAACAAGGCTGCTGGTGAGGACGGTTCCGAGGAGTAGTTTCTCGGTTGCCGAATACCTTTAGAGTCGGGGCGGGGTCCGGTGCAACTGCATCGGGCCCCGTTTTGTTGTGCAACGATTAGTTATGCCCCCTCACGCCCCATGTTGCTACCGTTGCCCGAAACGTCTGCATGACGGCTTAATTGCGGTTGAGTTGCTCGATACAATGGGCATCGTGCTGCGTTTTAGGGAGAAGTTACGGTGTCTGAACAGGCGATTTATAGTGATACTGCCTACTGTGACGTAGAGTTGATCAACCGCTCGGGTAATGGGGCGCTACCGGTCGGCGAACATGACTTTGCCGAGGCCATGGATCGATGCGTGCTAGTCGACAAGACGATGTTTATTGCCGATGTCTTGGATGCTGATGCTTCCGTTGTGGCGTGTTGCCGGCCCGAAGGCTTTGGCAAGAGCATGAACCTGTCGATGCTTAAGGCTTTTCTGGAGCGACCCACGGTCGGGCAGGTCGATCGGGGCCTGTTTGCTGGTTCCCAGATTTGGGATGCGGGCGGCGGGTGCTATCGGGATGAGTATGCCTGCTACCCTGTGATATCGCTGGACTTTTCTGTCGCTGCGAGGCGTGGCGCCGCTGTTGCCAGCGTCGTGCGTGATGCTCTTTCCCGCGAATGCGCTCGCTTGCTGCCACTCTTGGAAGCTCCGGATTTACCACGAGATAAGATGCGCCACATCGAGCGCGCTGCGCGTGGTGTGGCGAGCGAGTCCGAGGTTGACTCGGTGCTTGGTGTGCTCATTGAGCTGCTGGAGATTGCCTGCGATGAGCAGGTTGTATTGCTCGTTGATGAGTACGACGCAGCGTGGTCGCGCCGTACGAGCGCGAGGGGCGCTTCCGGCGCCGATCCGGCAAAGCTATTCGACCGTGTGCTGTTTGACGCCATTGTCGCTGCGGGGGATTCGTTGCGACTGGCGTGTCTTATGGGGGAGTATCCCGGTCCTGCCGATACGGCGCTTTCTTTGCGCGGGTGTTCGTACTGCATGTCGATTCCGCTCTCGACGTGGTGTGACCGGTGGTTCGGCTTTTTGGATGACGAGGTTCAGGCTCTTCTAGGCCATGCTGGACGCGGGGAATACCTGGATGACGCGCGTGAATGGTTCGAGGGATACCGATTTGGCGGGTTTTATTGCTCGAGTCCGGCGCGCGTGATCGATTTCTTGAACCGCGGTTGCACGCCGCCGGTGCGGGCTGATTTGTATGGGTTTGCCGACTGCCTGAGTAGGGTTGTTGCTGGGTGGAATCTCGACCGTCTTTCGACCTTGTTCGAGTTGCTCGAGGCTCATGGAAGCGTTGAGGTCCCGCTTTGTCTGGGCGCCGTCGGGTCGGATGCCCCGACTGACGATGACCTGTGGACCGCGTTATACCTGTCCGGCTTCCTAACGACGGATATGGTTGAGGAGCCGGGAAACAGCGCTCGCTCCCGTGCTCTGCGTCTGCCCAATAACGAGCTTCTCCAGGCGTTGCGTCTCGTGATTGTTGAATGGTTTGAGTGCGCCGCCGAGGATGTGCGGGACGTCGATGCGTTTCGTGACGGGTTGTGTCGCGGTGACGAAGACGCGGTGAGGCAGGCGCTGCGTCGAATTCTAGGTGACGCGGGAGTCGGCGCGGTCGAGATGGATTCGCCGTTGCCATACCACCTGCTGTTGCAAGGGCTCTGCTTTGGTATGCCGGGGTATGCCAATCCGTCATCCAATCGAAAGCGCGGGGCGGATCGCTGGGATATCCAGGTGTTCCCTACGGGAAGGATGCTCGATGTGGCCGATACCCTCGGCATGCTCGACGAACGTCCGCTTGTCACTATGAACATGATGTATGACCCCGACGTGGATGCCCTGGGTCTGGAGCTGTTGGCGGTTCAGGCGCTGCTCGACATCGAACGCGACGGTATCGACGAGATTCGCGTGCCGCGACCCGGCGTGGGTCGCATGCGCTGGGGCTTTGGCTTTGACGGGCAGCACGTGTCCGTAGTGTGCCAACGGCTTTAAGCGGCGGGGTGTTTTCGGCTTCTGTTACTCCGCGTCCTCCAGGGGCGGCATGGGCTTCCAGTCGGGATCCTTGATGATCTTGCGGGCGTCTTTCATGCCGCGGCGCAGCGCTGGGATACCGGTCTTAAAGCATTTGTCGACCGCAGCCAAGCGGATGAACTCTTTGCAGAAGGTCGCGGCGTTGCCCAGGCGGAACAGCACGGGATGATAGTCGCCGTAGATTTGCATGTAGCGGGCCAAAAAGCCGCGGTTGCGCATGATGTAGTAGCGGTTGGTGTCGCTTGTGGAGTTGAGCTGGCGCTTGCCGGCGATGTCCCAGTTAGAGACGGCGCGGGCGCGCTTGAGCACCACGTCGGCAACCACGGCAGCGGGGAAATGCTGGCTGGCAACGTAGCCGTAGCAGGCATCGTCGCCGTAGATGAAGAAGCGCGCGTCGGGCAGGCCGATCTTGTCGACTACGCGACGCGAGAACAGGCCGCCCTCAAAGCACAGCTGATTCATGGCGCGGTAGCCCTCGGGCCCCAGGTCCCACTTGGCGATGGGGTTGGGGATGCCGAGCGAAAGGATGAGCTGGTACTGCCAAAAGAAGGCGCCGCCGTCGAAGTCCAGGCGCGAACCTTGGATGACGTCGTAGCGGTCGGTCCACTTTGCTAGGCGTTTTGCTTCGCTGGACATTTGCGGAACGGTCGAGGAGACTGAGACCCCATTTGTCTACCGCATGCGTTATGCACTGCCGGAGCCTGCGCCACTGGTGAGCATTGTGATTCCCACCAAGGATCACGTCGAGACGCTCGACGCCTGCGTGATGTCGATCGCCCAGAAGGCCACGTATGCCAATTACGAGATCGTCTTGGTGGAGAACAACAGCGAGGCCCCGGAGACGTTTGCGTATTACGAAACCCTGCCGGAATGCGTGGCTGCAGCATCCGAATGCAAGGGCATCGCGCGCGTTGCGTACTGGCCGGGCGAGTTCAATTACTCTCAGATCATCAACTTTGGCGCTGAGCATGCCAAGGGCGACTACCTGTTGCTGCTCAACAACGATACCGAGGTCATAAGCCCCGATTTTATCGAAGAGATGATGGGCTATCTGCAGCGTCCCGATGCGGGTGTGGTGGGCGCCAAACTCTACTTTTCCGATTATTTGGTGCAGCACGCTGGCATTTTGGTCGGCGTGCGTGGCGCACTTGCTCATGCCAACCAGGACTTCTCGGCAAAGCGTGAGGGCTATCTTGCCCGTGCTGTGCGTCCGGGCAACTTTAGTGCCGTGACGGGCGCCTGTCAGATGGTCCGCCGCGATGTGTTTGAGCGAGTCGGAGGCTATAACGAGGAGTTTGCGGTTGGCTTTAACGACGCGGACTTTTGCCTGCGCGTGTGGGTGGCGGGCTACCGTACCATCTTTTCGCCCTATGCCGTGCTGTATCACTACGAGTTCACCTCGCGCGGCAGGGAAGAGGCCAACGAGGAAAAGCTGCGTCGCTGGAAGCGCGAGCAAGCACTGTTCATGCAGCGCTGGCCTGAGTTCTTCCTCGATGGCGACCCATGGCTCGGATCGTACCTGTCCTCCAAGAGCGAGTTTGGCGCCTTGTAGGTTTTCCAAACGATGCGTTGAATCGTTCGGCGCACCATGGCTTGGCTCGCGTCCCCCCAATCTAGTAGACTCTAAACCGTTGCTAGATTAGGGGGATTTTCCATGAGACGCTCCATGAAACGAGTTTCCGGGGCCGCGGCCGCGCTCGCGGTCGCGGCCGCCCTGGCCCTGTGCGGGCCCGCGGCCTACGCCGCCCCCGCCGCGGCGGGGGACGCGCAGCCGCTCCCCGGCGAGGCGCAGACCGCCGACGCGGGGTCCGGCGGGGAGTCCGGCGCCCAGGCCGAGGCCGCGCAGGCCGAGCCGGCCCAGGCCGACGGGGGCCAGGCGGAGCCCGCCCGGGCCGAGGAGGCCGCGCCCGTCTCGCTGTCTTATTCCGCCCACGTCTCCAATATCGGCTGGATGGGCGCCGTCGCCGGCGGCGGGGTCGCCGGCACGACCGGCAGGGGGCTCCCCCTCGAGGCGCTGCGCCTCGTCCTGTCCGACGCGTCGACCGGCGAGCCCCTCGGCGCCGACGCCATATCCGTCGAGGCCCACGTCTCCAACGTCGGCTGGCAGGCCGCCGTCGGCAACGGCGGCACCGCCGGCACCACCGGCCGGTCCCGCGCCGTCGAGGCCCTGAGGGTCAGGCTGTCCGCGGACCTGTCGGCCCGCTACACCGTCTGGTACCGCGTCCACTCCGCCGAGTTCGGGTGGCTCGGCTGGGCGTGCGACGGCGCCGACGCCGGCTCGGCGGGCTACGGCCGCGCCGTCCAGGCCGTCCAGGTCGCGGTCCTGCCCAAGGGCGAACCCGCCCCGGGCGACACGTCCACGCCCTTCGTCGACAGGTCCTCCGAGCCCCCCTCGGTCTCCTACCGCGCCCACGTCGCCGGCATCGGCTGGCAGGGCGCCGTCTCGGACGGCGCCGTGGCCGGCACCACCGGGCAGGGCCGCGCCCTCGAGGCCCTCTCGGGCTCCGTGTCCTGGTACGGGCACGGCTCCTCCTCCCTCGAGGTGAGGGCCCACGTCTCGAACGTCGGCTGGCAGGGCTGGACCTCGGGCGCCGCCGGCACCACCGGGCGCTCCCTGGCGGTCGAGGCGCTCCAGTTCAGGCTCTCCGGCGAGGCCGCCTCGTCCTACGATGTCTGGTACCGCGTGCACTGCTCCGACTACGGCTGGCTCGGCTGGGCCAAGGACGGCGCGTCCGCGGGCACGGTGGGCCTGTCGAAGGCCGTCCAGGCCGTCCAGGTCGTGCTCGTCCCCAAGGGCGGCGCCGCGCCGGGCCCGGTCGGCGGCGCCTTCCGCGGCGCCGGCGAGCGCCTGTCCGGCTCGGCCCTCTCCGTCTCCGGCTCGCCGGCGGGCTCGTCGTTCTCCGGCGGGGTCCTGACGCTCGGCTCCGAGAAGGGACCCGTGCTGGGCTCCGTCGCCGCCGTTGTCGACAACCTCGAGTCCGACGGGTCGGTCGGCTACCGCGGCCTCCTGCTCGGCTCCGGCTGGCAGGGGGAGTCCAGCTCCGACGGGGCGCAGCTCGTCGCCACGGGCGGCGGGTTCCAGCTCAAGGCCGTCCGCTTCGAGCTGTCCGGCGGCCTCGCCGAGCGCTACGACGTCTGGTACCGTTCCTGCGACTCCGCGCGCGGCTGGACCGGCTGGGCGAGCTCCGGCGAGCCCTCCGGCGTCGAGTCGGGCGCCTCGGGCCTCACCGCGGTCCAGGTCGCTCTCGTCGCGAAGGGCGGCGCCGCCCCCGGCCCGACCGAGGGGGCCTTCGTCTCCGGCGCCGCCTCCGGCCCGGCGCTCGTCCTGCAGGGCCATGTCGCGGAGCGCGGCTGGCTGCAGGCGGTGGGCGGCGGCGAGGACGTCGGCACGACCGGCAGGGGCCTCGCGCTCCAGGCGGTGCGCGCCTCCCTCGAGGGGGCGGGCGAGGGGAGCTCCGTCTCCGTCGCGGCCCATGTGGCCGGCATCGGCTGGCAGGACGCCGCCTCCGCCCCCTCCTACGCCGGCACGGTGGGGCAGGGCCGCGCCGTCCAGGCCGTGAGGGTGTCCCTCTCCGGCCCCGTCTCCGATTCCTATGACGTCTGGTACCGCGTCCACGCGGCGGGCTACGGCTGGCTCGGCTGGGCCAAGGACGGCGAGGCCGCGGGCACCGAGGGCCTCGGTGTCCAGGCCGAGGCGCTCCAGGTCGTCCTCGTCGAGAAGGGCGGCGACGCCCCATCGTCGGGCGCCCCCGCCGAGCTCTCCGTCCCCTCGCTCAGCCTCAGGGCCCACGTCTCGGGCGTCGGCTGGCAGGCCGCCGTCGGCAACGGCGGCACCGCCGGCACCACCGGCCAGGCCCGCGCCGTAGAGGCGATCTCGGCCGAGGTCTCCTCGCCGGTCTCCGGCGGCCTGTCCTACAGCGCCCACGTCTCCGGCATCGGCTGGCAGGACGAGGTCTCTGACGGCGCCGTGGCCGGCACCACCGGGCAGGGCAGGGCGGTCGAGTGCGTCAAGATGCGCCTGACCGGCGGCCTCTCCGAGTACTACGACGTGTGGTACCGCGCCTACGTGCAGGACTACGGCTGGCTCGGGTGGGCCAGCGACGGGGCCCGCGCCGGCACGACCGGCATCGGCTACCGCGTCGAGGCGCTCCAGGTCCGCATCCTCGCGAAGGGCTCGGCGGCGCCGGGTCCCACGGAGGGCGCGTACAGGGATCGCCCCTTGCACCCGAATTCGGTTGTCCTCAACGTTCCTTGCACAATGCAGAATCCCGAGCTTCCTACTGGTTGCGAGTCCGTTGCATTGACTAATGCGCTCAACTATTACGGATTTGGGCTGGGCAAAACCGTCATTGCAGATGCGTATATGCCTAAGAGCAGTTGGGATTTTGTTACGGCGTTTTGGGGTAATCCGCATAGCGCTTCGAACGGAAACTGCATATCCGCTCCTGGATTGACCAACACGGCTAATTCTTTTTTGATTAGTCGTGGAAGCAGCTTGCGGGCGTATGACGTCACGGGCACTGGTTTCTATGATCTTTATTCCTATTTGGAAGCCGGACATCCCGTTATTATCTGGTCGACGATAGGCATGCAGAATTTGGGTCGATGCTATGCGACTCAGGCATATGGCGGAAGGATTTATCGAACGTATACCAACTCTCATACCGTTGTTTTAAGAGGCTTTAATCGTTCCCTGGGTACCGTTTACATTGCCGATTCGCTCTCTGGCTATGTCTCTAACTCTGCTGAGCGCATCGCTTCGCTATACTCGCAACGGGGAGCCCAAGCGGTTGTTCTTAAGTAGGTTCGTTAATAGATGAAGGAAGGTGGAATCGTGAGACGTCTCTTTGATGTGTCCGTTTCTATTCTCATGGCTGTCGTGTTGCTCGTGAGTCAAACATGGGTTGTGACCGCTGCATATGCCGATTATTCAATTAGCGGATCTGCTGACTTAGCTAGTTTCAATTCTGAAGACCCGTCCGTCATTGAAGATGGGTCAGTGTCCGAGGGGCAAGAATCGGATGCATCTTCTGTGGTAAGCGAGCTTCAGGATGCGCAGCAGGGTTCATCTGAAGATAGAGATGAAGTTGTTGCTGGCGATTCTGCCGCAAGCAAACAGCTTGCCGTTAAAAACGTAAGCGTTTCTGCCCATGTGCAGAATATCGGCTGGATGAATCCGGTTGGTTCGGGCAAGATTGCCGGAACGACGGGCAGAGGCTTGAATCTTGAGGCACTGAGAATCTCGCTCGAAGTGGATGGGGCTTCCTCTCAAGAGCAGGTTGCAAATGCCCTGTCCGTCGAGGCCCACGTCTCCAACGTCGGCTGGCAGGCCGCCGTCGGCAACGGCGGCACCGCCGGCACCACCGGCCGGTCCCGCGCCGTCGAGGCCCTGAGGGTCAGGCTGTCCGCGGACCTGTCGGCCCGCTACACCGTCTGGTACCGCGTCCACTCCGCCGAGTTCGGGTGGCTCGGCTGGGCGTGCGACGGCGCCGACGCCGGCTCGGCGGGCTACGGCCGCGCCGTCCAGGCCGTCCAGGTCGCGGTCCTGCCCAAGGGCGACCCCGCCCCGGGCGACACTACCTGTCCTTTTAAGAACCATAGTGATGATCCTGCATCGATTTCCATCCGTTCGCATTCATCGAATATTGGATGGATGTCACCCGTGGGAAGCGGGTCTGTTGCGGGAACAACTGGCAGAGGGCTCCCCATGGAGGCCCTCGAAGCTCAGCTTGATTGGTATGGCCATTCGGGTTCTATTCAGCTCAGGGGCCATGTGTCGAATATTGGATGGCAACAGTGGTCTGCGGGGCGCTGCGGCACGACTGGTAAGGCGCAGCGCCTCGAGGCCGTCCAGATTCGCTTGACCGGTGAAGCGGCAGAGAAATATGACATCTGGTACTGCGCTCATGTTTCAGGCATAGGCTGGCTCGATTGGGCCTGCAATGGTGCTGCTGCCGGTTCTGCCGGTAAGGGCAGGGCTATCGAAGCCGTCAAAGTGGTTCTCGTGGAGAAAGGCGGAGCGGCACCCGGCTCTTCAGCCAAGGTCTTTATCGGCGATCCAGATGCTGTTACGGTTTCCGGATCGGCCGTTTCTGGGGAGAGTCTTGGTTCCTCTTCCGGTCAAAAGGCCACGATCGGAGGCAAGGGTGCTAAGATGCTGCACTCGATTTCCCTGAGCGTTGCCGGTCAAACTGATAACGGGTCTATTTCTTATTCCGTTATGGATGGGTATTCAGGCTGGGGCGCCTCGTCAACGGATGGCGGTGCTGTCAAAGCAGTATCAGGAGCTCCTGTTAAAGCGATTAAGTTGTCGCTGAGCGGTCAGCTCGCTGCAAATTACGACATTTGGTATCGAGCATGCGATTCCGGTAATGGTTGGACGGGCTGGACGTCAAATGGTCAGGCATGTGGCGTTTCTGGTGGCTCTTCCGGTTTGTGCGGCATTGAAATTGCGCTTGTGAGTAAGGGCCAGTCTTCGCCTGGCTCCACTGCCAATGCGTTTATCGAAACGTCTGGAATTGGTCTTGTTTCTCAGGCGCACGTTGCTTCTGCGGGCTGGTTGGCTCCTGTTGGCAACGGTGAAACCGCCGGCCAGACGGGCAAGTCCCGCTCCCTGCAGGCGTTGTATGTTGCAACTCAGGGCATCGATGCCTCCGTCGAAGTGTCGGCACATGTTGCGAATATCGGCTGGCAGCCATACGTCTCGGGTGCTGACTATGCTGGCACTGTTGGCAGGGGTCTCGCAATTCAGGCGGTTAAATTAAGACTGACCGGCAACGACGCCTCAAAATACGATATCTACTACCGTATTCATGCGGCGGATTATGGCTGGCTTGGTTGGGCTAAAAATGATGCTGCAGCTGGCACCGTTGGGTTGTCTAAGCAGGCTGAAGCAATTCAAGTTAAGTTGGTTGCTAAAGGTTCATTCGATGCTCCCGCTCAGGATCATGCTGCGTTGATTCAGCTTCCTGGTTTTTCGGCTAAGGTGAACTGTTCCGGTCTTGGCTGGAAAGCGGCCGTTGGCAGCGGCGAGATCGCTGGTACCGTTGGACAGAGCCGCGCCATAGAAGCCATGCAGCTGTCGCTCTCCGATAGTTCCATGAGCGGCGGCATTTCGTATTCCGCTCATGTATCCAATATCGGTTGGCAATCTGCTGTTTCAGATGGGGCTACATCGGGAACTGTTGTCCAAGGACAGCAAATCCAGGCCGTCAAGATTAACTTGACTGGCGAGGTTTCCAATTACTTTGATGTCTGGTATCGCGTCCATGTGTCAAATTATGGTTGGCTTGGCTGGACCAAAAATGGATCACCGGCGGGTACCACGAAGCTTGGCATTCCTGTTCAGGCCTTACAGGTAAAGATTGTCCCCAAGGGCGCTTCCGCACCGGGCTCTACGTTTGATTCGTATTTTGAGACCTATCGATATATGGGATATCAGACCCCCGGTTCTTATCCAAAGGTTAATTGCAACAGCGTGCAGCTTCCTTCGTATTGCACCGGATACTTTACGTACGTCACGCCTTCCCGTATTTCTTATAACGCTTCGCGCCAGGACTGCATTAATGCATTTATCCAGCGTGCTCGTGAATATATTGGAACTCGTTATATCGAGCCTTGGTCTTCTTGGCCGGGAGATGCGGTTGATTGCTCAGGCTTGGTACTGCAATGTCTGTATGCGACTGGCATGGATATGGGTTGGTATAACCCCTATAACCATCGTTGGTTGCCCGAGCAAACCTATAACTCCATGAATTGGTATCGCAACAACACATTTATGCCGGTTAGCACCTCTGCCATGCAGAGGGGAGATGTGGTCTACTACCAGGGTCATATTGGAATCTATATCGGAAACGGTAGAATTATCGATTCGTGGCCGGGAATTGGAGTCACCGAGCGCTCGGTCTATGCTCCTGGTCGTGTAATCGGCGCCGCAAGGCCTTTTGCATAGAGCCATTTGAGGCGCTCCGTAACGGGAGCGTCTCTATTTTGTCTGAATGCCACCGTTGCGTCTCAAGCCTTAAATGCTTGTTTAGAAGTGTGGTAATATAACTTGGTGTCTTCGAAAGTAGTCAATATCTCGGGGGATATATATGAATCGTCTCAAAGCGTCTGCAGCTTTGATTTTCACGCTTTTAATAGCTTGGTCGCAAATCATTCAGCCTTACTGTGCATACGCGTTGTCTGCCCAATCTGTCGCTTCTTCACAGTCGGTGCAGCAATCATCGAATGACTGCGGATTTCAAGGTGAAAGCTCTCAGGATGGGCGGGGCGACGCCTTGGGTTCTCAGGGTGTAACCGAGTGGTATGGTGACGCTGCGGACGCTGCTCGTTCGGATGGGGGCTCAGGCTCAGTTTCTGATGATCAGTCTGGAATCGGGACAGATGAGTCGGACGTTGACGATTCTGCTGGCGAGGCCTCGGCGGATGATTCCATACAGGCGGATTCTCCTGAAGCTGACTCTTTGGAGCCGAATTCCTGGCGTTATGAGAACGGCTTGCTTATTGATGCTGTCTCCGATGGCATCGATGCACAGTCTTTGGCTGACGAAGCTTTGTCCAATGGTGCCGTTGCGCGTGGTATCGATGTCAGCAACTTTCAGGGGACGATTGACTGGAATCAGGTTAAAGCCGCTGGAATAGAATTTGCCATTCTCAAGGTCGGCCCTGTTTACGGCAAACCCGATTCAACGTTTGAACGAAACGCTACCGAATGCGAACGTCTCGGGATTCCTTACGGTGTCTACTATTACTCCTATGCTCGTTCTGTAGCGGATGCAAATAAAGAAGCCGATCGAACGCTTGCTTGGCTCGGTGGCCATCATCCGTCGCTTCCCGTTTATTACGATCTTGAGGATAACTATATCTTGCAGGATCCGAATTTCAGCAAAGATAAGCTCGCTCAGATTGCGCAGACTTTTTGTAACCGTATGGAGGCCGTTGGCTTTAAATCTGGCATTTATGCAAACCTTAACTGGTTTAACAACTATCTGAACTCTCCGTCGCTGAGCGGTTATGACCATTGGGTCGCTCAGTACAATTGGCGTTGTGACTATGCCGGTAGCTACAGTTTCTGGCAGTACTCAAGCAGCGGTAATGTCCCGGGCGTTAACGGACGCTGCGACATGAACTACTGCTTTAATTGGTCTTTTCTCAACGTTGATGACGGTAAGATGCATATCCAATATGAAGCACATGTTTCTAATATAGGCTGGATGAGCAGTAAAAGAGATGGATCAACTGCGGGCACAACGGGACAGTCGAAGGCCGTGGAAGATCTTAAAGTCAGTATTCTGAATCCCGAGGAAGATGGTTCTGTCCAGATCGACGCCCATGTCTCGGGCATCGGCTGGCAGGGATGGGACACCCCCTCGGCGTCCGAGGGCGGCACCACCGGACAGGGCCGCGCCGTCGAGGCCGTGCGCCTGAGGCTCACGGGCTCCCTCGCGAAGGACTACGACGTCTACTACCGCGTCCACGCCTCCAACATCGGCTGGATGGCCTGGGCAAAGGACGGCGAGGAGGCCGGCACCACGGGCTTCGGCAGGAGCGTCGAGGCCGTCCAGATCAGGCTCGTCAAGAAGGGCGACGCCGCCCCCTCGTCCGACGGCGCCAACGTCGACTACGCCTTCAAGAA
>NZ_JBDGAY010000023.1:33147-39086 GCF_040910245.1 Collinsella aerofaciens
TACCGACGTCTACTACCGCGTCCACGCCTCCAACATCGGCTGGATGGCCTGGGCAAAGGACGGCGAGGAGGCCGGCACCACCGGAATGTCTTGTTCCCTTGAGGCGGTTCAGATTAAGCTTATTAAGAAGGGTACGTCCCATCCTGATACGACTGGTTATTCTCATCTTGAAATACCAACGGTGACGTATTCATCCCAGTCGAACAGCACTTGGCAGAATAGTGTTTCTGCCGGAGAGGTGTCCGGTACAACCGGCAAGGGAATTCCCATTACCGGGTTCTTGGCTAAGACCACTTCATTCGTTGCCGGCGGAATAAATTATCAGCTACATCTATCAAATGTAGGCTGGACTTCTGTCAAGTCAAACGGGGATCAACTGTCGTCTGCTACTGAATCCAATGCGGTCGAAGCAATAAAAGTCTCCCTATCGGGTGACTTGGCAACTTATTTCGATGTTTGGTATAGGGTCCATGTCGATAACGTCGGCTGGCTCGGTTGGACAAAAAATGGAGTCGTCGCCGGCAGCACCGGCTATGGGACGCATGTTCAGGCCGTTCAGGTAAGAATTACGAGAAAGGGCGCTGCTGCTCCGGGGAGCACTATCTCCCCGATGCTTCTTGGCGAACCCTTTGCTCTTGCTAATCCAATGCAGAAGAAGATTGTAGATCTGTCAAGGCAGGTTCCCTCTCCTGGTCCTGGGTTGTGCTCAGAATGGATTGCTCAGGTCTATGAGCGGGCTGGATTCAGAAATGTCCATACGGACGCCTGTGACTATTATTGGGATTTCTGCAAATATACTGATTATTCGCAGCTGAAGGTCGGAATGGTCATTGCTGTTCCTTCGCATATGCATAACTATATGGGTCGTATATACGGTCACGTTTGTATCTATATTGGCAACAACCAAGTTATGGATAATGTTGGTCACATAAGGACTCTGGATATGGGTTATTGGCTGGATTACTATTCCACTACGTATAAGCCAAAATGGGGCTGGTACGACAACATCCCGCTTGCATAGCGAGGGCGTAAGATATTCTAGGTCGAGTTTGGCCTGATTCTTTGATTTAGAACGAACGGTTCGCTTTTGTTGCGCTCCGTTCGTTTCTTTTTATGCACCATTCGCGTTATACGTATTTGAGTAACTGATGAATCAATTAATAATAAATCCAAGGTTGGCTAATCGATGGGGAGTCAAAATGAAGCATGGAAGGACTGCGGTCGTTATTAGTATGGCCTGGCTCATGTGCGCGATGCCGGCACTTCAGCCGATTGCCGTTTACGCCGAATCTGTTCAGGACTCGTCCGTTTCGTTAGCTCAGGAATCTACCGTTCAAGCTTCCCCGACAGGTGATGCGCTTGCTGGGACAGTTGGAACCGATGCCGATCAGGCGGGCGAGAGCAATGATATCGGCGTGCTTGATGGTGCTACTTCCGATGCCTCGGACAATGCGACCGAGAATGGGTCTCCGTCGGAGTCTGAAATCAAAGCCAATTCCGCTTCTGTTTTGGATGTTGATGCGACCGACGGTCAGGTGGATGTGTCCGACGATAAATCTGAATCTGCGCCCGTTCTTACCTATCAGGCACATGTGCAAGATTACGGGTGGATGACGTCGGTCTCCGCGGGTGAGCTTGCGGGCACTACCGGCAAGTCGAAGCGTATGGAAGCGCTGAAGCTTTCCGTTAAAGATGCCGAGGGCAACGAGATTTCCGATGCACTTTCCATCAAAGCCCACGTGTCAAACATCGGCTGGATGGACCCGGTGGGCAACGATGCCATTGTCGGTACTGTGGGACAGTCTCGGCAGCTTGAGGCCATCGCAATCCAGCTCTCCGCCGAGCTTTCTCAAACCTACAGTGTTTGGTACCGAGTCCACTCGTCCAACTTTGGTTGGCTGGATTGGACGTGCGACGGTGCCAATGCGGGCACCGAGGGTTATGGCTATTCCGTTGAGGCTGTCGAAATCGTTATATTGGCCAAGGATGTTGCTGCCCCGGGTGGTACGGACGTTCCCTTCAAGAGCAAAGCTGACGAGCCTGCGATTGTAACGTATTCGACCCATGTTTCGAACGTTGGTTGGATGTCCGTCGTGAGCAACGGGGCCACCGCGGGTGCTCCGGGCGCGGAGTGCGTAGAGTCCCTCGATACGCGGATAACCTGGTTTGGTGGAAGTGCTGGCATCCAAGTTCGCTCGCACGTTCAAGATCAAGGATGGGGCTCCTGGTATTTTGGACGTACGGGTACAACGGGCTTGTCTCGCCGCATCGAGGCGCTTCAAATGCGCCTCACGGGCGATGCCGCGAATGCGTACGACATTTGGTATCGAGTCTATTCTGCTCGGTATAACGCGTGGCTTGGCTGGGCAGCTAACGGTGCGGCGGCCGGAACCGTGGGTATGAGCTCGGGCGTTCAAGCCGTGCAGATTGTGCTTGTTAAGAAGGGGCAGGAAGCTCCCGGCTCTACGGAGGGCGCCTTCAAAGGCTCCGAGCATGCCGTCTTGCAAGGAGCAGAGCTTCGTCTGGACGGTTCGACGGTTGGGGCGGGATCTGACTCGACCGTTGTGATTGGCTCGGAGGATAGTACGAAACCGCTCAAGAGCTTTGCGCTTAACGTTAACAACCAGGCGTGCGACGGTTCGATTCTGTACCAGTCTGGTAGTCAGTACGGCTCCATGCCCGAGGGCGTTGATACTGTGGACGGTGGCTGGACAACCACGCTGTCAGACGGTTTGGCCATGCGTTGCGTGAGGATTAGTCTCTCGGGCACGCTATCAACAACCTACGACGTCTGGTACCAGGTGTTTGACGGCAATACGGGTAAGTGGACCGGCTGGGCTTCAAATGGATTGCCTGCCGGTAGCGCTTCCAACAATGCCGCCATCTGCGCTGTGCGCGTGTGCCTCCTTGAGAAGGACGCTGCTGCGCCTGGTTCTACCGATGGTGCCTATGTAGAGTCGGACTCCACCGATGAGGTTCTTTCTGCCCAGGGCCATGTTGCCGAGATTGGCTGGCAGACCGCCTCGCTGGGTACCGATGTAACCGTGGGCACCACGGGCCGCGCTCTATCTCTCCAAGCTCTTCGTGTCGGCGCCGCTGGTTCAATTGCCGGTTCCGTTTCCGTTGCAGCTCATGTTGAGGAAGAAGGCTGGCAGAATGCTTTCGTTGCCCCAGGTTTTGCCGGGACGACGGGAAAGAGTCGTGCTGTCCAGGCGGTGAGGATGAATCTCACCGATGAATTGGCCGAGCAATACGATATTTACTACCGCGTACACGTTGCGGGCTACGGCTGGCTTTCGTGGACCCGTAACGGTGCCGATGCCGGCACTACGGGGCTGAGTGTTCAGGCCGAGGCGGTTCAGATTAGGCTCGTAAAGAAGGGCGAGACTGCTCCCGCTACAGGCGCGAATGCATGCATCTCCATGCCTGTTTTGAGTTATTCCGCCCATGTTTCCAACATTGGTTGGATGGGCGCTGTTTCCAATAACGGATTCGCGGGCACCCAGGGTCGCTCGCTTAAGGTTGAGGATCTTAGACTCTCTGTGAGCTCGAGCATATCGGGCGGTATCAAATATTCCGCCCATGTTCAGGATTACGGTTGGCGTGGTTGGGCTTCGAACGGCGCGAGTTGCGGTACCACGGGGCAGAATAAGAGGCTTGAGGCAATCAAGATCCAGTTATCGGGAGACCTCTCGAAGTACTTTGACGTTTGGTATCGCGCGTATGTTCAGGATTACGGTTGGCTCGGTTGGGCTGCAAACGGTGCACAGGCGGGCACTGTAAATATCGGTTATCGCCTCGAGGGTATCCAGATCCAGATTCTTCCCAAGGGTGCCGCTGCGCCTGGCTCGACGTATCGACCGTTCACGGATATCCCCGTTATGCCGGCAGACCAGTTTGCAATGTGGCAGAAGGCGAATCGCTATGCGAGTTCGACCAATTGGTTGCTCCTTGTGGATACGTCTCGTTGCCGGGTGGGCGTGTACAACGGCAATTCGTACAATTGGAACCAGGTGTTCTACTGGCAGTGCTCGCCCGGCGCATGGAGCACGCCCACCGTTTTGGGTGAGTTTACCGTCTATGGCAAGGGCTATAGCTTCGGACACGGTTATACGTGCTACTACTACACGCAATTCTACGGTGATTATCTGTTCCACTCGGTACCGTACGACCAGGGAACGTTCAACATTCAGGACGGTAGACTTGGTCAGAATGTTTCTCAAGGTTGTGTAAGGCTTGACATCCAAAACGCCAAGTGGATTTACGATAATATTCCGTATGGCACTAAGGTTGTTACGTATCGCTAGGGCGTAGCAAATTTGAACTGGAGCAGTGGCTGCCAAGTTCGTTTTCGCCGTTTTCCTTTCCGCATCGCTGGAGGGGGAGATATGTTGAAAACGAGGTTGGTGGTCACTGTCTTTTTGGCGGGCGTAATTGACTGGGTTCCGGTAATGCAGCCAATCGTTGCCTGCGCCTAGTCCACCCTCGCCACCCCTGGTGGTGGACAGTCCGAAGATGTGACGTGAGCATAGCTAAAACTAGGGAGCCGTCGGAATTGCGATTGCCGACGGCTCCTTTTATCGGGCAAGCGATCAGACGCCTACTTGCTTTCGAGTCTCATCTCGATTGCTTCAATGGGTAGTCCACGACCAGTGGTACCAGCAGCCTCGCCGTTCCTAACCCAGGGCATCCAGCCTATGTTGGAAACGTGCACGCGATATACAACGTCATAGTGCTCGGCAAGTTCTCCTGTAAGTTTCACCTCAAGGGCTTCAATATGGCGAGCTTTGCCCGTGGTGCCGGTCTTATACCCGTTCGATGTCCAAGTCTTCTCCCAACCTTGGTCGGCAACGTGGGAACGGTATGTAATGCCACCGTCGAATGGAGCTCCTGCGACGGAGAGCTTTAGGGCCTCAATGCCGAGCGCCTGACCAGTTGTACCGGCGAATGTGGCACCGTGCACGGTGGTCTGCCATCCGATGCTCGATACGTGTGCGGTTGCGTTGGGCAGTCCGATGACGGATGCGCGCGCAGTGCTTCCTGGCGCGGCTTCACCCTTCTCAATGAGCTTGACCTCGATAGCCTCCACGCGCCTGCCAAAGCCCGTGGTGCCCGCAATCTCGCCGTTCTTGGTCCAGCCAAGCCATCCTTCGTTCTGTACATGGGCTCGATAGTAAATATCGTAGTGCTCGGCGAGCTCGTTGGTAAGCCTCATTTGGATAGCTTCGATTTGGCGTGATTCGCCAACGGTGCCCGCGACTTCACCTTCGTTCTTCCAGCCTTGCCAGCCAAGGTTTGCGCAGTGGGCTTGGTATTGCACCGTGCCGGAGTAGGGGAGGGCTGCCATGTCGACCTTGAACGCCTCGAGTGCCTGGGACTTTCCCGTGGTGCCAGCTGTCTTGCCCTCCTTGACCGAGGAGATCCAACCCGTGCCAGAAACGTGGGCAGAGGTCATAAGGGTCGAACCGTTGGTCTTCGTGCGAATCAGCCTGTACGTTCCATCGGCAAGCTTCTTGTAGTACGTGAGCGTGGACGTGTTGCCAGAGAAAACCGCAATGTCGTAATCGGCGGACTTCAGAATCATATCGGAGAATTCAACGAGGTAGCACGTGTCGCCCTTGGGGCAGAGGGCTTGGATAGCCGTATCTGAAGAAGATGAGATGGACGAGGCGAACCAATCCATAATGCTGTAGTCGACCGTGCTCGACGGACTGAGGGCCGCGGCTTTCGTCATGTTGAACACGCCGCATCCCGCGTCGCTGGAGGCAGAGTTATACGTGCTCGATCCATAGCCGGACAGCGCAACTTCGGGGTTGAAGAACAGGATTAGCTCGGCTGCCACCGAAGAGTCGATATCGGTAATTCCCAAGGAGCTCAACTGGTCTTGCTTGGAGGGCCACAGCCCGGTTGGCGTGTTGGGGTGTCCCTTGTAATAGTAG
>NZ_JBDGAY010000024.1:0-36760 GCF_040910245.1 Collinsella aerofaciens
TTGCCCGTATCGTAGGCAATGCGCCGAATGCTCGCCATCGAATTTTATCGATAGCCTATTTCAGACTGTAATGGGTGGCTTGGAATGTTGAAATCGTCGATTATCACAAATGAGGTGGCTGCAGGCGGCCTGCTGTCGCCGGTAACTCCAGGGGAGCTTCTTAAGGAGGAGTTTCTTGTCCCCATGGGCATTTCCCAATATCGTCTTGCAAAGGAGACTGGGATCCCGGCTCAGCGCATCGGGCAGATTGTTTTGGGCAAGCGCCGTGTGACGGCTGACACCGATCTTCGTCTTTGCCGCTACTTTGGTCTGACGGATGGCTATTGGCTTCGCGCTCAGATGGCGTTTGACCTTGAAGCCGAGAAAAGAAGAATCGAGCCGGAGCTTGACAAGATCGTTCCTGTCCAGCGGGCTATGGCAATGTAGATTACGCGGGAAGGGATGATGCAAGGGCCGCGAATCAGCTTGTTAGAAGCCCGCCTGGCGGGTACACGGTCTATCGATGGCCCCGGGATGACCTCTGATTCAAGTCACCGGGGCTCAATTTTTACCCATTTGGAGTCCCTATGGCAGAAGAGACAGCGACCGGCAACCGCGAGTGGGCGGGACTCTGACTCTCCGAGGAGCGCCTCGCGCCCTACCTCGAGGCGTGCGGAGGCGACGCGGACCGCGCCGTCGAGCTCCACGAGTGGAACATCTCACTCGCGCAGGTGCTCATGCGCGACGTTGCGCACCTTGAGGTCGCCATGCGTAACGCCTACGACAGGGCCCTCTCGGATGCCTGGGGCGGGGACGCGCACTGGCTTCTGGATGACGACTCCCCCGTTCGACGGCCCCTCATGAGGAAGGCCGCGAGGGGCGAGCTTGACCTCAACCGCATCAACCGCAAGATCATCGACGCCGCGGTGGAGAAGCTCCCCGCGGGCTTTACGACCGGCCAGCTCGTCTCGAACCTCACGTTGGGCTTCTGGGTGCACCTCGCGGACCGCTCGCGCGAGGCGGCGATATGGCGCACGGCCCTCTACCGCGCCTGGCCGAGGGGAACGAGGCGCAAGGAGCTGCTGCGGGCCCTCGACGGGGTGCTACGCGTGCGCAACCGGGTGGCCCACGACGAGCGCCTCTTCGACCCGAGGCGGCCTGAACTCTCCCCAATCGGGGCGGACGCGGATGCCGTGAGACTTTTTCGCGAGCTCTGTCCCGACGCTGCCGCGCGCGTCCTCGAAGACGACGCCATGACGCCCGTCGAGCGGTTCCTCGCGGAGAATCCCGCGCCGGCGGACGTGAGGCTCTAGCCCCTCACTTGAACAGCCCCTTGAGGACGTCTCCTAGGCCGATGGTGGTCTTGCGGTAGCCTTCCCTGGAGTGATGCAAAGGGGTCGTTCGGGCGGGTGGCGTTCAAGGCCGACATGGAGCAGGTGGAGTTCCTGAACATAGACTACTGGTTCTACGCACACGGCGGGATCAAGTCGTTCGAGGGCATGGGGCACCTCGGGCGCATGTCCGACATGGCGTTCTGCTTCGCAAGCTGCTCGGCGGTGATGGAAGATTGACCTGCGCGGGTTCTCGCCGGCGAGCCTGGCGGACCTGACGTACGCGTTCTCGGGGTGCAGGGCGCTGATGCGGATACTGGCCGTACGCGGACTGGGAGCTTCCGTCCCCGGGGCTCACGATCTCACAGACGTTCTACGGGTGCTCCGAGGCGCTCGTGGGCGGCAACGGGGCGGCGTGGAGCAAGGACGCGGCGAGCAGCGCGTATCTGAGGATCGACCGCGAGGACGAACCGGGGTACCTGACAGCGGGGTGACGCTTCATGGGATAATGTGGCCGTCCGGGCCGATGTAGAACGGAGGGCCCCACTTGAAGACGATGATGATACCCGAGCATAAAATGTTCCTCTACGGAGAGGCGCGCGAGGCACGGACCCCCGAGCGGGTCCGTGCCTGGCTCTCGAAGCGGGAGGAAAGCCGCTGGTACGGCCAGTGCCTCGCCGACATGCTCGCGCAGGTGTGGAACCAGAACGGTGTTCTGATGCACGAGTTCCAGGCCGACGAGTGCACCGATGAGGACTTTGCCTCGTGGCACAAACTCGTTGACGAACTGGCTGAACGGGCGCTAACGATGGTGCCGGGAGATCCCGACGAGCAAGCGCTCTGTCCGCGGCTTAAGCCTTTCATGGCCAGATACTCCTATCGCGACGGCGCCGGCTGGTGGGTCTGTGACTGCGACGACAAACGTCCGGCGAGCGTGTACACGCCGGCCTACGAGAGCGACGGCCTCAGGGAGTGGGTCCTCTCCCTTCTGGACAGCTGCGCGGTGAAGACTCACCGCTACGGCGACGAGGGCTACGAGGACATAGGTGACTGGGGGACGTACTACGAGGTCTCCGTAGCGGTGCTCGGGGAACCGCCCTGGATCGACTGCGGAGAGGGCGAGCACCTCACGATCTTCTACCGCGGCTGGCACTCGCACTTCGAGTGGTACGTTAACGACCTCCAGTGGTTCGAGTGGATGGTCGGGCGCTTCCTCGCCGGGGACGTCGCCGGCCTCGGGCTCAAAGACCTCGATGGCAACCGGATCGAGAACTGACCCCGCTTTACAAGGATGCTCACAGGAACGGCGGCCGCAAGGCCACCGTTCCGCTTTCTTTACCTGCAGAAACGATGCCTTTTGCTTCAATGAGCTTAAACCGTTCTGAGACCCTCAGTCTGTCTTAGCTCGCAGCTAATGAATTCCCGTTCAATCCTTCCTACGATGTGCTGTGTGCCGGCGCGGTAGCCGGATCATAGGAAGGATGCATGATGAATAAGCTCGAAAACGAAGTGCTGCTGAGCCGTCGCGCTGCACTTGGCGCATTCGCCACTGTTGCCTTGGGGACTGTTAGTCTTCTTGCCGGTTGCGGTAGCGATAAGGCGACCGTCACCGAGGATGCCGGCGATGGCGACAAGAAGGAAGAGGCGAAGAAGGAAGAGCAGTCTACGACTGACCTGGCTGTTGGCACGACGGTGACCACGGCTGCCGGTCTTTCCGTCGTTGTCGATTCCGTCCAGCCCGGTCTCACAAATTATGACGGTTCGACCATGACGGGCATTCACGTCACGTACGTCAACAATGGTGATGAGGGTGCAGATTACAATATCTACGACTGGAAGGGCGAGGACGCCAACGGTGCTCAGCAGAACCAGGGTTATTACAGCGAGGGCTCCGATGAGCTGCAGTCTGGCACCCTTGCCGCCGGTGGCTCCGTGGCGGGCAATATCTACTTTGATGGTGACATCAAGAAGGCTCTCTATTTTGCCAACGTGTTTGATAAGTCTGCTGCTGCAAGCTGGGTGCTGGCCTAACATGTCGCTACCGTTGCGCCGTATGGGAGGTGAGGTCGTATGCCCGATAAAAAGCTGACGGACGAGTTGCTCAATGAGCTCCTCGACGCGCCAAACATCGATGGATATATCAAAGAACACGACTTTGCCGCCCCGTCGCTTTCGGACTACCTTAAGCAGCTGCTGCAGGAAAAGGGCTTAGAGCGCTCGCGCGTGGTGCGGATGGCCGACCTCAATGAGACCTTTGGTTATCAGATTTTTACCGGTGCACGCCACCCAAGCCGTAATAAGGTGCTGCAGATTGCCTTTGCGATGGCGTTGACGCTCAAGGAGACCAACCGCGCTCTGACGGCTGCCGGGGTAAGCGTCCTCAACTGTAAGGACCGTCGCGATGCGATTGTCATCTTTTGTATTGATCGCGGCTGCAGCCTGCAAAAGGTCAACGAGGAACTGTATCGCTTTGGCGAGGAGACGGTGAGTTAGCGGCCGATGGCTGAGTTGGCTGTTACCAAAACAACTATGCGAATGAACGGGGCGCGGACACCATGGGGTGTCCGCGCCCTGCGCTATGATGGACGCCATGGATACTCAGAGCCCAACATATTCCGATGACGAGCTGACTGCTTCACTTGTCGAGCATTTGGCGTCGCTCGACCGCGATGACAGCTATCGTGTGGAGCGCGTGCTCAAGTGCTCGGATGTCGAGACGACCGAACTCGTCTATTTTGAGGGCTCTGGCGGCGGGTCTCTCGGTCCCTTTGTCCGCAAGCGCATCGATGCTTCGGTGCAGATTGGCGGAGCATATGAGCGCCTGTTTGCGGCCCAGCGCGCCGGTCGTCGTTTTGAGCACTTACCCCGAATCGTCGATTGCCGCCGTGTGGGCGACGAGCTTGACGTGGTGATGGAGTATGTCGAAGGCGAGACACTCGAGGCGTTGGTGGGACGCTTGGGGGCGACGCCCGATTATGCCCGCGGGCTGTATCCCGTTCTGTGTGAAGCGGTGGGCGAGCTGCATGCTGGTTTTGCAGCTGCGGGGGAGCCGGGGGTACCGGTAATCCACCGCGACCTTAAGCCCTCGAACATCATCGTATCGGGCGTGAGGTATGCGGCTGATGCTGGCATGATCTTCTCGTCGCTGGTGATTATTGACCTGGGAATCGCGCGCGTTTGGCGCGATGGCGCCGACGCCGACACCGTCAAGTTTGGCACGCGTTCCTATGCGCCGCCCGAGCAGTTTGGGTTTGGGCAGACGAGCGTCCGCAGCGATATTTACGCGCTTGGCGCGCTGCTGTTCTTTTGCCTGACGGGGGATGATCCCAAACCGGGGCGTGACATGCGCGAGCAATGCGAGGCGCACGGCATTCCCGTTCCGCTGGCGGATGTGATTTGCATGGCGATGGCGCTCGATCCCGCCAAGCGCTTTGCGAGCGCAAAGGCACTGGGGCATGCTGCGCGCGCAGCGTACGACTTGTGCGCCCCTGTGTCGTCGCTCATAACGGCTCCTGCCGCCGCCGTGTCCCGGACCGCGGTGCCGCAAGTGCATCGGGCGCAACAACCGGTTGCCCCTGCGCTTTCGCCTTCTGCAGGTCGGTATTCGGCTATCTCGCCCTCGGCGTTCGAGTCCTTGGCGTCCAAATGTGCGCGTCTGCCCTCGCGTATCCCCGAGTCCGTGGGGCGCATATGGAATGGATGCGTCTATGCGACAACATTGTTGCTGCTGATGGGCAGCCATTTTGCGGTATTTACGCCAACGGGCGAAAACCGAAACTATCCAACGTGGTTTTTGGCGCTTGAGTATTTCTTTATGGTCGATGGCCTGGTGCTGCTCATTGCATTCGGAATGCTCGACCGGCGTAGGCTTCGACGTCGCTTTCCCGTGCTCGATCGGTATCGGGGGAGTGCTTTTGTCGAACTATGGTTCAAGGCGCTCGGGTTTATGTTTGCCGTCATGTGCGTTGTCGTCGTCATCGGCAACGCGACGGGTGTCGTCTCCTAGATATATGAAAAAGGGCCCCGTCTGGGGCCCTTTGCAGTTGAGTCTTGCGAGTCTAAATGCGGTTCATCTGGGAAGCGACCTTGTTGTACCAGTCCTGCCACGTAGGCGGGCAGTACTTCTTGGCGGCCGCCGGGGTGAGCGTGGAGCCATAGTTGGCGCCCAGGTAGGCAACGTGGGCGGAGACGCCCTCGCTCCAGCTACCAAAGCTACGCCAACCACCGCCGCGGGCACTCCAGCCCCAGGCGTTATAGGAGCCGGCGCAATAGAGGCCTTTGCTGCTCTCGATGCAGGCGATGGCGGGGGACCAACGGGGATCGACGCCGGTATTCCAAGCGGCGACGGCAAAGTTATAGCCCTGGCCTGCCATGGGGGAACCGGCAAGGTAGTTGTCGATGCGGCTCGTCCACTCGTTAATGAACGAGTCGTAATCGGAATTGCCGCTGTTGGAGTTGTTCACCGTGGTGTCGATGGTGGTGTTGGAGTTGGTTGCCTGACTGTTGGAGTTATTGCCGCTCACGCCGGTACCCGAGATCTTCTCGGCGGCAGCGGCCTTGTCGGCCTCGAGCTTTGCCAGCTCGGCAGCATTTTCCTGCTCGGCCTTTGCCTGCGCCTCGCTGCGGAGCTGCTGAGCCTGCGCCAGTGCATCCTCGGCATTTTTCTGCTCGCCCTCGAGTTGAGACTTGGCCTGCTCGAGCTCGGTTTTGTTCTGTTCGAGCTCGGTCTGCATCTTGTTAAGCTCTTCGATCTCGTCGACGCTCGAGCTTGTAATCTGGTTGGTGTATTTGCAGGTGGTGATAAAGTCACCCAAGCTCTGCGTGTTCACCAGGAAGCTCACGATGGGGCTGGTGCCCTTCTGGTACTTATACAGATCGCGCATGGCGGAGCTTGCCTTGGCCTGCTGCTCGGGTAGCTCGGCCTCAATCTTATCGATGTTCGCCTCATTGGAGTCGATCTGCTTTTGCAGATCCTCGAGCTTGGTTCGGGCGTCGTTGTAGGCGCTCGTGGCGTCCTCGATCTTTTTCTGGGCGGCGGAAAGCTGATCCTGCGTTGCCTGCGAGGCGGCATAGGCCGCGACGGGGGAGAGCATCGGCGTGGCCGTCAGCGCGACGGCGAGCGCGGCGCTCGTGATGATACGAGCCGGCTTCGACGCGATGAGCGCTGCGGTGCGATGGTTCGAATGCTGCATCCAGTCCCTCTGCAATCAATCGTAGGTTATTGGTCGAGGTGTATTCTACTACTGCTTTCGACCTCAACTTGAACCTTAAAGGTTCTAAAGGGTCAAGTTGAACTTGAGGCTTTGGCCTTGACCTGCGGGAATGGTGAATTGTTGAGAAACCATAGAGTTCAACTTTAACGTTACGGCACCCTGTTGTAACGGGATTCTTGGCTGTAAAAGCTACCTCAACGTGGGGTTTTGCAACTATAGGGTTCCTTCGCGGCGAGCCCGCTCCACCTCTTTGAGTGCCTCGGCGGGAGTGAAGGAACAGGTGCCGTCGCCGAGCCTGATCACCTGTATGTCGTCACCGACATGGACTTCTCCGCCCTGCAGCACGACGCCAAAAATGCCCTCGTGGGGGAAGATGCAGTCGCCGGCGAGATAGTAGATGGCACAGCGGGTGTGGCAGACTTTGCCGATCTGGCTGATTTCGACGAGCACTTCGCTGCCAATCTTGAGCTGCGTGCCCAAGGGGAGTGAGAGCAGGTTGATACCCTGGGTGGTGAAGTTCTCGCCAAAGTCGCCCTCGTGCACATCGAGCCCGCGCGCCTGCGCCGTCTGGATTGACTCTGCAGCTAAAAAGGAGACCTGACGGTGCCAATGCCCGGCGTGCGCATCGGAGGCGAGGCCAAACTGCTCGATGACGGTGTCGTGCCCGTCGGCGACGGGTGACTTACGCGTGCCTTTGTGCTCCGACGTGTTGATTGAGACGATGCGGGCAGGCCCGTTGTAAGCATCGTTTGCGGTGCGTAGGGGAGCTGCCGTCTGGGCACGATCCGCAAGTTCGCGCTTTGCGGCGTCAATGATGGGGTTGTTGATCGGATGAGCCTGGGGCACAGTGTACCTTTCGGCGGGGCGGGCAACATGTTGAATCCTACAACAACGGTGGGTTCATTGCCCGTTGTCGTACACCGGTGATCGCCGCCTTCGTGATGGATAGTTACGCCGATTGCCATAGATACGGTGGAGCTTTGGGTGCCGGCGGCTCGGCACGCTAGAATAAATCAGTTGCACAAAGACCGCCCGTCGTGTGGGCAGTTCTAGATAGGAAGTTTCCATGGCATTGCAGTTTACAGAGCGCGAGTTTATCCCCGTGCTGCTCGGCGGCGACATCAACGCGTATTCGGTGGCGCGCGCTTTCTATGAGGAGTATCAGGTTAAGAGCCTGGTCTTTGGCAAGTACCAGACCGGCCCTGCGTATCGCAGCCAAATTATCGATTACACGCCCAACGTGGATATCGATACCATGCCGGTCATGATCGAAACCGTTAACGGCGTCGCACAGGCCAATCCTGATAAGAAGATTATTCTCATGGGCTGTGGCGACAACTACGTCGCGCTTGCTGCGCAGGCTCAGGACGCCGGCCAGCTTGTCTCGAACGTCATCGCGCCCTATGCGCCCTACAGCATGCTCGAGCAGTGCCAGAAGAAGGAGATCTTCTACGAGCTGTGCGAGAAGCACGGTGTGCCCTATCCGCACACGTTTACCTTTACCATGGCGATGCTCAACGCTCAGGGTGAGGCTTCCGCCGAGGTGCTCGACCAGATCGACTTCCCCTTTCCGATGATTCTGAAGCCCTCTGACGGCATCATGTGGTGGGAGCACGAGTTCGAGGGTCAGAAGAAGGCCTACGAGATTGCCGATCGCGCCGAGCTGGAACAGGTCATTCGCGATGTGTACGCCAGCGGCTACACCGATGACCTCATCTTGCAGGACCGCGTGCCCGGCAACGACGAGTACATGCGCGTGCTTACCAGTTATTCCGACCGCAACGGCAAGGTTCGCATGATGTGCCTGGGTCACGTGCTGCTCGAGGAGCATCAGCCCCACGGTGTCGGCAACCATGCCTGCATCATCACTGAGCCCAACGACGAGCTCATGGGTGGCGTGCGCAAGCTGCTTGAGGACCTTAAGTTTACGGGCTTCTCCAACTTCGACGTCAAGTACGACGAGCGCGATGGCTCGTTTAAGTTCTTCGACTTCAACACGCGTCAGGGCCGCAGTAATTACTATGTCACCAATAGTGGCTTTAACGTTGCTAAATATGTGGTGGATGAGTACGTCTATAACCGCCCGTTTGAGCCGGAATTTGTGACGGCGCAGGATGAGGCTCTGTGGATGGTTGTTCCTATGGGCGTCGTTGACAAGTACGTCAAGGACCCCGAGCTGCGTGCGAAGGCACATCGTCTGGCCAAGGAGGGCAAGGCCGCCGATCCTTCGTTTATGAAAGGGGACTTTGTCTTTAACCGTTGGTTACGCATGTGGCACACCAAGCTGCGTCACTATAAGCTGTTCAAGACGTATTACAAGTAGACGAGTGTGGCGCCCGTCCGGTGTGTATCGGGCGGGCGCGGGTATGATACGCGCAATTGCGGGGCGTCACCAAGGAGGCGGCGATGGAAAAGCTGGGAGTTATCGGCGGCATGGGCGCCGAGGCCACGTCGTATTACTACGACCAGGTGGTACGTCATACGGCGGCTACATGCGACCAGGAGCATATCGACATGGTGGTGCTTTCCAAGTCGACTATGCCCGACCGCACGCTGGCCATCAAGACCGGTGAGCATGCCGAGCTGCTGGCGACCATGAAGGAGTGCGCCCAAGCGCTCGAGTCGCTGGGCTGCGCGCACATAGCGATTCCCTGCAACACGTCACACTACTTCTACGACCAGATCCAGTCGTTTACGAAGGTGCCGATTATCCACATGCCGCACGAGTCGGTGCGCTATGCCCTGGCGGGCGCGGTGATGGGGGAGTGCGAGTTCGATCCCAACCTGAGCATGCCGGCCGAGCCGGTGCGCAAGATCGGCATCATGGGCACCGACGGTACCGTGGGCGCAGACGTCTATGGGCGCGAATGTGAGACCGCGGGCGTTGAGGTCGTCTATCCCAGCGAAAAGCGTCAGGCCGACGTGATGTCGCTCATCTACGACGATGTGAAGGCCGGGCGCGAGCCCGATATGGATAAGTTTGACCGCGTGATGTGGGAGTTCGCCCGTAGCGGCTGCGACCGCGTCATCCTGGCCTGCACGGAGCTTTCGGTGTTGCAGAAGTATCGCGAGATGCCCGAGATCACCCTCGATGCGATGGATGTCCTGGTACGCGAGTCCATCATTCGCAGCGGCGTCCCCTACCGCCTGTAGCCCTCGACCCGCCAAAAAGGGACAGGTTTATTTTGGTAGGTTTTATCTGGGAAAACAGTAAGGCCCCGGCTCGTTTGATGCGAGCCGGGGCCTTTTGCGTTTGTCGGTTGCTGCCAACGATTGCTAGAACAGGAAACCGATGGCGATAAGGGCGATGCTGACGATAAGTACGGCGATATCCAGGCCCTTGATGGGGTAGCGCTTGTACGAGCTCGCACGCGTGCGCAGGTAGAAACCTCGCTGCTCGGCGGCAAGCGCGGTGGCATCGGTCTTGCCCACGCTCGAGATAAGCAGCGGCACACACAGCGGCAGCATGAGCTTGAGTTTCTTGACGGGATTCCTAGTGTCGTATTCGACGCCGCGTGCAGTCTGCGCCTCCATGATGGCGTTCATTTCCTGGCCAAATACCGGCACAAAGCGTAGCGCTGTGGTAAAGGTGAAGGCATAGCGATATGGCACGTGCAGCACCTCGACGCAGGCGTTGGCGAGGTCGTTGAGCTTGGTCACCATAAGCATGAGGATGAGTGGCAGCGCCACGCCCAACAGGCGTAGGCAGGCCTTCGATCCGGTAATGAGGCCCGTGTCGGTGATAAAGCCCCACACCATGTTGCCGTCGCGCATAAAGGCCAGCTGAAGCACCAGCATAATAAGCGCGAGCGGAATCAGCAGCTTGAGTAGCGAGAGCAGACGGTCGACGACGCCGGCGTAGGCGCCCAGTGCAAGGGTGAGCGCCAAAAAGCCCAATAGCGTCACGTAGGTATCGGACAGGAAGATGCCGATGATGATGGCGGCGGCGAGGCCCAGTTTGACGACCGGGTTCAAGCGGTGCAGCAGTGTGTCACCCGGCATATAGTCGATGACGTTAACCACGGTGGACCATCTCCTCGGTAATGCGAACGATATCGGTGACCTCGCTCACCTGTGCAAAGGCGGGAGAGACGGAGGATGCCAGGCGACGAGAAAGCTCTATGACCTGGGGCGGCTCAACGTAGGCTCGCTGCATGAGCTCGATGTTCGAGAACAGCTCGTGCGTGCGGCCGCGCTCGAGGATGCGGCCGTCGGCCATTACTACAATGCGCTCGGCAAAGTCGGAGACGACTTCCATGTCGTGGCAGACCATGATTACAGCGCAGCCGCGCTCGGCCATGGTGCGAACGGTTTCCATGACGGTCATGCACTCGCGGTAGTCAAGGCCGCTCGTAGGCTCGTCGAGCACCACGATTTTGGGCTCTACGACCACGACGGAGGCGAGTGCCACCATCTGGCGCTGGCCGCGCGAGAGCGAGAAGGGCGCCTCGTCGGCCGGCAAGCCAAAGCGGTCGATGACGAGCTGGGCGCGGCGCAGCGCCTCGGCACGGTCGATGCCGGCAAGCTCCAGGCCAAAGGCGACCTCGTCGAGCACGGTGTCCTTGCAGATCTGGCGGTCGGGGTTTTGGAAGAGCGTTGCGACCTCGCGGGCGATGCGGCTCGTGGGGATGGCTGCAGTATCCAGTCCCGTGACGCGCACGCTGCCCGAGGCGGGCTTAAGCAGGCCTGTGAGCAGCTTGGTGAGCGTGGTCTTGCCGGCGCCGTTTTGACCGACGATGCCCACGAGCTCGCCGGGATAGAGGGTCAGGTTGAGGTCGTGGACGGCGGCGCCGCCATTGGGATAGGCAAACTCAACGTGATCGAAGGTGAGCACGGGCTCGGCGTCCTTGGCGTGCGGGCGCAACGACGGTGCGTGCGGTGAGCCGGCGGGTGCCTGAATGTTGCTGCTTGCGTGTGCGGGGTCGACGATGCCCGTAATCAGGCGCTCGGCCTCATCAACATCCAAACAGGGAGTGCCGCTGGCCAGGCCATCGGCCTCGAGGCTGTTGAAAATGCGCGTGACGCGCGGGCTATCGACACCGATGGCGCGGAGCTCATCGGCGTGCGCGAAGACCTCGTGCGGCTCGCCCTGTAGCGCGATTTCGCCATGATTGAGCACGAGCACGCGGTTGCAATACTCCGAAAGCAGGGCGACTTTTTGCTCAACGACGACGATGGTGATGCCGAGTGCGCGGTTGGCCTCGCGTAGGGTCTCGAAGACCAGCGTGGAGCTGGCGGGGTCGAGCGCCGCGGTGGGTTCGTCGAGCACGAGCACACGCGGACGCATGGCGAGGATGGCGGCGATGGCAACCTTTTGCTTTTGGCCGCCCGAAAGCGTGGCGATCTCGCGGTCACGCAGGTCGCTGATACCGACGGTCTTAAGCGTCTCGCTCACACGTTGCTCGATCTGGTCGTGGGGAACGCCAAAGTTCTCCAGGCCAAAAAGCATCTCGTCCTCGACGACCGAGGCGACCATTTGCGTGTCGATGTCTTGCAACACGCTGCCGACGATTTGCGACACATCGGTGAGCGAAACTTCACAGGTGTCGTTGCCGTCGACAGTGACGGAGCCAAAGAACGTGCCAGTGTAATGGTGGGGTACGGCTCCCGACAGGCAGGCGGCAAGTGTGGACTTGCCGGCGCCCGAAGGCCCGATAATGCCGATAAAATCTCCCCTGTTCACGCCGAGCGAGATATGCTTAAGCGCCTGCTCGGTCTGCGTGCCATAGGAGAACGAGACATCGTCGACGTTGATGATCGTTTCCATGGATACCTTTCATAGTCATCGGGGACGTTCTTAAATGACTGGTCGTTTAAGAACGTCCCCAAAAGCTAGTTGTTTGGGACAGTCTTTGGTGGTGAAGTACGGAGGCGGCTTTACGAGGTGCCCCAGGTTGGCGCGAAAGAGGAACGAAGCGTACTTGGGTACGCGAGCGACGAATGAACGCCAAGATGGGGTGGCTCGTAAAGCCGGGCAGGTTAGTTGAGCTTAAGGGACTTCTGGATGGGCAGGTAGAGAGCGCCGACCAGAATGGCGTTAAACACGGCGGTCATGGCGACGACGGGCAGCATGGCAGCGGCGAGCTCGCCCACCACGCCGAGCATGGCCATCTTGATGACCATGAAGATGACGCCCGAGGCAAAGGTGGTCACGAAGGCTGCGACGATGGCGACGGCGGGCTTAACCTGGCCGTCCTTGGCGGCAGCGTTGACAATGACGGCCATGAGCATGGCAGCGATGCCCTCGGCGGCAAAATCGACAAACGGCGAGGTGGTGGTGATCTGGATCACGGCGGCCGAGATCAGGCCGATGACGAGTGCCTGACCGATGTTGGGGCGCACGACCAGGATAGTGAGGCAGAAGGCCGAGATAATGAACTCGGGGCTGATCATGCCGCCCGAGATGCCGGAGATGGCCTTGCCGACGGTGAAGTTGAGGATGAAGCCGGCGGCAAGCAGGATGGCGAGCAAGACGAGGGCACGGACGTCGAGTTTGCCGCGGTCGGCGGTCTGGACGGTGCGGGGCTGGGCGGTGGTGGTGTTCTGAGACATGGTGAAAATCCTTTCGGAAGGGAAGTGCAAGAGAAGAAAGCGGAGGCGCGTGATGCGAATGCGATCGGGCTCGAGATAGAAAAAGGCCCCCGGTCGAAACCGGAGGCCTTCTAATCACCTAGAGCGCAAAACAGGCGTGAGGGACTCACCGTCGACCGATCGCATTCGCATCACGCCACCACCAGTTGTTAAGAGACTTCATCGTGTTCTTCATGTTGGTGGCTCCTTTCGTGATACCGTGGCGCGGTCGCACCTAGTTGCTATTGTGCTGCACTATAGCACAGCAAAGTGTGTGCGGGGGAATCTTTTTTGAAAAGATTTCAGCAGTGTTTCCCGCAGGTCGAATGGGCGGCTGGGCGGGCGGGCGATCTTGGCCATCCCGCCCGCGCCTTAAGGTGTGGGGTTCTTAGGCCTTCTTGCGACGATAGAGCACGAAGCCGCAGACACCGATGACGACGACGGCGCCAACGGCCATGGCGGCCATGTTGTTGCCCTCGGACTTCTCCTCGGTGGCCTCTTCCTCTTCGACCTCGGGTTCGGCTACGTCCTCATCGGAGAGGGCCTCGTCGGCGTAGGTGATGGACTCGACCAGGCAGTCGTTGTCGGCATTGTAGTCACTCGGGACGAACTCCTCGGAGAAGTCGCCCTCCTTGAGGTAGTCACGCATCTCCTCGAGCATGGCCTTGCACTTGAGGTAGGTGTTCTTGGTGGCAGCCTTGCCGGCCTTGTTGGCCAGGGCGGTGCGCGCCTCGGTGTCCTCGGCGGCCTGCATGGCCTCGTCGACGGTCAGGTTCTGCTCGATGAGCTCCTTCTGCAGGGCGTCAAGATAGGCGCGGACACCGGTGGCGCAGTTGCCGCGGTTCTCCTCGGCGAGCGTGTTGATGTCCATGAGGACGTAATTGATGGAGTTCTTGGGCTCCTCGTTGTTCACGACGTCTTCCTCTTCACAGTGATCGAAGGAGACATCCTGATCGCTGAAGTAGGGGCTGACCTCGGTGAGCAGTGCAGAGTAGAAGGGAATAGCGACGGAGAACTCGGCGTTGGAGAGCATCTCCCACTGGATGGTCGCGATCTCGGGATCCATGCCCTGACGGATCTGGAAGGTGTGGATCTCGGTGTTGCGGTTGGAGCCGATGGCGTAGGCGCCGTCGGTGTTGGCGTTGAGGCCGGCGACATTCTCGCCGCGAGCGGCGAAGGAACGGATCATCTCAAAGGTGTTCCAGTCGGACTTGCCGGGCTGGAAGAACAGCGGCTGCATCTCGTGGACCAGAGCGCCGGTCGTGGCGCGAGCGTCTTCTCGCTCGTCCTTGACGATCTCGTAGTCGGTGCCTTCAGCCAGCGGGGCCATGAAGTAATCGCGACCCTGGATATAGCGCGACCACTGGTGCATACCGGCCTCGCCAATCTCCTCGCCGTAGGTCTTGGCGACGTCGAACTTGCCGTCGGTGTACTCGGCAAAGCCCTTCTCCTTGGGCATGGACTCGATGCCCTCGGAATGGAGGCAGTTCTCGGTGTCATCGAGGTCGACGTTATAGGTGAGGTTGCCGATGTTGGGGTTGAGCGAGGCGATGTCGTCGGCGAGCTTCATGGCAATCCACTGATGGCCGGAAAGCGCGGCGAACAGCCAGGTCTCGGTGCTGTCGGCAATGATGATCTGGTCGTTGGAGCAGACGCCCTGCTCGTCGATCAGGCTGCCGATGAGCTCGACGCCCTCGCGGGCCGTGGCACTCTCGCCCAGGATGACGCTGGCATAGCTGTACTCGCCAATGCCAGTCTCCTCGGTGATGGGGTCGGCTTCTTCGGCCTTCTCGTTATAGGAGGTGCTCAGCGTGGCAGAGCAGGAAACACCCTTCTCGTTAATGCCGGCCTCGGAATATGCGTCGTAGCGATCTTCCCACTGAGAGGGGTTGTCGCGAACGAAGGTGTAGCGGTAGGTTGCGCCCTTGGACTTGTACTCAAAACCGGACTCGACCGAGGTGTACTTGTTGCCGTCCTTGTGTGCGGGCTCAATGCCAAAGTGCTTGACATAGCGCGGACCGAAGTCCTCGGAACGGCCGTAGTACGTGTTGCCGTCTGCCGTAAGCTTGCTGCCCATGTAGATCTGGGTGCAGGCGAGCGCCGAAGTCGGCATGGCCATGATGGCCGCTGCTCCAAACGCAAGGCCGCAGCCGAGCTTTTTGAGCGTGTTGACAGGATGAGTAAACCTCATGATCCCTCCCAACTGTTGAGACCCCACAAAACTGTGCGGAATCTCAGCTAATAAATACATTTATTAGCCTATCGGAAGTCTAAGAAGTATTCATCTATTTCGATGAAATACTCGATGAGCGTCCTAAAATATGCGATGAGCGGACAAGAATACTCATTATCTAGCTTTAGTTAAATAAAGACGCCCTGCAATTACTGTACCTGAATAAAGTGCCTTGCACGGGGCACAAAGAAAAATCCCCCGCTGTCTGGCAAATGCATAAACAACGGGGGAGACGATAATTGGATGAATATCATACCAATGTGGAATTACTTCTTCCGGCGGTGGATCACGTTAATCGCATAGCCGACGAGCATGGCTAGAACGATGACGATAAAGCCAATCAGGGGGTTGTCGTTCATGGGGTCCTCCTATTTTCCGAGCGGGGAGAATTCGTCGACGATGAGGTCGAGGCATTGCGGAAGCGCGCGGGCTCCAAAGACGCCCGAGTTGCTGGAGATGATCTCGCCATCGAACTGCATGCCCAGCGACGGCGTGCAGGTGATCTTGGCTTCCTTGGTCTGGATGATCTTGAACTGCGGACGGCCGAGCACCTTGCCGGCGGGGTCGAGCGCGGCGGTGATCACAGTGGGCAGGAGCTGGACGGTTTTTACGGGCTCGATGACCGCGATGTCGACCATGCCGTCGTTCATGCGGCAATCGGGGAACAGGTTGATATCGTTTTGAATGACCGAGGTGTTGCCGGCCATGCAGCAGATGCCATCGAGCTCCTCGACAATGCCGTCATGCTCAATCGTAAAATGCGCCACCGTGGGGTTGGGTGTGGCGAGCGCCGACAGGAAATAGGCGATCTCGCCGATGTCGTTTTTGGCGGGGGCGGCCTTCATCATGATCTCGGCGTCGAAGCCCGAGCCGGCGATGATGATAAAGCCGTGGCGCTTCTCGTTGCCGTTCTCGTCGAGCCAAAAGAGCTCGCCCATGTCCACTTTGACCGTGCGACCGGCGCGGCAAGCCTTGGCAAGCGCCGCTGCCTCGGGGGCATTACCGATGTTGTTAAAGAACAGGCAGGCTGTGCCGGAGGGGAAGACGAGCGTGGGGACACCGCACCCGCGCATCTGGTCGAGCACGTTGGAGACGGTGCCGTCGCCGCCCGAAACGACCACGCGATCAAACTCGCGCACGTCTGCCACGGCGTCCTCGGGTTCCATGCCATCGCCGATAAAGCGCATCACGACCTCGTCGCCGCCCTGCGCGAGGGCGTGCGTGAACGCGTAGATTTCATCTGAGCTGGGGCCCGATGCCGGGTTGTGGATGATAAGGCAGCGCATACTTACGTTCCCGTTCTGTGACTAACCGAGTATAGTTGTAGGGCAATGCCGATATCCTACCCGTGTTTTTCGGGCCTAACCTTATTCGATGGGTTGATATGTACATTTCCACACATCAGGCTCTACTCGACTTTTGCCAGCGCGCCCGTGAGTTCGACGCGATTGCCGTCGATACCGAGTTTTTGCGCGAGCGCACGTTCCATCCGCGCCTGTGCTTGGTCCAGATTGCCACCCCTGCCGAGAGCGTGGCGGTCGACCCTCTGGTGATCGACGACCTGTCGCCGCTAGCCGAGCTTATGGGCGATGAGAGCGTGACCAAGGTGTTTCACGCCTGCTCGCAGGATATGGAGGTCATGCTCCACACCGTGGGCGTGCTGCCGAGTCCCATTTTTGACACGCAGGTGGCCGCCGCCTTTTTGGGCGAGCGCCAGCAGATTTCCTACGGCGCGCTCGTGCAGACGTTTTGCGGCGTCTCGTTGCCCAAGACCGAGTCGCTGACCGATTGGTCGCGCCGCCCGCTGACCGACAAACAGATCGAGTACGCGATCGATGACGTCAAGTACTTGATCGTCGCCTATACCGAGATGATGAGTCGCCTGCGCGAGCTGGGCCGGGTGGACTGGGTGCTCGACGAGTTGCGTCCGCTGGCCGACGAGTCGCACTACCGCGCCGACCGCCATGAGGCATTCCGCAAGGTCAAGCGCATCAACTCGTGTAGCCGCCATCAGCTGGGCATTGCGCGCGAGCTTGCAGCCTGGCGCGAGGACCGCGCTGAGCGGCGCAACATCCCGCGCAAGTGGGTCATGTCCGACGATACGCTGCTGGCGCTCGTCAAGCGCAATCCTGTGCGCGTTGAGGAGTTCCGCAGCATCCGCGGTACCGATCAGCTGGGGGAGCGCGACGTGGACGGCGCACTCATGGCCATTAAGCGCGGTGCGAGCTGCCCACATGATCGCCTGCCGCTCATGGTGCGCGGGCACCGTCAGATTTCGCCGGAGTTGGAGAGCGTGACGGACCTGATGTATGCGCTCATTCGCCTGGTTGCCGAGCGCTCGGGCGTGGCGACCTCGGTCATTGCCTCGCGCGATGACCTGGCCGACTATATTGAGCATCCCGAGCAGAGCCCCCTGCGCGAAGGCTGGCGCTTTGAGCTCGTGGGTTCGCGTCTGGACGATCTGCTTTCCGGCAATATGGGGCTCACCGTGAAGGACGGAAAGATTGAACTGTTATAGGGAAGCCTAGCCGGCTGAGTGGGTAGAATGCCTCCAACGTGTAACTCGATTCGGAGGAATTCGCATGCCTTATTACTATGGATACGGCTTTGGCATTGACCCGCTGTACCTGCTGGTTGTTCTTGTCTGCACGGCGCTTGGCCTTGCCGCGCAGAGCTATATCAACTCGACGTACAAGACCTGGTCTAAGGTTCGCTCGGACGGCGACACGGGTGCCACGGTCGCTCGCCGCATGCTCAATGCCAACGGTTGTAGCGCCGTGGGTATCAAGGGCGTTGCCGGCGAGCTCACCGATCATTACAACCCGCAGGACAACAGCCTGTATCTGTCGGATGCCAACCGTTCGGGCGGGTCGGTCGCAAGCGTTGCCGTCGCCTGCCACGAGGCGGGCCATGCCGCCCAGCGTCAAAGTGGTTATGCCATGATGAAGGTACGTACCGCTTTGGTCCCCGTCGTCAACTTTACCCAGAACACCTGGACGATCGTGCTGCTCATGGGCCTGTTCATGAACATCGCGGGGCTCACGACCCTCGCGCTGGTCTTCTTCTCGTTTAGCGTGCTGTTCCAACTCGTTACGCTGCCTGTCGAGATTGATGCCAGTCGACGCGCCGTGGCGTATATCGAGCAGTCGGGTATGAGTTCCAAGCAGGTCAACGGCGCCAAGAAGGTGCTGACGGCAGCCGCGCTTACCTACGTGGCGGCGGCGCTCACCTCGATTATTCAGCTGCTCTACCTTATGGCTCGTTACAACAGAAACTCCAACCGATAACAAATTGGCTTGACAGGCGCCGTGGGGATTTGTGTCCCCGCGGCGCTGTACTATGTGTTGGACTTGAATTTGCGCAGGGCCGGAGCCCATGTGCACGATGACGAAAGGGGGCTGCGTGGCAGGCTGGAATCTGACCGGCAATACCGTTTCCGCCGAGTTCGACGGTTCGGATGAGCAGGAGCGCAAAGAGCTCAGCGTGAGCCAAGCGGTGGAGATCGCCGCCGGCGCGCTCGATGCCATTCCGCAGCTGAGCGTTTTGGGTGAGGTCACGGGTTTTCGTGGTCCTAACGCCCGAAGCGGCCACTGCTACTTCCAAATCAAGGACGACTCGGCGGCCGTCGACTGCATCATCTGGAAGGGCGCCTACCTTAAGCGCACTTTCGATCTGCGCGACGGCATGCAGGTAAGCTTTAAGGGCAGCTTCAATCTCTACAAGCCTACGGGTCGCATGAGCTTCGTCGCCCGCTCGTTCTCGCTGGCGGGGGAGGGCTTGCTGCGTCAGCAGGTGGCTCAGTTGGCCGAAAAGCTACGCCGCGAGGGCCTGATGGACGAGGCGCGCAAACGTCGCATCCCGGTGTTTTGCTCGCGCGTGGCGGTCGTCACCTCGCTTTCGGGCGCCGTAATCGACGACGTCAAGCGTACGCTGCGCCGTCGCAACCCGCTCGTCGAGCTTGTCTGCGTGGGCGCAAAGGTCCAGGGCGAGGGTGCGCCGGCAGAGCTTATTGAAGGCTTGCACCGCGCCGCTGCCATTACGCCGGCGCCCGATTGCATTTTGCTCGTGCGTGGCGGCGGTTCCTTCGAGGACCTCATGACCTTTAACGACGAGGAGCTTGCCCGTGCGGTGGCAGCCTGTCCCGTGCCCGTGGTGACCGGTATTGGGCATGAGCCCGATACCTCGATCTGCGACATGGTGAGCGACCGTCGCGCCTCCACACCAACGGCAGCGGCAGAATCGGTGGCGCCGGCCATGACGGAGTTGGCCGACGTGCTCGAGACACGCCACCAGCGTCTGGGCGCCGCGATGGCTTCGATGATCGGGTCGGATCAGGTCGATCTGGAAATGCTCGACCAGCGCGGCCGTCGTGCCTGGGACACCTATACGGCTCGTCTGGGCGACGCGCTCGATGCGGCCGCGTGCCGCCCGTGCCTCAACGACCCGACGTTTATGGTCGAGCGTCGCGAGTCTGAGCTTGCCCTGACGGCCGATCGACTGTCGGGCGCCATAACGCGTTCGGTTGGGGCCTTCCGCTTCAACTTCGAGCGTCTGCCCGAGCGCTTGATCGCAAGCACCTCAGGGTTCGATGGCACGCGCCATGCGCTCACGCTTGCGAGTTCCCGTCTGGAGCATCAGGGACGTACGATGCTCAGCAAACCCACGTCTAACCTGGGCCGAGCTGCCGCGTCGCTCGATGCCTTGTCGCCGCTCAAGGTGCTTGCCCGCGGTTACTCCATCGCGTACAGCGATGACGGTGTGGCTACGAGCGCCAAGACCTTTAAGCCCGGCGACGCCATTCGCGTGCGCATGGCAGACGGCAACGTGGCAGCAACGGTCGATACGGTCGAATAGGCCGCGTTTCATAGCGATAAACCTTTAGGAAAGGAAACAGATATGGCAGAGAAGACCCCGGTCGAGCAGCTTACGTACAAGCAGGCCTCGCAGGAGCTGGAGCTCATCATCCGCAGCCTGGAGTCGGGGGACATGGAGCTCGAGGAGTCGCTCGAGAGCTACACCCGCGGCGTCGAGCTCCTCAAGAGCCTACGCACCCGCCTGTCCGATGCCGAGCAGAAGGTCTCGGTGCTCCTTAAGGACGTCGACGGCAACGACGTGCTCGCCGACGGCGAAGCCGCCAACACCGACGACAGTCTCTCGTTCTAACCATCTCGACCAAATATAATTACCTTGGTCTGTGAGAAAGGAACCTACCATGTGTGATTGCATCTTCTGCAAAATTGCCAACCACGAGATCCCTTCGACCGTTGTCTATGAGGACGACCAGGTCATCGCGTTCGACGACCTTAACCCCCAGGCGCCGGTCCACACGCTCGTGATTCCCAAGAAGCACTACAGCGACATCGCCGACAACGTGCCTGCCGAGACCATGGGCGCCATGGCTCACGCCATCCAGGAGGTCGCCAAGGCCAAGGGTCTGGAGGACGGCTTCCGTGTCATCTCCAACAAGGGCGTCAACGCCGGCCAGACCGTCATGCACTTCCACATGCATGTCCTCGGCGGCAAGAACCTGGGCGAGAACCTCATCTGAGGACGCACAGCCCGTCGCCTTGGCTGCCTTTGGAGTAACCTATGCAGCTTTCTCAACTCGAATACCTTCAAGCGGTAGCGAACTACGGCGGCGTGCGCAAAGCGGCTCGCGCCGTTCACGTGAGCCCACAGGCCGTTTCGTCGGCAATCAAAAAGTTGGAATCTGAGTATCAGATTGTTTTGCTCGACCGATCGGCGGGGGAGGCTGTTTTGTCTCCGGCGGGCAGAGAATTTGCGCGTCGTGCACGCGTGATCCTGGCACAAGTCGACGATCTCAAAAAGTACGCTCAATCGGGGAACGGCGGCGTTTCGCCCGACGGCCACTTCCGTCTTTACGCCCCCTGTCTTCACGGGCGGGGGCGTCTTTTTTCCGAAAGCTGGTACGACTCGTTTGAAAGCTTGCACCCCCAGATTCACCTTGATGTTTGGCATCAGCCAACGGCCACATGCTTTGAATCACTTGTGCTTGGCATTTCGGATGCGGCCATCTCATTTGAGGAACCAAGGGATAGTGTCCTTTCTTCGAAATACTTGGGTGAAAAGGAGCTCAAGGTTCTTTCGTGTCCAGCGGGTCATCAATCTGTGGGCGCCATGACCATTCGCGAGTTACTGAGCGGCAGGCTCGCTGTTCCCATTAATTTGTCACCCTGTCTCAATGCGATTAACCAATGCCCTGAAGCCCAGCTCGTCAATTTTCGCTTCCGTGATGTTGAATACGGAAGCAGGGCTCAGACTGAGTTTCTTCAAGCCGGGGGATTGATATTGAGTTTGTCTGGGTCCTCTCTCGCATCGGATGGATTAGAAGTGAGTGAGTGCTCCATTGAAGGCTCGCGTGATGTAACCTTGCCTATTTACTTTTGCTATCGGCAAAATTCCTGGACTGATCGACACCAGACGGTTTTTCTGCACCTATTGCGTCATCTTGCTTCGTGAAATTAATTGGCTTCGAGACGTCAAGTGATTATTGACGCCTTGTAACACATAGCTGACGGCTTTGCCCTCATGCTTTTCCAAGATTTCGGTTTGGGCTATTGGCTCTTGGAGGGCGGAGCATGAAAAACCGTACGGTTTTGCTTTATATGACGTTCGTTTTTCTGTCGAACTTCAGCACCATTTTGTATTTTCTGACGGTTTATCTTGAATTCGTAGGATTCTCGATGGTAGCGATTTCTAGCATGATGATTGCATACCAAGTGAGTAAGTTCATTCTTGAGGTTCCCACTGGCTATATTGCTGACAGGTTTGGACGAAAGACAAGCGGTCTCGTTGGCGTCGTGGGAATGCTTGGATACTACGCCGCCCTACTTTTCGCCCGTTCTCCTCTGCTTTTAATCGGCGCGTTTGCTCTCAAAGGATTTGCAGTTGCATGTGTGAGCGGATCCATAGAAGCGATCTACATTGACAGCGTCTCTCAGGACCAGCTCGTAAGACTTAATGTCGTTGAGCGATTTGTTTTCTATGCCTCTTATGCCATCTCCGCTTGCGTGGGCGGTTTCATTTCGTCTGTCGGTGCATATCTCATTGGTCTTTCGGCAGATATCATCGCAATGGTGTTGACGTTGGTTGTCGTTGCCTGCATTCCTGAGATGCGAAGAGGGGACACTGCAACGACACCTAAGCGTGGAATTAGCCCGAAGATGATCGGTGCCGCTATTGCGCGTAACGGCATTCTTCGTTCAGCGTTCATCATGGACTGCTCTCAGGCATTTGCTTTTGTCGCCCTGGAAGACTTTTTCTCACTGCTGCTTGCGGGTCGCGGAATGAATGCCGTCGCTTCGGGTGTGACCATTGCGGTCCAGCTCCTTGCCTCGGCTTCCATGGGGCTTATTGTGCCGAGTGTGATTGCTCATGTCGACAAGGGCCGTTTTGCGCGTATTTGCGGCATCGTGCGCCTTTTCCTGACTGCTCTGTTTTTGATTCCCTTTACTCCGGTCTATTTGCTGCCCGTGTTCTATGTACTGCAGACGGTTGCTTACTCGTTATTTGCTCCCATTAAATACTCAATTTTTCAAAATGCTGTCGATTCTTCGATGCGCTGTTCACTGATTTCGGTCCAAAGCCAGATGGTGGCGGTGGGTGCCATCCTTTTCTATCTGCTCAACGCTGCGTTGAGCAGCATCGCGGGTATTCGAGTCATATTGCTTGTAGCGCTCGGGATATCTTCTTTGGTGTATATCCCCGCGCTATTTCGTCTTACAAGTCAAAGGCCGTGAGTATTTGGGCACCGATAACTTATATATCAACGCAATAAACCCGAGCGCGAGGGCGTTTGGGTTTATTATTGAAGCGTATGTAACCTGGCGGCGCCACACCGCCTGTTAGTAGGGAGACACATGAACGTTCTGGTCGTCAACGCAGGATCTTCGACCCTCAAGTATCAGGTCATCGATACCAAGTCCCACAAGGTGTCCGCAAAGGGCTCCTGCGAGCGCGTCTGCTTTACCGGCGGTACCTTCACCCACGCTGCCAACGGTTCCAAGAAGGTGACCGAGAACATCGAGTTCCCCGACCACAAAGTCGCCATCGAGGTTGTCCTGAAGGACCTCGAGGCCAACGGCGTCAAGATCGAGGGCATCGGCCACCGTATCGTTCAGGGCGGTTGGTACTTCGGCGATTCCTCCCTCGTCGACGAGGACGTCCTCGCCAAGATCCGCGAGGTCGCTCCGCTCGCCCCGCTGCACAACAACCCCGAGGCCAACGTTATCGAGTACTGCCTGGAGCAGTATCCCGATCTGCCCAACGTCACGGTCTACGACACCGCTTTCCACTTCAATATGCCCGAGGTCGCCAAGACCTACGCCCTGCCCAAGGACGTCTGCGACAAGCTGCACATCCGTAAGTACGGCGCCCACGGCACCAGCTACCGCTACATCTCCAAGAAGGTTGCCGAGATGACCAACGGCGAGGCCCGCAAGGTCGTCGTGTGCCATATCGGCTCCGGCGCTTCCCTGTGCGCCATCGAGGACGGCAAGTGCATGGACACCACCATGGGCTTGACGCCGCTCGACGGCGTCATGATGGGCACCCGCTGCGGCTCCATCGACCCTGCTACCGTGTGCTACCTGCAGCGCGAAGGCGGCTACACCTTCGACGAGGTCGACGAGATGATGAACAAGAAGTCCGGCCTTTTGGCTGTGACCGGCGGCAAGACCAACGACTGCCGCAACGTTGAGGAGCTCGCCGCTGCCGGTGACCCCGAGGCTCAGCTCGCCTTCGATATGTTCGTCTACAAGATTGCCGCCAAGGCCGCCGAGATGGCCACTTCCATGTGCGGCATGGACACCCTGGTCTTTACCGCCGGCATCGGCGAGCACGCTCCGGCTGTCCGCGCTGGCGTGGCCGACCGTCTGGCCTTTATGGGCGTCAAGATGGACCATGCCCGTAACGCCCTGCGTGGCGATGGCGCTTGGTGCCTGTCTGCCAAGGATTCCAAGGTCAAGATTTTCGTCATCCCCACGGACGAGGAGTTCATGATCGCTTCCGACGTCGAGCGCATCGTCAGCGGTAAGTAATTGCAAGAGGGGAGGGGCTGGACGACCGAGTGCCGTTCGGCCCCTCTTTTGCGCTCGTTGGGCGATATGCTGATATCTATTTATCAAGATATGATAACTTCTTATTAAAATGCGGCCGCCTTAAGAGGTCTGCGTCGACCGTATTGCACTGCAAAGGAGTCTCATGAACGTACTTGTTGTCAACGCCGGCAGCTCAAGCCTTAAATATCAGCTTCTGGATACCGATACCCGCGAGGTTTTCGCCAAGGGCAACTGCGAGCGTATCGGCTCGGACATGGGTATCTTTGGTCATTCCGAGAACGGTGGCGCCAAGCAGACCGAGGAGGTTCCCTTCCCCGATCATCGCTCTGCTATCGCTCGCGTGCTCGAGGAGCTCGAGAAGACCGACTTTACGATCGATGGCATCGGCCACCGTATCGTTCAGGGCGGCTGGCACTTCGATGATTCCGCAGTCGTTGACGACGAGGTCATGGCTAAGATCCTTGAGGTGGCCCCGCTCGCCCCACTGCACAATTACGGCGAGGCCGCGGCAATCGAATACTGCCGCGAGAAGTATCCGGAGCTGCCCAACGTGGCCGTCTTCGACACCTCGTTCCACATGACCATGCCCGAGGTTGCCTACACCTACGCGCTGCCCAAGGACGTGTGCGACAAGTACCATGTGCGCAAGTACGGCGCCCACGGTACGAGCCACCGCTACGAGTGGATGATGGCAAAGGAGATTCTGGGCTCGTGCTGCCACCGTCTGCTTTCGTGCCATCTGGGCAACGGCGCTTCGCTCGCCGCCATTGAGGACGGCGTTTGCCGCGACACCACGATGGGGCTCACGCCGCTCGACGGCCTGATGATGGGCACCCGTTGTGGTTCCATTGACCCTGCCACCGTGTGCTACCTCCAGCGCGAGGGCGGCTACAGCTATCAAGAAGTCGATGACATGATGAACAAGCAGTCTGGTCTGCTTGCCATCTCGGGTATCTCCAACGACGCCCGCGACATCCGTACGCGCGCCTCCGAGGGAGACGAGCGCTGCCTGCTCGCCTTCGACATGTTTGCCTACAAGGCCATGCAGCAGGCCGGTTCCATGATCGCCTCCATGGCGGGCGTGGATACCATCACCTTTACCGCCGGCATCGGCGAGAACGACTGGTCGATCCGCAAGGCCTTCTGCGACTGCTTTGAGTGGCTGGGCGTGCGTATCGACAACAACAAGAACCGCGGGGCCGTGGGCAACGGTCCGCAGGTCATCAGCGCCGCCGGCTCTTCCGTCACGGTCATGGTCATCCCCACAGACGAGGAATACATGATCGCCCACGACGTCGAGCGTCTAACCAAGAACAACTAACGCGCGCATTTGCAAGTAGACGAAAGGCCTCCAGAGCAACAGCTCCGGAGGCCTTTCTGCTAGCAGGCGGAAATTCCAGTCCCTAAGTGATCGCTTCCAGCAACGCCTGCACTTTCAGCAACGACACCCATCCGTTCAGATTCTCAGACCCAGCTCGTAGCCAAGCCGCCGTCCACTCCAGATGCCCCGATTGCCACGTAGCGGCAGGGACCCTACAGGGTAAAGCTCTGAAAACTTTCCGCAGGACGGAGGAAGCCCCCGCCGCACGTAGTGCGCAGCGGGGGCTTCCGACATGTCCGAGGACGTTTTCAGAGCTTTACCCTGTAGGGTCCCGAGGGGATATGTACGCTACTCAGCCATCTGAGCCTGGACGGCGGTGATGGCCACGACACCCACGATGTCGTCGGCAGAGCAGCCGCGCGACAGGTCGTTGACCGGCTTGGCGATGCCCTGCAGGATGGGGCCGTAAGCGTCAGCGCCGGCGAAGCGCTGGACCAGCTTGTAGCCGATGTTGCCGGCCTCGAGGTCGGGGAACACGAGCACGTTGGCCTTACCGGCGACGGAGGAGCCGGGAGCCTTGAGCTGGGCGACGGTGGGGACGATAGCGGCATCGAGCTGCAGGTCGCCGTCGATGGCGAGCTCGGGAGCCTTCTCCTTGCAGAACTTCACAGCCTCCTGGACCTTCTTGGCGACCTCGCCACCGGCGGAGCCCATGGTGGAGTAGGAGAGCATGGCCACGTGCGGCTCAACGTTGCCCATGAAGGTGGACCAAGAGTGAGCGGAGGCGATGGCGATCTCGGAGAGCTCGTCAGAAGACGGATTAATGTTGAGGCCGCAGTCGGCGAAGATCAGCGTGCCGTCGGTACCGAACTGCGGGGTGTCGGTGCACATCACGAAGAAGGCCGAGACCAGCTTGGTGCCCGGGGCGGTCTTGAGGATCTGCAGCGCGGGGCGCAGGGTGTCGGCGGTGGAGTGGCAGGCGCCGGAGACCAGGCCGTCGGCGTCGCCCATCTTGACCATCATGGTGCCAAAGTAGGTGGCGTCCATCACCTGGGCGCGAGCCTGCTCGATGGTAACGCCCTTCTTGGCGCGGAGCTCGGCAAACTTCTGCGCGTACTCCTCGTGCTTCTCGGCATTGCGCGGGTCGATGACGGTGGCGCCGGGAACATCGATCTCGTCGGGGTTGCCCAGGATGACGATTTTTGCCAGGCCCTCCTCGATGATCTTGGTGGCTGCGACGATGGTACGCGGATCCTCGCCCTCGGGCAGGACGATCGTCTTAAGGTCGGCCTTGGCGGCAGACTTCATACGGTTAAGGAAATCGCTCATGTTACTCCTTACAAGCGTTTCACTAAGCTCCAGGCGCCCGGCTGTTCACGAATAAACCCGCTGCTAGCGGGTTTACCTTTCAATAATGTACGCCGCGGTGCTTGAGCTTTCCTTGTGTGGCAAGCTCATTATAGGACGCATTAGCGCTATAATCGCTCTGATAAATATGTCTCGAAGAATGTTCGAGAAAAGCCCAGCTAACGAGCACGTGGCTTTTGACAAGGAGTATCGATGCAGATTACCTCAGGCCTGCCTGAAGGCTTTAATGCCGGTGCGTACGACATGATTGTTGTCGGCGCCGGTTATGCCGGTGCCGTTTGCGCCCGCCGTCTTGCCGAAACTATCGGCTATCGTGTTGCCGTTTTGGAGCGCCGTAGCCACATTGCGGGCAACGCCTTCGACTGCACTGACGAGGCGGGAATCTTGGTCCACGAGTATGGTCCGCACATCTACCATACCTTTAACGAGCGCGTTCACAATTTCCTGTCGCGCTTTACCAAGTGGACGGACTACCAGCACAAGGTGCTCGCCAACATCAACGGTACCCTTATGCCCGTGCCCTTTAACCATGCGAGCCTTAAGCTTGCCTTTGGCGATGAGCGCGGCGAGGAACTGTACCAAAAGCTCGTGGAGACCTTTGGCAAGGACGTCAAGGTGCCCATTATGGAGCTGCGCAAGAAAAACGACCCGGATCTTGCCGAGGTCGCCGATTACGTCTACGAGAACGTCTTTTTGCATTACACCATGAAGCAGTGGGGCCAGACGCCCGACCAGATCGACCCCTCGATCACCGGCCGCGTTCCCGTCTTTGTGGGCGATGACGATCGCTACTTTCCGCAGGCTCCTTTCCAGGGCATGCCGCAGGACGGCTATACCGCGTTGTTCGAACATATGCTCGATCACGACTTTATTGACGTATTCTGTGACGTAGACGCCCGTGACCTCTTTGAGATCGACGAGACTACCGTTAAGATCGACGGTAAGGTCTATGGTGGCGAGATCGTCTACACCGGTCCACTCGACGAGCTGTTCAACCTCGACCTGGGCGCGCTGCCGTACCGCACGCTCGATATGAAGTTCGAGACGCTCGATATGGATCAGTTCCAGCCTGTGGGCACCGTCAACTACACCACGAGCGAGGACTATACGCGCATCACCGAGTTCAAGAACATGACCGGTCAGGTTTTGCCCGGCAAGACCACCATCATGAAGGAGTACTCTAAGGCCTATACACCCGGCTCGGGTGAGACGCCGTACTACGCCATTCTTGAGCCCGAGAACCGTGAGCTCTACGAGCGCTATCTTGAGCGCGTCCAGAACCTGACGAACTTCCACCCCGTGGGTCGTCTGGCCGAGTATCGTTACTACGATATGGACGCCGTGACCAATTCCGCCCTCGATCTTTCGGATGAGATTATCGCCTGCCATGCATAAAGTCATAACATTCGGTATTCCCTCGTATAACGCCGCCAAGGACATGGACCATTGCATCACCTCCATCTTGGAGGGGAGCAATTACGCCACCGATATCGAGATTATCGTGGTGGACGACGGCTCCAAGGACGAGACGGCCGCCAAGGCCGATGAGTGGGAGGCCCGTTATCCTGGAATCATCCGCGCGGTGCACCAGGAGAATGGCGGCCACGGTATCGCCGTTCTTTCGGGCCTGCGCGAGGCGCAGGGCACCTACTACAAGGTTGTCGACTCGGACGACTGGCTCGACGGTGCGGCGCTTTCGACCATGCTGTCGATTTTGCGTGGCTTTGAGGAGCGCGACCAGCGCGTCGACCTGTTTATCTCGAACTACGTGTACGAGAAGGTTTACGAGGGCACGCATACCGCTATTGGCTACAAGTTTGCCCTGCCGCGCAAAAAGATTTTCTCTTGGGACCAGATCGGACACTTCCGTCCCGATCAAAATCTGCTCATGCACAGCCTGTGCTATCGCACCGATGTACTGCGCGAGTCCAATCTGCCTATGCCGGCACACACGTTCTACGTGGATAATATCTACGCATACGTGCCGCTGCCGCGCTGCAAGACCATGTACTACGCCGACATCGACCTCTATCGCTACTTTATCGGTCGCGAGGGCCAGAGCGTCAATGAGGCTACGATGGTCAAGCGTCTGGGTCAGCAGTTCCGCGTAACGCGCATCATGATGGAATCGTTCCACCTGTACCAGGACGTTGAGTCCTCGCGTCTGCGTTCGTACATGATGGGCTACTTCACCATGATGATGGCGATTTGCTCGGTGCTCACCAAGCTTTCCGAGGAAGATTGTGCCGATGAGCGCCTGAAGACGCTGTGGAAGGACCTGAAAGAGTACGACGAGCGCATGTATCGTCGCGCTCGCTACGGCGTGGTCGGATTCTTTACCAACCTGCATGGCCGGACCGGAGACAAAACCACACTCGGCCTATACCATCTGGCCTCAAAGATCTTCAAATTCAACTAGTGCAGAAACGCTCGGGTAACGGGGACCCCTGGTCCTTAACTTGCTACTTCGAACAGTCCTGCGCAAGACGGAGGCGCCACTGGCGCCTCCTTTGCGTGCGGAACTCGTATCAAGTTAAGGACCAGGGGTCCTCTGCTATGTCTCGCTTTATGTCAGATAGTCGAATTTGAAGATCTTGGACGCGCGGTACACAGGGGCCTGGGCTGAAGGGGATCTTGTTGAGTAGGCTGCCCGGTGGGTCTTGGTTATGTTTGTCGCGAGTTCCGCACGAGCCGAAGAGCACTTAATGTGCTCTTCGTGCGAGCCAGGACTGTAGAGCAGCAAACATAACCAAGACCCACCGGGCAACCGGACGAGCTAGTTTACTTCGCGGCGCCGGGGATGCCGTGGGAGGTTTTGGCGGTTTTGGCTCCGTTTACGATGGCGGTTTGCAAAGCCCTTACGGCGAGCATGCCCAACAGGTCCAAGGGAACGGCGGCGCTTGCCTGGGCTCCCAGCTTGCCGCTGGCGAGGGTGTGGATGGTGTCACCGTCGTTCGTGGTGTGCGTGGGGCGGATGGCGTGCGCATAGGCGTCTGCTGCCATTTGGGAGACCTTGGTGGCCTGGGTCTTGGTGAGCTCAACGTTGGTGACGATGCAGCTGATGGTGGTGTTGGTGCGGTCGAGCGGCATTTGCATGGAGCCGGCGGCGGCAAAGGCTGCGAGCTCCATGTCGACGATCTGGTCGCTGTCTGCTGCAGCGCGCATACCAGCGACCCATTCACCGGTGAAGGGGTCGACGACGTTGCCGCAGGCGTTGACCGAGACCACAGCGCCCACCTTAACAGGGCCGAGTGCCACGGCGGCGGCTCCAAGGCCGGCCTTCATGCAGGTGGCGGGGCCCATGAGCTTGCCCACGGTGGCACCGGTGCCGGCACCTACATTGCCCTGCTCGAGCGTGGTGGGGGTGTTGTCGAGCGCTTCGCGCACGGCGGAGATGCCAGCCTCAATGTCGGGGCGTACGGTGGGGTCGCCAAAGGCGAGGTCGAAGATGCAGCTAGAGCACACGATGGGCACCTGAGTGGGGCCGACGGGAAGGCCGATGCCGCGGCTCTCGAGCTCGCGGGCGACGCCGCTTGCGGCCTCCAGACCAAAGGCCGATCCACCCGAAAGGCAGACGGCGTGGACCTTGTCCACGGTGTTCTCGGGACGCAGCAGGTCGGTCTCGCGCGATGCCGGGGCACCGCCGCGAACGTCAACACCGCCGGTGGCGCCCTCGGGTGCCACAATTACGGTGCAGCCGGTGCCGGCCTCCTCGTCCGTATAGTTGCCAAAGCAAAAGCCATCGACATCACAAACGTCAATGGCCTCAAGCAATGTGTCCATGTTTTACTCCTATCGGTTTTCCGCCGGGCCTTATGCCCGGTCGGGATCCGTACGGTACGCCAAAATTGTAGGCGCCGGGGGATACCCAGCGCCAGATGCAATTACGAGAGTTTTTGAATCGCACGCGCGACGCGAGCGATGGGCAGGCCCACCACGTTGTAGAAGTCGCCCGAAATATCATGCATGAGCATGCGGCCGCCTGTGCCTTGGATGCCGTAGGCGCCTGCCTTGTCCATGGGCTCGCCTGAGGCGACGTAGCGCTCAATCTGCTCGTCGGTGAGCTCATAGAACGTCACATCGGTCACATCGACAAACGACAGGCTCTCGGCGGCGTGCGGGGCCGTGGCGTCTCCGGCTCTAACGAGGCAGACGCCGGTTGCGACCTGGTGCGTGCGCCCCGAGAGCTCGTGGAGCATGGTGCGGGCTTCGTCCTCGTTTGCCGGCTTACCCAAAATCTTGTCATCGAAGGTGACGATGGTGTCGGCCGCAATAGTCAGCTCATTGGGCTCGGCGTGCTCGGCGGCAACGGCGGCAGCCTTAGCGCGAGCTAAGCGCTCGACAAGCGTAAGCGGGGTCTCGTCATCAAAAGGAGTCTCGTCGATGTCAGCGGGAATGACGCGGATGTCGTAGCCCGCTTCGCGCATCAACTCGATGCGGCGCGGTGATTGCGAAGCCAAAATCATAGCTGAATGCCCTCGGCAACCTTCTCGACAGCCTTGTCGCCGGCGAGCGTACGCAGCAGCTCAAGCGCAAAGGGGAGTGACTGGGCCATGCCGCTGGCGGTGATGATGTTGCCGTCGTGCGTGACCTTGTCGCCGGTATAGGCACCCTCGGGGAAGCTCTTCTCAAAGCCGGGGAAGCACGTGGCGTGGCGTCCCTCGAGCAGGTCAAGCTCGCCCAGGATAAATGGGGCGGCGCAGATGGCGGCAACATGCTTGGTTGCGGCGAACTCGCAGACTACGTCGCAGACGCGCTGGTCGGCGCGCAGGTTGGTGGCGCCGGGCAGACCGCCGGGCAGTACGACGCAGTCGTACTCGTCAAAGTTAATCTCGTCAAAGAGTGCGTCGCAGGTTACGGGAATCTGTAGTGAGCTTACGACCTCGCGCGTGGGCATAATCGAGACGAGCGTGGCACGCACGCCGCCGCGACGCATGACATCGACCATGGTCAGGCATTCAATCGTTTCAAAGCCATCGGCGGCAAGAACGGCAACGCTGGGCATAAGGGTTCCTTTCAAAAAGCGGCATACAATTAGCCGTCTTATACCCCGAAGACCCCCGCTTACCACGCTCGATTTCCCAATGTTTAAAAGGGACGGGGATTAAATAATCATTCGGTACAAATTGATTATTTAATCCCCGTCACAGAAAAATCATCAGCTAGTTGCGCTTGAGGTGGACGACGGTTTCGCAGTGGAAGGTTTGCGGGAATAGGTCGACCGGCGTGATCTTGACGGGGGAGAAGGTGCCCTCCTCGACAAAGCGCTTGAGGTCGCGGGCCAGAGTCGCTGGGTCGCAGCTCACGTAGGCGACATCGCGGGCGCTCGTGCTCGCGATGAGGTCGATCGCCTCGGGCGCCAAGCCTGCGCGCGGCGGATCGACTACCAAGACATCGGCATCCTGATCGGGGAACTCGCGCACCGCGTCGCCGCCGATGACGTCGACGTTGTCGAGCTTGTTGATCTCGAGGTTACGGCGTAGATCGCGCACGGCCGGGCCATAGGCTTCGACGGCGGCGACAAAATCGCAGCGGCGGGCGAGCGGCAGGGTAAAGGTGCCGGCACCGCAGTACAGGTCCACGGCCAGCTCGTCTTCCTGCGGGTCGAGGGCGTCCATAACGAGCTCAATCAAAATCTCGGCGCCCTTGGTATTGACCTGGAAAAACGACGGGGCAGATAAGCGCATCTGGCCTTCGGCGATATTCTCGGTCCACGAGCCCTCGCCGGCGAGCATCTCGACTTTGGAGACACGGCGGGCTTTCTTTTCGCCCTTGCTCATCACACGAACGATGCTCGTGGGATGAGCGGCGTCCGCCAGCACGCGGGAGACCTGCGAGCGCGGAAAAGAGCCTGTGGGCGTCCAGAGTGCGACCTCGAGTGCCTTGGTGCGGCGCGATGCGCGAATGCCCACGCGTTCGAGCCCCAAGTCATGGCTGCCGCTTAGATAGTTGAGTGCGCCGACGACCGATTTGAGCGCCTTGGGAAAACGCTTATCGAACAGCGGGCACGCATCGACGGTCACGATTTTGCTGGGGTCGACACCGTGCATGCCAAGGCGCACGCGACCGTTGACGACGGTGGGCTCCAGCTCGATCTTGTTGCGGTAGCCCCAGTCGTCCTTGGTGTGGCGGATGGGCTGTACCAGCTCATCGACCTGCTCAGGAGCGAACTTGCCAATGCGCTCGAGCGTGGAGCGCAGGTTTTGCTCCTTGGCGGCGAGCTGCGCCGTGCGTGAGAGATTGCCCCACGAGCAGCCGCCGCAGATGCCCACGAAGGGGCAGGGAGGCTGAATGCGATCGGGGCTTGGCTCCAGAATCTCGGTGGTGCGGGCGCGCATGAACGACTTGCCGTCCTGTACGACCTCGGCCTCGACGGCGTCGCCTGCCACGGCGCCCTGCACAAAGACGGCCTTGCCGTTGTCGGCGTGCGCCAGCCCGTCGGCGCCGTAGGTCATCGATTCGATAGTGAGCTTCATATCCCTGCCTGTCATTCGCGTTGTTGTCCGCACCATGGTAGCAGGGAAAAGCGCCCCGCATCCGAGGCTTTCCTCAAATGCGGGGCGCTTCTACAAACTGCTTCTACAAACGACTATTTCGTCTTGCCGGTAATGAGCGTCTTAAGACCCAGGCCGATCAGACCCAAGCCCATGCGCACGCGGCCGGGGCGATGGCGCTCGATGGCCTTGGTCTTGCCGGCGGGCTTATCGCGACGGGCGTTCGGCTCGGGTGCGGGCTTGGTGACCTGCGGCTCGGGCCGAGGTACAGGTGCGGGCTTGGGCTCAATGACGGTCGCCTGGACCTTCTGAACCTCGGGCGCTTTCTCCGCGGCGGGCTCTGCGGCAGCCACGGGTTCATTCACCGGGGGAGCGGCAATCGCTTCCGGTTTGGCAACTGCCCCATGTTCAACCTCGGCCTGAATAGCTTCTTCGGCCACACGTTCCTTCTCCTGTGCGCGCTGCTGCGCGGCGGCCTCGGCGTTGCGATAGGCACGCTCCAACAGGGCTTCCTGCGAGTTAAAGGGCCTCTCGCCTTCGTGGCGCTCGACGGGGACCCAGGTGCCGTCGCTCGTGAGGTTGCGGGCCTTCACGTTGTCGCGCAGCTGCATGCCCATGTACTCGTGCACCAGGGCGCGACAGGTGGGGTCGAGCACGGGGAAGGCGATCTCCACGCGGTGCTCGGTGTTGCGCGTCATCATGTCGGCCGAGCTCAGATAGATCATGTCCGAGTCCACGCCAAAGGCGTAAACGCGCGCATGCTCCAAAAAGCGTCCGACGATAGAACGGACATGCACGTTCTCGGTCTTGCCCGGAACGCCCGGCTTGAGGCACGAGATTCCGCGGATGATCATGTCCACGCGGACTCCTGCGCACGATGCCTCGGCGATCTTGTCGATGACCTCGCGGTCGGTGAGCGAGTTGAGCTTAAAGAACACGCGGGCGGGCTCGCCAACGAGGGCGCGCTGGATCTCGCGATCCAGGCCGCGCATGATGAGCGGCTTGAGGCCGACCGGCGCCACGCCCAGGAAGCGGTAGTCGCCGCGCAGGTTGCCCAGCGACAGGTTGCGGAAGAACAAGTTGGCGTCCTCGCCGATGCCGGGATGGGCGGTCATGAGCATAAAGTCGCTGTAGAGCTTGGCCGTCTTCTCGTTAAAGTTGCCGGTGCCCAACAGCGTCAGGCGTGTAAGCGCCATGCCCTCGCGATAGGTGAGCTGGCAGATCTTGGAGTGGCACTTAAAGCCCTCGGAGCCGTAGATGACGGTGCAGCCTGCCTCTTCCAGACGCTCGGCCCACTCGATGTTGTTCTGCTCGTCGAAGCGGGCGCGGAGCTCCATGAGCACCGTGACCTCTTTGCCGTTCTCGGCGGCATCGATCAGCGACTCGCACAGGCGGCTCTGCTTGGCCACGCGGTAGAGCGTGATACGCAGCGAGATGCACTCGGGGTCGTAGGCGGCCTCGTGCACCAGATCCAGGAAGGGGTTCATGGCCTCATAGGGATAAAAGAGCAGCTTGTCGTGCTGAAGTACCTGCTCTCGGATGGAGCGGGTCATATCGATCGTGGGGTTGGGCTGCGGCTTAAACGGCGTAAAAAGCAGCTCGTTGCGCAGGTGCTCGGGAATCTTGCCCTCAATGCCGAAGACATAGCCCAGGTTGAGCGGGATATCGCAGGTAAAGACCGAGCGACGCGAGAGCTCGAGCGCCTTGCGGATAGTCTTGAGCGTTGGCTTTTCGAGCGAGCCCGATACGGCGAGCACCACCGGCTGCAGGCGCAAGCGTTTCTTGAGGATGCGCTTCATGTGCTGGCGGTAATCCTCTTCCTCCTCGACGCCCTCGCCGTCCGGGTCGATATCGGCATTGCGGGTGACGCGGATGAGCGCACGGTCCAGCGGCTTATAGGAGCCAAAGCAGCTGTCCAGGCAGGCGAGGATGACGTCCTCGAGCAGAATGTAGGAGTAGGTGCCGGTGGGCGAGGGGATCTCGACCACGCGGTTCATCGAGGCGGGAATCTCGATCAGGCCCAGCAGGCTCTCCTCGTCGGTGACGCCGTCCAGGCCGCACGCCAGGTAGAGCGCGCCGTTGCGCAGGTTGGGGAAGGGGTGGCGCGGGTCGATCACCAGCGGTGAGATGACCGGCGACACGTAGGCCTGGAAGTAGCGGGTTACAAAGGTGCGTTCCTCGGGCGTAAGCGAATCGATGCGGGCGCGGTGAACGCCCAGAGTGTCGAGCTTGCCCTCGATGCTCTTAAAGATGGACTCCCAACGGGTAAGGAGCCCGGGCATTTCGGCCATGACAGCATCGACCTGTTCGGAGGCGGTCATATTGCTCTTGTTGTCAACAGGCTGTTTTTTGAGCTCGGCAAGGTCGGACAGGCCACCCACGCGCACCATAAGGAATTCGTCGAGGTTGGACTCGAAGATCGAGACGAACTTAAGGCGCTCGAACAGCGGCGCGGACTCATCAAAGGCCTCGTCGAGCACGCGGTTGTCAAAGCGCAGCCAGCTGAGCTCTCGATTTTGCGTGTACGAGAAGTCGCGCGGCGGTTTGCGCAGCTTTGCGGCGGCTTGCTTTTTTTCGATTTTGCTCGGCATATGCATCTGTCCGTTCAGTCCCCGCAAGGGACGGTAGCCTAACCCTATTCACTATTGTCTCAATTTAGTCGACTTGTGGCACGGACGTATTGTGCGAACGGTATCTTTACCTACTTCTTACGCTGTCAAGGCATGCGACTAACTGTCCAACTCGTTTTGAAAACAATCTATATCCATACTCAACTGATGAGGATGTATGAATAAGAATGATTGCGAGCTGAATATAATCGAATCCAAATCGAATCGTGGACAAACGACAAATATATGCAGAAAACCGTTTTAGCTATGCAATTCTTAAACATGAAAATATTTGTGCAATCTAGCTTAATTCCTTAGAAAAAAGAACGTTTACCTTTGAAAATATGCTTTAGAGAACTGAAGTGCATCATGGGGGAATCATATGCGATATACCGTTCATCGCACTTTGCTGACCGTTCGGGGGCGAGGTGGAATTGCGGGTGGTTTTTGGATATAACTAGAGCTGTCAGCAAGCAGCGTCCCATACGGAGGGGCGCTAACGAATCGGCCCTGACAGGGGCCCGAAAGAAAGGTAGGAGGCCATGACGAAAGGTCTGCACGT
>NZ_JBDGAY010000025.1:0-31740 GCF_040910245.1 Collinsella aerofaciens
GGTGTCTCGCTGGTCCTCGGCTTCGCCTGCGGGATCGCTCGACTACCAAGCGCCCTGCCGGCACTCGCGGGTAGCCGCGGCACCAAAAAGCGCCTGCGCACTCGATGGATCCGGATGCCCGACAGAGGCTCCTTATGGCTGCTTCCTTCCGGACCTGACCAGATTCGGAACATGTCGTCATCCGAACCCATCGAACGCGCTAGGCGCTCGGTATATCTTACCCGCTCCAGCCCGATGGGGCAAGGTGGCTAATTTGGGACGGGGCTTTTTTGACTTTTTTTGACTACTTGGGCAATCAGATCGACAGGTGGTCAAATAAGCCCCGTCCCAAAAAGACTGGTCCGCTGCCGTGCCACAAAAGGGGCCTATCTACTACGTTTAAGCCGCGGGGGTCAACCATAGCCGGCTTTTTCAAAAATCGGCAAGCCGTCTACCTGCGGTTTTATTTTCGCATATTCCGGGATGGTCAGAGGTGCTCGGCTAAACGTAGTAGATGGCCGCATTTCATGGCGGACGGTCCGACCCAAGGCCCAAGGCGGCCAGCCTCGGATAGCCATTCTCGAAGTTGCGGTGGAATACGGACTGAATTGGCACCTTAAAGGCAAAAACACTCCGTATTTCACCGCAACTTATCGAGGGGATGGGTTTTAGATACGGCCAAGGTCGTAGGCTTGGGCGGCTGCTTCACCGGCGCAGATGAGGTTGGTTGTGGCTTCCTGGGGGTCGAGCGCTTGGTCAAGAGGCATGGGCCTGCGGCAGACCGGCAAAACCAAGTCGACGCCCTGCCCGTACACCGCATCCAGGTTGTCAGCGCGACCGCCAACGACGGCGACCACCGGCTTGCCATATCGCTTCGCACGACGGGCCACGCCCACCGGCGCCTTGCCGGCAGCGGATTGCTCGTCCATATTGCCCTCGCCCGTTATGACCAGGTCGGCATCGCGCACGCGCTCCTCAAACCCAATCAGATCAAGCACCGTCTCCACGCCCGAGCGCAGCTCCGCACCGAGCGCTAGCAGCGCGGCGCCCAGGCCGCCGGCGGCGCCGGCACCGGGCACACCGAGCACCGAGCCAAATGTCCGCACGCCCTCGGGCACGCGCAACAACCTCTGAGCCTGCACCCCGGTAATCGCCGCATCGAGCAGGCGACCGTAGCCGACCATCCAGCTGTCGTACCCGCGCAGTACCTCGGCATCACCCGCCGGCAAACCCTTCTGCCCACCAAACACCGCCAGTGCGCCTCGACGCCCCACGAGCGGATTCTCGACATCGGAAAGCACCACGACATGCGTGCCATTCAGTGCCCGAATCGCCGGTGCCAAATCGACACTCGCCACGCGTTCAAGGCCCGCGAGACCGGGGGCGATATTGCTGCCACGGTCATCGACAAGGTGGGCGCCCAGCGCCTGCAGCATGCCGGCGCCACCGTCGTTGGTGGCGCTGCCGCCCAGACCAATATAGATAGTCTTTGCTCCAGCACGGACCGCGCGAAGCATGAGCTCGCCCACGCCATAGGTCGAGGCCGCAAGCGCCGCCGATTCCGTGCAGGGCGAATACCCAATACCCGCCGCCTCGGCCATCTCAATAACAGCAGATTCGCACTCGCCGTCCACCAGCATCCGGGCAGACACGCGGTCGCCCAAGGGGCCTGCGACTTCACATGCCACGACCTCACCGCCGCGCGCGGCGATGGCGTCGAGCGTTCCCTCGCCGCCATCCGCCAGCGGCAGCGCGCTTACCTGGGCATCGGGCCACGCGCGGCGCACGCCTTCGGCAACCGCCGCCTCCGCCTGTGCACTCGAAACGCTGCCCTTAAAGGAATCAATCGCCAACAGCACACGACGGGGCCGCCGCTGCACGGGGCCAAAGTCGAGCGTCCCGTCAGCGAGATCCCCAACACCCGCAAGCGCCTCGGCGTGGGCGGCATGTGCTTCAAGATCGGCCCCACAACCGCAGCCAGCACCATCGGTGCCACGCAGCCCACTAAAATAGCTGCTCAGCACCGCGCGGCACTCGTCTGCCAGCACGCCGGCGGTCACATTAAACCGATGATTCAGGCGCGAATCGGCATTGAGGTCGTATAGCGACCCCAGAGCGCCCGCTTTAGCATCGGCCGCGCCGTACACGCAGCGCCCCACGCGCGCGTTAACCATAAGCCCCGCGCACATGCAGCAGGGCTCGAGCGTCACGTAGACCGTACAATCGGAAAGGCGCCAGCGACCGAGCGATTGCGCGGCGGCGCATAGGGCCGCAAACTCGGCATGCGCCGAAGGATCCTGGTCGAGCTCGCGGCGATTATACGCCCGCGCGACAATCTCACCCGCGCGCACCACTACGGCACCGATCGGTACCTCGCCCACCGCCGCGGCGGCACGCGCCTCCGCCAGCGCCTCGCGCATGAACTTCTCGTCGATTCCGGTGCTCGTCATCGTTCGCCCTCCCTGTTACAAATCCAAAACGATGCTATCATTACGACTCACGGAGAGATGGCAGAGCGGTTGAATGCGGCGGTCTTGAAAACCGTTGAGCGCGAGAGCGTTCCGGGGGTTCGAATCCCCCTCTCTCCGCCACTTCTAGTGATGCACCGGCGTCATGGTTCGCTCGAACAGCGCATCGACCACGTCAGCCATCTCGGGTCGACGCTCTAGTACGTGGCCCGATTCCCACCACATGGTAAAGAGCCGAATAATGCCGCCGGCGACAAACTCAGACGTTGTCTCGAGCGATACGGGCGCGAGCGCGTCCTCGTCAAGCGCACTCATCACGCGCCCGCGTATGGAGCGCGCGATGCGGTCGCAAATCATACTGGTCAGCATGCCCGACATGCTGCTCGCCAAAATGTTATCCATGAGCTGCTCATGCGCCAGAATCAGATCCATGGCATCGGCGAACACTTCGTGGCGAAGCGTGCGTACGTCCTCGGCGCCCTCCGCGCCATCCGCATCGGCCCGCTTTTGCGGCAGGCCCGACATGAGCTCATCGATATAGAAGGCAAAGTAATCGTTTTTGTCGCGGAAGTGCTTGTAGAACGTCGTCCGACGAATCATAGCGCGGTCGCACAGCATGGCAACCGTCACGTCCTCAAACCGATGCTCTTCGAGCAGCTCGGTAAAGGCCTCGAACAGGGCCCGATAGGTTTTCTTGATGCGAAGGTCCATATATATCGCCCTCCTCAAGGAGAAGACAACGCTCACTAATCTGTCGCATATCTTACACCTGTATCGCCCGCCCCCTGGCGAATGGCCTTACCTTGGCGGAAACATAACGCTTACCGGAAAGTTCGGTATCGCCAAAGGTTGCGGGTATACTAGTAGCGTTACACCAACGGCAGCCGGCGGAAGACGCCGCGGCCATTCGAAACGGAGACACCATGATTCCCGTCATCATCGGTATCGTTGTTGTCGTTGTGATTGTCTGCGCCATCGCCGGCATCTACAACAACATGGTCACCAAGCGCAATCGCATCGATAACGCCTGGCAGAACATCGACACGCAGCTGCAGCGCCGCAACGACTTGATCCCTAACCTGGTCGAGACCGTCAAGGGCTACGCCAAACACGAGCAGGACACGCTTGCCGCCGTGGTCAACGCGCGCAACGCCGCCGTGAGCGCCACCACGCCCGAAGCCAAGATGGAAGCCGACAACGTGCTGACCGGCGCCCTGCGCCAGCTCTTCGCCGTGGCCGAGGCTTACCCCGATCTTAAGGCGAACACCAACTTTATGCAGCTCCAGGCCACGCTCGAAGACACCGAGAATAAGGTGAGCTACGCGCGCCAGAGCTACAACGACTGCGTGCTTAGCTACAACAACGCCATCCAGACCTTCCCGGCCGTCATCTTTGCCGGCATCTTCCAGTTTAAGGAGCGCCAGGGCTTCGAGGCCGCCGAAGCTGCCCGCCAGGCACCGACCGTCAAGTTCTAACAGATCAGCAGCGTATCCTTAATCGGGTATATGCATAAACCGCCCCGTCGAATGCATACTTTGACGGGGCGGTTTCCTTTGTCGCAAAGGTCCCCCTCAAGGCGCCGTGCATTTTTGGGAGTATTCAACATGCCCGACAGCTTCGGGCGCCACGATAAATGCCAAAGACCGCGAATATCCCCGCAAATCAAACGCTGTCAGCCCATAACCCCGCCCATCATTCGTAGAAAACATCGATAAATCCCGATTTTTCGCCCGAGGTCGGTATGCAGGGGCCTTCGATTGCAGAATACTCGCAAAAATGCACGTCGCCACCACCCCCACATGGCGCGAACCAAAACAAAAGCGCGGTCAATAGGCCGCGCACCATCTTTAATTCAGATCTATATTGCCCGTACGACAGCGCCAAGGTGACGCAGGCCCGAGGGCAACCTACCTTTCCGGCGCACTCCGCAGGACGAAAGAACCTCCGCCGCACGAAGTGCGCAGCGGAGGTTCTTTCATGTCCGAGGACGCGCCGGAAAGGTAGGTTGCCCTCGGGCCGGACAGCTAAGACGGCTTACGCGACGGTGTAAACCCAGTTGTGCTTATCCTCGACAGCGCCGGACTGGATACCAGTCAGGGTCTCGCGAAGCTTCTTCATCACAGGACCGATCTCGGTGCAGCCAGCCGGGAAGGTCACGGTCTCATCGGCACCATAGACCTTGTTGTCGATCTCGCCCACCGGGGAGATGACGGCAGCGGTGCCGCACAGGCCGCACTCCACAAAGGTGCCGGCCTTGACCTCGGCCCACTCGACGGGACGCTGATCGACGGTCATACCCAAATCCTCGGCAACCTGAACGAGCGAGCGACGGGTGATGGAGGGCAGGATGGAGTCGGTGTGCGACTGAGGAACGACGAGGGTGCCGTCCTCCTTCACGAACAGAACGTTCGCGCCGCCGGTCTCCTCGACATAGGTGCGGGACTCGGAGTCGAGATACAGGTTCTCGGCATAACCCTCGCGGTGAGCCTCCATCGTGGGCTTGAGGGACATGGCATAGTTGAGGCCGGCCTTGATGTTACCGGTGCCGTGCGGTGCAGCACGGTCATACTCGGAAACACGCAGCTTGACGGGCTTAAGGCCACCCTTAAAGTACGGACCGACCGGGGTCACGAGAATGCGGAACGTGTACTCAGGAGCGGGAGCCACGCCGATCACGTCACCGGAGCCGATCATAAACGGGCGCACGTACAGAGTCGCGCCGGAGCCGAAGGGCGGAACCCAGGCGGCGTTGGCAGAAACGACCTGCTTGACGGCCTCAACAAACTTGTCCTTGGGGAACGGGGGCATCTCCAGACGCTGGGCGGAGTTGTACATGCGCTCGGCGTTCATGTCGGGACGGAAGCAGACGATGCTGCCGTCCTCGGCGGTGTAGGCCTTCAGGCCCTCAAAGACCTCTTGGCAGTAATGGAAGATGCCGCCGCACTCGGAGACGTGCAGGGTGTGGTCGGTGGTCAGGCCGCCCTCGTCCCACTCGCCATCCTTCCAATGGGCCTCGTAGCTGTAATCGGTCTTCATGTAGCCAAAGCCAAGGCTACCCCAATCGATATCCTTCTTCTCGACAGTCATATGTCGCTCCTTACATACACAGTTGCATACTCGCGAACTCGCACGCAAGGACCGAGGCCGACCGCGTCGCAACGTCGCACGCCCGGAGCGTAGAGCCGGACGGGACACGCGAACGGCATCAAAGCCGATGGCACGTCGATTCGCATGCACGAGATTGTACTCCGCACGCGCATCGGATAAAACGCTTTTCTTTAACTAACTAAAGTATTTTCATTTGACCGAAACTAAAGAGGCCCGCCACCGTAAACGGTGACGGGCCTCAACGACGCGATTTGTGCGCCCGCTCGAGCTAGGCGTTCTATTTGCCCAGCTTAGCCTTAACCAAGCCGACCACGGTCGGGATGATCGACACGGCGACGATGCCGATAATCAACAGCTCAAAGTGCTCCTGCACAAAGGGAATGCCGCCAAAGAAGTAGCCCAGCAGCGTAAAGACCGTCGACCAGGTAATGCCGCCCAGCACGTTAAAGACGACAAAGTTGCGCCAGTGCATGCCGCCCATGCCGGCGATAAAGGGCACAAAGGTGCGGATAAACGGGAAGAAGCGACCCAGGAAGATGGCCAGGTGACCCCACTTGTCCAAGAAGTCCTCGGACTTTTTGATGCGCTCGGGCGTCATGGCCTTTACCTTGCCCGAGGCGATGATCTTGCGGCCAAAGAAGTGGCCGATCATAAAGTTGCACTGATCGCCCAGGATGGCTGCGGCCCATGCGGTGGCCAGAAGCGCCACGATGTTAAAGCCGCCGTTGTGGGCAAAGAAGCCCGAGGCAAACAGCAGCGAATCGCCGGGAAGGAACGGGAAGAACACCACGCCCGTCTCGATAAAGATAATCAGGAACACGCAGCCGTAGGCCATAAGCGGGCCGGCGGCGATCCAGCTGGCAATCGCGGTGCGCGGGTCTTTGAGCAGCTCGGCGATATAATTAATGAAACCCATGAAGTAAAACCTCTCAGTTGTGGGCGCGGATACGTCCAAGTTGACCAGTATACGGTTGCAGCGCCCCCTCGTGCGCAACCCCACAAAAGGATGACTCCATTACCAGCAAGTTTGCATAACTGACACCTGTTGCGCAATGCCGCCAAGATTGTTCTTCCTAATCCCTAGCGAATCGCTATACTTTATTGAATCGCATTGCCATGGCGCTAAGGGAGGGCGGCCGGTGAGCTTTATCAATACCATTCGCGAGGACATCAAAACCGTCCAGGCGCAAGACCCCGCTGCGCAAAACGGTCTGGTCATCTTCCTGTCCTACCCCGGCCTGCACGCCAAGTGGAACCATGTGCCCGAGCACTGGCTGTGGGAGCATGGACATCGCTCGCTCGCCCGTGTGCTCTCGCAAATCACCCGCCACATCACCGGCGTCGAGATTCATCCCGCTGCACAGATCGGCAAGCATTTCTTTATCGACCACGCCATGGGCGTCGTCATCGGCGAAACCACCATCGTGGGCGACAACTGCGTGCTCTACCAGGGCGTTACGCTCGGCGGCACCGGCAACGAAACCGGCAAGCGCCACCCCACCCTGGGCAACAACGTCACCGTGGGCACGGGCGCCAAGGTGCTCGGCAACATTCGCATCGGCAACAACGTCAAGATCGGCGGCAATTCGGTTGTCGTTAAGGACGTGCCCGACAACTGCACCGTCGTGGGCGTGCCAGGCCGCATCATCAAGCGCAACGGCTGCCGCGTGTTCGAGGAGAGCTTCGATGCCAAGCAGCATCGCGAGTACATGCCCGATGACGCCGCCGAGCAGTCCGCGCTCAACCGCCAAGGCATCACCGAGAATGCCCGCCGCGTCAAGGAACTCGAGCGAGAGGTGGCCGAGCTCAAAGCCCTCGTCACGAAGCTCATGGACGAACGCTAGAAGCGGATGGCTACCGACAACATTGACGTCAACGCAAAGGCGCGCCAGGGAATTCATCCCCGGCGCGCCTTATTTGTGATATGACAAAGGGGCTGCCCCTTTGTCAAATTATGCGAACTGGCTCAGATAGAGGTCGGCGTAGGCACCCTCGGCAGCCAGCAGCTCCTTATGCGTACCCTGCTCGATAATGTTGCCATGATCCATGACCAAGATCAGGTCGGCATCCACAATTGTCGACAGGCGATGCGCGATCACAAAGCTCGTGCGCCCGCGCATAAGCGCATCCATGGCACGGCCGATGGCAAGCTCGGTACGCGTGTCCACGCTCGACGTCGCCTCGTCCAAGATGAGAATCGCCGGGTTGTTGAGCAGTACGCGCGCGATGGTCAGCAGCTGGCGCTGACCTTGGCTGATGCTTTCGGCATCGTTGGCCACGTGCGTGTCGTAGCCCTGTGGCATGGTGCGCACAAAGAAATCGACCTGCGCGGCACGGGCGGCGGCCACGACCTCCTCGCGCGTTGCCTCAGGGCAGCCATATGCGATGTTTTCGGCAATCGTGCCATCGAACAGCCAGGCGTCCTGCAGCACCATGCCAAACTGCTGCCGCAGCTCGCCGCGATCCATGCGGCTCGTATCCACGCCGTCGAGCGTAATACGCCCGCCGTCAATCTCGTAGAAGCGCATGAGCAGGTTGATGAGCGTGGTCTTGCCCGCGCCCGTGGTTCCCACCACGGCGATCTTCTGGCCCGGCTCGGCGGTGAACGACACGTCGCGCATAAGCAGCTTTTCGGGCGTGTAGCCAAAGCGCACATGCTCAAAGGCGACGCGGCCCTCCACGCGACCCGGTAGCTTGGCGGCCTCGCCCGGCTGCGGATCGGCCTCCATCTCGGGCTCATCGAGCAGGTCGAACACGCGCTCCGCACTCGCCAGCGCGCTCTGCAGCGAGTTGAAGGTAAACGACAGCTGCGTCATGGGCTCGGATGCCTCGTAGATAAACTGAAAGAACGCTTGGAACACGCCGACGGTCATGTGGCCGGCAACCAGCATGCTGCAGCCCACAATCGCAATCACGATCTGTGCCAGGCGGCCGATAAAGCGCACCGCGGGGCCGACGGCGTTAATCATAAAGTCGGCCTTGGCACTCACGCGTGCCAGCTCGCCCGAGGCCTGGTGCACCTCGGCAGAACTCTGACGCTCGCGGTTAAACGCGCGAATCACCAGACGGCCCGAGTAGCCTTCCTCGACTGCACTCGTAATCTTGGACACCCACTCCTGGCGCTCGCCGGTTACGTCATGCGTGCGGCGCGAGACCACCTTGGTCACCAGCAGCGACAACGCCGTAAAGAACAAAAAGACCAGCGTAAGCGGCACACTGAACACAAACATCACGCCCACAGCGCCCACTACCGTACCAATCGACACCAGCAGCTGCAGCAAGCCGCGCTGCATGCTCTCGGACATCTTGTCCAAGTCATTGGTCGCGCGGCTGACGACCTCGCCGGGACGATGCGCGTCAAAATAGGCGAGCGGCAGACGATTGAGCTTTTGAGCGATGCGGTTACGCAGACGCAGGTTGAGACGTTCGGCCACGCTCGACATCAAAAAGCTCTGGAGCGCGTAGAACGAGGCAGCGGCCGTCCAGATCATAAAGTAGATGAAGATGGTCCTGCCGCAGTTCTCCCAGGTGATGTTGAAGGTGGTGTCGTTGGCAAACGCCACCTGAATGTGGCCCCACAGCTCATCGATCACGCGGGCGCTATATGCCGGCGCAGCGGTGTTAAAGATGGCATAGAACACGATGCTCGCGAACACGATATAGAAGCGCCAATGGTCACCGGCATCCTCGCTCCACAGGCGGCGCACCGTCGCCCAGGTGTCGCGGGGTTTCTCGTCCTCGTCCTCGTCGTCCACATCGCGCATGCGCTCTGCCTCAGCGCGGGCGCGCTCGTCCTCGGCGCGTTCGTTTTCCTCGTAGAGCGCTTGGCGGCGAGCCTCGCGCTCGGCTGCAGCCTTGGCGGCCTCGTCCAGCTCGGGTGCTACGGCAGCTGTTTCCTCAACAAGCCCCGTGGCAACGGCGTCATCAACGCTGGCCTGCTTCCTGAGCTCCTCGGTCATGCTACTCACCTCCCTTCATTTGCGATTCCGCGATGGCGCGGTACACCTCGCAGGTTTCCATAAGCTCGCCATGCGTGCCCAGGCCCACAACCTCGCCGTCCTTGAGCACGACGATCTGGTCGGCGTGCAAGATCGTCGAGATGCGCTGCGCGATAATGAGCACCGCAGCGTCACGCGTCTCGTTTTGCAACGCATGGCGCAGGGCGGCATCGGTCTTAAAGTCCAGGGCCGAAAAGCTGTCGTCAAAGATATATAGATCGGCATGCTTCATAAGCGCACGGGCGATTGCCAGACGCTGGCGCTGGCCGCCCGAAAAGTTCGTGCCGCCCTGCGCCACCGGAGTGTCGAGCCCCTGCGGCTGATCGAGTACAAAGGTGCTCTGGGCAACCTCAAGCGCGTGAAGCATGTCGGCCTCGGTCGCGCCCTCATTGCCAAAGCGCAGATTGCTTGCCACGGTGCCCGAGAACAGCCATGCCTTTTGCGGCACATAGGCAATGCGCCCGCGAATCTCGCCTTGCGAAAGCTCGCGCAGGTCGACGCCGTCCAGGCGAATGGCGCCCTTGGTGGCGTCGTGGAAGCGCAGCAGGAGCTTGGCCACCGTCGACTTGCCCGAACCCGTCGAGCCGACGATCGCGGTCGTCTGACCGCGGCGACAGGTAAAGTTCAGATCGCACAGCGTGTCCTCGTCGGCGTCGTCGAAACGGAACGACATATGATCGAACACGGCGACCGCGTCGGCACTGTCAACAGGCTCCGCCGCGCACGTATCCAGCGTGCGCTTGCCGTCCACAATGCTCGGCTCAATCTCCAACACCTGTTGCGCGCGGTTGAGGCACGCCGCAGCGCGCGGAAGCGTCAGAATCACCATCTGCGCCATCATCACAAAGAACAGGATCAGGATCGCGTATTCCAGTACGGCCGAGATGCTGCCGATTTGCATGGCATGGGCGCCCACGCGGTTGCCGCCCACCCACAGCACCGCCACCTCGGCGATGTTCATCAAAAAGAAGCTGGAGCTGTCGAGCCCCACAAACAGGTGGTTGACCTTAATGGCGTTGTCCGCGTAATCGCTAAATACCTCGTCCAGGCGCTGCTCCTCGTGGCGCTCCTTATTGAAAGCGCGGATGACGCGAACGCCCACGATGTTCTCGCGCAGCACCACGTTCATACGATCGATAAAGCTCTGAAGGCGCATAAAAATCGGCGCGGCGTTAGCCACCGTAAAGACCGCCGCCACCAGCACGATCGCAACGACCACGCCCAGCAGCGTTCCCATGGCGGGATCGATAAACCAAGCAAATATGATGCCCGCGACGGCCAGGAATGGCACCGGCAGCACCAACTGAATCGTCTGAAGGATTGCCTGCTGAATCACGTTGATGTCGTTGAGTGAGCGTGTGATCATCGATCCGGTACCAAAGCGCTCAAAGTCGCTGGCCGCGAGCTCGAGCGATTTGTCGTACACGGCATTGCGGATATCGCAGGCCACGTTGGCGGCCAGGCGCGCCGAAAGATAGCAGCCCAGCACCGTGCCGCCGCTAGCCATGCTGGTCGCGATAAACATGTATAGGCCGTTACGTAAAATGTAGTCGACATCGCCCGTGGTAATTCCGGTGTTGACCATGTTCGCCAGCATCGTTGGAACCAACAGCGTACCGACGTTATCCACCAGCAGCACCAGTAGCGTCACTGCGACAAGCCCTCGGTAGGGCTTCAAAAACCTCATTAACAGTCGCACGACTCCCCCTCACGTTGATTCTCCGACTGATCTTCGGCTGCCACCTGCCGCTTAAATGCCTCGCACTCGTCGCCCAGGACTTGGGAGAATTTGCCAATCAAGCGCATAATCTCGCGCTGCTCACATGGCTCGAGGGCATCGAAGGCTCTCTGCTCGGCCCCTTGCGCCGGCATCGCATACCGTTTTGCAAATCGTCTACCCTCTTCGGTCAGGCTCACAACCTTGTTCTTGCGACTGCCTTCGGCAAACTCAAGCGTGGCGAAACCCCGCGCCGTCAAGGTTTTAATGGCCGAGTTTATAGTCTGTTTGCTATAGAACCATTCGCTTGTCAGACGACTTACAGCAATGCTGCCGCCCGCCGTGCTGGTGTCGACGAGCATCCAATAGGCGCAGTCCGAAAGACCACAGGTGCGCGCGAACTCCGAATAGATACGGTCAAGCCCGTTGAGCATCCGGTCGAAATCGACCAGGCTAACTGCATTATTCATCTCTCCCGCCATTCGATAGTCCGAGTTTTGACCAATTTGTTTTTAGATTAGTCCGAGATTTGACCATCGTCAATAAGTTCGTTATATATGGTCTGCTCTACATTGCATATCGACAGAAAAAGACCGCCGGCGCGGGGGCGGCGCCGGCGGTCACGCGAGAATAGCGATGTATTTGCCCGTTAGGCAGCGACGGCCTCGTAGACCGTGGCGCCCGCAAAGCTGTCGTGCAGGCTCTTGCCGCAGATCCAGGGCAGCTCAACGACCTCACAGACCGTGTTAACCAGCTCGGAGCAGTCAGTAAAGTGGCCCTTATCGTTGAGAGCCTCGCAATCCTGAACACGCCAATATCCATCGGTGTGCGTGATGTAGTACTCGTGGTTGTCGATCGTCACAAAAGCGCGCGTCTTGGAACGCAGCAGCTTCAGAAATCCTTCGAAGTCAGTCTCGACGACATCTCCAGCCTGGAACATGATGTTACCTCCTGGCCCGGCGCCACCATGGCGCGTTGATAAACGTTGGTACTCCTTTAGTAAAACCTTTATCAGAGCTTATGCGCGCATCATTTAGGCAAGTGGTAAAAAACCGCAGGGTAGACGGGATAAAACGTTTAACCATCTCATCAGCTTCTCACATTCTTGCCGCAGTTTTATGCAAGCCGACTTTTCCGATTGGCGGCCATTGCTGTTTGGAGCCCTTCGCGCGATTACGGCTACGGCACGACGGGTAAGAACGGAGCATCTGCAACGTCATCGCTAGGAGGACCCATGGAGACCATCGAAGCGCTCATCCATCGCCGCAGCTGCCGCAACTACAGCGATCGCCCCGTCGAAGCCGAAAAGCTCGCACGCATTATCGAGGCCGGCCAGTATGCGCCCAGCGGCATGGGACGCCAGCCGGTGACGTTTGTCGCCGTTACCGATCCCGCGACCATCGAGCGTCTCTCGCAGCTCAATGCGCAAGTCATGGGCAGCAACGACGACCCCTTCTACGGTGCCAAAACGGTTGTGGTGGTGCTGGTCGACCGCAGCGTGCCCACGCATCTGGAAGACGGTTCGCTTGCCATGGGCAACCTGCTCAATGCTGCCTATGCGCTGGGCGTTGATTCGTGCTGGATTCATCGCGCCCACGAGGTTTTCGATTCGCCCGAGGGCCTCGATCTACTGGCCAGCTGGGGTCTGCCCGCCGACGGAAGCCTGCGCGGCGTCGGCAACTGCATCCTGGGCTATGCCGAGGGCACGCTTCCCGAGGCCAAGCCCCGCCGCGACAACGTGGTGTATGTCAGATAAACAGTTCCGCCGTTCTACCGAACGGCGGATCGGCCGACGCTGCGCGAGCCGCATTCACGCCAATCTGACGTTCAATTTCGAGGGCGCGACCAGAAGGTCAGCGCCCTCTCATTTCACGTCACCTTGGCGCAAATGCGGCTCGCTCGCTGTTGGTGACTGACATCGACCGCGCCACTGTTGGCATCTGGCGCTTGGGCAGCTAATCGACTGGATGGTAGAAGGTGTCGACGACCGTTTGCTTTACGTTGTCTTGGTCTAGGTAAAACTCGGCAAAGGTGTCGCCCTGCTGCATGGTTCCCTGCAGCGTCACAACATCAAACGAAGTCAGGCCGTGCTCGAGCATCGTAGTCGCCAGGTAGCTAAACTCATCGAGACCCAGGTTGGTCCATGTATAGTCGCCCATCGTCTGGTACAAGTTGATCAGCACGGCCGGATTGCTCTTGGCGCTGTTGAGCACCTTGGCCGCGAATGCCTGAAGGTAACTCACCTGACGCGTGGTTCGGTCGAGCGAGGACGTGAGCACAGAGGTATCGCGCCACTGCACGTACTTCTCGGCCATCTTGCCAAAGAGTGTTGTCTCCTGACCCTCGACCACCGAGGTGCCCGGCACAGTCTGCGTGGGTACCAGCGTTACGCCGCCGATGGAATCGTTAATGGGCGCCACGCCCTCAATGTTGAGCGTGTAGTAATAGTCGACCGGAATATTGTCGAGCACACGCGAAGCGGCGGCGGCCACCAGAGCCGAGGAATTGTCGCCGTCGGTGCCATAGGCAAACTGCAGGCACAGTTGCTCGGTCACCTGGCCGGCAAATGACCCATTGGAATACGTGTCCACGGCAACCATACTATCGCGCGGGATAACAATGCCGCGCGCCTCACCCGTGTCGGTATTGAGTGCCACAACCATCACGGTATCGGACTGACCCTTCTGGGTGCCATCGTCGTTGTCGCGTCCATCAAAACCAATAAACGCCACCGTGGCCATATGCTTGTTGAGCTCATACTTCTTGCCGTTATAGGTAATGGTGTCGCCCTTGGCCTTAATGACCTTTTCGGTCTTTTCCTCAATCTTCTTTTTGCCTTGGTTCACGCTGTGATTCACAAAGCCCCAGCCGGCAGCAGCAACCGCACCAATCACGAGCAGCACGATCACGAGCGTGCGGATACGGCGACGACGCTTGATGCGCTTAATCGACTCCTCAGAGTGACGACGGCGCTGCGGTGCCGTCTCATCGAGCGAAGGCCATTCGGCCTCATCAGCCGGCTGCGGCACATCATCCGCAACCTGCGCCGAAGCCTCGGCCTGTTCCGCGGCTTTGCTCTGCGCCCCATCTTGCGCGTCAGATGCCGAGACGACATCGGCGCGCTGCTGCATATCGGCAGGCTCCACCACATCGGAAATCTGCTGCTGGGAAGTGTTCTCCTGGCCGCTTTCTTCGGGGTCTACCGCATCGATAAAGTATTTACCGCGTGGGTTCATTGCTACTTGGTTTCCTGATCATTAACTAAAACGCCGCTAACGATATAGCGCGAGTTGCTGCGCTGTGATTTGTCGAGCACGCAGGTGCTCAGCTGCACAATCTTACTATCTGCATCAAGCGATACGCCTTCGCGCACGTTTTTAAGGAGCGCGTCGGGATTGCAAACGGTATTGAAATACTCCTGACGCACGGCGGGATCGGCAAAGTTAAAGGAGTTGAGGATGTGGCGATTATCGTACTGGTAGGCCGAAACGATCTTGTACTTCAGGATATGGCCGGGTGTGTAGATGAAGAACTCGGTGTTCTCGTTAAAGAAGTCCGCATCCTCAAAATAATGCAAGTTATGGAACATGCGTCTGTTCACATGACCATAGATCACCGTGACGGGGTCACTAAAATCGCGGGCGTTGGCCATCTGGCTAAAGGCGGCGCCGTACGGATCGTACTTGCCATCCTTGTCGTGATTGAGATAGAACAGGTCGTCCACCGAGCTCTGTAGCAAGGGCGTATTGATATCGGTACCCGGAATGTAGAGCCAAGCGTAGATGTCGGCGTTCTCCTGGACCAGTGGAGCAAAATCGATGGGATTATCCGGCAGCTCGTCGTTCTTAGACTCGACCTTGGTCGCGGGCTTGCCCGTCGCGCTCATCTCCTCGGCGCCCTTTTGATCTAGATGGTGCATGTAGAGCACGTAGCCGCCACAGCCAACTGCAACCAACAACAGCACGGCGATAACACCTTTGAGAATTGCGGCGCGACGCCTTTTGCCCGGGTCGCCCACGTGCTTGCCCAACGGCTGCTCTGCCATGATATTCCTTCATCCCAAATCAGTTAAAAAAGGACCCGCACAAGTACGGGTCCTTAAATCTTACGGTTGAAACCGTATGCGTGCTAGTTGTTCTTGCGAAGAGCAACAAAGGCGCAAGCGGCACCAGCGGCGGCAACAACAGCCACGGCGGCGACACCGGTAGTGTCCACACCGGTAGTCGGGGACTTAGCGCCGTTGTCGGTGGCGGCAGCACCAGTGGCAGTCTTCTCGGCCACGATGGTGTAGGTGGAGAGCTTGGTGACCTCAAAGGTAACATTGCCGTTGTTGTCGGCAGTGAGGTTCAGGGTCTCCTTCTCGTCATCGTTGTGCTGGACATAGACGGTGACCTTGGCGCCGGCGTAGGCCTTGCCAAGGGTGAAGGTGATGGTCAGCGGGTTGGACTCAGAAACAGTGCCCGCGACGGTCTCGGTGATCTCGAAGGAAGCGACCACGTTGGCGCCGGCAGGGGTGCCCGCGGCGTGCTTGGTGGTGGACTCAACCTTGACGTTGGCGTTGTTGACGCTCGCGGTCACATTGTTGGCGCCGGTGGTGGTGGTGTTGGCCGGGCTCGGAGCGGCAAAAGCAGCCACGGGCATAGCCAGGGCAAGAGCGAGAACGCTCAACGCTGCCATGAATCTCTTCTTCATGTTAGGTACTCCTCAACTTGCAGCTCACGGATTTTCAAGTGCTTAGTAGTATAGCCTTTTTCTGCAAACTTCGACCAAAGAGCTCTGCATGAAACAATGTTGCAGATTTTTGTTCGCTCATAGCCCCCAAACGGCACCTCGCTGTGACGACTTTATGTTCCGGCAGGTCTACGCCGTTTGATTTGAAGCCGAATTCGCCACGTCATCGCTCGTCTGCGCCGCTCCCTCTGCTTTTTGCCCGCCTTCATCCTTTTGGGCATCGGCGATGGCGGTAGCTGCCGCAACGATGCCGCGCTGGGGCGCGATGCCCGTCTGGGTCTGAACGCCCTCGACGACTTCTGTGCCTGCATGCGCGAGCTCGGGCGATTTGAACATTGCGTCCAGATTGGCCCCGCCGCCGGCGTAACCAAGCGCCGCGAGAGCGATGACAATCACTGCAACAACGACCGCGATCGGAACATAGCGATGCCAGCCTGCGGGATTGAGGCCGCTACGGCGAGCAGCGCCACGGCTAATGTAGCCGAGCGTTCCATCGTGCTTGAGCTTTGACCCCACCACGCGCTTACGGCCCCACAGCGACGATTCGGCCTGCATGGCCAAGCGGGCGCTTGTCGAAGGATAGCCATATTTTGTGCGCCTGAACGAGCCGTCGAACCCCGAGGCGCTTTTGCCCCACGTCCGCGAAGCCGTGCGACGGTTGACCGGCGCCGCGGGCTTTCGAGCCCGATTTGTTTTTGAAGTCTCCGCCATACGCCCCCGCACGCCGTAACAGAATCGAAACAATGCTGCTTTGGACTGTAGCACACGTACCGCACGCGGTCACGGGCACCTCACTTAACGGTCGTCGTCCTTCAGCAGGCGCCACAAGGTCGTACGGCTTATGCCTAGCACTTCGGCAGCGCGGGTCCTGTTACCGTGAAGGTGGCCTACGACTAGCCGTGCGATATCTCGCTCGATATCGGCCAGTGGGCGCAAGATATACAGATCGCTATCGAGCGTCGGGGCACCAAAGGTCGCGGTCTTGATAACGTCCTCCTGGGCGAGTACCTCCTCCGCCACCGCCCGCTCGGCCGTGCCCGTCCCCACTAATATATAAAGTCGCTCCGAAACCTCGCGCAGCTGTAGATAGTTACGGGGCCATCGATAGGCATCGAGTGTCTTTGCCGCCGCGGACGACAAGGCAGGTGTTGCCGTCTCAAACATATCTGCCAAATACTCCAGATAGCGCGCAACCTTTTCCGACGCGCCGCCCTGCTCGGCAATCGCCGGCGCCACACTCACTGCACAGGCCAGACGCTCGGTCACAAAGGCAGCCTGGTCGCTTTCGCCGCCGCCCGGCATATCGTTTGCCGTCAACACCACATGGCAACGCGTTGCGAGCGCCGTGTCGATCATTGCGGACACGAGCTCGCGCAGGCGCTGGGGCCCAACTGCATGCCAGCCGCCCATGCAAAGCGTCAGCCCCGTTTGGAATAGCGGCGATTCGGAACTTTTGAGCAGATGGCGCCAGCCGCGATCCGTAAGCTCATCGAGCGCAACGGACACAAAGGGCTGATCGACATAGGGTCCGTCCAGGTACAAACGTTTTGCAATCTGTTCCTGCCCCGCGCCCAGCTCGCCCTCGAGCATAAGGGGTACCCCGCGCGCGTAGCTCTCCCGTACGGGGGCAGCGACCGCTGCCGCGTCTTCGACGATGCCATACGCGCTCGACCCGTAACGAGCCTCGACTTCGTCGGCATTGAACCACTCGATGCCCGCATGCGCGGCGGCGGCGCGCACCTCATGCGCCACGACCACCCAAAGCGCCCCGTACTCCTTGGCCGTCGGGCGCACCGTCAAGCTCAACCGCATACCCTCGTGGCCCATCACCAGGCGCGCCCCATCGCCCACGCGAGCGAGACGCTTGGAAACAAAAGCGGCGACATCCTGCTCGAGCACAGCGTCACTCATAGTCGAGATTACAACGCCACCGCGCTCGTCGATTGCCAGCGCCGATGCTCCGGCTGCGGACAATGCCTCGATCAGAATCTGCAGCTTGACATCGCTGTCCATGGCTCGCCCCGTCTCCAGCCACAACCCTTATCTGTGGCTTGGCATCTCAAGTGTTTCAAAATTAAACGATAATGTTCACCAAACACTATAGGGCCTGCGGCGCCTTCTTGCGAATATATGAATTGCCCCGCATCGCCATCCTGGCGGGGCGATAAGAGCTCTTCGGGACCTATCAACCTGCGGACAAGCCATACCCGCAAGAGCTCCTATCGCTCCACCGTGAGAATGCGCTCACCAGCAACCAGTACGCAAATAAGCTACTTCTCTACCAGATTCCCAGCACGTGCTGCATTCCTAAACTCATGCACGCAATGCCAATCCAGCAGCAAAAGCCCAATGCGATGGGCTTGCCGCCCTTTTTGACCAGCTCGACGATATCGGTATTAAAACCAATAGCCGCCATGGCCATCACAATAAAGAACTTCGACAGCTCCTTGATGGGCGCCGTAATGGATGCAGGAAGCTGAAGCACCGCGGTGATTACGCTCGCCAGCACAAAGAACAGCACGAACATGGGAAACGCGCGTTTAAGCGAGAACGTGCTTTTGGCGTCGCCGCCGGCCTTGCGCGCCAGATGCATCTGCCAGCATGCGAGAACCAACGTAACGGGAATAATGGCCAGCGTCCTGGTGAGCTTGACCACTGTGGCGCTTTCGAGCACATTGGCGCCTGGATGCATACTGTCCCAGGCGCTCGCCGCAGCCGTTACCGACGAGGTGTCGTTGATGGCGGTGCCGGCAAACAGACCAAAGCCCTCGTTGGTCAGCCCGAGCATGCCGCCGAGCGTCGGAAACACGAGCGCCGCGATAACGTTAAACAGGAAGATGACCGAAATAGCCTGGGCAATCTCGCGATCGTCGGCATCGATGACGGGTGCGGTCGCGGCGATGGCAGAACCGCCGCAAATCGACGAACCCACACCCACAAGCGTCGCGATCTTGCCCGGCACGTTCATAACGCGGCAGAGCACGAAGGCGATGACAAGCGAGGTCGAGATCGTCGCCACGATAATCGGCAGCGACTGAGCGCCTTTGGACAGAATCTGCGAGAGGTTCATGCCAAAGCCAAGCAAGATTACCGCGTACTGCAAGACTTTTTTAGACGTATAGGTGACACCGGCGGCGAGCTGTTCGCGACGATTCTTGGGAAAGACGAGCGCCAGGACCATGCCAAAGAGGATGGCAAACACCGGCCCGCCGACCACCTCAACCTGTTTGCCGAGCAACGTCGCGGGGATGGCGACGATCAGGCAGAACAAGACGCCCTTCCAGCGCTCGCGTACGATATTCGCCAGTTGCATATGGGATTCCTTCTTTCTATTTCACGTTTGCGACGGCTTATGATACGGCAACATTGAGCACAGCCCTGCGCAAATACAGACTAAGATGCCGCAATAGTTCTCGGGCGACAGCCGAATTACCCACCGCGGAAAGCTGATTCGCGGCATAATTAACAGCTGATATATGAGTGTGATAGAACGGTTGTGAGGCACTATGGAAGAATCGATGCACGTCGGCGAGCAGGAAATGAGCCTACAGGATCAGTCCTACCACACCATTCGACGCAAAATCGTCTACCTGGACTACAAGCCGGGCGAAAAGCTGGGCGTCAAGCAGCTTTGCGACGACCTGGATATGGGGCGCACCCCTGTGCGCGAGGCGCTGGTGCGTCTGGCGCAAGAGGGCCTGGTGCGCACCGTGCCCCAAAGCGGCACCTATGTCTCGCCCATCAACCTCACTCTTGCCGAGAGCGCCTGCTACATTCGCGAGCACCTGGAAAAGCAGGTGATTGTGGAGTGCTGCGCCCGTGCCACCTCGGCAGGCATCGAGCAGCTCGACCGAGCCATCGCGCTGCAGGAAAAGACCATGGCCGAGGAGGATCGCATCGGCTTCTTTTTAAGCGACAACCTCATGCACCGCATGATCTTTAGCATCGCGTGCCGCAGCACCGTATGGTCGTGGCTCGAAGAGACCAATGCCGACCTGGAGCGCTTCCGCTGGCTGCGCGCCGCCACGCAAACGCTCGACAATCAGGAGATTGTTAACGAGCACAAGCAAATCCGCCGCGCCATCGCCGGCCGCGACCCCATCGAGGCGAGCTTTTTGGTCAGCAAGCACCTGCATATGATGTTCCGCAACCAGACCGAGGTCCTGGACCAATATCCCAAGTACTTCGAGACCAGCAAGCTCCGCTAACCTGCCAAAACCACCACAAAGGGGACAGGCACCTTTGTGGTGGTTTTTCCGCACAGCTAAGGCCCGGCTCCGTCTGATGACGCGGAGCCGGGCCTTAGTTGTTAGGATGACGGAACCAACTACTCGACAGTAACGCTTTTTGCCAGGTTTCGGGGCTGGTCGACGTCGCAGCCGCGCAGGATGGCAACCTCGCGGGCGAGCAGCTGCAGCGGGACACTCGCCGTGATGGGGCTGAACACGTCGCGGACGGCCGGCACGCGAATGATGCAGTCGGCGATCTTGTTGATCTCCTCGTCACCCTCGGTGGCAACGACGATGACCTTGGCACCGCGCGCCTTGCACTCCATAAGGTTCGACACGGTCTTGTCGTAGGTAGCGCTCTTGGTGGCCACGGCGATGACGGGGAAGCCCGGATCGATCAGCGCGATGGGGCCATGCTTCATCTCGCCGGCAGCATACGCCTCGGCGTGCAGGTAGCTGACCTCCTTGAGCTTGAGCGCGCCCTCGTAGGAAATAGCGGCACCCATGCCACGGCCCACGAACAGTGCGGACTGCGCGTCCTTGCACAGCAGGGCGGCCTCATGCACGGCCTCGGTCTGCGTATCCAAAATCCACTGGATCTGCTCGGCCGTATCGGAAAGCTCGCGGAACATCATGCGCGTCTGCTTAGTGGTCAGACGGTACTTAACCTGCGCCAGCAGCAGAGCCAGCAGCGTCAGGCTCACAACCTGGCCGATGAAGCTCTTGGTCGAGGCGACCGCGATCTCCTTGTTGGCCTTGGTATAGATGACGCCGTCGCTCTCACGCGCCACGGGGCTGCCCACCACGTTGGTGATGCCAAAGACCTTGGCGCCCTTGATACGCGCGTCGCGAATGGCGGCGAGGGTGTCGGCCGTCTCGCCCGACTGGGACACGGCAACGACGAGCGTCGTCGGCGTGATGATGGGGTTGCGATAGCGGAACTCGCTGGCAGCCTCAACCTCGGTGGGAATGCGAGCCCAGCCCTCAATAAGGTTCTTTGCGATGAGTCCTGCGTGATAGCTGGTGCCGCAGGCGATCACGTAGACACGGTCGATGTCGTTGAGCTCCTCGAGGGACAGGCCCAGCTCATCGATATCGAGCTCGCCGGCAGGCGTCATACGGCCAACCAGCGTGTCGCGCACGACGCGCGGCTGCTCGTGAATCTCCTTGAGCATAAAGTCGGGATAGCCGCCCTTTTCGGCCATGTCCAGATCCCAATCGATGTGGGTGACCTTGGGCTCGATGACATTGCCGGCCTCGTCGGTGTACTCGACGCCCGCAGGCGTAAGCTTGGCAAACTGACCGTCCTCGAGCACCACGACATCGCGGGTGGCGTCGATGAGCGCGATGACGTCGGAAGCAACGTAGGAGCCGGTCTCGCCCACGCCGACCACAATCGGGGAGTCCTTGCGGGCAACGGCGATCACGCCAGGCTCGTCGGCGCACACGGCGGCCAAGCCATAGGCGCCTACCACGTGGGTGCAAGCCTCGCGCACGGAGGCCATCAGGTCGTGCGTCTCGGCATAGGCCTCTTCGATCAGATGCGCGAAGACCTCCGTATCGGTCTCGCTCTTAAAGTGATGGCCGCGGCCCTCCAGCTCCTCGCGCAGTTCGGCGAAGTTCTCGATAATGCCGTTGTGGACGATGGCGATGCGACCGTCGCAGCTGGTGTGGGGATGAGCGTTAACGACGGAAGGCTTGCCGTGAGTGGCCCAACGGGTGTGACCGATACCGCAGGTTGCGTCGCTATCGATATTGGAAAGCTCGCTCTCCAGACCCGCGACCTTACCCACGCGGCGGATAACGTCGAGGTGCGCCGCGGCGCCCTCGCCCACCTCGAGCGCGACGCCCGAGGAGTCATAGCCGCGATACTCCATGCGCTTAAGGCCTGTGACCAGAATGTTCTTTGCAATATCAGAGCCGGTGTAGCCGACAATTCCGCACATAGGATAAATCCCTTCGCTCGCGTGACTGCAAGACGTCCACGCACAGGGGGCGCTGAGACGTATAACGTTCGAGCATTGTACTCACGCAAGCGCAAGCTGATATACCAGAAGTGGTATCTCAACTTAGATACCACTCGATGCACACATGCCCAAACCACCACGATGGGTACAGGCGCCTTTGTGGTGGCCTGGGCTCCAGCGTTTGCCCAGATAAAACCTGCCAAAGTAAACCTGTCCCTAATTGGCAGGTTTTGACACCTCAGAGGCGGGCGATGCTACAATCTGGCTTGTACTTGAAACGCATCAAAGGGGCCGCTATGGCAAAGGTTAAAATCAGCGACGTCGCGCGCGAGGCCGGGGTTTCGTTGGGCACGGTTTCCAACGCGCTCAACCATCCCGAAAAGCTGCGCCCCGAGACCCTCAAGCTCATTAACGAGACCATCAATCGCCTTGGCTACCTGCCCAACCAAAGCGCCCGTCAGCTCGCGGGCGGCGCCACCAAGTCCTTTGGCTTGGTGCTCCCCCGTCTCGACCACGGTTTTTCGCTCCAAATTGCCAGCGGCGCCCATAACGAGGCCCGCAAGCACGGTTACGACCTGCTCATCGCCAACGCCGATAACGACGATATTCTCCAGGACCATTACCTGCGCTACTTTATGGGCACGCAAATGTCCGGCGTCATGGTTCAGCCCATGGCATCCCCCGACTGGCACCCCGCTATGACCAAGATGCCCGTGCCGATTGTCCACCTGGACATCCATTGCTCCGCGCCCGGTTACTACGTGGCAGTCGACAACGAGGCACAAGGCCGCATCATCGCCGAGCTCGCCATCGCCCGCGGCGCGCGCCATATCACCGTTGTGGGCAGAGCGGCATTCATGCAGCTCACCCTGCGCGTACTTGGCATTCACAAGGCCCTCGCCCTGCATCCCGATATCAAAATTGAAGTCATTGACGCCGGAGAGTGGAATACCGCAGCCGACGGCTACAGCATTGGCGCTCAGATCGCCGGGCGCCCCGCCAACGAGCGTCCCGATTTTGTCGTCGGCCTGACCGACGTGTTGGCCTCGGGCGTTATCTCGGCATTGGTCGACAAAGGCATCTCCGTCCCCGAGCAGGTTCGCGCGGCCGGATGCGACGGCAACCCGCTCGCTTGGAGCGGATCGGTCCCGCTCACAACGGTAGCGCCCCCGGGCTACGAGATTGGCCGCAAGGGTGTCCAACTGCTCATGGAGCAAATCGAGAACAAGGTCCCGACAAAGACCAAGCATATCCGCGTCGGCTCTGCAGCGCGCACCGTCACCGCAGTCACGGCCGCCGAGGATATCAACCGCCAAGAACTGGTACGTCCATTCCTACTGGAGCGCGCCAGCACCCAGGCAAGCACCCAGACCGACGCTACGGCCATCAACCTCGGCGCGTATCTATAGCACGTCGGCCAGTATGCCAAAACTCCGCCTAAGCAAAAGAGGCCCGACCATTGCCGGACCTCTTTTGCTTAAATGCAAAGACGGCCGATCGCGCGCTTCAACGCCGCAATTGTCTAGCGTACGGCCTTGACCGCCGCCGCCAGATCGAACAACGTGTCGAGCACGGCCTCGCAGCCATCCACCACAACCTGCGGCAGCGGCACGATATCGGGGACGGCAAAGACATGGCAGCCGGCCGTGATGCCCGAGACGCAGCCGTTGCGCGAATCCTCGACCACGGCGCATTCCTCGGGGGCAAAGCCCGCGCGCTCGCAGGCGAGCAGATACATCTCGGGGTCGGGCTTGCCGTGCACGACGTCCTCGCCACAGGTCACCGTTTCAAACTTGTCAAAGAGGCCGACCATCTTAAGGTTGCGTTCAGCCGTAGCGAGGCGCGACGACGTCGCAAGGCCCACGTGATAGCCCGCAGCCAGCAGCTCGTCTATGCACTCGGCGGCGCCGGCCTTAAGCTCCAGTTCGGTCTTGACCATCTCGTCGCGAATCTCCTTGTGGCGGGCATAGACCGCCTCGGTGGTTTCGTGGCTGCCATAATGCTTATCGAGGATGTCCATGACATCGGGCAGCGTGCGGCCGATAAACTGATGGATCAGCGCTTCATCAATCGCGACCCCCAGCTCGGCAGCGCCCGCCTTCCATGCCTTGATGCCCAAACGCTCGGTATCGACCAGCGTTCCGTCCATGTCAAAAATAACAGCCTTGATCATATCGGTCCCCTCACCGGATTGCGTTACTGACACTCTACCGCACTTTACAAACTTGTATATAACGTATATAGCATATTGTGCCTTCATTACATAGATAGAAGTCTTATGACAAGCAGCCCGATAGGATTATAGTTTTCGACCGAGCACATATTGGTAAGGAACGTTTCATGCTTTCAGACACCACCGCACCTGCAGAGGAGCTTCAGGACAAACTCGCAGCACTCGAACAGCTGCTTTTGGCATACGGACGCGTCGCCATCGGCTTTTCCGGCGGCGTCGACAGCAGCTTTTTGGCCGCGGTCTGCGCCCGCATCATGCCTGCTAGCACGCTTCTCGTCCACCTCACCACGCCGCTCATCGGCACGCCCGAACAGGCTTCGTTTGAGCGATCCGTTGACGGGCAAGCCAATGAGGAGCCACATTTTAAGCTCCCTGTGCTCAATCTTTCGGTCGATCAGTTGCAGCTCCCCCAAGTAGCCTGCAACGACGCCAATCGCTGCTACCACTGTAAGCACGCCGGCTTTACCGCTATCGTCAACCACGCCAAGTCGCTCGGCTTTCCCACCGTCATCGACGGCAGCAATGCAAGCGATCGCGGTGACTACCGCCCTGGCATGCGAGCGGCAGAAGAACTCGGCGTACGCTCCCCTCTTATGGAGGTCGGCTTTACCAAGGACGAGGAGCGCGAGCTGCTGCGCGCATGGGGCTATCCCGTTTGGAACCTGCCGGCGGGAGCCTGTCTTGCCACGCGCGTCCCCACGGGCGAGGAGCTTACGCGCGAGAAGGTCGATTTAATCCGCGCCTGCGAGGATTACCTGCACGAACTTGGTCTGGCGCAGGTTCGCGCGCGCTTGGTCGGCGGCTGCATGCACATCGAGGCCGCCCCCGCAGATGTCGCCAAGATTGCCGCCCTCAGCGGTGCTACCGTCGACGGCGAGGGCAAGACCCCGTTGCCCGCCGCCATCGAATCCGCGCTGCGAGAACTAGGCTGCGCCCACATCTCCCCCGAGGTCACCTCCTACATCCACGGCAACATGAACCTGTAGGTTGCGCCGTTTTACAAACGGCGCAACTGCCCGGCGCTGCGCAGGCTTCGGGCACGGCAATCTGACGTTCAACTTCACGGGCGCGACCAAAAGGTCAGCACCCGCTTGTTTCACGTCACCTTACCGCACCCGAAGCCCGCTCGCTCGCATATGCTCAACCTGGACTGCGTTAACTGACCCGCCAAAAAGGGACAGGTTTGTTTTGGCAGGTATTATCTGGGGAAACGCCGAATAGCTTTATATACACAACCGCCGCAGCTCCATATGAGGTAAATGAATCCGTAGCGTTTGTCCCAAATCTTAAGTATTTGTTCGACAGAACGGCCCCTGCCGGCTCCTGCTAGACTGGTAGACTCCCAACCGTCCATCCAGGAGCCTCAATGTCGCGTAAGCCCGCCTACAAGCAAGTACTTTCCATCGGCACCGCCGTAGTGCTGGGGTTTGCGCTGTTCACAGGGTCGCTCGACGGAGCGCCCAAGCTGTTGTCGCCGCAAAGCGATGAGCAGGCAACGGCTCTGGCCGAAAAACAAAACGAGAGTCCCATCCGTACTGACGACGAGGCGGACTTGGTCGCTCGGCTCGAATCGGGAACGGCAAGCTCCTCGGACTCTCAAAATAGGCAAGACGCCGGCGATGGCTCTAAATCCGCCGCAACCGACCCCGGTGACGCTGTCTCCGCGGATAGTGCCGCCACCCCCATCGACGAAGTCGAAAACCCCGACCTCAACCGCGCCCGCGGTGTTTATCTCAGCAGCATTCCCGACTACGCCGGCAACCCCTACGTTGCCCTTCGCGCCGACAGCACGCACCCGTTGGGCATGCCGTCGTTCACGCTCGACGAGTACGAGCGTGCCACCGAAGAGGGCTGCTTTAAGAAATTCTCCAAACTCGACAGCCTGGGCCGCACCCGCAAAGCGCTCGCCTGTGTGGGCCCGAATCACTCGGTCAAGGCGAGCGCGGCGATATCTCGCGTATCCATCCCGCTGGATGGCGCCAGCAGCGCTACGACTTTATTCCGGGCCAGAGCCTCTACAACCGCTGCCACCTTATCGCCTGGTCGCTCTGCGGCGAAAACGCCAACCGCAAAAATCTCCTCACCGGCACGCGCTATCTCAACGAAACGGGAATGCTGCCGTTTGAAGAGCAGATTCTCGGCTACATCCGCGATACGGGCAACCATGTGCTCTACCGCGTCACGCCCATGTATAACGAAGAGGAGCTTGTCTGCCGCGGCGTGCGCCTTGAGGCGCAATCGGTCGAGGACCACGGCAAGACCCTCTGCTTCCACGTGTACTGCTACAACCTGCAGCCGCACGTGCAGATCGACTACGCCACCGGCCGCAACCAGGCATCCGGAGACTAGCTTCGACCGCGCCGCCCGTAACCTAAAAATGATCCGTTTTCCTCCGTCGCATACGGATCAAATAAGGCCGCCCCGGTTACCCAGGGCGGCCTTTTCGTCAGCACCTACATTGCAGGCAAAACTACATGCTACTTGGCGCGCCCCTCCTCATAGCGCTCGACCAGCTTGGCCTGAACGTCATAGGGAACCTGCTCATAGCCAGCGGGCTTCATGGTAAAGTCACCCGTGCCGCGCGTGATAGAGCGCAGACGCGTCGAATAATCCGTCAGCTCGGCCAGCGGCGCCTGGGCAATAACCACGGTGTCTCCGCGCTCATCGGTCTCCATGCCCGTCACGCGACCGCGCGATGCCGAGATGTCGCCCATCACGGCGCCGGCGTAGCTCTCGGGGATAGTCACCGTGATTTCCTCGATGGGCTCCAGCACCACCGGGTCGGCATCGGCGCATGCCTTGCGCAGGCCGATGCGAGCCGCCGCACGAAACGCCATCTCGTTGGAGTCGACGCTGTGATACGAACCGTCGTACACCGCCACACGAATGCCCGTAAGCGGGTAGCCGGCAATGATGCCGTCCTTCATGGTCTCCTGGACGCCCTTGTCCACGGCGGGGATGAGCGAGCGCGGGATGCGGCCACCCACGACCTCGTCAACAAACTCATAGCCGTCGCTCGTGCCGTCGGGCCCAATGAGCGGCTCCACACGCAGCCAGCAGTCGCCGTACTGACCGGCGCCGCCGGTCTGCTTCTTGTGGCGACCCTGGGCGCTTGCCGTGCGGCGGATGGTTTCGCGATACGGAATGCGGATCGGCACACTCTTGGCCGCGACCTTGGTGCGGTCCTCAAGGCGATTGAGCAGGACCGAAACCTGTGCCTCGCCCACCGCCGAAATGATGGTCTGGCCGGTCTCCTCGTCGCGGTCGATGCTCATGGTCGGATCGGCCTTGCAGGCTTTCTCGATAAACGTATAGAGCTTCTCCTCGTCGCCACGATTCTCGGCCTCAATAGCGATGCGGTACTGCGAGTTGGGGAACTTAAACGCCGCCGCCTCGACCTTGCCGGTAATCGAGAGCGTATCGCCCGTCTCGGCCGCCAGCTTGGGCGCCACGATAATGTCGCCGGCATAGGCGTGACCGACCTCGGTCATGTCGCGGCCGCACATCACATACAGGTGAGCCAGACGGTCGCTCTTGCGCGTGCGCGCATTGATCAGCTCAAGGCCCGGCTCAAGCGTACCCGTCAGTACCTTGATAAAGCTGATGCGACCCTGCTGCGGGTCGGCCAGCGTCTTAAACACAAAGGCCACCGGGCGGTCATCGTCACTCGAGATCTTGAGCGAGTCGCCGTCGATGAGCGGCATCTCGCCGTAGTCAGTCGGCGCCGGGAAGTACGTGGCGATGTCGTCCATCAGCGAGTTGACGCCCTGCTCCTTAATGCAATCGCCCGCAAAGACCGGCACAAAGATGCGCTCGGCGATCGCTTTCGACAGCAGGCCTTCGAGCTCCTCCTGCGTCAGCGTCTCTTCGCCTTCCAAGTACTTCATCATCAGCTCATCGTCGGCCTCGGCCACCAACTCGCACAGATGGTCATGGGCCTCCTCAGCCTGGGCACGATACTCCTCGGGGATCTCCGACTCAACGGCTTCGGTGCCGTTGCAATGGCGCGCCTTCATACGCACCAGGTCGATAATGCCGTCAAAGTCCTCGCCCTCGCCCCAGGGGAGGGTCACGGCGCCTAGGCGCGTGCCAAAGCGCTCCTGCAGCAGGTCCATCGTGGTCGCAAAGCTGGCCTCGGAGCGCGACAAGCGGTTTACGAACACCGCACGCGCCAGGCGCAGGTCCTCGGCGGCATACCAAAGCTTAACCGTCGTCGGCTGCGGGCCGGCCTCGGCGTCGACCACAAACAGCGCCGTCTCGCAGACGCTCATCGCGGCAAAGGCGTCGCCGATAAAATCGGGGTAGCACGGGGCATCGAGCACGTTGATGCGGGCGCCCTTCCAATCGATCGGCGCGATGGTCGTCGAGATGGAGAATGAACGCTTGACCTCTTCGGGGTCATAGTCGAGCGTGGGCTTGGTGCCGTCGTGGCCACCCAGGCGGGCGGTCTTACCGGAAAGGTGGAGCATGGCCTCGGCGAGTGAAGTCTTGCCCACCCCGCCTTGGCCTACGAGCACCACGTTCCTTACGTTGCCGGTCTTGGGAGCACCCATGATGACCTCCTTGCAGGGTCGCGCGCGATGCGCGACGCCAACGGGGAGAGTTCGCGGTCGATGCCGTCCCGGGAGCAGCATGGTCGGCAGCCGAGCCGACTCACCCTCCAAATGTCCTATGCCACCACCCTACCCTCACAGGCGACTGTCCATGCAGACCTTTCGGCACGCGTATGGATACGGGCGGCGAGAGGAGGGCGCGAGCTTGCGAGGCGATTATTGAACCCCGCGGATGCAAACAAAAAACCGCCGCAGGCCGTAAGACCTGCGGCGGTTTCGCCTCAATAAACAGTTGAGTAAATAGCTGAGCCTATCCCTCGATACGGCTCAGGAACTCGCGCGTACGCTGCTCGCGCGGATGGTCGATGACCTGCTCGGCCGGACCCTCCTCGACAATACGACCGCCATCCATAAAGACCACGCGGTCGGCAACATCGCGCGCAAACTGCATCGCGTGCGTCACGATTACCATCGTCATATTCTGCGCAGCCAGATCCTTGATGACGCGCAGCACCTCGGCCGTCAGCTCTGGATCGAGCGCCGAGGTCGGCTCATCAAAGAACAAGATTTCCGGGTCGAGCGCCAAGGCACGGGCAATACTCACGCGCTGCTGCTGGCCGCCCGAAAGCTCACAGGGCACCTTGTTCTCGTTGCCCGTCAGCCCCATCTGTGCAATAAGCTCGTGTGCGCGGGCCTCCGCCTGCTCGCGCGGGCGCTTAAGCACGCGGATCGGTGCATCGGTGATGTTTTTCATCACGGTATAGTGCGGGAACAGATTGTAGTTCTGAAACACCAGACCAAACCGCGAGCGCGCCTGTTTAGGCACATCGCCCTTTGCGTACACCGCGCCCGAACCCGCATCCGTCGCGACGGCAAGGTCGCCAAACGAGAGCGAGCCACCGTCGAGCGTCTCGAGCAGCGTGGCGCAGCGCAGCAGCGTGGACTTACCGCCGCCCGAAGGCCCGATAATCGCCACGACCTCGCCACGCTTGACCTCGAGCGAGATATCCTTGAGTACCTCATTGCCGCCAAACGCCTTACGCGCGTTCGATATATTCATTACCGTTCCGGACACGGGAACCTCCATGTGTTTGAAAAGCACGACGGAACAGGCTAGTCGTGGTAGTAGTCAAGTCGCTTCTCGGCGGCGCCCAGCAGCATCTCGACGACGAAGTTAAAGACCCAGTAGATCAGCGCCGCGATTGCAAACGGCACCATGCTCACCTGCGAGGCAACCAGCGCCTTGGCGGTCGAGAACATCTCACCCACGCCGATGGCGAACGCCAGCGACGTGTCCTTGACCAGTGTGATGATCTCGTTGCCCATCGCCGGCAAAATGCGCTTAGCGACCTGCGGCATCACGATATACAGAAACGTCTGTATGCGCGAGTAACCCAACACCTCGGCAGCCTCGTATTGACCGCGCGGAATGGACTGCAGGCCCGAGCGATAGATCTCGGCAAAGTAGCCGGCGTAGTTGATGATGAATGCCACGACGCACGCCGTCCACTTGGAATCGGGCGTGAGCGAAATGCCAAACACGTAGTACGGGGCAAAGTAGATGGCAAACATCTGCAGCATGAGCGGCGTACCGCGCATGACCGAAATGTAGATGCGCGCAATCCAGCGGAGCGGCGCAATTTTGCTCATGCGCATAAACGCCACGGGGATTCCCAGCGGAATCGACCCGAGCAGCGTCAGTACAAACAGCTGCAAACTGACCAAGAATCCCTGGCCAAGCATCTGCATCATGACCTGAATAGACATTACTTGAGCACCCAATTATCGAAAGACAGACCGTAATCTGCATATTTATCGCAGAGGTCCTTGACCGTGCCATCCTCGTAGAGTGCCTTGAGCGATTCGGTCACGGCATCGGCGGACTTGGTGTCGCCCTTCTTAAAGCCGACGGCATAGTGCTCGCTGGACAGCGGCTTGTCGAGCTGCGTATAGGCATCGGGCTTGGCGGCAAGCTGATACTGAGCGATCGAGAGGTCACAGGCAACGGCATCGACTGCACCACTCTCGAGCTGCATAAAGGCCGTGTTGTACTCACCGATGGTATCGAGCGTGGCAAACGTCGCCGCCAAATCCTTCTGGTCGCCCTCGAGCACATCCTGTGCGGCGGAATCGGTCTGGGTAATCACGGTCTTGCCGGCAAGATCGTCCCAGCTCTTGATACCCGCGTCTTTCTTGACCACGAGCACCTGCTCGTTGAGCATGTAAGGCTCGGAGAACGTGTAGTCGTCCTCGCGGCCCTCCATGGTAAAGCCGTTCCAGATGCAGTTGATGGCACCCGAGTTGAGCAGCGTGTCCTTGGCATCCCAGTCGATAGCCTCATACTCAACATCCCAACCCTGCTTGTCGGCAACGGCCTTGGCAAGGTCGAGGTCAAAGCCGGTGTACTCGCCATCGTCGCCTACAAAGCCATACGGAGGATAGGACTTGTCAAAGCCCACGATGAGCTTCTTGGACTCCGCAGCGCCCTTCACGTCCTTGGCTGCGGTAGATCCGGCAGCAGAGCCCTTATCGGCACCACCGCCGCAGCCTACCAGGCCGAGGCCAAGCACCGTGGCAAGCGAACCGGCTAGACCAACAAACTGACGACGAGACATATCGGCATTCATGGTATCCCCCTTGATGGCACTTTAGTTAGGTAAAGTGGGTCATATAACGTTCAGAATCATACACTTTAGTGAGATGGAGTACAAGGGAGAGCTTGCCCGGCGTGGGCGGGGAGCGGCGCGTAATTAAGTT
>NZ_JBDGAY010000026.1:0-30496 GCF_040910245.1 Collinsella aerofaciens
TAAAGCCGTTTGTCTCCACCCGCGTAGCGGGTGGTTTAAAGCTGGCCGCTGCGCGGCCAGCAGACTAAAGTCTTGAAAATAAAAAACCCGAACTTCCGTGGGAAGTCCGGGTCTCTAATTCATGGTAGCCCGTACCAGATTCGAACTGGTGATCTCCGCCTTGAGAGGGCGGCGTCCTAAACCGCTAGACGAACGGGCCACATGACATCTGCACTGCCGTGCTGCGAGGAAATATATTACGGGACAAAAAACGCGAGCGCAAGAATAAATTCCAAATTGGCGAAATTTTGTCGGCAGGTTATGGAAAGCGCAGTTAAACCGGGTAGCTAAAAAAGCCCCGTCCCAAATTAGCTACCCCAGGTTGAGGTGGGCCAGAAGGGCTTCGCGCTTGTTGGGGATATTATCCTCGATTACGGCTTCGAGGGCGGTGTTGAGTAGATTGCCCAACTCCGGCCCGGGCTTGACGCCGGCGCGAATCAAGTCGCCACCATTGATAGCAAGCATCTTGAGCGTATAGGGCTCCCCCGCCGCCAGCAACTCGCGTGCCAGCGCGCGCATCTCCTCGATCGTCTCGACGTAATAGAAGCACGAGGGCGCCTTGCCAAGCGTATCGGCACGCTTAAGGTCCATGAGCTCGTCCATCAGACGCGGCGTATCGACACCCTCGCCCGAAAGCGCGCGCATCATATTGAGCAGGCAGGATCGCTCGGGACGCAGCGGCTTGTCATGGTATTTGATCAGCAGGCACACATCGTGCACCAAATCGTGTGAAAGCGCCAGGCGGTCCATGATGACACGCGCCTTCTTGGCACCGAGCTCAGGATGACCGTAGAAGTGTCCACTGCCGGCGTGGTCGACCGTAAAGCAATCGGGCTTGGAAACGTCGTGCAAAAACGCCGCCCACATCAAGCTCGAAGAGGGCGCGACGCCATCGCACAGCGCCAGCTCCCCTGCCACCGTCAGCACGCGGGCGATATGCTCGTAGACGTTAAACGCATGATAGACACTGCGCTGATCAAACCCGCGACCGGGCGCGAGCTCGGGCACGGCGGCGCAAACAAGCTCGGGGTAGCGCAGCATCGCGTCTCCCCCGTGGCCAGTCGAAAGGATGCCCTCAAGCTCAATACCCACGCGCTCGCGCGCCACGGCATCGAGCAACGGCGCGCACTCGGCAAGCGCCTGTTTGGTCTTAGGCTCGATCATAAAATCAAGACGACAGGCAAAACGTACCGCGCGCAGCATGCGAAGCGCGTCCTCGTTAAAACGACGCTTGGGATCTCCTACGGCGCGGATGAGCTTGCGCTCCAGGTCGCCCTGGCCATCGTAGCGGTCGACAAGACCGCGCTGAGGATGCCAGGCCATAGCGTTAACGGTAAAGTCGCGACGCGCCAGATCGTCCTCAAGCGACGCCGCACGCTCCACACTCTGGGGATGGCGCCCATCGGTGTAAAAGCCGTCTAGGCGGTAGGTGGTGACCTCAACGCGCTCGCCATCGCAAATGGCCGTGATGCCGCCAAATTTAATGCCCGACTCGATCACGGCAATATCAGTCGCCTCGAGCGCCGCTTTGGACTCCTGCCACAGGCCGCTACAACACATGTCAACATCGTGGCTGGGACGCCCCATCAGGGCATCACGTACCCAACCGCCTACATACCAAGCCTCAAGACCGGCTGCCTCAAGCGCACGCAGGACACGGATGGAGGCATCACTCGGCTGCGTACCGTTGAGCGAAACATTACACATGCCTATGGCCTCCTGCACTTGCGAGCGTTAATCGATGGTTCTCAAGAAGTCTAACAAGAAACAGCCTCCACTGCACACGCAAGTCCGATAAACAAAAACGCATCCGTCCTGGTCTAAGACGGATGCGAAATAATCGAACTATTCAGGCAATATGCCGGAACTAGCAAACCTGACGGATTGCGATACCCTTCTGGTACTCATCCACCTTGGCAAAATCGCCCAGACCAGGGCACTCAACCACGTTGGCGCCGGTGGCCATCGAGAGGCGCAGGGCGTCCTCGACGCGCTCGGGGGCGTCGTGCCACACGGACAGGAAGGCAGCGAGCGAAGAATCGCCGGCGCAGACCGTCGACAGCAGCTTGACCTCAAAGGTGCGGTTCGCAAACCAAATGTGCTCGCCGTTAGAGAAATAGGCACCGGCGCCGCCGAGGGTCAGCAGCACATTCTTGGCGCCCTTAGCGTGCAGTTCGGCCATCGCGCGCTTGACGGACTCGTCGTCGCCACCGCTCACCTTGATGCCAAAGATGTCGAGCAGCTCGTCATCGTTGGGCTTAATCAACAGCGGCTCCATGGCAATAAGGTCGGCAAGCTGATGGCTCGAGATGTCGAGAACGAACTCGGCGCCCTTGGCCTTAACGCGACGCAGAACCTCGGCCAGGAAGCCCTCAGAGGTGTTGGGGGGCAGCGAGCCGCTAATGACCAGGCAGGTCATATCATCGAGCGAATCGATGAGCTCAAACATCTCCTGCTCGTTGGCCTCGTTAATGGCGGCGCCGGCGTTAACCATGTTGTACTCGGTGTCGGGGCCGGCGTTGAGGAAGACGTTGACGCGCGTGATGCCGTCGGTCCACACGGGCTTGACGGGCACGCCCAGGGCCTCGGCGCCCTTGACGATGAACTCGCCCGAGAAGCCGGCAAAGAAGCCCAGGATCGTGGTGTCGACGCCGTAGTGGTCGAGCGTAAACGAGACGTTGAGACCCTTGCCGTTGGGGGTGTAGACCGCGTTACGGGTGCGCGTAACGGTATTGGCGGACAGGCCGTCGCAGGCGATGTTGTAGTCGATAGCGGGATTTGCAGTGAGCGTGTAAATCATGAATGTTCCTTTCACGAAGCAACGTGTTAATGAAAGTATATTCCACGCACCCGTAAAAGGCTATAGCAACTCGGCGAACGGTGTGGAAGCGGTGAAGGGCGGCGCAGAAGTTCGGGTGGGACAAAAAACGGCGCCCCGATCAAAACCGGGACGCCGCATGCGCACGAATTTGTCGCGTTTCGCTTACTTGCGATCGAGCTTACGGACAGCAACGCGCTTGCTGTACTCGTCAACATGACCGAAGTCGCCAATGCCCACGGACTCGGCAACGTTGGCGCCGGTGGCCATAGCGAGCTTCATGGCCTCCTCGACGTTGTCGCGATCCCTGTACCACTTGTGCAGGAATGCAGCGAGGGTGCAGTCGCCGGCGCAGACGGAAGAGACCAGCTTGATGTTGAACTCACGCTTGGCGTACCAGATGTCCTCGCCGTTGGAGAAGTAAGCGTCGCCGCGGCTACCACGGGTGAGCAGCACGTTCTGGACGCCGGCGTCGTGGGCGAGCTTCATGGCAACGCGGACCTCGTCGTCGGTGTCGACCGGCACGCCGAAGATAGCCTTCATCTCGTGATGGTTCGGCTTGATGAGCAGCGGCTTCTTGTGAGCGAGCTCCTTGAGCTTGTCGGAGGACAGGTCCAGGACGACGTCAGCACCACGGGCCTGAGCGTGCTCCATGACCTGAGCCAGGAAGTCGGGCGTAGCTTTGGGAGGCACGGAACCGGAGACAATCAGGCACTCAAGGTCGCCCGCGGTGTCCAGGATGTTGTAGAGCTCCTTCTGGTGCTCCGGCGTAATCGGTGCGCCGGGGTTAAGGATGCCGTACTCGTGCTGGCCATCGTTGACGTAGGTGTTGATACGCGTGATGCCGTCGGTCCAGACCGGGCGGCACAGGCAACCCAGGTTCATGACCTCCTCGACGATGAACTTGCCCGTGAAGCCGGCGAAGAAGCCGAGCGCGACGGTGTCGACGCCCATCTTCTTAAAGGCGAAGGACACGTCAAGGCCCTTACCGTTTGCCGTGTAGCTGGCCGAGCCGGTGCGGACGTTCTCGTCGGGCTCGAGCGGAGAGCTCGAAACCGTCATGTCGACGGCCGGATTAGCGGTTAGCGTGTAGAACATTTACAGTACCCCCTGTATATGTGAGGGCCGCGTGGCCGGCCCATTCCAACCACGCGGTTACCTCTGATACCAAATTAGCGAGCTGCGGACTCGAGCAGCGCCTTGACCTCGGCGGCGGTGTTGCAGGCGAGTGCCTTCTCGGCGAGCTCGTCGCACTCGGCCTTGGTCCACTGGCTGATGGTCTTGCGGGCGCGCAGGATCGACGGAGCGCTCATCGAGAACTCCTCCAGGCCCCAGCTGATCAGCAGCGGCTCAAGCAGCGGATCGGCAGCGGCCTCGCCGCACATACCGACCATGATGCCGGCCTTCACGCCGCTCTCGATGATGTTCTTGAGCGAGCGGAGCACGGCGGGATAGTACACCTGGTACAGGTTGGAGATGGTGTCGTTGCCACGGTCGGCGCACATGGTGTAGCCGATCAGGTCGTTGGTGCCGATGGAGAAGAAGTCGGCGACCTCGGCCAGGCGGTCAGCGAGCAGCGAAGCGGCAGGCGTCTCGACCATGATGCCGACCTCGATGTTCTCGTTGAACTTGCGACCCTCTTCGGTCAGCTCGGCCTTGCACTGCTCGACGAGCTCCTTGACGGCCACGACCTCCTCGACGCAGGTGACGAGCGGGATCATGATCTTGACGTCACCAAAGGCGCTGGCGCGCAGCAGAGCGCGGAGCTGGACCTTGTACTGGTCGGGATTGGCCAGGCAGTAACGCACGGCGCGGAAGCCCATGAAGGGGTTGTCTTCCTTGACCATGTGCAGGTACGGGATCTCCTTGTCGCCGCCCACATCGAGCGTGCGGATGATGACCGGAGCACCCTTGAGCGCGCTGGCGACCTTGCGGTAGGCGTTGAACTGCTCCTCCTCGGAAGGAAGCTCGGCAGAGTCCATGAACAGGAACTCGGAGCGGAACAGACCGATGGCCTCGGCATCGTGATCGAGCGCGTTGGGCACGTCATCGGGGTTACCGATGTTGCAGGCGATGATCTTCTTGATGCCGTCGGCAGTCACAGAAGGCTTGCCGCGGAAGGCCTCGAGAGCCGCCTTCTCGGCAGCGAAAGCCTCGGCCTTGGCGGTGTAGGCGGCAAGCGTCTCCTCGTCGGGATCGGCCTCGACGACACCCTTGCCACCGTCGACGACAACGGTCATGCCGTTGCGAAGCGCGGTGCAGCTGTTAGAGACCGAAAGGACGGCCGGAATCTCGAGGGCGCGCGCGATGATCGCGGAGTGCGAAGTGCGGCCACCGGTCTCGGTGACAATGCCGGCAACGTGGGCCTTATCGATCGTGGCGGTCATGGACGGCGTAAGGTCGTGCACGACAACGACGGTGTTCTCGGGCAGGACGGAGAGGTCGACGACCTCCTTGCCCAGCAGCTCGGCCAGAATACCGGTGCGGATGTCGGCGATGTCGGCCGCGCGCAGACGGAACATCTCGTCGTCCATGGACAGGAACATGTTCTCAAACATGGTCGAGGTGTCCATGAGCGCCTGCTCGGCGCAGGTGCCGCCGTCAATGGCGGCGTTGATGGCATCAGTCATGCCCGGGTCCTGAGCCAGGACGATGTGTCCGCTCATGATCTCGGCCTCGGCCTCGCCCACCGTCTCCTTCATGTGGTCGGCCTGAGCCTGGGTCTTCTCGCAGAAGACCGAAAGAGCCGTCTGATAACGCTCCTTCTCTGCGGCCGAATCAGCAACCGCGTGCGGTTCAAACGTCAAGTCGGGATCGACGGCGACCATGACGGTGCCGATACCGATGCCCTCGGATGCGTTGACTCCCTGATACATTCCCATTCCTCTCTCCGTGTCATGTGATAAAGCGTTTTGCCATATCCATGACAAAAGAGCGCAGCTACCTTGAACAGGTCACTGCGCCCCTAAGTATGAACTTAATTGTTCAACATGCGACCCGTTTGAGTTCTACTCGCCAAGACCGCTCTTGATGAGCTCAATGGCAGCAGCCAGAGCCTCGGCCTCGTCAGCGCCGTCGCACTTGACCTCGACCTCGGTACCGCAAGGGATACCAGCAGCCATGAGGGCCATCGGGGACTTGCCGTTGACCTCCTTCTCGGGGGTGACGACCGTCACGTCGCAGGCGTACTTGCCCATGGTGGAGGCGAAGAGGCCGGCCGGACGCATGTGAAGACCCTGCGGATTGACGAGGGTAGCCTTCTCAGAAACCATAATTGACTCCTTTTTGTGTTTAACCCCTGTCATGCATGCGGCAGGAGTCAGATTCACGACGTTGTTTATATTAACTCACATCAAACGGTTTTTCATTATGTTTCGGACGAATTGTTGGACAGATGTGTTTGTCGCCCGCTTGCTCGCCCACAGGGGGCCGGGCGCGGCCAGTGAGATTTCCTGCTCTACAGTCCTGCTCGCACGAAGAGCACATTAAGTGCTCTTCGGCTCGTGCGGAACTCGCGATAAATCTCACTGTCCGCGCCCGGCCCCCTGTGGGCGAGAAAGCTGCGGAAACTCGGTCGGTCCAGAGCAATATCGTGCGAACGGAATTCTGGCTGAGTTTTTGTTCGCCTGGTTGATCTAGTTGATGGGGTCTATCTATACCCTTTTGTAAGTTGCGGTGAAATAGGGACTGAATTTGGGGTTGAATCGTTTAAACAGTCCCTATTTCACCGCAACTTATTTGGGGATGAAAAAGGCGGAGGCCCTGGTGAGGGTCTCCGCCTTTGTTACAAGGGGCGATGTTATTCGCGTACCGTGGAATTAGACCAGGCGGGCGTTGATCGTCTTGGCGATCTCGGCGGCGTCGGTGGAACCCTTGACGGTGGCACGGAAGTCCTCGTCCATAAGCGCCTCGGCGACCTTGGACAGGATCTTGAGATGCGTGGTGCCAGCCTGAGCGCCCGGGATGAGCAGGGCGATGGCAACGTTGACGGGAGCGCCATCCATAGTGTCCCAACCGGTCACGCCAGAGTCGTCCTTGACGACGATGACGGCAGCCTCGGTGATGGCGTCGGACTTGGCATGCGGAATGGCGAAGCCCTCCATCATGCCCGTGGTGCCCTCGGCCTCGCGGGCCAGGAAGGCGTTCATCACGGCGTCGGCATCGCCGGCGATACCGGCCTTAACGGCCTGGTTGGAGACAAAGCTCAGAGCCTCGTCACGAGAAGCGAAGTCCTCGGCGACAAAGACGTTCTCGACCTTCACGAAGTCGGAAGCCTCGGCCTTGGGGGCCTCGACAGCAGCGGCCTTAGGGGTCTCAGCCGGCTTGGCTGCAGGAGCGGGCTTCTGGTTCTTCTCGAAGTCGTACTTCTTGAAGGCCACGAACAGGATGCCACCGACCACGGCGCCGATGAGGATCGCGAGGACCCACTGCGGGCCGTTCTCGACAACGGGCAGGACCAGGAAGCCGCCGTGAGGCGCCGGATCGTGAACGTTGAAGAAGATGGTCAAGATGGAAGCGATGGAAGAACCGACCATCATGATAGGCATGACGGGCCAGATGTTCTTGGTCATGAACGGAATGGCGCCCTCGGTGATGTGGGTGCAACCAAGGATAAGGTTGACGATACCGGCGTCATGATCCTCCTGGCTGAAGTACTTCTTGCCGACAACGACGGCGAAGGTGGTGATCAGCGGCGGAACGATGCAAGCGGCGGAGACGGCAGCCATGAAGTTGGTGCCGAAGTTGTAGGTCTCGGTGCCGACGCCAGCTTCGAGAGCGGTGCCGAGCAGGAAGGTGCCAGTAGCGTAAGCAGCCTTGTTGACCGGGCCGCCCATATCAAAGGCGCACATGCAGCCGATGGCCAGGCCAAGGATCACCGGACCGGAGTTACCGAGGCTCTGCAGGAAATCCATCATGCCCTGGTTAATGGCAGCCATGGGGCCGGAAATACCGAGCATGACCAGGCCGACGATGGCGGTAGAGCAAAGCGGATACAGGAAGATTGCCTTCAGGCCATTAAGGCTCGCGGGAATTTTAGAGAAAACCTTCTCGAGCAGCAAAATGACATAGCCGGCGAGGAAGCCGCCGACGATGCCGCCCAGGAAGCCAAAGCCCACACCCGAGCCTCCAGCGTCGATCATGCCGGTATCGGCGTTAACGGGCAGACCCTGGATGGCAATCATACCGGCAACAAAGCCGGGGACGAGCGCCGGGCGCTTGCCGATAGACTCGGCGATGTAGGCGGAGAGCACCGGAACCATGAGGTTCATGGCGATACCGCCGATAATCTTGAGCATCGCGGCAAAGCTGTTGTAGTCGGCAGCCGTCGAATCAAAGGACGTGATGCCCCACAGGAACGAAATGGCGGTCAGAACACCACCGGCAACGACGAAGACCAGCATGTGGCTGACGCCGTTCATGAGGTGCTTGTAAATGACGTGACCGATGGACTCCTTCTCCTCGACCTCGTCCTCGACATCGGCGGCAGCGGCAACCGTGTCGTCGCCCTTGGCGGCGAGCGCGCGGTCGATCAGCTTACCGGCAGCCTCGACAGACAGGGCCTTGGAAACACCAACGGAAACCATGGGCTTACCGGCGAAACGCTCAGCCTGGACATCCTTATCGGCTGCGACGACGACGGCCTTGGCACCGGCGATCTCGCTCTTGGTGAGCTCGTTCTCGACACCGACCTGGCCATGAGTCTCGACCTTAATGGTCAGACCTCGCTCGGCAGCTGCCTTCTCCAGCGCCTCCTTCGCCATGAAGGTGTGCGCAATGCCGGTCGGGCAACCGGTCGCGGCGATGATGTCAAACTTAGCCATGTGTCCCTCCTTTTTAAGTTTTGCGCCCGCAGGCGCTCCCCTACACGCGCTTCAATGCGCGTTTTTCCACACTTGAAAGATACCAACCTACCGTCCGCGTGAGAAGAGACAAGGCGCAATTCTCCGGTGAAAGGTTCTTTCATAACCGTAAACGGTAAGTGAAAGTTTACCATCAACACTTGAAACGGCAAGGTGTATCTTGTAAATGAAACTACCCGTATACTATGGCATGAAAAACGAGTCCGATTTTCATGCCAACCAGGAGCCATCCATGACCGATAGCAGCAAGAGCGCGCTCTCCCTTATTAGCACGCACAAAGGGTACAGCGATTCCGAGCAGCGCATTGTCGACTATATATTGGAGCACCAGTCCGAGGCGCCGCGTCTGACAGCCGCCCAGCTCTCACGAGCCGCTGCCACGTCCGAGGCGACGGTTTCACGCTTTTGCCGTAAGCTGGGCTTCGGCAGCTTCCGCAGCTTTCAGTTTTCGTTGGCGCGCGACTTGGAGAGCCAGCGCAACGAGGGCCTGACAGACGAGGTCTCGCTCGACAACATGGAGCAGAGCCTTAAAAATATCCTCGCCGCCAAGGTGAGCGAGCTTAATGCGACCATCGACGGCATTGATCACGACACGTTGGCCGCTGTTGTGCACGCGCTTAAGAATGCCGGCGTTATTGAGTTCGCCGCCGTGGGCAATACGAACGCAGTCGCGCTCGATGCGACATTTAAGTTTTCGCAGCTGGGCCTGCGCTGTATGGCGAGCACCATCAGCGAGACATCAATCGGCTTTGCGCTCACGTTGCGCCCCGGCGACGTTATCGTGCTAATCTCGAACTCCGGCAAGTCTCGCCGTCTGAATCGCATGGCAAAAGCGGCTCGCGACTGCGGTGCCACCGTGGTCGTCATCAGCAGCGACAGCAAGTCTCCGCTTGCGCGCCTAGCCGACTACACCTTTAATACCGTCAATCACGAGGCGCTGCTGACAACGGGCGACTTCGCGTTCTCCAAGATGAGCGCAACGATGATCATCGAGGTCATCTACAACTTCCTGTTGCCCGAAATTGAGGACGCCCGCGAGCATATCAGCTACTACGAGGAGCTCATCCAGCCGGATAAGGTCGTGGAGTAGACATTTTGGGGAGCCGGCAAACGCCATTCGCCGCGAAACCGGCCTATCTACTACGTTTTATCCGTATGGCCCAACCACATGCCGAAAATAGAAAAAACCGCAGGCGTTCTACCTGCGGTTTTCTTTTTGCAATTCTTGGCGTGGTAGCCGATAGCCTATTAAACGTAGTAGATGGGCCGGTTTCGTGGCGGCCGGGTCGAAAATACATGTGGCGGTTCGGCCTAAGCACGCGCTTCTTCCAACATCTGCCTGGCGTGCGCTAGGCTTGCCTCCGACTGATCGCCGCTCAGCATGCGGGCGATCTCGGCGGTACGGGCATCGCCGGTCACCTCGTCCAGGTGCGTTTGGGGAACATCGCCCGGCTCTTTACTGACCACGTAATGCTTGTCGGCCATGACCGCAACCTGCGCCAGGTGGGTTACGACAATGACCTGATGCGTGGCGGCAAGATCGGCCAGCACACCAGCAAGAGCACGAGCCGTAGAGCCGCCGACACCAGCATCGACCTCGTCGAACACCAGTGTATCCACGCCATCCGCGTTGCCGAGGACAACCTTGCTCGCCAGCATAACGCGGCTGAGCTCGCCACCCGACGCGATACGGCGCAGGGGACGCGGCGTCAATCCAGCGCCGCTGCGATACAAAAGCTCATAGCTCGAAGGGCCAGCAAGCGTCCACTCGGCGCGGGGAAGATCACGCGACTCCCAGACGAGTTCGGCGCCCCCCATTTCCAGACGCGCCATTTGGCGGCCAACCTCATGACAAAAACGCGGGGCCGCCGTATTGCGTGCACGTTTAAGCGCCTTGGCGGCGGCGAACAGTTCATGCTCCGCTGCGCCAAGCGCTTCACGCGCCTTCTTGATCTGCCCATCACCATCGTCTACCAGCGACAACAGCTCTTGTGAGCGATCGCGCATGGCAAACACGTCATCCATGGTAGGACCCCACTGACGCAGCAGGCCCTTGAGGTCTGAATATCGCTCGCGCATGCGAGCGAGCTCGCGAGGGTCAAACGCAACGCCATCGCGATAAGCACGCAGCTCGTTGGCACAATCCTCAAGTGAGATGCAGGCATCCGAAAGTGCATCGGCGATGTCACCGAGCTTGCGGTCAACGGTCGCCATGCGTGAAAGCTCGGCAACGGCGCCATTCACGGCATCGAGCGCTCCCCCTTCGGCAGCAAGCGATGCATGGGCCTCGTTGGCCGTCGCAACCAAGACCTCGGCGTGCTCCGAGCGCGGCAGCAGCTCCTCGAGCTCCTCGTACTCGCCTGGCTTGGGGTCGACCTCGGTGATACGCTCAAGAGCAAAACGCGCTTCCTCGACGCGACTTCCCTGCGCGCGTGAGGCTTCCTCCACACGGCGAAGCTCCTTGGCGGCGGCACGCGAAGCCTTAAAGCAGGTGCGATACTTCTCGAGCGCCTCAAGCGCCGCGCGCCCAGCCCAAGCATCGACCATGGCAACATGGTGCGCCGGGTCGAGCAGACACTGATGTTCATGCTGGCCGCATAGATCCATCATCACGCCAACGCGCTCCGAAAGCTCGCGCACGCTGGCGATGCGGCCGTCAATTTTTACGCGGCTGCGGCCCTCGGCGGAAAGGCTGCGCTGTACGGTAAAACCCTCCGTGTCGTGCGGGCCGTCAAACAGGCGCGCCTCGACGCTGGCAAGCGCCTCGCCCTCGCGAACCGTCGACGAATCCGCGCGCTCGCCCAAAATGAGCTTGAGCGCCGAGAGCAGCGCGGTCTTGCCAGCACCGGTCTCGCCGGTCAGGACGGTCAAGCCGGTACTCGGAACCAACGTCGCCTCGCGAATGAGCGCGATGTTGGAAACCTGCAGCTCATCGATCATGGCGCACTCCATAGAACACGCGGCTCACCGAGTTATAGAAGCTCTCGGGGCCGTAATCCAGCAGCAGCACATCGCCGGGACCGCGACGAACAGCCACGCTCTCGACCGTGCCATCGCAGGTAATAAACTGTCCGTCGATAGCGATGGCAGGCACGCTCGGGCGATCATCGGACATAAAGATTTCGACGACATCACTCGGCGAGGTCAAGAAGGCGCGAGCCTGAATGGTATGCGGAGCAATCGGCACGCAAACCATGCCCGTGTAATCAGGGCTGACGATAGGGCCGCCGGCGGAGAGCGCATAGCCCGTAGAGCCGGTCGCCGTCGACACGACGACACCGTCACCGCGCAGGCGATCGATATGATGGCCGGACACCGTGATGTCAAACTCGACCATATCGGACAGGGGCCCACGCGTGAGCGCCATATCGTTGAGGGCGAACGAACGCACGACATCCTTCGTGCCGTCATCGCGCACCGAGACGATATCCGCGGCGATGGTGGCGCGGCGGCTCACGTGGAGCTCACCGGACAGGGCATCGCTCACAACCTGCAAAATATCGCGTTCCTCGGGACTGGCCGCCGTCAAAAAGCCCAGGTGGCCATAGGAAAGACCCAAAATGGGAATCTCGCGGTAGTTGAGAATACGGGCGGCGCGCAGCAGTGTGCCGTCGCCGCCGAGCGTGATGACCAAGTCGGCATCGTCAACATCGGGCGTGCTCTGGATCTTGGAGCGCTGGTCGGCAGCCCATGCAACCTCGTAGCCCTGGCGCGTCAGCCAGAGCTCGAGCATCAGGCCGCTCTCGACCGCCTCTTGCTTGTAGTAATTGGGAACCAGAAAGACCTTCATAGCGTTGCCGCTTTCTCGCTCAAAGCCGATACCTGGGATTGCAACTCATCTTCGGCGCGCTCGCCGGGGGCAAACCTCGTGCCGTACAGGAAAAACTCAACGTTGCCCTTAGCGCCATGGATTGGCGACACGCACACATCGAGCGGGAACAGGCCCTTGGCGGCAAAGAGCTCAATCGCCGCCACGAGTGTATCGCGGCGGACGGCAGGGTCGGTCACGATACCGCCCTCGCCCACCAGCGCAGCCGGCGCCTCAAACTGCGGCTTTACGAGCGTGCAAAACGAACCCGAAGGCTTCAGGCACGCCAGCACGGCGTCGATGATATTCGCGATACTCGTAAACGACACATCGCACACAGCCAGGTCAATAGCAGCGCCGTAGCCGAGCTCGGGCAACTGCGTCACATTCGTGCGCTCGTGGAGCGTCACGCGATCGTCTTGGCGCAGCGACCAATCAAACTGGGCACGGCCCACGTCGACCGAGACAACGGTCGCGGCGCCGCGCTTGAGCAGGCAATCAGTAAAGCCGCCCGTGGAGCATCCCACATCGAGGCAAGCAAGGTCCGTCGGATCGATCCCAAACGCATCGAGCGCGCCCTCGAGCTTAAGGCCGCCGCGCCCAACATACGGGATGCGCCCCTTAACGTGCAGTGGCAGGCCCGGCGTCACCTTGAGCCCCGGAGAGGTCAAACGCTCACCGCCACTCGAAACCAAGCCGGCCATAAGAGTGCGAAGGGCATCCGCGCGATCGGCGCAGATGCCCCGTGAAATCAGTTCGTCATCGAGACGCACGCGTTTCATGAATGCCATCAACCATTCGTATCCGGAGATGCAGCCTGTCTATCTTGGGACTCGTTTGCCGCATCCTCATCGTATTCCTGCTCGAGCTTGTCGGCCTCACGCGGCGTCAGCTCAAACTTGTCGACCATATCGACCGCTCGGGAGCCCAGCTCAATCGCCTCGTCAAACAAATCGAGCGAACGCTCCAAGGACGTATCCTTGGAGCGAACGGTGGCGATGATCTGGTCCAGGCGATCCGAGATCTCATCGAAGTTGCGGACGGAACCCTCTGGCATGGCTACTCCTCGACGGAGTCGGCCTCGACGGCCCCAGCAGCGTCCGCATCCTCGTCAAGTACACCGGCGGCAGCCTGAGCAGCAGCGACCTTGGCGGCTGCCTCGGCAGCCTGTGCCTCCTCACGAGCACAGTCCTCGGCCAGCAGCTCCTGGTACAGGTCCTCGCCCGGCAGCTCCTCGCTGCGAGCGATCTTGCCCAGCACGCCGTTGACAAACGATGCGGACTGGTCGGTACCATAGGCCTTAGCGATCTCGACGGCCTCGTTGATGACGATGGCGTCCGAGACCTCCTCGTCGGTGAGGAAGCGCATCTCGTAGACGGCGATACGCAGCAGGTTGCGGTCGGCACCGGGCATGCGCATAAGATCCCAGTTCTTGGCGACGGCGCGCAGGGCACAATCGATGCGATCAATGTGCTCGTAGGCACCGCGGCAAAGCTCCAGCGCATAGGGGTCGAGGGGACCCTTCGAGATCAGGAAATCGCCCTCGAGGACGCGCTCGAGCGGGCTGTCCGTGGCCTCGGCCTGGAACAGCAGCTGCAGCGCCTGACTGCGGGCAAGCGTGCGCCCGCGATAAACCTTAAGGCTCAAAGGTTACTCCTTGGGGAAAACGAGGCCGTCGATGCAAACGTCAACGCGCTCGACCTCGACGCCCACCTGGGCATCGATGGCGGCGACCACGGCGGCGCGAACGGCCTCGGCGAGCTTCTTGAACGGATAGCCAAAGAACACCACGACACGCACGGTGAGTGCGAGCTTGTCGCCGACGACCTCGGCCTCGACCGCCGGCTCGGAAGCCGGGGCCTTGGACGAGAGCATCATGGAGACAAGGTTGGTGGCAAGGTCCTTGACGCCAACGGAGGCGATGCCCTCGACATCCGACACGGCGCGCGAGACGATGGCGGTCAGAACATCGGGCGAAATGCCGATGCCGTCAATCTTGATTTCCTGGGGCATGAGTCCTCCTAGAAGAGTTGGTTGCTAGACGCGGGAGACGAACTTGCCGTCGCGGGTGTCAACCTTGATGACCTCGCCCTCGTTGAGGTACATGGGGACCTGGATGACAGCGCCGGTGTCGATCGTGGCCGGCTTGGTGGAACCCTGGACGGTGTCGCCCTTAAAGCCCGGGTCGGTCTGGACGATGGTGGTCTCGATGAACATCGGCGGGGTCACGCCCATGAGCTCGTCGTCGGCAAAGAGCAGCTGGCAGATGTCGTTCTCGCGCAGCCACTTGGAGTTCTCGCCCACCATATCCTCGGGAACGGGAACCTGCTCATAGGTCTCATTGTCCATGAAGATGTAGTCGGCGCCATCGTTGTAGAGGTACTGGAACTCACGGGTGGTGAGCATGACGCTCTCGAACTTGGTGCCGGCGTTGCAGGTGTTCTCGACGACGCGGCCGCTCTTGATGTCGCGGGTCTTGTAGCGCACGAACGCGCCGCCCTTGCCCGGCTTGACATGCTGGAACTCGACGATGGTGTAGACCTTGTCCTTAATGCGGAGACCGAGGCCGTTCTTGAAGTCGGCGGTAGAAATGGTAGGCATAGCGACCTTTCTTGTTATGGGCAGAACGCACAAGCGTCCAAATTACATACGACCGAAATTATACACTTGCAGAGCTCGCCTGCAGCGAGCGCATAAAAAGAGAACGCGGGGCGTCCGAATCGAACCGGACGCCCCGCCCCAAAAATCTATCGAAATGGGCTAGCAGTCGATGACGTGCAGGTCGTGCGGGGTCTTGGTGAAGGGCTCGTAGCCGTTCTCGGTGACCACGCCGTAGTCCTCCAGGCGCACGCCGCCCACACCGGGCAGATACACGCCGGGCTCCATGGTGATAACCGAGCCGACCTCGATGGTGTTCTTGCTGCGGTTGAAGTTGGGCAGCTCATGGATGTCGATACCCACGCCGTGGCCCAGACCGTGGTTGTAGTAATCGCCATAGCCGGCATCGCCGATGATCTTCTTGGAAAGCTTAAAAATGTCATTGCCCTCGACGCCCGGATGGATGGCGGCGACGCATTCCTCGTGCGTACGGCGCACGAGCGCGTACAGATCGAGCTGCTCCTGGGTAGGCTCGCCCATCACGACGGTGCGCGTCATGTCGGAACGATAATCGCAGTAGCCCGCGCCGTAATCCATGAGGACGAAGTCGCCCTTCTCGATCACGCGGTCACTCGGCACGGCGTGCGGGTTGGCGGTGTTGGGACCGCTCGCCACGATGGAGCCGAAGGCCAGGCTGTCGGCGCCGTTGGCGAACATAAAGTTCTCGAGCTCGTTGCGAACCTGCTTCTCGGTCATACCGGGCTTAATAAAGCCGAGCATATGCTGGAAGGCGGCATCGGTGATCGACTGTGCATGGCGCATGAGCTCGATCTCCTCGGCGTCCTTGATGGCGCGCATCTTGCGGATGTCATCATGCATCAGCGGCAACATGCAGGCGACGGAACGGTCCTCCAGACCACGCTGAATACCCTGGTAGAAGTTGATCTGCATGTCGTCCTCGACGGCGCAGACGCGGCACTTGTTGGCCGCGATCTTGCCGGCGACCCAACCGGGGATGGTGCCCTCGTCCATATCGTAGACCCAAGGGCTGCCGGCGGGCGTGTTCTCCTCAAAGCTGTTGAGGTAGCGCGAGTCGGTATGGAACAGGCACTGGTCAGCCGTAATAAACGCCGCGTGCGGGAACTCGAAGGTGTAGTCGAAGACGCCCTTCACGCCCGTGAGCCAACGAAGATTGGCCTCGTCGCGTACCACGATAGCGTCGTAGCCGCGCTCGACCATCAGGGCACGGACACGTTCGATACGACCGGCAGGACCGACAGCAAACTCAGACATGCAGATTCCTTTCTTGTTGTCTCAAAAAGTGCGGGACGGGTCTCAACCGAACGTCGGAATCGCATGCGAACCGCAACCGATTGGAAACCCGTCCCTCAACATGATACGAAAGACGATGGATGTCAATAAATCTTAGAGAAGTTCTTTGCGAGAAGCCAAGTAGGCGTGAGCATGGCGCTCAAGAACCTCGTCCTCAACGCTCGTTAGACGAATGGCGCCGAGCGCCGCGGGCAGCGGCAACATGCTGCGGTTCGAGCGGGCGAACTGCTGCTTACGGAACTCCTCGATAAACGCAGTGGGCTCCAGGTCGAAGGCAAGCTCCTCGATGCCAAAGTCCTCCAGGCAGTCATCGACCTCAAAAACGTAATCGATATCGAAGTCGCAGGCATCATGTGCTAGGCGCGCCTCAAAACGCATGCCCTCGGACAACAGCTGGTAGGCAGGGACCTGAGAAGCGGCATCGCCCAAGCAGGCGCGCAGGGTACGCTCCCCCATCTTGCCAAAATCGAGCGCATGGCGGGCGCTCGGGTTCGTAGCCATCAGTACGTCCTTGCGGGCAGTCTGAGACCACTGAACGGCATTGACGAGCGCGACCTCCTCGCCCGCGAGAATCTCGGGGACGGTCTCGGTAAACTGATTCCAACGGGACTTGCTGCTCGAAAGCATGGTGCCAACAAGTACCGCATAGCCAAGCTTGAGGTCCTCGGGGTCCGTCTCGCGAACAAGGTCGAGGTCACACACGACCAAGCCCGGCTCGGGACGGAACGCGATAGCGGGAAGCGCATTCGCCGACGAGGCGACGAGCGGCTTCATGGTCGTCGCGACCGTGAGCATGGCGTCGAACGTCGTCGGCAGCAAGGCGCACTCGGTGCGACCGCACCACTGATTGGCACACCAGCAAACGACCGAGCAGGTTGCGACATCGCCAACGGCAACAACGAGATCGTCGCAGGTAATGCCGTTAGCTGACAGGGCGCCAAAGACGGTATCGGCATCGGCCAGCGTAGCGCCGGCAGGAGAAACCTCGAGGGCGAGCAGCGACACGGCAAACCCGGCGTCGACCAGCGCATGCTCGACGACCTCGCCAAAACGCTCGGATGTGGCGTCGTTCCAAACCACCATCGCGCGCTTAGGCTTGCCCACAGCCGAGGCAAACATGCGCGACAGTTCCTCAAACGCGCCAAGACCGACGCGGACATCGACACTGCGGTTTTGGAAATTGATAAGTTGACGGCGAATCATAGCAGCCCACGCTCCAAAAGCATCTCGGCACAAAGGTAGGAAACGTCCTCGAAGGACTTGTTGCGAATATCAAGGGTAATATCGGCGGCCTGGCGATACAGCGGACGGCGATGCTCAAACAGGCGCGCAGCATGCTCGGGCGAGCGGAAATCGGGCCGGGTATCGGAGCGGCGAATCTGGCGCAACGAGTCCTCAAAGTCGCCTTCGAGGTACACGCATGTACCCATCTCGTGCATCAGCTCAATGTTCACCGGCGTCTCGACGATGCCACCCCCGCACGATACCAGCAGGCTGCGCTCGCTCTGAAGCGAACGGAGTGCCGAGGTCTCGAGCTCGCGAAAACGATCCTCACCCTCGGTCTTAAATATCTCGGTCACCGACTTGCCGCATCGACGCACAACCAAACGATCGGTATCGATGAATCGACGCTTGAACATAGTGCCTACATTGCGCGCAAGCGTCGACTTGCCCGCGCCCAAAAAGCCGATAAAGAAGATATGGTCGCAGCCGTGTTTGATGTGCTGAGACATGGCGAAACCTATTCCTCGCAGGGAAGGTCGCGCAGGGCCCGGCGCTCAAAGATACGGAAGATCTGCGTGTACCACAGGTCCTGGGTTGCCTGCGGCTTGACCAGAATAGTGTCAACGCCGGCAAAGTTTCCGCTCCATACGTCGGTGTACAGCTGGTCACCGATCAGCACGGCCTCGTCGGCCGTGGCGCCCAGACGCTTAAGGCCCGCTTTGAGGGCAAATGGCGCCGGCTTCATGGCATGACTGATGGCCTCGAGCCCCAACTCACGAGCCGACGCCATGACCTGGTCGCGATGCCAGTTGTTGGACACCATGCACAGCTTAAAGCCCTTGGCATGGGCGGCCTCGAGCCAGGCGGAGACCGCAGCGGGAACCTGCTCGGTATCACGCGGCACCAGGGTGTTGTCGCGGTCGAGCAGAATGGCGCGCTTGCCGTCGGCCCAGAGGGTATCGAGGTCGATGCGATCGACCGAGGCAACATATCGTTTGGGGCTAAAAATCCTCATGATCAATTCCAAGACTGTTGGTGCTCTTCGTAGGTCTTCGAGAAATATTCCTCGTCCTGTGTGATGTAGAAATACAGGTCATCGGAGTCGGTCGGCTCAAGGGTAGCCTTGAGCGCCTCGAGCGACGGAGAGCAGATGGGCGTGGGCGGCAGGCCCTCATGCTTATAGGTGTTATACGGGCTATCGCTCTGCAGGTCGTCGGCGGTAACCTCGCCGCCGGTGACATACATCATGGTCGCATCGCTATTGAGGTAACGCAGGCCATCGAGCTTGCCCGCCAGACGGTTATAGAAAACCGATGCCACATGCGCGCGCTGATCGGCGTTGAGACCCTCGCGCTCGACAATCGAGGCAAGGTTAACGATGTCGTAATCGGACATCTCCACGCCATAGCGCTCCTTGATCTTGGCCTCGCAGCTGGCAAAGTCAAGCGACTTATACTCAGCGTTGAACTGGTCAAGCATGGCGCGAATCACATCATCGGCGCTTGGGTCCTTGCCCAACGAATACGTCTTGGGGAACAGGAAACCCTCGAGCGAATCGTTCGCGGCGCCCTCAAGGAAGCTATAGTCCTTCACATAGTTGGACGCCTTTGCCTGATTGAGGAAGTCTTCCTTCGAGATACTGCCGTATGCCTTGGCCACGCGGTCGGCGACCTGATCAACCGTCAGGCCCTCAGGGATAGTCAGCGCATCGGAGCCCGCATTGGGGCCTTCCATGAGCTGCTGAACGACCTTGGTCGCGTCCATAAGCGTGGTAAACGAATACTTACCCGGCTTAAGCGACATATCCGCGTTGAGCTTTTTGACCGCCGCGTAATAATCCTTGGGATTTTCGACGATATGGTTCTCAGAGAGAATCGAAGCGATGCTGTCACCCGAGGCACCATCGGGAATCGTGATAGTAACCTGCTGGCCTGCAACGACTTTCGCATCCTCACCGCCAAAGAAGCCCTTAACGGCCGGCACGACAAAGAAAACGATCGCGACAAGCGCAAGCACGGCGGCGACGCCACCGACAATCAAAGGCACCGGGGAGCTTTTCTTTTGGGCACCACGGCGGGCGTGCGTGTTACAGCTCGAACGCGTGGCTGGAGCAACGCCGTGCGAGCCATGAGCATGATGTGCGTGGGAGCGTGATTGCGGGGCCTGCCCCTGCGTGCGCTGGGCAGGAACCTGTTGCTTAAAACGAGCGCCGCCAGCGGGCTGCGCGGGACGAGCGGCGGGCTGTTGAGCAGCACGCTGAGTAGGCTGAGCCGAACGCTGCATCGGCTGCGCCGGGCGCTGGCCAGCCTGAGCAGGGCGCGGCGCGGGCTGCCGTGTACGATTCGGCTGGCGCGGATCGAAAGCGCTAGACATGCGAAACCTCCTCGTTTTTGCGATCGAGCCACGTCTGCAAGAACAGGCTGGCGGCGATCATGTCGATCTTGCCCCTCATCTGCTTTTCGTTGAGCCCCTGCTCTCGCAGGATTCGCTTGGCCTCCTGCGAGGACAGACGCTCGTCCTCAAACTCCAGCGGAAGGTCGAGCTCGTCGGCAATCTTTTGGGCCACGGCGGCGACGCGCTCGGCCTGGGGGCCGGGTTCACCGGCCATGGTCAAAGGACGTCCGCTTACCAGGATATCGGGCTCATAGTCCTCGACCAGGTAGCGAAACGTCTTTGACATACCGGTGACCTCGGCAGCCGGAAGCACCTTGACAGGCATTGCCATCTTGCCATCACGGCTCGAGACGGCAATGCCAATCCTGGTCTCCCCTATGTCCAGTGCGAGCGCGACCACAGCGACTACTTAGGTTCTTAGGCGCCGAGCGCGGTCTTAGCGGCCGCGAGGGCATCGGCGATACCGGCGGCGTTCTTGCCACCGGCCTGGGCCATGTTGGGACGACCGCCACCGCGACCGTCGACCAGGCCCGCAATCTGCTTGATCACGTTACCGGCGTGGAAACCGGCCTTCACGGCGTCATCGGAGCCGGCGGCGAGCAGAGCCGGGGTGCCCTTCTCGGTCACGCTGGCAACAACGCAGGCGACGGGGCCGGCGACCTTCTGGTGCACGGTGTCCCAAACGTTGCGCAGGTCGGCAGCCTCAAGGCCCTGGAGCTCAGCGACGACGAGCTTGTAGCCGTTCAGCTCGACAGCGCCGTCGATGGCACTGGAGATAGCGTCGGAGGAGCCACCGGTCAGCGCCTTCTTGAGCTTGTTAGACGTCTCGCGCAGCTCGGCCTGCAGGTTCTCCACGCGGGCAGAAACCTCGTCGACGCGGCACTTGAGCGCAGCGGCAGCGGCGTCAACGAGTGCCAGGCGGTCGGCCATGTAATCGAGAGCGCCCTTGGAGGTCACGGCCTCGATACGGCGGACATTCGAGCCCGTGGAGGATTCGGAGATGATCTTGAACAGACCGATCTCGGCGGTGTTGGCGGCATGCGTACCACCGCAGAGCTCGCGGGAGAACGGCTGGTCCTCGGCGCCCACGGAGACGACGCGGACGACGTCGCCGTACTTCTCGCCAAACAGTGCGACAGCACCGGCGGCCTTGGCCTCGTCGATGCCCATAACACGGGTCACGACCGGCTTGGAAGCGAAGATCTGCTGGTTGACCAGGTCCTCGACAGCCTTGAGCTGCTCGGAAGACAGGGCCTCGAAGTGCGTGAAGTCAAAGCGCAGGTGCTCGGGCGTCACCAGCGAGCCGGCCTGGGAGACGTGCTCACCCAGGACCTGCTTAAGCGCGGCGTCGAGCAGGTGGGTGGCGGTGTGGTTGCGGCGCAGGAAACCACGGCGCTCGGCGTCGAGCGCGGCAGTCACGGTAGCACCGACGGTCAACGTGCCCTCGGCAACGTGCGCGACATGGGCATACAGGCCGTTGTGGTTCTTGGTGTCGGCAACAGTCAGCGCAACGCCCTCGGCGGAAAGCTCACCGGCGTCACCCTGCTGGCCACCCATCTCGGCATAGAACGGGGTGCGGTCGAGCACGACCTCGACGTCCTCGCCGGCGGCAGCGGACTCAACGGACTCGCCGTTGCGCACGATGGCAACAACCTTGGCGCCCTCGATGACGTCGTTGTCATAGCCGTCGAACTCGGTCGCGGCAACCTTGTCGGAAAGCTCGACCCACACGTCGTTGAAGCTACCCCAGGCATCGCCCTTGGCGTTGGCACGGGCGCGGGCCTTCTGGTCCTCCATGCAGGCGGTAAAGCCGTCCATGTCGACGTCGTGGCCGGCAGCGCCGGCGATCTCGACGGTCAGGTCGATGGGGAAACCAAAGGTGTCGTGTAGCTTAAAGGCAACGTCGCCCGGAAGCACAGCGCCCTCGGCGAGCGCGGCCAGGGCCTCATCCAGGTAAACGCGGCCGTTGTCGAGCGTCGTGGAGAAACGCTCCTCCTCGGAGGCGACGATGCCCTTGACGAGCGCGACGTTCTTGAGCAGCTCGGGATAGGCCTCGCCCATCTGAGCGTTGACTTCGTCGATAAACTTGGTCAGGAAAGCGCCCTCGATGCCCAGCAGGCGGCCGTGGAACACGGCACGACGGAGCAGGCGGCGAAGGACGTACTCGCGACCCTCGTTACCGGGCAGGATGCCGTCCGAGATCATAAAGTCAACGGCGCGGGAGTGGTCGGCGATGATGCGCAGGGAGCGGCTGGCGCCGGAGTAATCGTCGGCGTCATAGGTCTTGCCGCTGATTTCCTCACCGAGTTTGATGAGGTGCTGCATTAAATCGCCGTCGTAGTTAGCGGTCTTGTGCTGCATGATAGCGGCCATGCGCTCCAGACCCATGCCCGTATCGAGGTTGCGGTGCGGCAGCTCCGGCATGGAGCCGTCCTCCTGGCGATCGTACTGGGTAAACACGAGGTTCCAGAACTCAAGGAAGCGGTCGCAGTCGCAGCCGGGCTTGCAGTCGGGACTACCGCAACCAACCTCCTCGCCCATGTCAAAGTAGATCTCGGAGCACGGACCGCAGGGGCCGGTGGGGCCAGCGGCCCAGAAGTTGTCGTCCTCGCCCAGACGCGAAATGTGATCCTCGGCAACGCCCAGGGAGCGCCACACGTCGTGGGTCTCGTCGTCCTCGGTAAAGACGGTGAAGTACAGGCGGTCGAGCGGCAGCTTGAACTCCTTGGTGATGAGCTCAAAGGCCCAAGCGCAGGCCTGCTGCTTGGAGACGCCGCCAAAGGAGAAGTCGCCGAGCATCTCGAAGAAGGACAGGTGACGGCCGTCCTCGCCGATGCAGTCGATGTCGTTGGTGCGGACGCATTTCTGGCAGGAGATCGCGCCGATCTCCTTCATGGTCTTCTTACCCTGGTAGTACTCCTTAAACTGGTTCATGCCGGCGTTGGCAAGCAGCAGCGAAGGATCGTCGGGGACGAGGGACGAAGAAGGATAGAGCTTAAGACCGCGCTCCTCAAAGAAGTTGAGGAACTTAGAGCGAATCTCGGCCGTAGTCATTGACGGGTAGTCAGCACTCATAGAGGGAATCTCCTCGGTTTCACATCGAAACAGTTCAAACGTAACGATATTACCATCCCACCGCGACTGTGCAAAAAAGAGGGCCGCCAAACAGCGACCCTCCAGCGAAAGTGCATGTTATTTAGGACAGTCAAATTCTTAAAATAACAAATGGCTGCTGTAGAATTACATAATAAAGTTCACCCGGAAGGAGCGATCGATGAAAAGCAAACGATTTATCCTGAATGCACTTCTGGTAGTAGTACTTTTAGCGCTCTTGGCCTTCTCCCAATGGTACGCAAACCAACCAGCATTTGGCTACGTACTGTATGCAGTGACATCCGGCGACAACGCTTATTGCCCTCTACGCGCAATTGACATTCTCTATTTCTATGTAGCCGGCCCCTTATCAGTCGCTTTGCTCGTGTTTCTTGTCTTTTACAATATCAAGAAACGTTAACGGAGCTTATTTGGAATCCGAATCATCCATGGAGCCGTCGATGCCGGTTTTGGTGTCGTCGTCCGTATTGGAATCGTCATCCTTGGCGAAAGGGTTCTTGAAAAAGCCCGTCGCGTCGGGCTGAAGACCCGAGAGCTTAATCCAAGGATTATCGAGCTCGGGCTTGGGCATAGCCTGGGCCTCGGGCGCGGTCTCGTTGCCGATGAGCTCGGACTCATAAATGAACGTATCGTCCCCAAGCGCATCGTAGGCGGCAACAGGGTTACCCTCGGCATCGCGATACGGCGTGCCCTTAAACACGGCGCCATCGTATGCCACAAGCTGGCGGCCGGTCTCGTTCTCAAAGTAGTAGACGAAAATGCCCTTGAGGGCCGCGCACAACGGGATGGCGATGACCATGCCGATGGGGCCCATGAGTGCCGAACCAATAACGAGGGCCGTCAGGCTCATGATGGGATGCACCTGGACCGAGCTCTGCATGACCTTAGGCGAAATGACGTTGTCGGTGACATTTTGTGCCACCATAGTCACGATCAAGGTCCATAACGCCAGCATGGGGCTGAACATAAAGCCGAGCACCGTGGCGATGGCCGCGCTCACCCAGGGACCGACAACTGGGACCAAGTGCATGATACCGGTAAAGATGGCCATGAGTGCCGCATACGGATGCCCGATAATCGTAAAGCCGATAAAGGCGAGGATGCCACCGCAGATCGACGTTACGACCATGCCACGCATGTAGCCGCCGACCGAGCGCGAAAGAATCGCGACCATAAAACGGTACGAGGTCTCCTTTTCCTGACCAATGATGGTGCAGACCTCGTGGTGCATGCGGGGATAGTCGCAGGCCAACCAATAGGCAAGCACCAAGCCCAGGAAGATGACGAACAGCTGCGAGGCCGTATTGGTAATGAGCGGGAATACACCGCGACCGAGCTCGGCAGCGATTTGCGAGACATACTTGGACGCCACCGTAACGAGCGAAGAAAGGTTATCGTCCAGATACTCCTTGAGAGGCGTGTTATTGAGCGTCTTGGCATGCGAGATCATCTCGTTGAGGTCGCCACCAGCAACACGAAGCTGCTCGGGCAGGCGGCTCAGGACTTCCATGATCTGACCAAAGAGAATCGGCGACAAGATGCAAACGACGCCGACGAGCACGGCAACGACCACAATAAGCGCAACAAGCGAACCGATGCCGCGATTCACGCCATGGTGCTCAAGCCAATTGGTGATCGGCGACATCACAAAAGCGATGATGGAACCGACAGCGAGAAACTCGATGACCGGCGCCAGGATGCCCATAAGGTTAAAGATGACGGCGGCGATGACAATGCAGCCGACGACGCCCCAAATGCGCAACGTCAGAATACGGGTATCGCGCAGCGTTCGGTCGGTTTGTTGGGGGTGCTCATTCATGAACGAACCATCACTCCGTCGGGGTCGATCTTGTCCTGAATCTTCTTAAGGGTACGACGCAGCAGACGCGAGACCTGTACCTGCGAGATGCCCAGCTTCTTGGCAATCTCGATCTGGGTCATGCCCTTCACAAAGCGCAGCTCGATTACCTCGCGCTCGCGCGGCGAGAAATCGCGGATGGCTTCCTCGATTACCAGGCGATCATCGGTAAAGTCGAGCTCGTTGTCGTCGTCGGCGTAGCGATCGAGAATCGAAGGCGCATCGTCAGAATCGGACGCACCGGGGGCCTCAATGGGCACCGAGGTGTAGGCCGAGGACGATTCCATGGCTTCGAGCACCTCGTCGACGGTCACGCCCAGGTAATCGGCGATTTCCTCAACCTTGGGCGAACGTTGAAGCTCGTTGGTGAGCTTGTCGGTGGCCTGATTAACCTTGGCAGAGAGCTCCTGCAGACGACGCGGCACGCGCACACTCCAGCCCTTGTCGCGGAAGTGGCGCTTAATCTCGCCCAGGATGGTGGGTGTGGCAAACGTCGTAAACTCGAGCCCGCGCTCAGGGTCAAAGCGATCGATTGCCTTGAGCAAGCCCAGATAGCCGACCTGCAAAAGGTCATCGAGTGGCTCGCCGCGGTTCTTAAATTTGTTGGCAAGAAACCTTACCAGGTTCATATGGGACATGACGAGCTGCTCGCGTGCGTCCGGATCACCGGTCTCTTTATAGCGACGAAACAGCTCGCGGGTTTTCTCCTTGTCCCAAGCGGTCTTGCCGCTCCGGGAACGTTCGGTCATATTAGATATCCGCCTTGAGGTCGAGGGAAAGCGTTAGGGGCGCCGTAGTCTTTTCGTAGGAATCGCACACGCTTGCAAGAATGAGCTCGGCATACACGGCAGCCTGGTCATCCTCATCGACAGTCGCCTGGTCGCCAAAGGTAAAGGTCATGCCCACATGCGATTCGTCGACATCGAATTTGATCGAGATATCGTCGGAATCAATGGCCGTGCAGCCAAAGATGAAGGCTTCCTCGGCAGCCATACGGATATCCTCGATGCGATCGACGGACATAGAGCACAAGGCGCCGACGTTAGCGGCCGTCATGCGCACAAGGCGCGCCAGACGCGGGTCTCCGGCAACAGTCAGCGTGATGGGGCAGGTTGCTTCGCTACTCATCGCAGGACTCCTCGGAGGTCTCGGTGGGCGTATAGGTGTAATACTGAGCGGGCTTGGTAGCGGGCTTCTGAGCCACATCCGCACCATCGGCGGCCTCGTCCTCAGCCTCACCAATCAGAACGCGCTCGGTAGGCTGCTCGGCCTCGGCGGCAGCAGCGGCGAGCTTTCGATCGGCGTCGGCTGCAGGAGCCTTCACCTTATTGAAGAGCTTCTGCACGGCGCCGGCGGCAGAGTCGGTCACGTTCGATACGGCATTGCTGGCCTCGGCCATGGCGCCCGTGACCTCAGAGATGTCGCGAACGACCGCCTCAACCTCAACGAGGTTGGACGTCAGGGCGTCGACGGCGGTCTTGCTCGACTTGAGTAGGGGCTCAACCTGTGCCAGCGCGGGGGTGAGCTCATCGACAGCGCCATCGAGCTTTGCCACCACGGGTTGTGCCTCGGCGAGCGTGTTGTTAAGGTCGCTCACCGTCTTGTCGAGCGAATCGACGACGGTGCGGGTCTTGCGCAGGGTGAGTGCAAGCTCAACGACGGCCCACACGCCGGCAACGGCGAGCAGCAGCAGAGCGATTTGAATGGGACTCATACAAGCCTCCGAAGGAATCGAAATACAGACGTTGTTCATGGTACCCCAAAGAAGGGGAAAGTTACCCAAAGGGAATGCGCGAGGCGCCAATGACCTACTTGGGAGCGTTGCCGCTACGGTCGCGTTCGCTTTGCTCCACACGCCACTCTTCCCAACCGCGACCGGCAGGCTGCCAAAACGCACCGCGCTCCAGGCCTTCGGGCAAATAGCACTGATCGACCCAGCCTTCGGGATAATCGTGCGGATACTTGTACACACCGTACTCATCGCTGCCCGGACGATGGCGATCGCGCAGATAACTCGGCACCTCGCGCAGCCCACTTGAATGGATATCTGCCAGCGCCGCATCGATCGAAGCCTCACACGCGTTAGATTTAGGCGCCAGGCAAACATAGAGCGCAGCCTGAGCCAGGTTAATGCGGCATTCGGGATAGCCAATGACCTCGGCAGACTTAAACGCGGCATGCGCCACCAAAAGCGCCTGCGGATCGGCGTTTCCGACGTCCTCGGAAGCGTGGATCATAATGCGGCGAGCAATAAACTTGGGATCCTCTCCTGCATCGATCATGCGCGCGAGCCAATAAATGGTGGCATCGGGGTCGCTTCCGCGCATAGACTTGATGAACGCACTGATAATGTCATAGTGCATGTCACCGTTTTTGTCGTACGAAAAGCCACGACGCGGGTTGGCAATCTTAACGTCATCCACGGTGATGGGATAGCGCTCCCCCGCCGCCGGCGCTGGCGTTCCCTCGGTATCGGGACGCGTTACGGCAATCTCGCTTGCAAGCTCGAGCGTCGTGAGCGCCGAGCGAGCATCACCCGCGGCCAGCGTGCAGATGGTCTTAACCGTATCCTCATCGGCCGAGAACTTGCCGTTCAGACCCTGCGGCGCCTCGAGTGCACGCTCGATGAGCGTCGCAATATCCTCGTCCTTTAAGTGCTCAAGCTCCACCACGCGACCACGCGAGAGCAACGCCGAGTTGACCTCGAAGTACGGATTCTCCGTCGTAGCGCCAATCATAATGACGGTGCGGTTCTCAACCGCATGCAAAAGCGCATCCTGCTGCGACTTGGAGAAGCGGTGGATCTCGTCGATAAATAGAATGGTGCGTCGGTCGTACGTATTCAAGCGCGTCTTGGCCTCGTCAATCACGCGACGCAGGTCCTTCACGGTACCCGTCACGGCGCTGACCTCAACAAACTCGCTCTTGGTATGGTTGGCGATGATATGCGCCAGCGTCGTCTTGCCCGTACCGGCCGGCCCATACAGAATCACACTCGACAGAACGTCATGCTCAATCGCGGCGCGCAGCCACGAGCCCTTACCGACGGCCTTTTGCTGACCCACGTACTCGTCGAGCGAATTGGGGCGCATGCGCACCGCGAGCGGCGCATTCTGAAAGGAACGCTCGCGCGTCGAAGCAGAAAAAAGGTCGTCCATAGCCATCCCGTGCATCAATCAAAAACGTTTTCCTCTAACAGTATACCGAATATATACGAACTACCGTTCGTTAATATAGGTACGGTGCGGAAACTTTAATCCCGGGAACAACTTGCTCGTGAGCTCACAGAAATAGCCGTCCGTCATGCTCGAAATGTAATCCACTACGGTCTGATCCTTATCGTCCTGCCAGGCATAGGTGCGATCGTAGTAGGAAAGCTGCTGTTCAATGCGCGAAATATGATGCTTAAAGATGTACGAGAACTCGTCGCCTTCGTTTATATCCTGCAGGCAACGGTCGTAGAGCTTTTCGAACGCCTCGCGCAGCTCCGCTTCGGAGTCGCCTTCGATGCCGCCCTTGCTATAGATCTTTACGTAGTTCTCGCGCTTGGCTCGGCGGATCTCCTCAAACAGGTCCTCGCTCATCTCGATGCGCGGCTTGCCATAGCTGTGCTCAACGATATCGATGGAGGCATGCGTAAGGATCCAGCTGTTGTATGCCCCACCCAAGCCATCGTCAAAAGCATCGGGTGCCAGTAGGCCCGCCGCAATGGCGTCTTGGCGATCGCGCCCAACGTAGGCAAGGATATCCGAGATGCGGACCACGCAGCCTTCGAGCGTCATGGGACGCAGGTGCTCAATTGCGCTATAGCCCTTGGCAATGCATTCCTCGACGGTTCGGTCGAACTGGTCAAAGGAACCCATGTCCGAAAGCTCAAACACGCGTTGCTCGTACTCGCCGTTATGGCACAAGACGCCGTCGAGCGTCTGGAGCGACACGTTACGACCGTACAGCGCATCGAGCACGCGAACCGACTGCACGTTATGAAAAAAGAAGCGGCCGGTACGCTCGTGATAGATATCGTTGAGGAATCGCTCACCGGCATGGCCGAAGGGCGTGTGGCCCAAGTCGTGGCCTAAGCCAATCGCCTCGATCAGATCGCAGTTGAGCCCCAGGGCGCGACCGATATCGCGTGCGATACGCGAGACAAGCTGCACATGCAAACCGCGGCGCGACAGATCATCATTGCTACGGAAGCTAAAAACCTGCGTTTTGCCTGCATAACGGGCGTACACCGGAAGATGAAGAATCTTTTCGGTATCGCGCATAAATGCCGGTCGCATAAGCGTGCCTTTGTCGGCAGCGCGATCAATACGACGAATGACCTGGTTGTCGTTGCAACGATACGGGTTGACAGAACCCGAAGCACGATCGGCGGAAATGCGCTCGACAAGCTCGGGCGACAACGCCGACGGAATCCGGTCCATGCGCGCCTTAATGACGGCCGTTTCTTGATTAGTTGCCATGGCATGCTCCTTAAGAAGGATGCGCAATCGGTTACAATGTGCAGCCCACGACCTCGATTATGGCAAAAATCGGCACCAAAAACGGGAGCAATGGCAGGGAGCGCGATTTTGTGAAGAGGCAGGAGAGGGCAAGGACCAGGAGCGCGACGGCAAATGCCACGATGCCGCCCAGAGGGTCAAGCGTGCAAAGCGCGAAGAGCGCCTTGACGTCCCCCATGCCGATGCCGGGGGCGTGGCGAAGGCGCCGCCAGAGCGACTCAGTGAGCACAAGGGCAAGGTAGACGATGACCGCAAGACCGGCGTGGTCAAGCGCCGTGGTAACGCCCTTGTCGAGCCAGACGCCTGCCAACGCCGCCACCGCACACACGCCGGCAAGCTCATTGGGAAACCGTCGCTCACGGGCATCAACCAACGCACCGGCAAAGATGCAAATCCAAAATGGGATGTAGGGCATCGTGCACCTCCTTGGGCAGCTACTCGAAAGCAAAAACCACCACAAAGGTGCCTGTCCCCTTTGTGGTGGTTTTGGTGGTGGTTATTTGGCGCCTTGCATGACCTCGTCGAGGGTAACGTTGACGGCGTGCTGCGTCGGGACCCAGTCGACCTTTAGGAACAGGGCCGCCACCGTGATGGGGATATAGCTGAACATAAAGATCGGGAAGGTAAACAGGTTGGTCACCAAACGCCACTTTTGCGCGCAGTGAATATGCTTGTACTCAAAGATGGTCGTGAGCAGTGCCAGGATAAAGAAGGTCTGGTACATCATCGCGAAGGTCATGATGAGCGAAGCGGCACAAGCTTGCATCTCGACCTCGGTGGCCAAGAAGCCGTGCGAAAGCCCGCCCACGATGAGGAAGGTCGCGTTGGCGAGCATGGAGATCAGGGACAGCAGCATGCCCGGAGCGATGGTCATAAACATGTCATATGCGGCAAAGCGATGATAGCGGAACGTCGATTTGACCAGGTGCTTGCCGTAGGTAAAAA
>NZ_JBDGAY010000027.1:0-27431 GCF_040910245.1 Collinsella aerofaciens
GGGCCGCGGGGGCGTTCGGCTAACTGCGGGAACGGCCTATTCGCTCAATATGTTCGGTTGAGATCGGAAATCAACCCATTGAAGGTTTTACGCTTGGCATCCTTAGCGCGACGCTCGCTCAACCCCTGATCACCGGATTGCCCGAATTCCGGGATGCTGCCTCCGCTCCAAACAAAAGGCCCAACTCGCGATGAGCTGCCTCCCATTCCTTAAACATTAGAAATGGGAGGCTTTCCACCCCATGCCTCTATCGGAAACGGCATCCCGTCCTGAGCATCGAATCCGGGACGCAGTTTCCGCATGCGGCTTCGTTAGGAAAGCATATTCCACTCTGAGCGCTCATTCCGGGGTGCAATTTCCGCCAGAGACGCCGCCGAGAAAGCGTATCCCGGTTTGGAGCCGAAATCTGGATGCGGTTTCCGCTTGAAGGGCGATCCGGAAAGCGCGTCCCATTCTGAGGCTCGATACCGGGACGCAGTTTCCGCGAGGGGCCAATCCGGAAAAGCCATCCCACTCTGAAGCCATAATCTGGGACGCGCTTTCCGCCAAAGGCCGCAAAGGGAAAGCGCATCCCATTCCGAGCATCACATCAGAGCGCTTGGTTATCTCCGCTCGCACATCTCGGCAAACGAAATCAGCTTGGTATCTCCCCTGCTCGCCGCGGCTTCCTGACATCCTTGCGTAAAGCCACCCTTCGAGAAGATCACGTAGCTTTTATGCTGCCGCCTAAAGAGCTCGCTTCGGTACACGAGCTTTTCCAGAACATCCCCGCCTACCGGTTCGTTACGCCATTTGCACTCCGCAAAGAGCGCCGCGCCTTCTCCGTCGTCGACAATCAAATCGATCTCTTCCTGCGTACGCGTCCGATTGTCCGTTCCCCACCAACGGCCCACCGTCGCCGGAATCACATCGAGCTGGCCCGCGCGCGCAAGTTCGTACACGTACTGCTTGCAAATGAGCTCAAATACCACGCCCATATAGTCGGACAGATGCGGCTCGATGCGCGCGTATGCCATCTCGGCCATGCTGTTTTGAATGAGCCCGATGTTCTGCGGCACAAACCGGTACCAGAACCTAAACATCTGATCGCACAGTTGATACACGGCCCGTTTGTTGCTCGTCTCGTTGAGCGGCAACTCGCGCTCGACGATGCCGAGCGATATCAGCTTATCAACGTACATTTTAACGTTACTCGCAGGAATCCCCGCGGCGCCGGCAATCTCCGAGAGCTTCGAGCGGCCTTGGGCGATCGCCTGCACAATGGCATCGTATTGCTCGGGGTTGCGGCACTCCTGCAGCAGCAAGTTACTCGGCTCTTCGAAGAGATAGCCCGAAGGATTGAGGAACAAACGCTTGATGTTATCTTTGAGCGATACCGACGGGTCAACTTTTTCAACATACGCGGGAATACCGCCCGTCATGCCGTAGCAAACTGCTGCATCCTCGTAATCCATCCTGTGCCACAGGCCAAGCGTCGTCAAAAAGTTGAGCGGCATGATTTTAAACTGCGCCGTTCGCCTGCCGTAGAGCGGACTCTCGTAGCCTAGCACTTGCTCTTCCATAAATGAAAGCGATGACCCGCACAGGATAAGCATGAGCTTGGTTTCTTTGTACAAATGGTCGATTTTTTCCTGCAGCAAAGAGCTGACCTCGGGGCACGACTGAGCCAGGTAAGGATACTCGTCGATTACAACGACCAAACGGCTGTCGCGCGACATGGCGGCAAGTGCATCGAACGCCTCGTCAAAGCTTCTAAACGCCACACTTGCCGCGCCCGTCTGACTGGCAAGCATCGCTTGGCTCAAGTACTGCAAGTTCGCCTCCGCATTGGTGCGGCGCGCCTGAAAGTAAATGGCGTGCTTGCCCTGAATAAACTCCGTGATAAGGCGCGTCTTGCCCACGCGACGGCGCCCGTAGATTACGGGCATTTCGAATGAATCCGAACTGTAGAGCCGATTGAGCTCGGCCATTTCCGTTGTTCTGCCGATAAACATGCGCGCGCCTTCTATCCTCTATGTTATAGCTATCTATATTATACTTTTCTATAATATAGATAGCTATAACATAATTCGCCAAGCGGCGTACGAAAAGGGGCGATATACCACCGCACGTGGACCGTTCTGGAAAATGTATCCCGTTCTGGAGCCAAAAACTGGGCCGTAGTTTCCGCAGTCCCATGCCATCCGGAAAGCGCGTCCCGCTCTGAGCCTGAATTCTGAGATGCACTTTCCGCTGAAGCTTCTGCCGGAAAATGCATCCCATTCTGAGCGTCGAATCGGGACGCAGTTTCCGGTAGAAGCACCGCTGGGAAAGTTCATCCCACTCCGAGAGCTCATTCTGGGATGCAGTTTCCGCTTGAGGCCCGATCCGGAAAGCGGATCCCACTCTGGGGCCGAAATCTGGGACGCAGTTTCCGGTTGAGGGCTGATCCGGAAAGCGCATCCCATTCCGAGCGGCAATTCCGGGTCACAGTTTCCGCCGACACAGACGACGATCCGCCGCCCGTATCACATGCCTTCAAATATGCGATCCAGAAACACAAAACAGCAGATAGAATGCTCTTTTTCGAAAAAGTACACGTCCCGAAACTTACCAAAGCTTCATAACTAGCTACCATTCACGGGTGCCGATTACCGCCCACCGATTCGGATGTAAAAATGTCGCCGAAAAAAGGCCATCTACCTGCATGGTTAGATTTTAGTCAGCTTTTGGTCAGTTGAGCGGCAAGTTCCGGCTGATACGTTTTTGCCACCCCAAAAAGGAGGCGGTAGCCCATGACCCATTGCAATGATCAACTCATCGACCAGCTGTTAAACCAAGCCGAGCAGGAGGGGCGCTGCCTGATTCCCCCAAACGCGGCGATCCGAAAAGCGCTCCTTCGGCGCATCGGCGACATGGTCGTTTCCCCCATGCCGGGACTGTTCGCGCGCAAAATGCGCTGGGATGAGCTCAACCGGGCGCAGCGTCATTGCGAGATTATTCGCGCCCTTGCGATCATCCACCCTGATTGGACCTTCTGCTCGTTTTCGGCAGCTTGCCTGCTGGGGCTCGAGGTCTCGTGGCGACACCTGAATGTCGTGCATGCCTGCAGCTCGACAAAGCCGTCGGCTCGCCCGGGCGCGCATATTCAGCGGCACCAGATTGAGCCGGCCGGAGCAATACGCAGAGCCGGCATATCGGTAACGCCGCCCATCCGAACGGTCACAGATTGCCTGCTGCAAACTGGTTTTGCCGACGGCATGCCCATTGCCGATTCGGCGATCTCAAAGCTCGGCCTTACGCGAGAGCAGTTGATGGAGGCCGTCGAGCAACGAGCGACCGCCCGCAATGGTCGCGCGATTCGTACGGCCCTCACAACGCTTCGATATGCCGACGTCCGCGCCGAGAGCGGTGGGGAATCGGTCGCCCGCGCTACCATGATCGAAACGGGCTTCGCACCCGACCAACTTCAATACGAGCTGACGGACCCCTTCGATTCGACCAAGAGCATGCGAACAGATTTTGCCTGGGAGCGCCAGGCGCGGGAACTTACGCTGGGCGAACTCGACGGGCTCATCAAATATACCGACCAGACCATGCTGGCCGGACGCACCACCGCCGAGGCGCTCGTTGTCGAACGACAGCGCGAGGCGCACCTATCGCTCTACGGCCATCCGCTCATCCGCTTTACCATGAACGAGGTCCGCTCGGCAGGAGTGCTCGCCAAAAAGCTGCAGACGGCAGGCATCCGGCAGACCGCGCTGCCGACATGGCTCAACGACGTGGAGCTGTAGGAGCTGCTAGGCCGCGCATCGCCGGATCGTATCTCCCCTATCTGGGCCGCATTTTCCCAACGGCCACGCCAACGGAAAGCGCGTCCCAGTCTGGACGCTCAAAACGGGATGCACTTTCCGGATGGCGGGCCTACCGGAAAGTGCATCCCGGAATCCGGTCTCGGAACGGGACAGGCTTTCCGGTTGAGTCCTTCAGCGGAAACTGCATCCCGGAATAGACGCTCAAACTGGGACGCAGTTTCCGCTGAGGTTCTATCCGGAAACCGTGTCCCACTCTGAGCGTCAATTCTGGGATGTACTTTCCGCCTGAGGGTTCAGCCGGAAACGGCATCCCACTCTGAAGCGAAATTCCGGGACGCAGTTTCCGGTTGAGGACCAATCCGGAAAGCGCATCCCATTCCGGGCGCGCATTCCGGGACACAGCTTCCACTTGAGGCTTCAACTGGAAAGTGCGTCCCAGCCTGGAGCCATATTCCGGGATGAACTTTCCGCTTGAGCCTTCAACTGGAAATCGCATCCCGCTCTGAGCGCGCATTCCGGGATGCAGTTTCCGCTTGAGGGCCGATCCGGAAAGCGCATCCCATTCCGAAGCCAAGAAATGGGATGCGCTTTCCACTAGCAGCAGGCGCGGCATAACAAAAGGCCCCGGCTCGCGATGGAGCTGGGGCCAAAGGTGCAGCATATGCAGTTGATGCTGAGCGCGAACAGCCCGTCAGCAATGGCCGTGCGCGTCCTACCCTACCCGCGGTGACGGGCGCGGCTGTACGGCGTATCCACCATGGGCAGATCCGGACGCAGCTTGCCGTCAAATGCGCGGTAGGCGTTCTGCACGGCGGGCGCCGTGGGGATCGTGGCAATCTCGCCGATGCCCTTGCCGCCGTATGCCACGGGCAGCAGCTCGTCCTTCTCCACGTAAATGGCGTGGATATCCGGAATCTCGGGCGCACGGAACAGCCCGAGCGTGCCGTACCTGGCCTGGGGCACGCAGTCCTTAAGCGGCCAATCCTCGGTAAGCGCATAGCCCATACCCATGAGCACGCCGCCTTCGATCTGACCCTGGATGGAGATGGGATTGACCACCTTGCCGGAATCGTGCGCGGCATAGACCTCGCTCACGCGACCGTCATCATCCAGAATGACCACGTGCGTGGCAAAGCCGTAGCAGATGTGGCTCTTGGGATTGGGAACGTCGGCGCCCAGCTTGTCGGTCGGCTCCAGGTACACGTAGCCAAACTCGCATCCCTCGAGCGCCTTGATGGCGGCCGCGGGATCCTGGGGATGCATGCCCTGACCGGCGACGAGTTCCTGCGTGCGCAGCTGATAGGCGCGACCGTCATCGTACTCGATCTTGACGCCGTCGCCATGCGCGCTCACGGGAGCATCGGGCGCAGGCTTGCCGGCCTCGATGCCAACCATGGCATCGCGCAACAGGAAGGCGGCGCCGCGCACGGCCTCGCCGGTCACGACCGTCTGACGCGAGCCAGACGTGGTTCCGGAGTCGGGAGCGTTCTCGGTGGAGCACTCGCCGTTGGCGATGCAGCGAAGCGGCAGGCCGCATGCCTCGGCAACGTCTTGCAAAAAGACGGTGTTGCAGCCCTGACCGATGTCGGACGTGGCGGCATAGACCACGGCCACGCCGTTCTCGATGCGAATCTTGCAGCGACCGGCATCGGGCAGGCCCACGCCCACGCCGGCGTTCTTCATGGCGCAGGCGATACCGGCGTGTCCGGGATGCGCGTAGTAGGCATCCTTGACCTCGAGCAGCGTCTCCTTAAGCGCCGTGGAGCAATCGGCAATCTGGCCGTTGGGCAAAACCTCGCCCGGCTCGATAGCGTTACGGTAGCGGATCTCCCACGGATCCAGGCCGACCTTCTCGGCCAGCAGGTCGATTAGGCTCTCGAGCGCAAACTCGGACTGGCACACGCCAAAGCCGCGGTACGCGCCGGCGGGCGGGTTGTTGGTGTAGTAGCCAAAACCGCGAATGTCGGTGTTCTGGTACTTGTAGGGGCCGACGGCATGCGTGCAGGCGCGCTCGAGCACCGGGCCGCACAGCGACGCGTAGGCGCCGGTATCAAAGTTAATCTCGCAATCCAGGCCGGTAAAGTTGCCCTCGGCGTCGCAACCCAGCGTAAAGGTGCCGTCCATGGCATGACGCTTGGGATGGAAGGCAAGCGACTCGGCACGCGTGAGCTTGCACTTCACGGGACGCTGGAACTTGTACGCGGCGAGCGCAGCCAGGTGCTGGATTGACACGTCTTCCTTGCCGCCAAAGCCGCCACCCACGAGCATGGTCTCGACGACCACGCGCTCGGGTTCGTTATCCCAGCCAAACATGTGGGCGCACTCTTTGCGCGTATCGTAGGCACCCTGATCGGTCGACTGCACCTTGACGCCATTCTTGTACGGGAAGGCAACGGCGCACTCGGGCTCCAAGAAGGCATGCTCGGTAAAGGGCGTAGTAAAGCGCTGCGTCACGGTGAATGCGCTCTCCGCCAGCGCCTTGGCGGCGTCGCCGCGCGTCACATGGCGGCTCTGGCACACGTTGTCCTTGAGCTCCACCGTGTTGCCGAAGGCAAAGAAGCTGTCGTGCAGGCGCGGGGCGTCGGCAGACCTGGCCTCGGCGATGTTGCGCACGGGCTCCAGCGGCTCGTAATCAATCTTTACGAGCTTCTTGGCCTTCTCGAGCGTCGCCTCGTCCTCGGCAACCACCAGCACGATGGCATCGCCCACGCAGCGGGTGATGTCGCCCTGGGCGATCATGACGTCCCAGTCCTGGATAAGGTGGCCGACCTGGTTGACCGGCACGTCCTCGGCGCGCAGGATGCCAACCACACCGGGTAGGGCCTCGGCCTTGGAGGTATCGATGGAGAGCACGCGGGCGCGCGGATACTTGGAGCGCACGGCGCTAGCGTAGGTCAGGCCCGGCTGATCGAGCTCGTCGATGTCGTCGGGATACTTGCCCTCGCCGAGCACCTTCTTGCGCACGTCGATGCGGAAGGCGCGCTTGCCCACGCCGTAGTCGTCGCCGCGCTCCAAATCCTCGTCGATCTGCTTTTCGCCACGGAGCACCGCAGCGGCAAGCGAGATGCCCTCGATAATCTTTTTGTAGCCGGTGCAGCGGCAGACGTTGCCGCGGATGGCGTACTTGATCTGCTCCTCGGTGGGCTCGGGATCCTCGGCGATGAGCGCCGCACCCGCCATGACCATGCCGGGGATGCAAAAGCCGCACTGCACGGCGCCCACGGCGCCAAAGGCGTACACAAAGGCCTCGCGCACGTCCTCGGGCAGGCCCTCGACGGTCACGATGTCGCGGCCGGCGGCAAGAGCGGTGGTCAGCACGCACGCCTTGACGGCTGCACCGTCCACATGGATGGTGCAGGTGCCGCACGCACCCTCGGAGCAACCGTCCTTGGCGGAGTGAATGTGCAGGTCGTCGCGCAGGTAGCGCAGCAGCGGTTTATTTTGGGTCGTCGTGCGCTCGACGCCGTTAACGGTAAAAGTGAATTCCTGTGCCATGGTGATTCCCTTCTACACGCCGGCGGCGATGCCGGTGCGGTCGTGGATGGCGCCATGCGGGCAGACGACGGCGCACATGCCGCACGACAGGCAGTCCGCGCCGTCGATATGGGCGCAGTTGTCCTCGATGCGGATAGCGCCGGCAGGGCACTTTTTGGCGCACATGCCGCAACCGATGCAGCTGGTGTCGCAGATCTTGCGCGCAATGGCGCCCTTATCGGTGTTGTTGCAGCGCACCAGGATGTTCTGGTAGCCGGGAACGAAGGCAATCACGCGCTGCGGGCACGCCATGCCGCACAGGCCACAGCCCGTGCACTTGGAGCGGTCCACACGGGCGACGCCGTCGACCAGCGCGATGGCACCGTGGGGGCAAGCCGTGACGCAGGCGCCACAGCCAATGCAGCCTTCGCTGCAGCGGGCGTCGCCGCCTGCGGAGGCGCAACCACTTCCGCAGGCAACGTAAGCCACGTGATGTTGAATGGATTTGGCCATAAGAGACTCGCCTATTTCTTAAGAAGGTACGAATAGTTGTCGCGCACGGCCCTGATGGTCAGGCGGACGGCCTCGGGCAGGCCGGTGTTGACGGCATCGACCGAGACGGTGCGGACCGTGCCGGCGACGCGGACCTTAAAGTGGTCCTCGTCCACGGCCAGGAAGCCCTCGTTCTCGGAGTTCTCCATGTCCTGCTCGCTCCAGAACAGGGTGAGCTTGTCCTTATAGGGACGACCCTCCTGGTAGGGGCAGAACACGGCGCAGTTGCCGCACTCGTTGCACATGCCGTCGACATGGACGACCTGATGCTTGGCCAGGCCCGGCACCTTAATTGCCACGTTGGCGCGGTTGGGGCACACGTCGCAGCAGACCTCGCACACCGAGCCGCAGCCCAGGCAACGGGTCTTGGTGCAGTTGCGCTTGTCGCGGCAGAGCGTACCCTTGCGCTCGTAGCAGGTGTCCTCGCGGCCGGCCTGCTCGTTGCAGTCGGCGTACTTGTTAAAGTCCACGCCGGCGATGGCGCGAGCGACCTCGGCGGCGTCGGAAATAGCCTCGACCACGGTGGCAGGACCGCGACGGCAGTCGCCCGCAGCCCAGACGCCCTCGACACCGGTGGAGGTGGCGGCAAGACGGCCACGACGGTCGTGCTCGACGCCCGCGGCATCATACAGGCTGGCATCGATACCCTCACCCACGGCGCAGATCACCGTGGTGGCGGGAAGCTCAACGTTCTCGCCCGTGGCAACGGGGCTGCGACGGCCGCTTGCATCCGGCTCGCCAAGCTCCATAACATCGCAGGTCAGCACGGCGCCGTTGAGTGCCTTGGGAGCCAGCAGCTCGCAGAACTCAACGCCGTCGGCAAGAGCAAGATCAAGCTCTTCCTCGTCGGCGGGCATCTGCTTCTTGGTGCGGCGATACACCAGGCGCACGTTCTTCACACCAGTCAGGCGCTTGGCCACGCGGGCCGCATCCATGGCGGTGTTGCCGGCGCCGATGACCACGACGTCCTCGCCCAGCTCGAGCTTCTCGCCCTTCTTGGCGGCCTCGAGGAACTCCAGCACGTCGAGCTCGGCGCCCTCGCCCAAGCCCGCAGAACCAGGCATCCAGGCGCCGGTGGCCACGACAACATCGGTAAAGCCCTGGGCCTTGAGCTCATCAATGGACTCCACGCGGGCGTTGAGCTGCACCTTGGCGCCAAAGGCCAGGCAGAGCTCGGCATCGTGGGAGATATCGTCGCTGGCGATACGGAACTCGGGGATCACGTGACGGACCACGCCGCCGAGCGAGTCGCGGGCCTCAAAGATGGTGACGGGCACGCCGGCGCGCGTCAGGAAGAATGCCGTCGCCAGACCGGCCGGGCCGCCGCCGATAACGGCAACGTTGCGCTCGCCGTCGTTGGCGATGGCCTGGGCGCGCAGCTTGGGCAGCACGGCGGTCATGGCCTCGCGGGCGGCCTTGAGCTTGCTGGCGCGAATCTGGGCGCCCTCGGGCTCGTAGAACGCACGCTCGCAGGCACGGCCGCAGGGATGCGGGCAGATGGTGCCGGTAATGAACGGCAGGGCGTTGCGCTCGATGATGACGTTGAGCGCGTCCTCGTAGCGACCCTCGTCAACAGCCGCCAGGTAGGCGGGAATATCCTGCTGGATGGGGCAACTCGTGCGGCACGGCGTGGTAAAGCAGTCGGAAAGCGGGCTCTTGCCGGCGACCTTGCGGTCGGGCAGCGGGCGCAGCGGCTTCTTGTAGAGCGGGTTGGTGAGCGAGTCGGTCTGGATCGCGGTCACGGCCTCGAGAGAGACACCCGCGAACGGCTTGCCGTCCAGGTCGGTAAACTCGCCGGCCATCTGGCTAAAGCGCTCGTAGCCACCGGGCTTGAGCACGTCGGTCGCCAGAGTGACGGGCCAAATGCCGGCATCGTACAGGGCGCGGATATTGTAGACCGTGGCACCACCGGAGTAGCTGATGCGCAGCTTGCCATCGAACTGCTCGGTAATGCGACGGGCGGCCTCAATGGTCAGCGAGAACAGCGAACGGCCCGACATGTACATCTCGGTGGAGGGCAGCTCGTTTCTCGTCACGTCGACGGGGAAGGTGTTGGTGAGCTTGACGCCAAACTCCAGCCCGCGCTCGGCACACAGGGCAATCAGGCGCTCGAACATAGGCACGGCATCGACCCACTGCAGGTCCTCGCGGAAGTGCGTATCGTCGAAGACGATGTAATCAAAGCCCAGCTCGTTCAGACGCTGGCGGGCAAACTCATAGCCCAGCAGCGTGGGGTTGCACTTGATGTAGGTGTTGAGGCCCTTCTCGGTGATCAGATAGGTCGCGATGCGCTCGATCTCCGCCGGCGGGCAGCCGTGCAGGGTAGACTCGGTGATGGAGTTGGACACGCGCGCCGGGATGGACTCGACAAATGCGGCATCGACATGCTCAAACTTGTCCAGGTTGGCGAGCGCCCATGTGCGGCACTCGTTCCAGACGTCGGAGCCGCTGGCGTCCTTCATACCCTCGATGTAGGCGTCGACCTTGGGGCTCTTGATGCCCTCCAGGTCATAACCCACGGACATGTTGAAGACAAAACCGTCCGGGCTTCCCAGGCCGTACTCGCGAGCGATGAGGTGGCAGGCGAACCATGCCTTCACGTACTCGGCAAAGGCCTGCGGAACCTCGAGCTCGGTCGACCACTCACAGTTGTAGCACTCGTCCTGCGCCACGATGCAGGGCTTGTTCACACACTTGGAGAGCTCCTCGCCGTCCATAACCTGGACGGTCTTGAGCTCAAAGAAGCGGGAACCGGCCACGTAGGATGCCACGATGTTCTGGGCAAGCTGCGTATTGGGACCGGCGGCCGGGCCAAACGGAGTCTCGATGCGCTCGTCAAAAATGGGAAGCGCGCCCTCCTGGTTGGTCGTAACCATCTTGCGCACGCCAAAGATGGCGTCCTGGGTCTTGTGCTCCTCGATGATCCAGTTCATCAGCTGCGAAAACGGGATCGGCCTCATGATGTCGCTCATTATGAGCTCCTCTCTGTAACGCCCGGCGAGACCGCGCGGCGGGCGCAAATACGGTGTAGCGCTAGCACAGCGCCGGCGACCCCGCGGAGGTCGCCTATACGCGCGTCGGATGCGGCGAAACATCCGACGCGCGTTAATCTACTTGTTATTAGTAGGTGCGATCGTTGAGCGTGCTCCAGAGCTTCTTGGACTCAGCCATGGTCCACGCGTTGATCTTTTCCTCGTCAATGCCAACGAACTCGCGATCCTTGTACAGAACCTTGCCGTTGATGATGGTGGTACGGCAGTTTTTGCCCATCATGCCAAAGAGCATGTGGCCGTCGATGTTCTCCTCGCTCAGCGGCGTAAAGGGCTTGTAGTCCATAACGATGACGTCGGCAGCGGCGCCGGCCTCGAGCACACCGAGCTTGCGATCGAAGTACTTGCTGGCCATCTTGGCGTTGTTCTCGAACAGCATGGTCATGGCCTCGCACCAGCCCACGTTGGGCATGGCGGCATTGTGGCGCTGAATGATCAGGAAGACCTTGAGGCTCTCGAGCATATCGTGGGTGTAGGCGTCGGTGCCCATGCACACGGGGATGCCGCGGCGGAAGAACTCGAGCACGGGGGCGCAGCCCACGGCGTTACCCATATTGGATTCGGGGTTGTTGACCAGCCAGGTGCCGGACTCCTTGACGATATCCATCTCGGCGGGCGTCACGTGGATGCAGTGGCCGAGCATGGTGTCGGGACCGAGCAGGTTGTGCTGCAGCAGGCGCTCGACGGGGCTGATACCGCCGCGGTTGAGGCGGGAATCCCACACATCGTTCATGCCCTCGCACACGTGGATGTGGAAGCCGGTCAGGCCGTTGTTGGCCTCGGCCATCTTGTCCATGGTCTCGTCCGACAGCGTAAAGGTGGCGTGACCGCCAAACATGGCGGCGATCATGTGGTTGTCGTTATCGCGACGCTCCTTGGCGGCCCACTGGGCGAACTCGGCGTTCTCGGCAATGGCCTGGTCGCATTTTTCCTGGCCGCGGCGATCGGAGACCTCGTAGCACAGGCACGAACGCATGCCCAGCTCCTGAGCGGCGTCCTTAATGGTAAAGAGGCTTCCCGGGATCTCGCAGAAGCTCGCGTGGTGATCGAAGATCGTGGTGACGCCGTCGCGGATGGAATCCAGAATCGTGGCATAGGCGCTGGCCTTGGTGCCGTCGAGCGTCAGGTTGTCGTCGATCTTCCACCACTGCTGCTCAAGATTCTCCAGGAAGTTGGTGGGGTTGCAGCCCTTAATGGCAAGGCCGCGGGCCAGACCCGAGTAGATGTGGGTGTGGCAGTTGATGAGTCCGGGCATGATGAGGTTGCCCTGGGCGTCGACGTACTCGGCATCCGGGTACTTGGCCTTGAGCTCACGCTCGGGGCCCACTTCGACGATCGTATCTCCGTCAATGGCGACCGCACCGTTGGGAATAAACGGAGTCTGAGCGTTGCGGGTAAAGACGGAACCGTTAGCGACCAGAAGCATAAATGCTCCCTTCAACATCAGGGGCGGGGTTTGACACCTCTGACATGGCGGAAGTGCGAAGCGCCGGCCTACACCGGAAACGGGCCCTCTCCCGTCAACGCTTCACCAAAGGGACAAGCCCTTTGAAGTGCGGCTTGGCGCCGCATGGCGCCGGCGGACGAGGCGATGCGTCCGCCGGCGAATAGCACCGAATTGGTTACTTCTTGCTCTCGGGCAGGACCAGATCCACAGCGGCATCCTTGGCGGCATCGATGTGCTGAGCCACGACCGGCGTCTGCGGAAGGATCAGGTTAAGGACAATGGCCATGATGGCGGTGGGGGTCACGGCGTTGGAGCCGATGACGGTGGACACCCAGGCGGGCATGCCCTCGCCGGCGAGGCAGCCGCTGGCCATCCAAATACCCAGGCCAAAGACGACCGAGGTGCCGACGATGGTGGTGGTGCGCTGCGTGAGGCCCTCGCGGGTGAACATGCGCACACCGTTCATGGTGATGGTGCCAAAGACGCCGACGGTCGCGCCGCCGATGACAGGCTGCGGGATGGCGGAGAGCACGGCAGAGAGCTGCGGGAACAGACCGGCGATGGCAAAGACGGCCGCGATGATCACAAAGACCCACTTGTTGACGACCTTGTTGGAGCAGATGATGCCCACGTTCTGGCCAAGGGCGCTGGTGGGAAGACCGCCCAGCAGGCCGCCGACCATAGAGGTGAGGCCCTGGGACACAATAGCGCCGGAGAGCTCGCGCTCGGTGGGCATACGGTCGATGGAGCCCAGGCAGGCGGCGGAAACGTCACCGATAACCTGGATGGCAACCATGGGGAACACGACGGCGAGGGTAATGCAGACCTCGGGATCAAACTCGAGCGCGTAGGGCATGAGCTTGGGAAGAGCGAAGACCTGAGCGGTGGCGACGCTGGAGAAGTCGATCATGCCAAAGGGGATCGAAACGATCATGCCAACGATCATGCCAAAGAACACGGATCCCAGCTTGAGCGTGCCCTTGCCAAAGTTGGCGAGCGCAAAGACCACGGCGAAGGTGATAAGAGCGACGCACCATGCCTGCGGGGTGCCCCACAACGGCGTGCCCATGCCACCGGCCATGTATTTGACGGCCGTGGGATAGAGAGAGACACCAATGGAGAAGATGACCGTGCCGGTCACGACGGGCGGGAACAGCCACTTAATCTTGCTGTAGGCCAGACCAAAGAGGACCGCGACGGCGCCGCCGACGATCTCGCCGCCCAGCAGCGCACCAAAGCTAAAGCCCGAGGCACCCATGGCCTGGAGGGCCGGGAGGAACGCGAACGAAACGCCCATGACGATGGGCAGGCCGCCGCCGATGCGACGGAAGGGAGCGAAGGCCTGAAGGGCCGTGTCGATTGCCGAAAGAATGAGCGCGACCTGGATGATGTCGGTGCTCTGCTGGCTATTAAAGCCGTAGACGCCGGCCATGATGACAGCCGGGGTGATGATACCGGCAAACGAAGCCAGTACGTGCTGAAGGGCACACGGGATCATTTCCTTAACGGGAGGCATGCCTTCACGAGTGAACAGGGCTTCAGTGCCGTTCTTAACCGTCTCCTGGGTCATTTGACCACCAATCCTCGAAATAGTTGTTTTCGCATCTAACGCTCTATTGTGACGCAGTGCGGGGTTGAGGTTGTGCCTTCGTTGCATATCGTATTAAAGATGATTCTCATTCTCAATAATAATTTTTTGTTATCAGACTATTCTTCAGCTGAGATAATGCATTTCCGCAGGTCAGGAAAGTGTCTTGTCAAAATAACATCTTACTTTTCTTTTGGTCGACCGTTTACCGCTAAATTCCTACCGTTCGTCTGTATTACGCAATGTACCTGCGGATATACGAGATGATGAGCAGCGTGTTACCATGATAAAAAATTGTTATGAACACTTCGATAGAACCAAAAGGAGTTGCCCGTGAACGAGACCGTACGTCGCTTTTTGCCGATGGTCGATTTCCTGGAGCAGATACTCGGCAAAAACAGCGAAATCGTGCTGCACGATTTCTCGGATCCCGACCACGCCATCGTCGATATCCGCAACGGCATCGTGAGCGGCCGCAAGGTCGGCGGTCCCGCCACCGACCTGGCACTCAAGATCATGCACGACGCCAAGTATCGCGACCTGCCGTTTATTACGGGCTACGAGGGGCGCGGTGCCGGTGGCAAGACGTTGGAGTCGGCGACGTACTTTATCCGCGAGAATGACGAGATTGTCGGTATGCTCTGCGTCAACACCGACCTCTCGACCGTGCGCTCCATCAACGCCATGGCGCAGCAGCTCATGGCGTGCTTCGACGCGGCGCCGACGCGCACGGAGCCCGCCTCTATCGAGGTCGAAAGCCTTTCGGAGTCCACACAGGAGCTCATCGACCGCAGCATTGCCGAGTTGCTGAGCGCGCGCGGGCTGGATGTAGCATCGCTTGGTCAAAGCGACCGCGTGGACGTCATTCGCCACCTCAACGGCAACGGGGTGTTCATGCTCAAGGGTGCCGTGGCCTGCGCCGCCACCGCGCTGGGCATCTCGGAGCCCAGCGTCTACCGCTACCTGCAAAAAGTCCGCAAGGAAGGCTAACAAGTAAAAAGACTGCCCTTGGTGGCTCCGCAAGCGATCCGTCACGTGACAAAAGAACCCTGCAGTTCACACGCACTGCAGGGTCTTTTTGCATGTCATGTTTAGTTGTTGTCAACACCTTAGAGAGCGGCGACGACCTCGATCTCGACCAGACCGCCGGCCGGAAGGGCGGCAACCTGGAAAGCGCTGCGCGCGGGGAACGGAGCCTCGAACTTGGAGGCGTAGATCTCGTTCACGGCAGCGAAGTCGGCGATGTCGGCCAGGTAGACCGTGGTCTTGACGACATCGGCAAAGGTGGTGCCGGCAGCGGTCAGCAGGGCCTCGACGTTAGCAAGGGACTGCTTAGCCTGGGCCTCGACGCCCTCGGGCATCTTGCCGGTTGCGGGGTCGATGCCCAGCTGGCCGGACAGGAACACCATGTTGCCGGTCTGGATGCCGGGGGAATACGGGCCGATGGCTGCAGGTGCGTTATCGGAAGACACGACGGTCTTGCTCATGTTTATCTCCTTACGATCAATTGAGAGAGCGTGAGCGCGGTGTTCACACCGGGAGGCACAGTTCGGTCTGAACACCGCGCTTGATTTGGGATAGTACTCAAGGTTTCCGCGCGATGCAAGATTATTATCACGTTGCGAGAATATTTTATCGCCCAACGGCGCCTATCGGCCGCTGAACGGCACGACCGGACGGTGAAGCTCAAAATGATCCGTTTCCCTCCGCCCCCTATGGATCACCTGATCCGCTGGGGACAGAGGGAAACGGATCATTTTTGCTGCAAGGGCTGCTGAAGACTTTATCCTGCTTGGGCCACAGGGCTCGTCCGCCGCAACAGCACCACTATACTTTTGAGTATCTGAGCATTTTGAAAGGCAGGATATGACCGCAACCGCCAGTCGAACCACCAACCGCAGACCCGAGCTTTTGGCGCCCGCCGGAGGCCCGGAGCCCTTTGCCGCCGCACTCGCTGCCGGGGCAGACGCCATCTACTGCGGCATGGGCAGCTTCAACGCCCGCCGCAAGGCAACCAACTTTACCGATGAGGCCTTTGAGCAGGCCTGCCGCGCCGCGCACCTGGCCGGCTCGCGCGTCTACGTCACGGTCAACATCGTCATCAAGCAGTCCGAGATGGGCGATGCGCTGCAACTCATCCGCCGCTGCTCCACGCTGGGCGCCGATGCCTTCATTATCCAGGACTGGGGCCTGTTCTTTGAGGTCAAGCGCACCATGCCCGGCATCGAGACGCATATCTCGACCCAGGCGAACATCCACGATGACCGCGGGACTATCTGGTGCCGCGAGCAGGGCGCCGACCGCGTGACCCTCTCGCGCGAGCTCTCCATCGACGAGATCGCCGCCATTCACAATGCCGCGCCCGACGTTGACCTGGAGGTCTTTAGCCACGGCGCCATCTGCTTTTGCTACTCGGGCCTGTGCCTGCTCTCGAGCTTTGCCATGGCGGGCCGCTCGGCCAACCGCGGCATGTGCGCTCAGCCCTGTCGCCTGCCCTACGAGCTGATTGACGAGAACGGCCGCTCGCTCTCCCCTGCCGGTCGCGAGCGCGCGCTGTGCCCGCGCGACACCAACACGTCGCAGCTCGTTCGCCGTCTGTATGACGCCGGCGCCGCATCACTCAAGCTCGAGGGCCGCATGAAGGCCCCCGATTACGTGTATTCCATCGTCGACGTGTATCGTCACGAAATTGACGACATGCTATCCGGAGCCACCGTTGCCAAGGACGAGGAAGCCGCCCGCCAGCGTCAGCTCAAGCGCTGCTTCAACCGCGACTTTACGCACGCTTATCAGGACGGCACCTCGGGCGACGAGATGATGAGCTACGAGCGTTCCAACAACCGCGGCCAGATCGTTGGCACGGTGCTGGGCAGCCGTCTGGCCAACCGCGACGTGCGTGGGCTCAAACCCGACGACCGCCGTCGCCGCGCCGCCATCGCCCGCATTGAGCTGTTTGAGCCCGTGGGCAAGGGCGACCTGCTGGAGCTTCGCCACGATAACGAGTTTGATCAGTTCCTGACCACCATCGCCGCCGATGATGCCGCCGCCGGTGACATCATTGAGTGCCGCGTGCCCCGCAGCATGCCCGAGGGCTGCCGCGTCCGCGTGATTCGCAGTCAGCGTGCCATTGACGCCGCCGGCGCCGCGCTCAAGCGCGATGTGCTGCGCCGCCGCGCCGTAGATGTGTCCGTCGTGGCGCGTCTGGGCAAGCCGTTTACCGTTACGCTCACCTGCTGCGACGACCCCGCGCTCATCGCCACCGCCACGGGCTTCACCGTCGAGGCCGCCAAGACCCGCGCCGTCGAGGCGGCAGACCTGGTTGAGCATGTGGGCCGCATGGGCTCCTCGCCCTTTGAGGCTGCGAGCTTTGATGTGACGCTCGATGAGGGCTGCGGCATGGGGTTCTCCGCTGTGCACAAGGTGCGCGCTGCCGCCTGCAAGGCGCTGGAGGAGGCCATTCTGGCACCGTATGAGAAGCGTGCGAAAACGCTCGAGATTCCGGGGCTCGACAAATGTACGCACGCCATACCCGAGCATTACCGCGATGAGCCGCAGATCTGCGCCACCGTCACCTCGCTCGAGGCCGTCGAGGCAGCCCGCGCGGAGGGTGCAACGCGCCTCTACATGACCACCGACGTGCTCGAGGCTGTCGGACTCTCCCCTGCCGATGCATTTGAGCAGGGTATCGTGCCCGTACTCGACGAGGTCTGCCGTGCTGTTGACCACGAGCGCGTTGACCCCTGGATCAATGCCGGAGCCACCGTCGCCGTCGGCAATATCTCCGAGCTCGCCGTAGCCGCGCAGACCGGCGCCACGGCCGAGATTCGCTCTTGCCTGCCGGTGCACAACACGCCCTGCATGGAGGCGCTTGCCGAGCGTGGAGCCGGTGCGTTTTGGCTCTCGCCCGAGATCACGCTCGACGAGATTGTCTCGCTCGGCGCCGCCGCGCCCGCGGCTCTGGGCATCACCGTCTTTGGCCGCCCGCGCGTTATGACAAGCGAGCATTGCATTCTGCAGGTTGCCAACGGCTGCATCCACGATTGTGCCAACTGCCGCCTGCGTGCCCGCAAGCTGTCACTCAAGAATATCGACGGAAAGGTCATGCCCGTCCGCACCGACATCCACGGCCGCTCTCGCCTGTACGACGCCTACCCCATCGACCTCACGCCTCAGGTTCCTCAGCTGCTCGATGCCGGCGTGCGTCGTCTCATGGTGGACGGAACGCTGCTCGAGACGGATGAGGTGGGCCGTGCCGTCGCCCGCGCCCGTCGTGCCGTCGAAGCAGCGCAGGCCGGCCACAAGCCCGCCGCCCGCCTACGCGGGGCGACCTCGGGCTGCATGTTTGTGGGAATCAGCTAACCGAAAGGCTAACACGTGAACGAAGAACCTCAAGTCCTCTACTGCGACGCCTGGCTCATGGCCATCGACAAGCCCGCCGGCATGATCGTCCACGGCGACGGCACCGGAGAGCGCACGCTCACCGACTACGCCAGCGACCTGCTGCTGGCGATGGGCGACGGCTTTGCCGCGACCGACATGCAGCCGCTCAACCGCTTGGACCGTGACACCACCGGCGTGGTGCTGTTTTCGCTCGACAAGCAGACGCAGCCCGCCTTTGACCAGATGGTCATCGACCACGCTTTCGAAAAGCACTACCTGGCGCTCGCCGAGGGCAAGATCGACTGGAACGAAAAGCTCATCGACAAGCCCATCGCCCGCGACCGTCACGACAGCCGAAAGATGCGCGTCGGCGCCAGCGGCAAGCCGTCTCAAACGCGCGTGAAGGTGCTCAAGCGTCTTAAGAGCCGTCGTGGCCTGCCCACGCGCTCATATATCGATGTCGAGCTGCTCACCGGCCGCAAGCATCAGATCCGTGTGCATCTGGCAAGCGAGCGTCATCCCCTGGTAGGCGACGAGCTCTATGGCACGCCGCGCCCCTGCGGCCTCATGCTCCATGCCCACAGCGTGTCCTTTACGCATCCCGTAACCGGCGAGCACATCTACATCGAAGCCCCCTGCCCCTGGGAACCCTAAACCACCACAATGGGGACAGGCACCTTTGTGGTGGTTTTGGCCTTGTCCCGTCGCTAGACCGTGATGACGTTGTCCATCGACTGGTACTTGGCGGGTACTTCGCCCGCAGTAATAATCGTTGCGTCGCGGAAGTCCGCAAACTTGACGGGCGCCACCATGCCAAATTTACTGGCGTCCGAGATTACGAAGCGTTTGGCGGTATGGCGCATCGAGATACGCTTGACCTGCGCTTCCTCGATATCCGGTGTGGTGAGACCTTGCTCGGCGGCGATGCCATTGGAACCCCAAAAACCGCAGTTGAAGTTATAGCGGTCCAGGGTTGCCAAGGCATCGGGACCGACGAGCGCCTCGGTCTCGGGCTTGAGCTCGCCGCCTAGCACCACGGTGCGCATACCACGCAGGGCGAGATGCTGAGCATGGAGCACGGAATCGGTCACATAGGTGACACCCTCAAGGCGCGGAAGATGCTCGATGAGCTTGAGGGTCGTGGAGCCCGAATCGATATACACAAAGCTATCGGGCTCCACCAGGGCCGCGGCACGGGCGCAGATGCGCTCCTTGTCATCGTTATGGAGATCACTGCGCTCGCTGATCGTCAGGTCGCGCGTCACGTGCGCGCGCTCCAGACTCGTCGCGCCTCCGTGTACCTTGGCGATACGGTGTGCGCGGTCGAGCGTTTGCAAGTCACGGCGAATGGTGGACGGTGTCACGCCCAGCGCCTCGGCAAGCTCCGGCACAGTGACCGAGCCGGCCTGCTGCACCATCGACACAATCGTGTTGAGCCTATCTTCCGCAAGCATCGCTTACTCCTCCTCGGGGTAGACGACTCCCCAATCGGCGCGGAGCTTGGTCATGAGCTCCATCACATCAGAAGCATAATCCAGAAGCTCACGCTTGGAATCGTCGCCGGCGACGGCCTGCTCGAGGTCAGCCATCTCGTAGCACAGAGCGTAAGCCTCGGTGCCAGCGTGGACCTCCTCACGGTGACCGTCCGCAGTCCACACGATGGTCGCATGGTCGGCGCGCGGATACTCGTTGACCTCGATATAGCATTTGTCGAAGCTGATGACCGAGCGCTTGGGCTGCTTGGAGTGAAGCGTAAGACTCACCACGCCCAGCTGCTGCTCGGCGTTACAGCAGACAATGCCGCCTGCGACGTCAACGCCAGTCTCACAGGTGTTGCCCAGCGAAACGACCTCAGCGGGCTGGCTTGCCATAAAGAGGCGCATGACGGACAGGGCATACACGCCAATGTCGAGCATGGCGCCGCCGGCAAGGCTACGGTTGTAGAAGCGGTTTGTCAGGTCGCCGTACTCCTTGTAACTGCCAAAGTTGAGCTGAGCAAGGTTCATGCGGCCAAACTCGCCCGCATCCATGCGACGACGCAGCTCCTGATACAGCGGCATGTGAAGCACCGTTGTGGCGTCCATAAGGACCACGTTGTGCTCATCGGCGATGGCGCGGGCCTCGTCAAGCTCGGCAGAGTTGAGGGTAATGGCCTTCTCGCAGAGCACGTGCTTGCCGGCGGCCAGCGCGGCACGCAGATAGGTAATATGCGTGTTGTGCGGCGTGGTGATATAAACGGCATCGATGTTCGGATCGGCGTAGAGGTCCTCAACCGTTTCATAGACCTTCTCGATGCCATACTGCTCGGCAAAAGCCTGAGCCTTGGACAGCGTACGGTTTGCGACGCCCGCAAGCTTGCGGCCGGCAAGAGCTAGAGACTGGGCCATCTGGTTGGCGATAACGCCGCAACCGATCACAGCCCAGCGAAGCTCGGGAGCCGTAAAGATATCATCAGGGAACGGCTTGCCCTGGACCGAAGCGAACGCTGCCTTTGCGGCTGCCGCGGAGTCGAGTGGAGCCTGCTTGGAATCTGCCATATGTGCCTCCTGAATCATCGGAAGTTCTTCATTTCCAACAGCCCTATATTCGCACAAATGCGCGCGCATTTGCTCGTATTTGCGTGTTTATTTGCTTGTCGGTCATTATTTAACCATAGTTAGCAGATATTTGCGCGGCCATGCGCATCATCGCGCAAGACTCTGCGCGTAAATGCGCATGCTACAATCCTTGTGAAACATATAGGGGCGGAGCACCAAAGCTCTAAAGACAGAGCCAGCTGTATTACTTCACCCCTCTGGGGGCACCAGACATCGAAGGACTGTCCCTAGGTGCCGCTTTCGTTGAAGCCTATCCTAGATGGCCAGATATACAGATCTAAAGACCGTCCCTATCAACTAGTCATTTAAGTCTGTCCCCAATGACTGCCAATCAACGGCCACTCATTTAAGTCTGTCCCCAATGAGTGGGGATAGAAAAAGGCCCGGATGCCGTGGAGCATCCGGGCCTTTCCTAGCAACTTGGTGTTGCGGGCAGCTTAGAACTCGTGGCCGCACTTCTTGCAGACGCGCAGCTTGTTCTTGCCGTCCTTCTCGTGACCGACGCGGGTAACCTTACCGCACTCGGGGCAGACGAGATTGACGTTGGAGGCGTCGATGGGAGCCTCCTGCGAAACGATGCCGCCCTGCTGGTTGGCAGCGTTGGGCTTGACGGCCTTCTTGACGACCGAAACGCCCTCGACAACGACCTTGTTCTCGGCGGGGAGAGCGCGCAGGATAACGCCCTGCTTGCCGCGATCCTTACCAGAGAGAACCTGGACCTTATCGCCCTTCTTGATATACATATATCTCCCCTAACTACAGGGTCTCGGGAGCGAGCGAGACGATCTTCATGTACTTCTTGTCACGAAGCTCGCGAGCGACAGGCCCGAAGATACGGGTGCCGACGGGCGAACCATCGTTGTTGATGACAACGCAGGCGTTCTCATCAAAGCGAATGTAGGAGCCATCCTTGCGGCGGATCTCCTTAACGGTGCGAACGACGACGCAACGGACAACGTCCTTCTTCTTGACGTTGGCGCCAGGGGTAGCCTCCTGGACAGCACCGATGAACACATCGCCGATGCCTGCATAACGACGCTTGGAACCGCCAAGCACCTTGATGCAGCGAATCTTGCGAGCGCCGGAGTTGTCGGCGACGTTCAGCATGGTTTGCATCTGAATCATGGTAGATGTTCCTCCGAACTAAGAACCGAAGAGAGGTGCGCAGCCTTTAGGCGGCCTGTGGTATGCAAACCAGGCATACGCACATCTTCGGAAACGTACAAGTCGTAAGAGCGACTGCTTATTTAGCGCGCTCGACGACCTCGATGAGGCGCCAACGCTTCATCTTGGACATAGGACGGGTCTCCATAACGCGGACGGTATCGCCCACGCCAGCCGTGCACTCCTCGTCGTGAGCGTGCAGCTTCTTGGAGCTGGTCATCATCTTGCCGTACTTGGGGTGACGCTTGCGCTCGGTGATGGTGACGACAATGGTCTTGGCACCGGAGACGGAGGTAACGACACCCGTACGGACCTTACGCGAGTTACGCGAATCAGTCATGTTCTCTCCTTAGGTCCTACTCGGCGACAGCGGACTTCTCCGCTGCGATCTCGCGGGCGCGCTGCTCCGTGAGGACGCGAGCGATGTCCTTCTTCACGGTGTTGACGCGAGCGGTGTTGTCCAGCTGGCTGGTGGCCATCTGGAAACGAAGGTTAAAGAGCTCGGCGCGCATTTCCTTCAGCTTCTCAACAAGCTGAGCGTCCGAGAGCTCACGAATCTCTGCGGGCTTCATTAGTTCTCCTCCTTGGCGGCGGCGGCGTCCTCAGCAGCCCACTTGGCCTCGAGAGCGGCCTCCTCAGCCATCTCCTTCTCGATGCGCTGCTCAGCGTTCTTAGCAGCAACAATCTTGGTCTTGATGGGAAGCTTGTGCTGTGCAAGACGCAGAGCCTCGCGAGCGACCTCCTCGGGCACGCCCTTGACCTCGAACATGATGCGGCCGGGCTTGACGACGGCCACCCACTCCTCGGGGTTACCCTTACCAGAACCCATGCGAGTCTCGGCAGGCTTCTTGGTGATGGGCTTATCGGGGAAGATCGTGATGTAGACACGACCGCCACGCTTCATGTAGCGGGTCATGGCAATACGAGCGGCCTCGATCTGACGGTTGGTGATCCAATGGGCCTCGAGAGCCTGGATACCAAACTCGCCGAAATGCAGCTCGGTATTACCCTTGGCCTGGCCCTTCATGGAGCCACGCTGCACCTTGCGGTGAAGAATACGCTTAGGGGCAAGCACTACTGACCCCTCCTCTCGGAGTTACGACGACGAGGACGGGAAGAGCCCTCGAGTGCAGGGTTGGGAACAGGCTGGCCCGGGAGCTTCTCGCCCAGGTAGATCCAGACCTTCACGCCGCAAGCGCCCATGGTGGTGCTGGCGACAGCCGTGCCGTAGTCGATCTTGGCACGGAGGGTGTGCAGAGGCACGCGACCCTCGCGGTACCACTCACGACGGCCCATCTCGGCGCCGCCGAGACGACCGGAGCACTGGATACGGATACCCTTAGCGCCGGCCTTGCGGGCGGACTGGACAGCCTTGCGCATAGCGCGACGGAAGGCAACGCGGCCCTCGAGCTGCTCGGCGATAGACTGAGCAACGAGGTTGGCGTCGAGCTCGGGGCGCTTGATCTCGACAACGTCGACGGAGAGCTGGCCCTTGGAGACGCCAGCGACCTTCTCGAGCTCGGTGCGGAGGGTATCGATCTCGGCACCCTTCTTACCGATGACAACGCCGGGGCGAGCGGTGAGGATGATGACCTTCACCTTGTCGCCAGCGCGCTCGATCTCGACGCGGGAGACAGCTGCGCGGGAAAGACGCTTCTCGAGGTACTTGCGGATCTCGAGATCGTTACCGAGGGTCTTAGCGTAATCCTTCTCTGCGAACCAGCGGGAGCGCCAGTTCTCGGTAATGCCAAGACGGAAGCCGGTGGGGTAGACTTTCTGACCCATACAGCTTTACGCCTCCTTTCGAGGAGCAACGACGACGGTGATGTGGGAAGTACGCTTCAGAATGCGAGAAGCGGAACCCTTGGCGCGGGGACGGATGCGCTTAAGCGTCGGACCCTCGTCAACATAGGCAGCGGCGACAACCAGGTTGTCGGCACGCAGACCGTTGTTGTTCTCGGCGTTCGCAACGGCGGAACGGAGAACCTTCTCGACATCCACGGCGACGGCGCGGTCGCAGAAGTGGAGGATGTCGAAGGCCTGAGCGACAGGCTTGCGGCGGATCAGATCGACCACCAGGCGGGCCTTGCTGGGGGAAACACGCACGTACTTAGCGACGGCGCGAACCTCGGTGGCCTCAGTTTCAATAGACTTAGTTGCCATTTACGGTTAACCCCCTATTTGGCCTTGTGGCCACGGAACGTACGAGTCGGCGCGAACTCGCCGAGCTTGTGACCAACCATGGACTCGGTAACATACACGGGCACATGCTTGCGGCCGTCGTGGACGGCGATGGTGTGACCAACCATCTCGGGGAAGATGGTGGACGCGCGGGACCAGGTCTTCACGACGTCCTTCTTGCCAGCCTCGTTCATCGCGGTGATACGCGAGAGAAGGCGAGTCTCCACGAACGGGCCCTTTTTGAGACTTCTGCTCATAAGTGCTTTCTCCTAAAACTCGGTATCCGAAATTACTTCTTACGGCGACGAATGATGTGCTGGTTCGAGACCTTCTTCTTCTTGCGCGTACGAAGGCCCTTCGTCGGCTTACCCCAGGGGGTAACGGAGGGACGACCAGAGGTGTGGTTCTTGCCCTCGCCACCGCCGTGCGGGTGGTCGACAGGGTTCATGACGGTACCGCGGACGGTCGGGCGCACGTTCATGTGACGCTTACGGCCGGCCTTGCCGATGACGATGTTGGAGTGATCGGCGTTGCCGACCTCACCGACGGTGGCGCGGCAGGTAACGAGGATGCGGCGCATCTCGGAGGAAGGCATACGGACGATAGCGTACTTGCCCTCCTTACCCATCAGCTGGCAGGAGTTACCGGCGGAACGGGCGATAGCAGCGCCCTTGCCCGGCTGGAACTCGACGGCGTGGATGAGCGTACCGACGGGGATGTCGGCGAGGGGCAGAGCGTTACCCGGCTTGATGTCGGCGTCAGAACCGGACATGATGGTCTGACCGACCTCGAGGCCCTTGGGGGCCAGGATGTAGCGCTTCTCACCGTCAGCGTAGTGCAGCAGAGCGATGCGAGCGGAACGGTTCGGATCGTACTCGATCGTGGCAACCTTGGCGGGCACGCCGTCCTTGTTGCGCTTGAAGTCGATCACGCGGTAACGACGCTTCACGCCGCCGCCCTGGTGGCGGGTGGTGATGCGGCCGTTGTTGTTACGACCGGCCTTCTTGGGCAGGGGCTCGAGAAGAGACTTCTCGGGCTTGGTGCAGGTGATCTCGGAGAAGTCGGAGATCGTCTGCCAACGCCTACCAGCGGAGGTCGGCTTAAGGTGCTTTACAGCCATTACAATCCCTTTCAATAGGAATCCGTTAGCCATCGCAGACAGGGATTCGAGGTTCTGCCTCGGGTGCGATGACACCGGACGTATACACGGTTCCGGGCGTGTCCATTTTATACGCCCAAAACCTTGAGCTCTCGCCTCCCCTTTTTGGGAGGCATGAGCTCACTCAACAGCAGCGAGTCTTAGGCCTGGTTGCCAAAGACCTCGATGGTGTCGCCCTCGGCCAGCGTGACGATGGCCTTCTTCCAAGAACGGGTCTTGCCGGCGACATAGCGCACGCGCTTGGTCTTGGGCTTGACCGTCAGGGTGTTCACGCGAACGACCTTGACGCCGAAGATCTCCTCGACAGCGTCCTTGATCTGATACTTGTTAGCATCCTTGGCGACCTCGAACGTGTACTTGTTCAGCTCCATGCCGGAGAAGGAACGCTCGGACACGATCGGACGGATGATGATCTCGTGGGCGGTCATTTATGCAAGCACCTCCCCGAAGTGAGCGGCGATGTCGGCGGGCATCAGCACGGCGTTGTTGTTGACGAGATCGTAGGTGTTGGCCTCGTCAGCGGTGATGATGAACGTCTTGGGAATGTTGCGGAACGACAGGTAGGCGTTGACGTCCTCATCGCGAACGATGATGGTCAGACGCTTGCCCTCAAGGCCGAGAGCCTTGAGCATGGCGACGGCAGCCTTGGTGGAAGGCTTCTCGAAGCCGTAGTCGTCGACGAGCACGAGCTCGCCATCGGCCAGCTTGGCGGACAGCGCGGAGCGCATAGCCAGCTTGACCTCCTTGTTGTTCATACGCTTAGCGTAGGAACGGGGCTTGGGGGCGAAGACAACGCCACCGTGACGCCACTGGGCAGCACGGATGGAACCCTGGCGGGCACGGCCGGTGCCCTTCTGACGCCAAGGCTTCTTGCCGCCACCGGAAACCTCAGAGCGGCCCTTAGCGGACTGGGTGCCCTGACGCCAAGAGGCCATCTGGCACTTGACGATGTGGTGCATAACGTGGATGTTCGGCTCGATGCCGTACACCTCAGCGGCGAGCTCGGCCTCGGCGACCTTCTTGCCCTCGCTGTTCTTTACTTCAAACTTTGCCATTTAAGTGTTCTCCTTGGTATGACGCTGGGCTAAATGGGCTGGGCCCTTAGGCCATACGGATGGCGACGAGACCATTCTTGGCACCCGGGACAGCGCCCTTGACCAAGATGAGGTTCTGCTCGGCATCGATGCGGACAACGGAAAGGTTCTTGACGGTAACGCGCTCGTTACCCATGTGACCGGCCATCTTGACGCCCTTGAGGACGCGCGCAGGATAGGCGCACTGACCGATAGAACCGGGGTGACGCTGGAAGTGAGAACCATGCGTCATAGGACCGCGGCGCTGACCCCAGCGCTTGATGCGACCCTGGAAGCCCTTACCCTTGGAGGTACCGATGACGTCGACCTTCTCGACATCAGCGAAATCAGCGACGGTGACGACCTCGCCGACCTTGTGCTCCTCGCCGTTCTCGACGCGGACCTCACGAAGGAAGCGGACAGGCTCGACGCCAGCCTTGGCGAAGTGACCAGCCATGGGCTTGTTCACGTTCTTGGCCTTGATGTCGCCGAAACCGATCTGGACGGCGTCATAGCCGTCGGTTGCCTGAGTTTTAACCTGCGAGACAGCGCAGGGGCCAGCCTGGATGACCGTGACGGGAACGACGTTGTCGTCCTCGTCCCAAACCTGGGTCATGCCAATCTTGCGGCCGAGAATCATGCTGATCAAGATATGATCCCAACTCTCGCGTGGTCTTGGGACAATGCGTACACCACCGAGCGTACGCCCCTAGAGGACCACTACTTATACGACGTGCTCCCCAGCCTTGTATTGCGTCCGGACTACCTGACAACCCTATTAAGCAGGCATTTTGTCCAGCCAGAATACTCCCCTGGTTTCACACAGCTGTTTAGTATACACGGCTGCGGGCGTATCCATCGAGATTCATATTTCACTCACATTGTTTACGCAGGTACCTTGATTATCAACTTCAACCGAACACCTCCCACATTCATCCGCACATGTGCGGATGAATGTGGGAACCCGATACC
>NZ_JBDGAY010000028.1:0-27039 GCF_040910245.1 Collinsella aerofaciens
CTCCACCAGCGTAGAATTAGGCGAACACCTTTCTTCGTAGAGGTGTTCGCCTTTTTTGTTTGCCGGGGTGAAATCGTCTCCGTGCCTGTCAAAGGCGAAGTAAACTCGTATGCGGTTGTTCTTGCTGTCGATCTCAGCAAAGCGAACGAACTTGTTTAGAATGTCGAGCGGCGTTAGCTCTGCCGCGATCTCATCGAGCCACAGCATAAGCTCATCAACACCAAGTGCGGTGGATTCTCCGTGCTCAGCTATGCGCAGCTGAGCTTCTAGTTCCGATTTGCGGCGCAGCAGCTCTTCCGTACGCTCTTTTCCACCCGGCGGAGCTATCCCGTCCTCTATCGCTTGCCAAATGCGCTCGACCGCCGTGTCGATGCGTCTCAATTCCTTTTTTAGGTAATAGCTTTCGGGCTTTGCTTCTTCCTGCTCGGATTGGTACATCACCATTCCACGGGCTATCCTCTGGCGCACATCGTCGCGCGCGACCGCTTGAAGCGTCATATCCACAACGGCATCTTCTATAAGATCGCGCCGTACCGTTCTGCGGCACTTGCGGCAACGGTAGTAGTGATAAGCCCTACCCGTTTTAGACGTTCCACTCATCCCCGCCATTGGCATACCGCACTTCGAGCAGTAGAGCTTTCCGGAAAGCGGGAACTCTTTTGCCGAATCGACCTTGCGGCGCGGGCGGTGTCTGTCGTTCAGGATGCTTTCTATCATGTCCTGCTCAGCTTGCGGCCAAAGACCGGGCATCCCGCCTTCTACAACGTGACCGGCGTAGCTATACGTGCCGCCGTTCTGAACCCTTCGCAGAAGCTTAGTCACCTTGTCTTGGTTGAAGGGCTTTCCGTTGCGCGTTTTCTCTCCTGCGAGTGCACGCACGATATCCGCGACCGAGCGACCGGAAAACAGCATGTTCTTCATCTTGCGCATAAGTGCCGTTTCGCGCTCATTCACGACGTAGCGCCCTTCTACGATATCCCACCCGTAGAGCGTGTGTCCGTTGGCCATGCACCTCTCAGCGTTCTTTTGGATGCCGTCGCGTATGCGCTCGCTGTCAAGCGCGCTCTCATACTCGGCGAGAACTTCGAGCATACCGAGCTGCAAAACGCCGCTTGAACCGCTGGAAATGTCTTCGCCAGCGTATAGGATCTCTACGCCAGCCTTGCGAAGCATGATACGCGCAAGCGACATTTCATCACGGTTGCGCATGATTCGCGTAACTTTATAGATCACCACATAATCAAATAGCCCGTGTCGGGCATCGTTCATCATTCGCTGAAACTCAGCGCGGTCAACGTTGCGCCCCGTCTGCGCGTAGTCGCAGTATTCGCGCACGACCTGTAAGCCCTCGCGCTCGCAGTATTCGCGCGAGTTCTCAACCTGTATTTCGATGCTTTCTGAGCGCTGATTGTGAGAGCTGAAGCGAGCATAAATAGCGGCGCGGTTCTTCACCATGCTAAAATCACCTCTTGAAGCGAGCACTTCCAAGTGCTCAATTCGACCCATGCCCCGCGCGCGTACCGCCAAGTTCTCGCGTGGGGCTTCTTTTGAAACAGCACTTTAAGTTGCCGTTTTTCACCACTTCCCAACACAACTAAAACCGAATAACTCCAGCTCACAGCTTCGAAGCTAAGCGGTAAACCGTCGTTTTTCGTCCTGGCAATGCCAGGATTCATCGGAGGTATTTTCGATACTTGCTTAGAAGGGTGCTCAGTAGGTCAATCATGCCTACACCGCCGCCTGCTCTTCGGTGGCAGATACATCACGTTCGGCAGTCTCTTTAGATTCGCCCGCTGCTGCGCGGGCAGTCATGGCTATGTTCTGTCTCCATTGCGGCGTGCTTTCGCGATAGTTATCAACGATTTCTTGTTCGTCATCAGATAGAGGTTCATGGCTGCGATCGCTTTCATCCCAGCTAAGAATTTCATTTGGCGAGCATCCAAGAGCTAAAGCGCAATTCCATACCTGCTCAGCATTGGGAAACGATTCGCCGCGTTCCCATGAGCCTACAGTGCGCATAGAGACGCCTACGGTGTCGGCGAGCTCACTTTGAGAAAGGTGAAGTTTCTTTCTTATTTCCTTAATAGCAAGCTCCATTTTGTACCTCCTTGTAGGCAGCTTTCTGCCGTGTATTCTAAACCGTCTAAGGATGATAGGCAATTATTTTCTTATTTTCCTCTTGCAATAGGAAGAAACTCGCTTATACTGCAATGCGTGTCAGGAAGACCTCTTCCTATCTGGCACTATTCCTAGGTTGAACCCTAGGAATATATGGGTTGGCTACTTGACAAGCAAGTAGCCAAAGACTGGCTCAATGCAGAAAGGAGGAAACGCAATGGGTTTCAACAAGGAGGTTTTCGCAGCGAACCTTCGAGCGGCACGTGCCGCGCTCGACGTGTCGCAGGAAGAACTTGCGAAAGCTGCCGGCATTTCCAAAGACTCAATCGTGAAGTACGAGAGCGGAGATGGTTATACGCCCGGCGCTGACAAGATCGTGGCCATCTGTCGCGTCGTGCGCAAAAGCCCTAACGAGCTTATGGGATGGAAGGAGACGGTCTAATGCTCGCTCTCGGAATCGCCCTTGTCGTTATCGCCCTGTTCAGCCCTATGAGCGTTCCGACGTTTGTTGTCTGGCTCATGGGGATTGTCGCGCTTGGGTTCTGGATGGGCAAGAGCATCGCAGAACCCGTCAAGAAATTGGAGGTTTCCAAACATGAAAACCGATAGGAAAACCGTTGGTTTTGGAGGTGGTTTTACGGATGTGCGAACCGTGCGGCCTGGATGCCGCACAGCGGCAGTTCTACCGCGCGATTGCGGCTCTCGTTATCGCGTGGTGGCTGCGAAGAAAGATGCCCGCCCGGTGTTGCAGCACCGAACGGGCGCGTCAATATCGCAGCACGAATTGACAGACGATAGTTTATCGCAGATGCCGCGCTGGAAGCGCTGGGGTGTCTATGCACTCGCAGGATTGACGTTTTCCGGCATCCTGCCCATGGCCGCTTGCGCGGCGCTCACGACCATATGCGACGCCGTGGGCTGGTGGCTGCTGCTGCCACTGATCGCGGCAGAGTGCGCTTTCATCTGGCGGGTGATCTTCCGATGAGGGCCTACACGGCGGGCAGGGTGCGCGCCCACTTCGACCGGGACAAGGACGGTCGCTGGGTGGTGTACGTGGAGGACGCGCCGACCATCCCCGAGAACTGCGGCAGCGGTGCGGTTCGCAAGCGTTGCTACCTTCCGATACCGGCAGACGCCAGCGAGGAAGTCGCCGAGAAGGCGTTCATGAGATTCATGACGCGCGTCCTAAGGCGGTGCCGATGAACACCGACGATTACACCCAGAGCGTCGAAGCGGTCATTCGCCAAGAGCGGCAGCGCGTCTACTCAATGCCGCTGAAGGTGTCCGACCGCCGATACCTCTTCAAGGAGTGGTGCGAGCGCAACCCCAAGGCGCTTCGCGAGATCGAGCTCACGGCGCTCGCGATCGATGCGCGCGGGCTTCGCGTCTCGACTAAGTACCTCATCGAGAGACAGCGCTACGAGGGGCGCGTGAAGCTCGTGGGCGTGCCCTTCTTTGACGATTCGGGCGTTGAGCACACTTACGGAATCAACAACAGCGACAGCTCGCTACTCGCCCGCTGGTTGCTCGAACGCAACCCGGAGATGCGAATCGAGCTTAGGCAATCAATGTTTGACAAGGAGAAGAACCATGAATCGTAAGCAGGTAACCGAGACCATCGCCAATGTCGGAGAAGCGAGCTTCGCAATCAAGGGAAGCATGACGCTTCTTAACCCCAAGACAGGCGAGAACGTGGAGATCGACATGCCTTCCACGCTCGCGGTCATTCGCGGCGTCCTCATGTGGGTCGACCATCTGCTCGAAGACGGCACGGAGTGCGAGCCTAGCGCGACCGCTAACTTCCGCGACCTCCTTACCCGCGTCGGCGCATCCATCGCCTACGACCTCTCCGACTCCGATGAAGCGGAGTAGGGGGCGGCAGCAGGGCGCGCCAGACCCCGAAGAATGCGACTTCGGGCGCAAGAGGCTGGCTTCCAAGACGTGCTGCACGTTCGCCGGACGCGACGTGTGGACGAACTGCCGCGAAGTCGGGCACTGCATCTGGGACGGGTGGCGCCAGCAGGGCGCGCCAGTCGCGCTCTGCGACGAGGAAGACGATTAGGGGTGATGCACATGGCAAGCGAATCTGCGCAGATCCAAGAGCGCGCCAATGAGCCTATGGGCTTCTTCCCGCACGATTCGAACGCTTCGCAGGATGTGAAGTGCCAACGGCTCATTCATCGCCGTGGATATGACGGTTACGGGCGATGGTGGCGGCTATGCGAGTACATGGCGGCTACAAGCGGGCACCGGATCGCGTTCGAGACCGAGGAAGACGCCCTGATTCTGGCGGGCGTTCTCGGCTTCGGGAACTCAGGAGCGTTCGACGAATACGTGGCTATCGATGACTGCAAATCGTACGTCTCCGAGCTTTTGGACATAGGGCTTTTGGAGCGAGACGAAGACGGGTTTTTGAAAAACTCGCGCATGCAAAACAACGCGCTTTATTTCGGAAAGCAAAGGCACAACGGCGGCAAGGGCGGCAGGCCGCGCAAGAACGCCGTCGTAAGCAAAACGACAGGTCAGGAGGTGTAAAAGCATGTTCGCCAAACCCACTAATAAACCGATGGTTTTAGGTTGGCTAAACCCACTCGCAAATGGTTGGCTAACCATAAGACAAGACAAGACTAGACAAGACAAGGTGGGTTTTGGTTCCTCGAACCAAAACCAAAACCCACCGTACTCGCTTGTCAGTCAACCTATCAAGGAAGGTTTTCTTTCTTGCCCCTTCTTTCTGCGAGCGCACCCAAAGCGCGCGAAGCCGACCGCTCGAAGCGCAGTTTTCAACAGGTTATCAACAAGTTTTCAACAATCGCCAGAGAGAAGGGCTCTTGCCATGTTTGACTACCGAAACAAGATCAAGACGAAGGCGTGCCCGATATGCAGTGAAAGCCGACCGCTCGATTGGTTCGGGCCTGAGCTGAAGTTCGTTGAGTACAAGAAGGACGGCACTATTCGGCGAACCATCCGCTATCGCAAGTACCTTGCCTGCTGGAAATGCCGAGCCGACGCTGGTCTACGGCCGTGCCAAGGTCGCTCAGACAAGCGGCGGCAAGGCTCACATGTGGCCGTACGACCCCATGAACGGGTGGGCTTACGCTGATGGAGACCAGCTGTTTGCCCCCGACCTCACCGTTCCCAAGACGGTGGCCGACCTCAAGGCACTCGTGGCGAGCGGAAGGTACCGGCTCATGGACGAGTACGGAAGGCAGCGCGAGGTGGAGGAGGTTTTCGGCGAATGAAGTGCCCTATGACTTTCAGCGACCCGTGCTGCGGCGCTGAGCACGATTGCATCAGGGAGGAATGCGCCTGGTGGGTCTTGCAGAGCATGAACATCGGCGGCACCGTGCACACGTCTGTCGGGTGCGCCGTAGCGTTCATCGCGGCGAAGAACCTGCGTGGAGCGATCATCAACGGTGGCGAGAGCACGGAGGGGGAGCGATGACTGAGGACGAACCGCTGCGCTGCCAGACGTGCGCACACAACGTGCCGAGGGACAGGCGCGAGGACTTCGGTGACGTGTGCGAGAGATGGTGCGAAAAGTGCAACAGGTGGCTTGCGTGGAGAGACGAGCCGCCATGCGAGAAGGGGAACGGAAATGACGTTCATCGAGATGCGCGAGGCGGCTGTCATAGCGTGCGCAATGAGAGCCGTGGAGATGCTGCCGGACTGCCCCGAGAAGGAGACGTGCAACATGGCCTTGGTTTCCCTCTGGGCCAAGCTGCCCGGAAGCCTGCGGGCCGCGCTGCAAAGAGGCGAGCTTCCAAAGGAGGTGTGGGAATGACCGACAACAAGACCAGCCTGAAACCCTGCCCTTTCTGCGGCGGGGAAGCGGAGATATTGCGCATGCGAGCACAGAACATCTTCTTCGCATGGTGCGACGAGTGCGAGATGCGAAGCGACTACTTCGGCACCGAGGAAGAAGCAGCTGCCGCGTGGAACCGAAGGGACGGTGAGCGACATGCCGACTGATGACGAGCGCCGAGAGGTGGCGGCGAAGATACGGAATGAAGCCAACAGGCGCAAGGACGACTTGGGCTACGACCCAGATTACTCTCCATTCGCCGCGCTCGCTGTAATGTCCATCGGATTTCACAGCTTTCCGCGCTACGAAGACTTGCTGCATCTCGCCGACCTCATAGAGCCGGAGGAGCGCACGTGCCGCATGGTCGACAACGGCGTCGAGCTTTGCTGCTCGGAGTGCGACCGCCGACACGGTTATGACGACGAGCCGCAATTCTGCATGGGCTGCGGCGCGAAGGTGGTGAGCTAATGACCTGCGAGTTCTGTGACGAAGGGTTCAACGTCGGAGCCTGCATCCCGCTTGGGAAAGGCTCGGTGAGCTTCGGCATAGATTACGAGGACTTCGACAAGCCGATGTTCTACTTCGAGCTGAGCACCCCGTCAGCCCAGACGGTCAGAAGGCTCGCCCATTTCGAAGTCGAGATCTGCCCTGTGTGCGGGCGAAAGCTGGTGGAGCGATGAATAGCTACAGAACCCGTTGCAGGGGATGTCGGTACATCCGCGACTGGCCGGAGAAGTCAACGTACGAGTCCGACGCCTTGCCGTGCGAGGTGGCGGCGTACATGTGCGTCAACCCAGAACGGAGGAACCCGGTGAGGGTCGCGCCCGATGACGCCCCGTTCAACCCGTGCGCGAGCGAAGGGGCGCGGACCTGCCCGATGAAGGCGGATGGAATCACATTGGAGGTGGAGCGATGATGCAGCACTCAAAAGACGATCTGCGCAAGCTGTTCGATGAATCCCTTTCCTATGAGAAGCTGACCGCCGATGACGTGTTCGCGCTGTCCTGCTACATCGGCATCGAGTGCATGAGGCACAACAGGGAGCACAGAAGCCCGCTTCGCTACAAGCTGCCGACTATCCATCGGAACATGCCGAAGGTCGCGCTCGCGAAAGGACGCGACGGCATCAAGAGCGCGTTCATCTTTATCGACGGCAATTACTTCGAGGGCCGAGAGGCCGTGTCCTTCAACGAAGACGGGTTCATCGGCTTCTGCGGATGGGCAGACGGCTGCAACGAGCGCGCGATCCTCGAGGGGTTCTACCGGTGGATGCAAGAGCGCATGGGAATCGAGGGGGAGACGAATGATTGAGTCGAAGGGCGCTCGTCGGCGCATCGGCTACCTGATTGATGAGATCGAGGGCGGCAAGTGAAGCTCTTGAAGATCGTCTTGTGCGCGCTCGCGCTGGTCTTGGCGCTGCTCGCAATCTATTTCGCCTGCGTCTTCTTCTACCGACAGCTAATCGTATTCGCGCTGTTCGTCGTGTTTCTGGCGTTGGCGGCAGCGTCTTGCTAAGGGGTCTGGTGACCGCATCGCGCCACCGGCATTCGAGAACTAGGAGGGTTCAACATGGACGGTAACGACACCAATGGCACCAAGGGCATGCTCGGGTGCCTTGTCCTGGTGCTTGAGAGCGCGTTCGCGCTCTTCGCGAGCATCGCGGTAGGCATCTTCTTCGGCGCCGGCTTCGGCGTGCTCGCCTATGCCGCGTTCCTCGCGGTCGCCGCGCTCATTTGCTCGGTGGCGTTCGGGAAGGTGGAATAGCATGGGCGGGCGCTATGAGATCCGCGGTCGCATGAGCGGGCTTTGCCCGTTCGATGATGGGGAGTTCACCGACTCGCTTCTTCGCGCGCTGGCGCTTCTGCTGCGATTCTCGATCAAGTACCGAATCGTTCAGTTCACCGTGCGCAAAGAGCCGATGCGCTGCGAGGACTGCGCGGACGGCGAATGCCCGTCTCGCATGCGCGAGCGCTTCGAGTGGTCATGATGGCTGTTAGGGTCAAGCGCGGCGCCGACGGCATCTGGGAGTGCCGCCTGTATCTGGGGCGCTCTTTCGACGGCAAGGCCATCCGCCCCTACAAGCGCTTCCCGCACGCTGCGACCGAAGGGGAGGCCCGGGCGCTCGCCGAGACGTGGGCCGCGAACCTCACCGCCGACGGCACGGTCAGAAGCGCCCGATTGACCGATCTGCTCGCCGACTACGTGCAGCTCCGCGAGCGCAACGGCGCGAGCCCGAACAGCATCAAGAGCTACCTGCTCTTCACGCGCTACGTCGCACACTACCTGAAGACGGCGAACGCCCGCGACCTGAGCGTCATGGACTTCAACCGATTCGAGCAGCGGTTGATGATGCCGAAGAAGGAAGGCGGGCAGGGGCTTGGCCGCAACAGCGTCATCAACGTCCACCAGTTCCTGCGCGGCGCCTACAACCACTTCGTGGACGCCGGCATCTGCGACGCCAACCCGCTCGTCTACGTCGCCAAGCCATCGCCTGAGCGCCACGAAGCCTCGGCGATAACGGAATGGGATTTCGACGCGTTCAACGCGAAGCTCGAAGCGGCCATGAGAAACGAGGCCGCGAGCAGGAAGGAGTACCGGGAAGCCGTCTACGCATTCGCCGCGTGGCTGTCGCTCGTCACCGGCATGCGCGTCGGCGAGGTGTGCGCGGTCGAGCGCGACGAGGTGAAGCGCTACCAGCTCTATCTGCACGTGGGCGGAACCGTCATCGAGAGCGCGGGCGAGAAGCCATACCGCCGAAACGTCACCAAGGGCCGCAAATGCCGCAACATCGCGCTCACGCAAGACGACATAGCGGTCATCGACGCGTTCGTGAAGCGGCAGAACGGCGTTTTGGGGCGCGTCAGCGCCGATTCCCCGCTGGTTACCCTAGACGGCTCATTCATGCGGCCAACGACGATTTCGCGGGCTTTCAGCCGTATTCGCGATGCGTGCGGCCTGCCGCGGGAGATCACGTTCCACAGCCTGCGGCACACGCACGCCTCCTGGCTCATCGCCAACGGGTGCGACCTGAAGACGCTGTCGGAGCGCATGGGGCACGCCGACGAGGCGACGACGCTTCGAATCTACGGCCACCTGATGCCCGGACGCGACGCGGCGGCGGCGCAGCTCTTCAACGAGGCGAAGCGCCGTGCGGCCGGATCGGAGGTGTGCCAAAAGTGAACCAAAGCGCCTTTCTCGGGCGCGGCGGCGACCGAGGGGGAAACGCGAGGTAAACCGCCGCTTTCGGTACGGGTTGGCAACGCCCGTGCCAGATAAGAAGTAATTATCAGGCAATCGCAATGAAAGGGGGTGCCGATGGACGCTGAGAAAGGGGCTGACAGGCTTGCGGAGACGATGGAACGAACCCGCATCGCAATTGAGAAACGTTGGGCCGAGGACTTGCGCGACAAGGAGACCGTATACCTGATAGACATTCCGCCACAGTCGCTCACGATCCACGGGGAGGCGCACGCCAAGAACGTTCTCCAATCGCTGAGGTGTCTGAAGGTCACCGGCAGTTATCGAATAAGGAAAGGTGGAATCGAATGAGGGAAATCGAGCTCAGTTCGATTGAGCGCACTATCAAGGAGGTTTCGAAGTGAGCCTGAACAAGATCACTCTATCGGGCAATCTCGGCGCGGATGCCGAGTTGCGTTACACCAAGAGCGGCAACGCCGTAGCTTCGTTCTCGCTCGCGGTATCCGAGCGCGTGCCGCAAGGCGACGGGCAATGGGGCGAGTACACGAGTTGGATTGACTGTGTGATGTTCGGCAAGCGTGCCGCATCGCTCGCGCCGTACCTTCGCAAAGGAATGAAGGTTTCCTTGCTCGGGCATCTGCACACGAGTACGTACCAGAAGGACGGGCAGAACGTGAAGCGCTGGGAAGTGCGTGTTGATGACGTGGAGCTCATGCAGTACAAGCGTGAGCAGCAGGCTGCGGTGTCACCAGCGCCAGACGTTTACGACGATGACATTCCGTTCTAAGGAGTGCCGTTGAGATATTGAGTTTCCGCAGGTAGACATAGGTAGATATATAATTAAGGCCGCTGGCGTTTGAGCGCCGGCGGCCTTTGGCAAAGACGCCTCCCGGCATCCTCTATGTGGCGTAGAGCATGGTACCACGCGGGAGGTCACTTATGGATGCAAAAGAATACTTCGAGAATGTACGGGACGCCCAGCGCGGGATCGACCGCAGGCTTGCGGTCATGCAGTCGATGCTGGCGCGCGAGCAGGTACGCGCGCAGCGCTACGACGCCGTGGGCAAGGGCGCTCACGGCACGGATTTCATGCGCTCGACTGACGACCGCATAGACTACGAGCGCCGGAGCGCGGCCGAGCTGTCCGATTTACGGCGCGAGGTGGAGCGGGGGCGCGAGGTCTGCGTTGGCGTGCGCGAGGCCAACCCGGGCAGGCGATGGGGCGACGTGCTCGAGCTGCGCTACTGCGAGGGCCGCACGCTGCAGGAGATCGCTGGGACGCTGGGCGTGTCGGTGAGGTCGGTGCATTCGGACTTGTCTTCGGCCCTGGACTGGGTCGACATGGTAGGTGTCGCCACCGCACGGTCCGGCTTAGGGCGCGCGGCGGTGTGACCATATAGCTGGTTCGCGTCAGCGTGCTTGCCCCGGGCGCCCGTGCGGTCAGGGCCTTTTGCCTTCAGGGACTGCAGACGATTGCACACTTCTGCAGACAATTGCAGACGATTGCAGACTTCTGCAGACGATTGCAGACAATTGCAGACCATTGCAGGTTCTATTTGGCATATAACTAGGGTGCCGATTCGCAGCGCCGCCCGCGCGGCTTGCGGGTCGGGTGTGCGTTGAAGCACAGATGAGTGGCCGGGATTCCCCTCAGCATCAGGGGTCCCGGCCTTTCTATTGAACAACAACCTAATGAGGTGGGTCCGTGGTCACTCACGAGGCTATCGCCCGCGCCGCGTGCCGGTACGACACCGTCATGGCGTGGGCGTTCCGCCGCGCGCTGGGCATCGCCCGATGCGCGGGCAAGCGCAAGGGCACCGGCGCCGGCAAGTCCGTCGAGCGCCTGCGCTACGCAGGGCTCGAGGAATGCATGGCCAACCGGGGCCGCTCGCCCGCGGAGCGCTAGCCATGGCCACCAAGGCCCGCTACGCCAACGGCCACGCCCGCCGGCAGGTGCGCGCCTGGCTCAGGGCGCAGGGTCTGCCGTGCCACATATGCGGTCTGCCAATAGACTACGCGCTCCCCGCCGGGGACCCGTGGAGCTTCGAGGTGGACGAGATCGTGCCCGTGTCCAAGGGCGGCTCGCCCATCGACCGCGCCAACGTCGCGCCGGCCCACAGGATCTGCAACGAGAAGAGGGGCAACAAGCCTCTCACATTATTGACAAGCAGAAACAGGCCGTGCCCGACGTCGCAGACCTGGTGAGGCACGGGGCCATGCCCCTCCCCGCCCCGCAGGCTACCCCTCAGGCATAACGCCTTTTTCTCAGGGGCCCGTGCACCGGGTCCACGAACGGAGGTCCACCGAACCGTGAACGGGTCCACGAGCCGACGCGGCAGGCGCTGGACGCCCGAGGAGCGGGCGTTCGTCCGCACCTCGTATCCGAGGCTCGGACCAGCGACGATAGCCAAATCGATAAACCGGAGCAAGTCGGGCGTGTGCAAGCTCATCGCCGAGATGAAGGCGAGCGGCGAGATCGCGCCAGACGGTTCCACGAGAGATGCCACCGTGTCCGCCCCGCCCCCGGACGAGGGCGGCGGGCAGGACACCCTGGGCAGGCTGCGCTGGGTGCGCGACCTGCTCGAGACACAGCTTCGCGACGCGGTGCCGGCGCAGGCCCCGCGCCTCGCCAAGGAGTACCGAGAGACGCTGGGCGAGATAGACAGGCTCGAGGCGAAGGAGGCGGGCGATGACGACCCCATCGACAAGCTCGCCGACGCCCTCTCCTCGGCCATGCGCGGCGCCAAGGCTCCATAGCGCGCTTCCATACTCGTCCTCGCTCGGCGGGGCCGTGGCCGAGGCCGCGTCCGCCATGGGCTACGAGCTGCTCCCCTGGCAGCGCAGGCAGATAGAGGACTGGGCCGCAGTGGACGGGCAGGGCCGATGGGTCCACAGCCGCTGCGGCAGCTCGGTGCCGAGGCAGGCCGGCAAGTCGGTCGACGGCATCGTGTGGGCCGCGGCGCTCTCGTGCCTCATGGGCTACAAGGTGCTGTGGACCGACCACAACTACTCGACAACATGCGAGATGCTCGAACGATTCCGCGACATATTCGGCGCCCGCGTCGGCGACGGGGCGCGCGGCATCAGGTCGTTCAACAGGCGCGTCATGGCGTCCAACAGCAAGACCGCGCAGGAGTGGTTCAAGTTCCGCGGCGGCGGGGCCCTGGCCTTCTCGACTAGGACCAAGTCGGCGGCGCTGGGCTTCTCATTCGACGTGGTCGTGTACGACGAGGCGCAGGAGCTCACCGGCGCGCAGGTGCAGGCGATCATGCCCACCACGACATCCGGAGCAAAGCACAACCCGCAGACGCTCTACCTGGGCACGCCCACGAGGGCGGGCAGCCAGGCCGAGGTCTTCCAGGACGTGCGCGCGCAAGCCTGGAAGGGCGGCGAGGACGCCGACGACCTGTGCTGGCTCGAGTACGGCGTCGCCGAGATAGGCGACGTCCGCGACGAGGCCAGGTGGTACGGGGCGAACCCCTCGCTCGGGGCCCACGCCGACGTGGCGGCCATCCGCGCCGCGTCCAAGACCATGGACGAGCTCGCGTTCGCGCAGGAGTATCTCGGCTACTGGCTGCCCAAGGTGGCCGACGCCGTGGTGACCCGCGCCGAGTGGGAGTCCTGCCTCATCGGGGCCGACTCCGCGCCGAAGGACGGCGGGCGCGTGGCCTACGCGGTCAAGTTCTCCGCCGACGGCTCGACGGTGGCGCTCGCCGCCGCCCGCGCCGTCGAGGGCCTGCCCTGCCACGTGGAGCTGCTGCGCTGCGAACCGACATCGACCGGCACGGCATGGCTCGCCGACTGGCTCGCGGAGCGGCCCAAGCGGGCCTGCTGCGTGGCGGTCGACGGCCTGTCCGGAGCCGGCGTGCTCTGCGACCGGCTCGCGGGGCGCGTGCCGCGCAGCTACGTGGTGCGCCCGAGGGCATCGGACGCCATCGACGCGGCCTCGATGCTCCTGGACGCGATAAGGGAGAAGCAGATGACGCACATAGAGAGCCCCGCGCTCGACGCCTCCGCGCTCTCCGCGACCCGCCGACCCATCGGCAAGAACGGCGGATGGGGCTGGGGCGGCGCGGACTCGTGCGCGGTGGAGGCGGCGTCTCTGGCCCTGTGGGCCACGAGGACGTGCCGCAGGAACCCCGACAGGAAGGGAGGCGCCGCATGAGCGACGCATCGGAACTCGCCGGCATCGAGTCGGCAATCGCGGCGGCGGCCGGAAGCGTGCCGCTCGACGGCGCCACCGCGGCATCGGACGCGGCGGACCTGCGGCAGTGCGTCGCCGCGTTCGCCGCCAACGAGGCGAGGAACGCCTCTCTCTACGAGATCTACGAGGGCACCGTGCCGCTACGCAAGGTGCCCTCCATCGTGCCGGAGCGGTACCGCAACCTCCGCATTGGCTGCCCGTGGCCCGAGATAGCCGTGCAGTCCGTGGTGGAGCGGTCGCGGCTCTCGCGGTTCGTCTTCCCGGACGACCCGGATGACGAGCGGCGCATGGCGCGGATAGCAGAGGGGTGCGACCTCGCGCTCGGCTACCAGTCGGCGCTCACCGACGCCCTCGTGGCGGGCGTTTCGTTCGCCACCGTCGGCGTGGACGAGGTCGGCCCGTGCGTGCGCTGGCACACGGCGCAGGGCGCGGCGGGCCTGTGGGACTACGCCCACGGCAGGCTGCGCTGCGGCATGGCCATAGTCGACCGCGCGCGCCGGAAGGCCGTGAGCGGCGACGAGGCGCGCGACACCGTGCCGTCGAAGGTCGACTTCTACACGCCGCGCGGCGTCTGGGAGCTCACGCGCGGGGAGCGCGGGCGCTCATGGGCCGCCGAATGGGTGCCGGACTCGATGGGCGAGCCGCGCATGGTCGCGCTGACATTCCGCCCCGACGGCAGGCACCCGCTCGGCCGCTCGCGATTCACGTCGCCGATGCGCTCGATCGTGCAGGAATACATGGCCAACGCCCTCAACCTCCACGTGGCGAGCGAGTTCACGGCGCTCGGGCAGAAGTGGGCAACAGGGCTCACCGACGCCCAGCTCGACGCCTTCGCCGAGAGGAAGTGGGTGTTCGCGGCCGACTCCGCCATCCTGGCGACAGACAACCCGGACACGGGCTCGTCGCCGCAGTTCGGCAACTTCACGCAGCAGAGCATGGAGCCCATCCTTTCGGTCAAGCGGTCCCTCGCGACCGACTTCGCCGCGGCGGCGAGCATTCCCATATCGGAGCTGCTCACGCAGGACAGCAACCCGACGAGCGCCGAGGCGCTCACGGCGGCCAAGGACAAGCTCATCTCGCTCGTCGAGGCCGTGAACGCGCGCAGCGCCCGCACCCTGCGCCGGCTCGCGCTCATGCTCATGGCGCTCAATGCCGGGTGCGGGGTCGCGGACCTCACCGACGCCCAGCTCTCGGTCATGGTGCACATGCGCCGGCCCGAGACCGTGAGCGCCGCGGCCGAGAGCGACGCGATCATGAAAAAGTGCTCGACGTTCCCGTTCCTCGCCACCTCTGACGTGGCCATAGAGGAGGCGGGCTTCACCGAGGACCAGCAGGAGAGGCTCAAGAGCGAGCGCGACCGGTTCCTGTCCCGCCAGGCCGTCGCGCAGGCGGCCCAGGCGGCGGGCCTCGACCTCTCCGGCGCGCCGCCCGCAGGCCCGGCCGGTGAGGCGTCATGATCTCGTCTGACCAGTGGCGCGCGTACAACGATGCGGTCGAGAGCATCCGCAGCGACGCCGCGAGCGAGGTCGAGCGCCAGATATCTGAATGGATGGCCAGCGAGTGGGACGGCGACCCGGCCTCGGCCCGCGAGGAGGCGAAGCGGATAATGGCCTCCCATGTCGCCGAGTACGACAGGCGCGCGGCGTCCCTCGCGGCGGCCTGGTACGACGCGCGGGCCCGCGAGAGCGGAGCGAAGCTCGACCGCGCCGTGACCGCGGTGACCTACACGAAGCACGACATCGATGCCCTCGCCCACTACCAGGCCGGCAAGCTCGACGGGGACGTCCCGGACGTCGACGAGTTCGCCCGAATGTGCGGCGAGTTCGCGGCAAACGACGCCATGAAGAGCGTGAACAAGACGATCCTGCGGAACGTGAAGCGCGACAGGGAGAAGGGGGCGAAGTTCGCCCGCGTGACGAGCGGCCGGAACACGTGCGCGTTCTGCCTGATGCTCGCCGGGCGAGGGGCCGTCTACCACAACCGGAAGACGGCGGGAGAGTTCGACCACTGGCACAGGCGCTGCACATGCAAGGTCGTGCCCTGCTTCTCGGGGAACAGGTACGAGGTGCTGGTGGAAGGGCACGACCCGAAGAAGATAGAGGACCGGCTGGCGGAAATCGAAGAGCGCACGGGCATCAGCCGCAACACATCGGCCTTCAACCGCGAGGTCAGGCTGCGCGACCCGGACTGGCTGTTCGGCGACGAGGCCGCGACCGACTACTCCCTCAACCCGATAGAGGCATACGGCACCCTCGTGAAGCCCGGCGACTACTCGCTGGAGAACATCACGAACAGGGGCAACGAGTACCGCGACCTGTGGGCCCACCACGTACTCGAGGACTACGGGTACAAGGTGACCGTGCGACCGCCCGAGGCGCTGGACGCGCTGGGAAGGGTTATCGACGGGGTCACATGCCCCGACCTGTTCATAGGCGATGAGATATGGGAGGTCAAGAGCCCCCCGCCGAGAACCGCACCCGTCAAGCCGGGAAACGAGCTGAAGTTCATCAACGCGCAGATGCGAAGCGCGGCGAAGAACTTCAGGAACCCGTACGACGTCGAGCTGAAGGAGCCGATGGAATCGGCCCCGCCCACCCGCGTCGTGCTGAATGTCCGGTATGTCGGCGAGGATATAGACGTCTCGTCCGACGCGTTCGCGTCGAAGCTCATGGCCGAGATGAAGCAGTGCAACGTCCAGGAAGTCATGGCCATCGACGCAGGCGGCAGGATCGTCAGATACAAGAAGAGCGCCTAGACGACCTCTCACAAACCTGAGTGGCACCTAGGCGCTCGACTTACTTATACCACACTTCCCGCTAGTTCAACGGCAGAACGCCGGATTCTGGCTCCGGAGACCCGGGTTCGACACCTGGGCGGGAAGCCAACCGCAGAAACACGGCCCCGCACGGGGCCTTTTTCACATCAAGCCCGCATGGGCGACCGCAACGCCCCGCATGGGGCAAAGACGCCCCGCATGGGGCGGGAAGGAGCCGAACATGGCCGAGAACGCAGGGCAGAAGCCGCAGCAGGCGGAGCCCGAGACCACGGTGGCGAAGGAGCCGCAGCAGGCGGAGCCCGAGACCACGGTGGCGAAGGAGCCGCAGCAGGCGGAGCCCGAACCGCGCCAGCGCACCGACTGGAAGGCCGAGTGCCGCAAGTGGGAGGAGCGCGCCAAGCGCAGCGAACAGAGCCTGCGCGACCTGAAGGCGGCCAACGAGCGCGCGGCGAGCGTCGCCGAGGCCGCCAGGAAGGCGGGCGTGCCCGCGGACGTCCTGTCGCGCATGGAGGGCGACCCCGAGGAGAACGCGGCGATCCTCGCCAGCGCCCTCGCGCCGGCGCGCGGATACAAGGTCACGCGCGACGCGGGAGAGCCGCCCGCCCAGGCGGCGGAGCCGATGCGCGAGGCCGCGAGGGCCCTGTTCGGCGGCAGGAACCAGTAGAGAACCCTAACGAAAGGAGCTGCAATGGCAGCACTCATCACCAGCAACTTCACTATGCCCCAGGAGTACGCGGCCGGCGTCTTCAAGAAGGCCCAGTTCACCTCCGCCCTCGCCCAGCTTTCCGGCGCCATGCCGCAGAAGTTCGGCAAGACCAACGTCATGGTGCTCACCAGCGCCCCCAAGGCCGAGATCGTTGCCGAGGGCGGCGAGAAGTCCCCGACCCCCACGGCGTACGCCAACAAGACCATCTCCCCGATCAAGCTCCAGGTGACCGCCCGCGTTTCCAATGAGGTCATGTGGGCGGATGAGGACTACCAGATGGGCATCCTCAGCGACGTCGGCGAGAACTGCGGCATCGCGCTCGGCCGCGCGCTCGACATCGTGGGCATCCACAAGGCGAACCCGCTCACCGGCGCCGTGGCGGCCTCCGTTACCGAGGGTCTGTGCGACGCGACCGACCAGGCGCAGCTCGCGGGAACCAAGTTCGACGAGGCCATCGAGGCCGCGAGCGGGCTGGTCATCGCGAACGGCTACACCCCCACCGGCATCGCCTGCGACCCGGCGCTCTCCTTCGGCCTCGCCACCATGCGCGACACCACGGGCCGCCGCATCTACCCCGAGCTCGGCTACGGCCAGGGCGTCGCGTCCTTCGAGGGCATGACGGCCGCGGTCTCCGACACCGTGAGCGGCAAGGAACTGGCCAAGGCTTCTGACATCATCGGCCTCGTGGGCCAGTTCGACGCCTTCCGCTGGGGCGTGCAGCGCGAGATCGCCATGCACACCATCGAGTTCGGTGACCCGGACGGCCTCGGCGACCTCCAGCGACTCAACCAGGTCGCCATCCGCGCGGAGATCGTCTACGGCATCGGCATCCTCGACCTCAAGGCTTTCGCCAAGGTCGTCAAGGCGGCGGCCTAGCCGTGGCCGAGTACGTCTTCGTGCCGACCGGCGCGACCGTCGAGAGCGACAGTGCCCTGATCGGCCCCCTCTTCCGCCGCGTCCGCCAGAAGGCGACGAAGGCCGGCGGGGCCGGAAAGGCCGCGCAGAGGCCCAAGGCGGCCGCGCGCCGCAAGGCGAGCAGGGAGGGATAGGCATGGCCTACGCGACCGTGGCCGACCTGGAGTCGGCCTGGCGCGAGGTGTCGGGGCGCGAGCGCCCACGCCTCGAGCAGATGCTGGAGGACGCTTCCGCCTGGCTCGACGGCCAGATGGCGGCCTCCGGCACCAATGCGGGCGCAGCCGGCCCCGAGGCCCTGCGCCTCGTCTCGTGCAACCTCGTGCGCCGCGCGATGGGCGAGCTCGACCCCACCCAGGCCGAGGCACGGTGGCAGACGCTCACCGAGCCTGAGGCCCAGTGGTCGGTGCCCGCCGTCGTGCGCTCGGACTTCTACCTCACCCAGTGGGAACGCCGGCTGCTCGGCGTGCGCACCGGGCGGGCCGGCTTCGCGGGAGGCGGCGAATGAGGGGCGGCGCGGTCAGCTTCAAGTGGGACCGCGGGTTCTGGCCCGGCGTCATGACGTCGGGGGAGATGCGGTCCGCGCTCCAGCAGGCGGCGGACCTATATGCATCGGCGGCCAGGGCGCGCATCGGCTCGCCCAGCCGCCCGAGGAAGTTCGCGAACCCCGACTTCGCCACGCGCACGGCCATCAGGCACGGCTCCACGAGCAACTATTACGTCGGGCTCGTCATAGCGGCGAACCCGAGGAGCATCTACAAGTCGCGCCACGACGGCGCGCTCGGAAAGTGAGCGATACATGGCACAGACAGCAAGCAACGCCGTCTACTCCAAGCCCAAGGCCACCGGATGCGTGTGGTCGGCCCCCGAGGGCACGGAGCTCCCCACCGACGCGGAAGCCGAGCTCGACGCCGGCTTCGAGGGCTGGGGCTACATCAACGACGACGGCGTGGACGAGGGCCACGACTTCTCCGCCGACAGCGTGAAGGCTTACGGCGGCGCCACCGTCCTCGTCATCGAGGGCGGCGACGAGGTCACCTACGAGTTCACCCCGCTCGAGTACACCAACCCCGTGGTGCAGAAGAACCTCTTCGGCGACTCGAACGTCACGGTCGGCACCGACGACACGACCCTCAAGTCCGTCAAGCTCACCGACGACGCCCACGCGGCCAAGCCCTACGTTTTCGAGCACGTGCTCTCCAACGGCATGATCGAGCGCGACGTGCTGCCGAGCGCCAAGGTGACCGGCATCGACACCAACACCTACAGCTCGGGCGCCGCCCTCGGCCCCAAGGTGACGGTTACCCCGTTCCCCGACGCCTTTGGCGTCAAGGTCTACAAGTACTTCGCGAAGGCTGGCGAGTAGGCATGGCGGAGGAGAGAGACGAGAGCAAGGTCCTCGAGGTGGAGTCGCTCGGCGTGAAGGTGTCCATCGAGCGGGCCGTGCTCGCCGACGACATCGACACCCTGGAGCTGCTCGCCGACGTCGACGACGGCCAGGTGCTCAAGACGCCGCGCCTCCTGCGCCACATCCTGGGCGACGCCCAGTACGAGGACGTGAAGGCCGCTCTGGCCGTCGACGGGCGCACCGGCGTGAGCTCCATGGCCGAGTTCATCGCCGGGGTCTTCGCCGCGATCGGCGACACGGCAAAAAACTGAGGTTCCTCGCGCTCATGTGGCGCAGGCACCCCACGGAGCTGCGGGCGGACATGCAGCGCGTCTACGGGGTCGATATCGACGCCGTGGCGCGCGGGGACGTGTCGCTCGCGCAGGCGGCGGCGCTTGCCGCATGCCTGCCGCCGGGGAGCCTGTGCCTCGCGCGCGAGGACGAGAGATACGGCTGGTCGCGGCAGGACATGCTCCTGCTCGCGATAGCGAACTCGCTCCGAACGGAGCCGATAGACCCGTTCAAGGGGCCGAACGTCATGGAATTCTCGCCCGAGGAGCTCGGCGAGTACCTGGCGCGGCCCAGGACGGCAGCGGAGAACGGGGGTGATGCCTGATGGCCAAGCTGGGAGACGCCTTCCTGGCCATCGTGCCGAAGCTCGACGAGGCGGCCATGGGCGGCGCGCTCGGCAAGCTCGAGTCGAAGCTCGGCGGCGCGGCCAAGGCCGGCAAGATCGCCTTCGCGGCGATAGGCGGCGCGGCGCTCACCGCCGGGAGCTTCATCGCCAAGAGCGCGCTCGAGGGCTACTCGGCGTACGAGCAGAACCTTGGCGGCATGCAGAAGATCTTCGGAAACATGGGCAAGGACGTCGAGGAGTACGCGGCGCTCACGGGCCAATCGGTCGACGAGTGCTCGGCCAAGTGGCAGGCGCTCGAGACCTCGCAGAATGCGATGCTCTCGAACGCGAGCTCCGCATGGCAGACGGCGGGTCTATCGGCTTCTGCCTACATGGAGCAGGGCACGAGCTTCGGCGCGGCCCTCGTGTCCTCGCTCGGCGGGGACACGTCCAAGGCTGCCGAGTACGCCAACCGCGCCATCATCGACATGTCGGACAACGCGAATACTTTCGGTACCAGCATCCAGGACATCCAAAATGCATACCAAGGCTTCGCGAAGCAAAATTACACGATGCTGGACAACTTGAAGCTCGGCTACGGCGGCACCCAGAGCGAGATGCAGCGCCTCATCAGGGACGCCTCGCAGATGACCGACGTCCAGAGCAGGCTCGGCGTCACCGTCGACGCCTCCTCCATGAGCTTCGACAACATCGTGAACGCGATCCACGTGATGCAGGAGTCCATGCAGGTGGGCGGCACGACCGCCCGCGAGGCGGCCACGACCATCGAGGGCTCAGTCAACGCGATGAGCGCTGCGTGGCAGAACTGGCTCATTGGCCTCGCGGCAAACGACGCCGACATGAGCGGCCTCACGCAGAACCTGGTCACGGCCTTCGGGAACGTGGTCTCGAACGTGCTCCCGCGCCTGACGGAGATAGTCTCGACTGTGATGACCGAGCTGCCCGGCGTCGTTGCGCAGATCGCCCCGACACTCGGTGAGTCGCTGCTCACGCTGTTCAACACGGCGGTCGGCAGCGTGGCCGGGTCACTTCCGGCCGAATTGCAACCCATCGCGGACGGCTTCAACGACATCATCGGTGCCGTCCGCGACAGCGGCATCGGCGACACGCTCAAGAACATCTTCGATGGCATCAAGCCGGTGGCGGAAGATGTCGCAGCGGCCGTCGGCGACCTCGCCAGCGACTTCGCCGACACGCTCGGGCCGGCGCTCGACGCTGCGAGCCCGATCCTTCAGACGGTCGCTGACGCCATCACGCTGCTGCTGACCAACATCGACACCGTCCTCCCCGTCATCGCCTCCCTGGCAGCGGGCATCGGTGCCTTCTCGGCGCTGTCGACGATCGCGGGCGTCATCTCCGGCATCATCGGAGCCGTCGCCCCGATCGCCTCGGTCATAGGGATGGTCGTCTCGTCCATCGCTGCCGGCGCCCCCGTGCTCGGCACGCTCGCGGCTGGCCTCGGCCTGCTCGTGAGCCCGGCGACGCTCGTCGTCGCCGCCATCGCGGGCGTGGTCGCCGCCATCGTGGCCTTCGCGACCAACGCCGGCGGCTGCCGGGACACGGTGGTCGGCGCCTTCCAGGCCATCGGGTCGTTCGTCAGCCAGGTTCCCGGCATCATCGGCGGGGCGCTCGCGGCCGCCGTGTCCGCCGTGGCCGGCTTCGCGTCATCGGTCCTCTCGAGCGCGCTCGCCGCCGGCTCCAACTTCCTGAGCGGGCTGAGCCGCGGCTTCACGGCCGCCGTGAACTTCGCGCGGGGCATTCCCGGGATGATCCTGTCTGCGCTCGGCAACGTCGGCAGCACGCTGCTCTCCGCGGGCAAGTCGATAATCGACGGATTCCTGTCCGGTATCAAGCAGTCCTTCTCGGGCGTCAAGGATTTCGTCGGCGGCATCGCCGGATGGATCCAGGCGCACAAGGGACCCATCAGCTACGACCGCAGGCTGCTCGTGAAGAACGGCAGCGCGATCATGGGCTCGCTGCTCACCGGCCTCAAGTCGGGCTGGGGCGACGTCCAGGGCTACGTGTCCGGGCTCGCCCCCGCCATCTCGGGGGCCATGGGCGAGGTGGCGCCCGCGGCGGGGTTCCGCTCCGACGCCGCGCTCGCCCGCGCGGCATCGAGCGGCGGCGCCGCGGCATCCGGCGTGGACGCCGCGGCAATCGTGTCGTGGCTCGACCGGAACCTCGGCGACGTCATCGGGCGCAGCGCGCCCACGGTGACGCTCACGGAGCGCGAGGAGCGCAGGAGGGCAAGGAGGCTCGCATATGCCTAGGCCGCTGCCTGAAGTGCGCTACGAGACCGCTTCGGGCGGCTCGTGGCTCTTCGCGGGGAAATCGTCCCTGTACTCCATCGGTGCGTTCGGCTGGGAGCGCACCGCGGACGGGCGCGCCGTCCGCCCCGGCGCCCGCGAGATAAAGGGGCAGCTCGCCTTCGCGGCGGGCACGTCCCGAGAGGAGGCCGACCGCCTGCTCGCCCTCGCGTGGGCCGACATGGACGCCGGCACCCCCGGCGCGCTCAGCGTGGGCGGGTGGCGCATGCGCTGCTACCTGATCAGGCTCGAGCCGTCCGTGTTGACCGGCTCGAACGCGCTGTTCGACGTGACGCTCCATGCGCCCGACCCCGTGTGGGAGCGCGAGACCGTGACGCAGCTCCTGCCCGGATCGGGCAGCGCGGTGTCAGCCGAGACGCTCGACTACCCCCACGGGCACCCGCACGACTACGGCGCGGGCACGAGCGCGGGAGCTGTCCTGCGCGTACCCGGGCCGCTCCCGTGCGGACTGCGCATCCGCTTCTACGGGTACGCGGTCTCGCCGTACGTGAAGGTGGGCGGCAACACCTACCAGGTGAACGTGACGGTGCCGGACGGCGCGTTCCTCGAGGTCGACCCCGCGCGCAAGGCTTCCATGGCCGGCGACTCGGTCAGGCTCGTGGGCCGTTACGGCGACGTGCAGGACGTCTTCTCGAAGCGCCTGCGCGGGGCCGAGGGGTCGGGCTCCTATATCTTCCAGCCGGTCGAGCCGGGCGAGCAGACGGTCACGTGGCCGCAGGACATCGGCGTCGACCTGGGCATCGTCGAAAGGAGGGGGAGCCTGCCGTGGACCTCGTTCTGACGGATGCCGACGGCGCCGACCTCATGGTGCTCGCCCCCGACTCGAGTGACTGGGAATGGGGAGGCGACGCCGGCAACGACTTCGAGCTCATGTTCGAGCCCGGCAACCGCCCGCCCTCCTTCCGGCCCTTCTCCCGCGTCTGGGCGCAGGGCACGGAGTACGGCGGCGTGTGCACCGCCGTGAAAAGCGACGGCGGATGCGTGAAATGGTCCGGCCCGACGTGGACGGGCCTCATGGCCGCCAAGGTGCTCACCGACGACTCGGGCACGGGCAGGCTCACCGTGTCCGGCGAGGCGAACTCCGTGCTGCGCGGCCTCGTGGCCCGCATGGGCCTGGGCGGCGTGCTCGCGGGCTCGGACGAGCACAGCGGCATACAGATAGCTCCATACGGCTTCGACATGTACGCGGACGGCTACTCGGGCATAACCGCGATGCTCGCGAGCGCGGGCGCGAAGCTGCGGATCAGGCACGACGGCGAGCGCGCCGTGCTCTCGGCCGTCCCAGCCGTGGACTGGTTCACGAGCGAGGAGTTCGACGCATCGCTCGTGGACGTCTCCGTCTCGGCCGACGGGTGGCCCGTCAACCACCTGGTCGGACGAGGCAAGGACGAGAAGGAGAACCGCGTGTCGGTCGACCTGTACATGGACGGCTCCGGCAACGTCTCGGAGAAGCGCACCTTCTCCGGAATCCGCGAGCACTCCGAGTACTACAGCTACACGAGCGCCGACCGCGCGAAACTGGTCGAGGACGGCACCAAGAGGTTGCGCGGCTACTGGGAGTCTTCCCAGTCCGTCAGCGTGAGCCTCTCCGCCGACGACGACCGCTTCGACATCGGCGACACGATCGGCGGCACCGACTGCGCCACGGGCGTCACGGCGGCCGCGATGATAACCAGCAAGGTGCTCACCGTGGACGCCTACGGGCACGCCACGGTGACATACGGTACCGATTAGGAAGGTGAGCCGATGTACGAAACCGGATACGTCCGCTGCGAGTGCGACGTCAAGGGGTGCGATGGGAAGCTTTTCGCGCCCGAGGCCGAGGTCGATGACTACGGCTGGGAGGTGAACCGCGATATCGCGACGGCGGACGGGGCGACCCGCCGCGTCTGCCTGTGCCCCGAGCACGCAATCGAGTGGAGGCAGGCCCGCAAGGCGTACTCCGACGCCTGCGACAAGATCATGGGAGGCAAGTGATGGCAACCGAACTCGTAACGGCCCACTCGGGCCAGAATCACGTCGGCTCCGACGACATCGGCGCGCTCTACGCGGGCGCGCTCGGCAACGGGCGCTTCGCGCTCGACGTCGGCGAGGGGATGGCCGTCTCCATGACGGACGCCAACACCCTGCGCATCGGCACGGGCGGGTTCCTCTTCGACGGGCGCTGGGTGCGCGTGACCGATGCCGAGGAGGTGAAGATCGCGAACGGCACGCAGGGCGCCTTCCGCAAGGACCTCGTCGTCTACACCTACAGGCGCAGTCCCTCGAGCGGCAACGTCGAGACCGGCGAGTGGGCCGTCATCCAGGGCACCGCAGCCTCGACCGAAACGGGCGCCGTGCCGCCCGAGGTGAAGCAGGCGAGCATCCTCGACGGAGACCTCGAGGTGCAGTGCCCCGTGGCCGAGGTCGACCTGTCCGGTCTCACCCCGACCGCAAGGCTGCTGCTGTCGAGCGTGGCCAGCCTCAAGAGCGTCGGGGATTCCGTATCCCCGAGGGGAATCATCGACGTGAACAAAACCGGCATCGCCTACGGTAACGTGTGGGCAGAGGCGTACGGCAATATCGTGGTGGTCCACGTGGCCGCCGTTGGCCCGAGCAGCAATCACAGCGCATGGACCTCCTGGAAGTTTGGCCAGCTACCCGTCGGCTACAGGCCGCAGAAATCCGTGACGGCGGCTGTGTACAGCTACCCTAGCGCGGCGCTCATCCAGGCCAGCACGGATGGCAATCTCTATTTCGCTACCCGCGATAGCGCCATGCAGACGGGTCAGAACCTCGACGGCACGCTCACGTTCGTGCGCGCATAGCATTCCGTATCCCCAAAGCTCCTAGCAACCACGAAGGGCACAGCGAGCGCGGCCATCGACGTAAGCGGAGCGAGCTTGCTTGTCGTTGTGGCTAAAAACAATTACGTCGGCATCACGACAGCTATAGTCCCGGTGGCGGCCCTGTCAGACCATGTGGAGACGGTTCACCTGGCCGGCGGGTACCGGGCAAGTGGCCTCTACTCTAACCATGACTGTCGCATGACGTTGACGACATTCACCGGGCGTGATGCCTACATCAACGGCACGGACCACGCGAGCGAGACGCAGTGGTTCGTCTACGGAATGCTCTAGCATTCCGTATCCCCGACAGTTTTATACAACACGAACAACGGAGAAAACGACTGGTACGTGCTCAAATCCGGAAACGTCATGGTGGCTGGATGCGAGTGGATTCCTACAACAGGTACGGCGTGGAAAGCAACAACTTGCCCGTTCGTAATCCCAGAAGGATTACGCCCGTCGCGCAATATTATTGCAGCCACATGCGTACCAGGTCATGCACCAGGATGTTTATGGGTTAGAACTAACGGCATAATCCAAACGCAGGACACAGAAGCTATCAGCAATGGCGGTCACTACGGAAACGTAAGCTGGGTAGTCGAGTGCTGATGGTCGTGTAGCATTCCGTATCCCGCAGTCAAGGGAAGCTCGACAAAATCAACCTGCACAACGGCAACGGAAAGTCGGTGGCATTCTTCTCGTGGGACTACGGTGCGCAGATTTCGATTGAAGGAACAGGCGCTAAGTTTTCCATCATGTTCACCAAAGACGGGGTTGGACTCAAAAACGAGACTACAGGGAAATGGCTGTTCCAAAATCACTAGCATTCCGTATCCCCGAGCGTGCTGTCGGGGAAGACGCTGCGGAGCGGCGGGTCGGTCGATATACCGACGCTCGGCGACTGGCTGGTCATCGGCGCCCTCGTGTCCATGGCACCGACCGACAATACTGATCAGGAGGTCATGGTCCCATGCTACGTGGGGAACAAGTTCGCCAGCGGCTCGAGTGGATGCGCCGTCAACTCGTCCCTCAGGTACGTGGCCGTGAAGATGCTCATCAGCGGGACCGTGCTCAAATACGACGGCTGCACCATGCAGGACATGGTCAGCGGCAAAATGCTCGGCTCCCGTAGTATTAACGGCATCGTCGGTCTCATTCGCCGATAGCATTCCGTATCCCATGAGGTGTTCACCTCCTTCGACAACGGCGCGTCAGTCACCGTCACCCCGTCGCGCGACTGTGCCATTCTTGCCGTATGCGTCTGGGCCGGTGCGTGGGGCTACGGCGGCAGCGAAGTCAAGTTGAGCATCGACTGCCCGGAGCTAACGGCGCTCATTAAGCAGATCTCATCCATCTCCGGAGGGGACACGATTGGGCGCGACCTGACCTCCCGCGTGGTCTTCACAGGGGCCAAGAAGGGAACTTCCTACAGGATTACGCGCGCCGTCACCGGCACACCGCAGGGACGTGGGGACCAGCGGCTATTCGCGATCTGCCTGTAGCGGCATTCCGTATCCCGCATGCCGCTGCTGTTTACAGGAAGTAAGGTGCTGCAAAGTTCAGACGACTCCTGCATCCTCTTCTATCGCGAAGAGTTCAGAAAGCTGTTCGGCAGGGACTTCGACTACACTACTGATGCCATATTTGTAATGAACGGAGACGGAAAAGGCATTCCGGTGCACGTTGACGGCTGTACATACATGACAGATTCAGGCGTCATTTACGCCACCCTCGACCGAGTTTGGAACAAGCCTATAAGAATCAACTACATGGTTGCTCTGGCTGGCAGATAGCATTCCGTATCCCGGCACAAGTCGACGCGCAACGGCAGCGTCTCGGCGCGCATCGACGGCGGCGTCGTGACGGTCTGGTGCGACCTCGACAAGGTGGCCACCGCCGTGAGCGCGTGGTCGAAGGGCGTCATCGGCAGGCTCCCCGAGGAGTTCAGGCCCGTGGCCAGCGAGGTCGGAGGGTGCGCATACGTCGAGTCGACGAAGGGCACCGGCATCGTGCCGGTCGGCGTGAACCCCAACGGCGACGTCTTCGTCGCGACGCGCGGCCTCACGCTCGCAGCGAACTGGATGTGCTCCTTCTCGGTGGCCTACGCCGCGCGGCGGTAGCGGATAGGATTCCGTATCCCG
>NZ_JBDGAY010000029.1:0-24218 GCF_040910245.1 Collinsella aerofaciens
GGTATCGGGTTCCCACATTCATCCGCACATGTGCGGATGAATGTGGGAGGTGTTCGGTTGAAGTTGATAATCAAGGCTGGCGGGCCGACATCTACCGTTCGCCAGCCCGATGGTCCCCGGGGCGGGGAGAGCGCTATAATGCATTCTGCATCTTGGATTGTTACTCCTGTGTGGAGGCATGCCCAAGAGCAATACAACACGGATTGTTACGTAAGGCATGACCGCAATAGCACTGCTATTGGCTATCATGCCTTTTTCTGTGAGTGTTCTTGAAAGGAGGTTCACCATGCTTGCAATTAAAAAGCTTAACAACAACGCGGTTCTTTGCCGTGACGGACAGGGGCGAGATGTCATCGCCATGGGCAGGGGCGTCGGTTTCGGCGGAGATTTTCCTCGAGAGCTCCCTCTTTCTAAAATCGAGCATACGTTTTACGACATTGATCCTAAAGGACAAGATGTCATGAGGGATCTTCCCTCGGATATCGTGATGTTTGCGGCGAAAGTTATGGACATCGTTGCCAACGAACTGCCCTACGACCTCTCGACCAATGCGACGCTGTTCATGGCTGATCACCTGTCGTTTGCCGTTGCGCGAGCCCAAAAGGGGGTCCGCATCGCGATGCCTCTTGCCTATGAAGTGCGGGAGACGTATCCGAAGGAATACAAGGCTGCCCAGTTTATCGTCATGCGACTCGAGAAGGAGCTCGGAGAGCGGCTTCCCAAGGATGAGATTGCCAGTATTGCGATGAATCTCGTGAACGCACGGGTTGTTGAAGCCGTCAAAGCCACGGCCGAGCCCGCAAAGCAGTTCGACGATATGCTCGAGGACGTTATCGAGATTCTCGAAAGCGATTTCCGCATTATTGTCGACCGCGATTCCTTTGATTTCACCCGCTTCGCCACGCATCTGCGGTACCTGTTCAAGCGCATTCAAGCCGGCGAGTCGCTGAACAGCGCCAACATGCAGATGTACAAGAACTTTCGTGAGGAGTTTCCGCAGTTGGCAGAGTGCGTGAAGCATATCGGTTCCTATTGTCGTGAAACGTGGGACGCCACGCTCTCCGAGGAGGAGGAACTCTATCTGATGATCCATCTCAACCGGATCATCTCCAAAAAAGGATTGTAACCCGTAGCCATTCGGGGCATGACCTTTGCCGATTCGAACAGTAAGCCAAGATTGTGCAAAGGAGCCAATGATGGCAAATTACAAAAAGGTGGCAGAGCAGATTCTCTCCACTGTGGGCGGGGCGGAAAACGTGGCTTCGGTTACGCATTGCATGACGCGCCTGCGCTTCAACCTCAAGGATGAAAGCCTCTCGAATGATGAGAAGCTTGAGGACATCTCGTCTATCATCAGCGTCGTGCACGCCGGAGGGCAGGTGCAGCTGGTGGTCGGGCCCACGGTCGACAAGGTCTACGACGAGGTTTGTAAGCAGGGCGGATTCGAGGTCACGGTATCGATTGACGAGGAACTCGATGGCCCTCAGCTTAGCTGGAAGGAGCGCTTGGCGCCCAAGCACCTCTTCAATCAGCTGCTCGATGCCGTGAGCGGCGCTATCACCCCGATCCTTCCGATCTTTTGTGTCGCCGGTATCTTCAAGATGCTCGTTATTCTGTTTGGGCCCGAAGGCGCCGGTTTTATGTCCGAAACGAGCGACCTGTATCGGATCCTTTCCCTGGTGGGCGATGCGGCGTATTACTACTTCCCGGTGTTTGCCGCCTATAGCTCGGCTAAGAAGTTCAAAACGAGTCCTGTGCTGGCACTGCTCATCGCTGTTGTGATGATTTATCCCGACATGCTCGCTATTGTTGAGGACGGAAAGCCTTTCAGCGTCTTCGGCATCCCCATGCAGCTCGTCAACTACACCCAGGCTGTTCTTCCGGTCATCTTGATCACCTGGGCCCAGTCCTATGTTGAGCGCTTCTTTAAGAAGATCTCGCCTGATATGTTGCGCATTCTGATCGTACCCGTGGGTACGGTGCTCGTGATGTTGCCGGTCGCGCTGTGCCTCTGCGGCCCTGCCGTCCAATTTGTCATGGGCCTTGTGGCCGATTTCATCATTTGGCTCGCCTCTGTTGCCGGTCCCGCTGCGACCGCGGTTATCGGCGCATTCTGGAATCTGATCATCGCCACCGGCATGCACGTGCCGATCTATACCGCCATATTGCCCGCCGCGCTCCAGAACGGTTACGACGCCATCTTATACCCCGGCACCGCGGTTGTAGCCTACACCACGCTTGCCATCGCGCTCGCCTATGGCCTGCGCGCTAAGGGCAAGGAGAGTCGAGCCACGGGCTGGAACTTGTTCATCACCTATGCCTTCGGTCGCGTGAGTGAGCCCATCATCTACGGCATCCTGTTTCGCGACAAGAAGGCTCTTGCCTGGAACATGATTGGTGGTGCTGTCGGTGGTCTGCTGGTAAGCCTTCTTCATGCCAACGTCTATATCTTCACTGGCGTTGGTTTCCCATGGATGAACGTGCTCATGTTTGCTCAGGATATCATCCCTGGCACCATCGGGTGTCTTGCTGGCGGTGCCGTGACGTTTGCGTTGGCGATGATTTTTGGATTTGAAGGACAGGAGAAGATGCCGTTGAAGTCCAAGAGCGGCGATTCTGAGGCCGTTGAATCCGTCGAGGCATAAGAGGCTACTACACAAATATGCTCCCCAGCCGTTGCGCGGTCCGACCCCTTGGCCGCGCAACGGTACTGTGCTGTTGCGCGGCACTTGCCGAGTCCGTTGCGTTCGACAGTGTGGGCCGGGAATTTGATAGAAAGGACGACACCATAATGTTTAGAGAAGATTTTTTATGGGGCGGGGCTCTGGCTGCAAACCAGTGCGAGGGAGGATGGAACGAAGGCGGTCGCGGTTTAGCCAATTCCGACATGCTGCCGTTTGGCGATCAACGCATGGACGTCATGCGGGGAGACCTTGATCCGCGTGCGTTGGCACCCGACAGCTTCTATCCCGCTCGCAAGGGCATTGATTTTTACCATAGGTACAAGCAGGATATTGAACTGTTTGCCCAGATGGGTTTTAAATGCCTGCGCTTATCAATCGCCTGGAGCCGCATTTTTCCCAAAGGAGACGAAGCCGAGCCCAATGAAGAAGGCCTTGCCTTTTACGAGGATGTTTTTAGGACGTGTCGCGCGCATGACATTGAGCCTTTGGTGACGCTCAACCACTATGATGTCCCCATGCATCTCGTCGATGCGTATGGCGGATGGCGCGATCGCAGGTTGGTCGACCTGTTCGAGCGATATTCGCGTACCGTGTTCGAGCGCTATCGGGGATTGGTCAATTATTGGCTGACCTTTAACGAGATCAACATCATGACGCAGGCGTGCTTTATGGCGGCGGGGATCATCTTCGAGCAAGGGGAGAATCGCTATGCAACGGTTCACACGGCCGTGCACCATGTATTGGTTGCGAGCGCCCGTGCGGTCGGGGCGTGTCGTGAACTGTGCCCTGGGGCGAAGATCGGTTGCATGCTCAACGCAGGTGTCTTCTATCCGGCTACATGTGATCCGGACGATGTGCTGGCTGCGCAGGCTGAGAATCGCAGCCATTACATGTTTACCGACGTCCAGGTGCGCGGTGCGTACCCGAGCTATGTTCTCAAGGAATACGCCCGCCATGGTTTTGAGGTGCCCTATCGGGATGATGACCGCGAAGTACTGGCTGCAAACCTGGTCGATTTCGTCTCGTTTTCGTATTACTCGACGCGCGTCGCAAAAGCGCATGCGGAAGGTCAGTTCGATTCGAACCTTCTTCGCTCGGCGCCTAATCCGTATCTAAAACAGGAGCCTTGGGGGAGGTTTATCGACCCCAAAGGGCTGCGCGTCACCATGAATGAAATCTGGGATCGCTATCAAAAGCCGCTGTTCATCGTCGAAAACGGTTTGGGTGCTCCTGATGTGCCGGAAGATTCGGGTGAAATAGAAGACGACTATCGAGTTGAATACCTGCGGGCCCACATCGAAGCGATGAGGGAGACCGTCGAGCTCGACGGGGTGGAACTCATGGGATATACCTGTTGGGGCCCGATCGATTTGGTTTCGGTCGCCACAGGACAGATGCGTAAGCGCTACGGGTTTATCTATGTCGATCGAGACGATAGCGGTGCGGGCTCGTTTGAGAGACGTAAAAAGAAAAGCTTCGAATGGTACCGACGCGTAATAGCAAGCAATGGCGAAGACCTTGCGTAATAACGTTAAGATGGACAAATGCGCCCGTTGGGGGAATAGTCGTGCCACTTCGCTTGACAACAGGCTAAACTAGCTATTAAACATTTACTATTCTGTTTAGATTGAATTTGCGGTCGTTTATTTGCCGAGCCATCGAGTTGCGATGCTCCGCCACGGCCGTTGCTAGGGGGAACAATGGCCAAAGCAAGTGTTCGCGAGATCAGCCGCATCACCGGTTTTTCGCCTGCGACCGTGTCCAACGCGCTCAACCGCAAGCGCAGCGTGAGTGAGGAGACCGCCAAGGTCATCCTGGAGTGCGCGCAATCGCTTGGCTACCAGCAGTCGACGCAGCTCGAGAGCATTCAGTTTGTGCTCGCGCGCAAGACGGGCGCCATTTTGGACGAGAGCACCTTTCATCCCGCGGTTATTGAGGGCGTGGAGCGCCAGGCGCGTCGTCACGGTATGAGCACGAGCTTTGTCTCGCTCGACTTTAGCGACTTGGACGCCGTGCGTCCGCAGGTCGAGGGCCTGATCGCCGATCCATCCGCCGCTATCGTGCTGATGGGTACCGAGCTGGGTGAGGAAGACTATGCCTTGTTCGCCAACGCTGCCGCCCACTTGATCGTGCTCGATGGCTGGAGCGATCGTCAGTACTTCGATGCCGTAGTCATTGCCAACACCGACTCGGTGCTGCGCGCCGTGGACTACCTTATCGAGAAGGGTCACAAGCAAATCGGCTATCTGGCAGGCGACCTTCGCATCCGCAACTTTAAGGATCGCGAGCGCGGCTATCGCCAAGCGCTTGAGGATGCGGACCTTGAGGCCAACCCGACATGGCGCGTCACACTGGGCACCACGCTCGAAGGTGCTTATCGCGACATGGGCGCATGGCTCGACAGCGTCTCGCGCGACGACCTGCCGACGGCTTTCTTTGCCGAAAACGACGTGCTCGCCGTAGGCGCCATGCGCGCGCTGAACGAGCACGGCATACGTGTCCCCGAGGATGTCTCAATCATCGGCTTTGACGATCTGTCTTTGGGCGCCTTCTCCAATCCGCCGCTCACCACGGTGCACGTTCCCAAGCACGAGGTGGGCGAGATCGCGGTGCGCCGCCTGGTGGGCAACATCCGCAATCCCAAGAGCTATACCTGCAAGACGGCCGTGTCGACCTATTTTGTCGAGCGCCAAAGCGTGCGCGAAATCTAGGCAAAGGCAACGCTAGGCCGTAGGGAGGCAAAGCTCGCTAAGGCAGCCATACATAACGCTACTAAGAGAGGGTCCTTCGGGGCCCTCTTTTTGATGCCCTTGTATGTTCAGTTTGTTTACATACCGTTTAGGCTGATTTCTCTACCGTCTACGGGTATTTCGCGTTAAACTTCTAAACAGTAGAGTAAAACATTTAGTAAACAGAACAAAACGAAACATGCGTCTGTTTACTGAACATGTGATTAGGGGAGGACGTACATGGACAAGATCAAGCTCGGCTTTGTGCCCACGCGCCGCAGTATCTTTAGCGCGCCGGACGCAATCAAGTATCGCGGCCTGACGGCTGATCGCCTGCGCGAGATCGGCGTCGACATCGTGGATATCGACGACATCAATGACGAGGGCCTGCTGTTCGACGACAGCCATATCGAGCCTATCGTGAAGAAGTTCCGCGCCGAGGGCGTCGATGGCATTATGCTGTGCCACGCCAACTTTGGCACCGAGTACGTTTGCGCTCGCCTTGCCCGCGAGCTCGGTCTACCCGTACTGCTGTGGGGTCCGCGCGACGAGCGCCCCGAGCCCGACGGCACACGCCTGCGCGATAGCCAGTGCGGCCTGTTCGCCACCGGCAAGGTCCTGCGCCGCTTCCAGGTTCCCTTCACCTACATGACCAACTGCCGCCTGACCGACCCCGAGTTCGAGCGCGGCGTTTGGGACTTTTTGGCCGTTTGCAACGTGGTCAAGACCTTCAAGCACACCCGCATCCTGCAGATGGCCACCCGTCCATTCGACTTCTGGTCGACCATGTGCAACGAGGGCGAGCTGCTCGAGAAGTTCAACATCCAGCTTTCGCCTATCCCCATGACCGAACTTGTCCAGGCTGTGCGCGACGCCCAGGCCGACGAGCAGGCCATGGCCGCCATGCTTGCCCACATCAACGACAGCTTTGAGATCTGCATCCCCGAGGACAAGGTCCCCGCGGTCGCCGGTCTTGCCATCGCCATGAAGCGCTTGGTCGAGAAGTATGGCTGCAACGCCGGTGCCATTCAGTGCTGGAACGCTCTGCAGGACGAGCTGGGCATTATGCCCTGCGCCGCCAACGCCATCCTCAACGAGATGGGCATTCCTATCGTATGCGAGACCGATATCCACGGCGCCATCACCGCGCTGATGGTCGAGGCCGCCGACCTGGGCCGTCACCGCGGCATGTTCGCCGACTGGACCGTGCGCCATCCCGATAACGAGAACGGCGAGCTGCTGCAGCATTGCGGCCCCTGGCCCTGCAGCTGCGCGGCCGTCAAGCCCAAGCTCACCTACCCGCTGGCTTTCGATCACCCCGGCGCGCTGACGGCCGAGGCCAAGCACGGCGACCTCACCCTTGCCCGCTTTGACGGTGACAACGGCGAGTACTCGCTGCTACTGGGCAACGCCCGCGGCATCGACGGCCCGGCCGGCATGGGCACCTACCTGTGGGTCGAGGTCGACAACCTCAAGCGCCTCGAAGCCAAGATCGTCGAGGGCCCCTACATCCACCACTGCGTCGCTATTCACGCCAACGTGGTGCCGGTGCTCTACGAGGCGTGCAAGTACATCGGCATTGCCCCCGACCTGTACGACCCCATCGAAGAAGACGTTAAAGCCTACCTGCGAGGAGAGTAGAAATGGCAACTATCGAAGAGCTTGAGTCCCTGCGTTGGGACCTTCGCCGCGATTGCGTCGATATCATCATGGCTGGCGCCGGCGGCCACATCGGCGGCGACATGTCGGTGATCGACGCCCTCATGACCCTCTATGCCAACCACCTCAACATTTCGCCCGAGACCGTCGACGATCCCAACCGCGACCGCTTCGTGCTTTCCAAGGGCCACGCTATGGAGGCCTACTACGCGGTGCTCTGCCACGAGGGCTATCTTGACCTCGACGACGTCAAGGCCCGCTTCTCCAAGTTCGGCAGCCCCTACATCGGCCACCCCAACAACAAGCTCAAGGGCATCGAAATGAACTCGGGCTCGCTGGGTCACGGCCTGCCCGTGGCCGTGGGCATGGCGCTCGCCGGCAAGATGGACGGCCGCGATTACCGCGTCTACACCATCATGGGCGATGGTGAGCTTGCCGAGGGCTCGGTCTGGGAGGGCGCCATGAGCGGCGGCAACTACCAGCTCGATAATCTGTGCGCGCTCGTGGACCGCAACCGCCTGCAGATCAGCGGCAGCACCGAGGACGTTATGAAGCAGGACTCGCAGGAGGAGCGCTGGGCCGCCTTCGGCTGGAACGTGCTCTCTATTCCGGGCAACGACGTCCGGGCCATCGACGCCGCGCTGACGCTTGCGGCCGAGACCTGCGGCAAGCCCACGGTCATCATCCTCAACACGGTGAAGGGCTACGGCTCGCCCGTTATGGAGGACAAGGCCGCCTGGCATCATCACCTGCCTAACGATGAGGAATATGCCCAGATCATCGCCGATTTCGCTGCCCATAAGGAGGCCATCAATGGCTAACAAGATCGCCAATCGCAAGGTTATCTGCGACACGCTGCTCGAGGCCGCGAAGACCGATAAGGATATCGTCGTCCTGTGCTCCGATTCCCGCGGCTCCGCATCGCTCACGCCGTTCTTTGATCAGTATCCCCAGCAGTCCGTCGAGGTCGGCATTGCCGAGCAGGACCTGGTGAGCATCGCCGCCGGCATGGCTTCGTGCGGCAAGAAGGCCTGGGCCGCCTCGCCGGCGTCCTTTGTGACCACGCGCTCGTATGAGCAGTGCAAGGTCGACGTCTCGTACTCCAACACCAACGTCAAGCTCATCGGCATCTCGGGCGGCGTGTCCTACGGCGCCTTGGGCATGAGCCATCACTCCGCGCAGGATATCGCCGCCATGAGCGCGATTCCCAACATGCGCGTGTATCTGCCGAGCGACCGCTTCCAGACCGCCGAGCTCGTGCGGGCCCTGGTCGCCGACAACAAGCCGGCCTACATCCGCGTGGGCCGCAACCCGGTCGAGGACGTGTACGCCGAGGGCGAGTGCCCGTTCCAGATGGATCGCGCCACCTGGGTACGCCGCGGCACCGATGTAACGCTCGTCGCTACCGGCGAGATGGTCCGCCATGCCGTGGACGCTGCCGACCTGCTGGCCGAGCAGGGCATCTCGGCAACGGTGCTCGACATGTACTGCGTCAAGCCGCTTGACGCCGAGGCCGTGATTGAGGCTGCCGGTGCCACGCGCGCCGTCGTGACTGTCGAGGAGCACAGTCCCTTCGGCGGCTTGGGCTCTATGGTCGCGCAGGTTGTGGGCGAGCATTGCCCGCGTCCGGTCAAGTGCCTCTCCCTGCCCGACGCGCCGGTCATCACCGGCACGAGCCCCGAGGTCTTTGCACACTACGGCCTGACGGGTGCCGGAATCGCGCAGACCGTCGCCGAATTCCTGCCCACAGAGTAACTGGAATGTGACAAAGGGACCGTCCCTTTGTCACATTCGTTTTGAAAGGGGTGGCCATGGGCCGCTACATCATCGGAATCGATCAGTCCACGCAGGGCACCAAGGCGCTGCTGGTAGACGAGGGCGGCCATCTGATTCATCGTGCCGACCGCTCGCATCGCCAGATTGTCAACGAAGCCGGCTGGGTGAGCCATGATCCGGCCGAGATTGCCACCAATGTGCTGGCCGTGGCGCGTGCCGTGGTGGAGGAGACCGGGGTCAATCCGGCCGACGTCGCCGGCATCGGCATCTCCAACCAGCGCGAGACCACCGTTGCATGGAACCGCACGACGGGCGAGCCGCTGTGCGACGCCGTGGTGTGGCAGTGCGCCCGCGCCCGCGAGCTGTGCGACGAGTTGACCGCGCGCGAGGGTGTGGCCGAGCTGGTGCGCGACACGACGGGTCTGGTGCTCTCGCCCTACTATCCGGCGGGCAAGATGGCCTGGATCCTTGCGAACGTTCCCGCTGCTGCCGAGGCCGCGGCGGCAGGCGAGCTGTGCCTGGGCACCATCGATGCCTGGGTGGTCTGGACGCTCACGGGCGGCGCGGAGTTTCGCTGCGACTGGTCCAATGCCAGCCGCACGCAGCTCTTTGACCTGCGCCGTGGCTGCTGGAGCGAGCCGGTGTGCGAGGCCTTTGGCGTCGACGTGGCCTGCCTGCCGCAGGTGACCGATTCCGATGGCCTGTTCGGCATGACGGATCTGGGCGGCTTTTTGCCAGCGCCCGTGCCCATTCACGGCGTGCTGGGCGACAGCCACTCGGCCTTGTTCGCGCAGGGCTGCCACAGCCGCGGTATGGCCAAGGCGACCTATGGCACCGGCAGCTCGGTCATGATGAACGTCGGCGACGAGTTCGTTGCCAGCTCGCACGGGCTTTCGAGCTCGCTCGCATGGCGTATGGACGGCGTGACCGAGTACGTGCTCGAGGGCAACGTGAGCTACGCCGGTGCTGTCAAGACGTGGCTGCGCGACGATCTGGAGCTCATCAATAACCCCGAGGAAGTTACCGACCTGTGCTACGCTGCCAATCCGGCGAGCCGCGTCTACTTTGTGCCGGCGTTTACCGGTTTGGGCGCGCCGCACTGGGCGAGTGACGCCGAGGGCTGCGTCTTTGGCATGACGCGTACCACGGGTCGCGCGGAGTTCGTGAAGGCCGCCGACGAGTCGATCGCCTATCAGATCTTTGACGTGATCGATGCGATGGTCGAGGATTCGGGCGCGGTGCTGTCCGAGCTTCGCGTTGACGGTGGTCCCACGCGCGATGCGTACCTGATGCAGTTTGAGAGCGACTTGGTTGGCTCGCCTATCCGCATCGCGAGCAACGACGAGATGAGCGGCCTGGGTGCGGCCTGGGCCTGCGGCATTGCGCTGGGCATGTACACGCGCGATGTCGTCGACGTCTATGGGGCCCGCGGCATCGTGGAGCCTGCCATGACCGCCGACGAGCGCGCCAAAAAGATCGCCGGCTGGCGCCACGCCGTGAAATCAACGATTGCCTACACTGCCTAGCATGGTTTTTCTGGGACGGGGATTAAAAAATCATTGGTCCTCGTCCCAGGTAGTCAATTTGGGACGGGGCTTTTTTGACTGGTATGATTGGTGCGACCATTCGAACCAGCTAAAAGAGCCCCGTCCCAAATTGACTACCGAGAGGATCTGCTATGGAGCGCATTGCGAGCTTTTCCGTTGACCATCTGCTGCTTGAGCCCGGCGTGTATGTGAGCCGCATCGACCGCGATCCGGCAACCGGTGCTGCCGTCACCACGTTTGACCTGCGCCTGACCACGCCCAACAAGGAGCCGGTCATGAACACCGCCGAGTGCCACACCATTGAGCACCTGGGCGCGACGTTCCTTCGCAATCATGCCGAGTGGTCGAGCCGTATTGTCTACTTTGGGCCCATGGGCTGCCGCACGGGCTTTTACCTCGTCGTGTTTGGCGAGGTGACGAGCGAGGAGATTCTGCCGCTCGTGCGTGAGCTGTTCGAGTTTGTCGCCGGCTTTGAGGGCGATGTCCCCGGTGCCGCTCCCGAGGAGTGCGGCAACTACCTGGACCAAAACCTCCCCATGGCAAACTGGCTCGCACGCCGCTATCTCGACCGTGACCTGGCCGATATCGATGAGAAGCACCTGCACTATCAGCAGGCTTAAGGGCTTTATCGTCCAAAACGCGCGCATTGGACGCCTTCGCTTATGCGGGGGCGCCTTTTTGTTTATTGGTCGGGACGAGCGTTCAAAATCGCTCATGTTTGTTCTAGAATGTTCGTATAGTCACATTTACGAACAGGAGTGAACATGCATATCTACTCTGTCAATGATCCCGAGTTCAAGCCCTATGGCAACGTTTGGGATAACGTTCCGTCCGAGCTCACGTCGCCCGTGCTCGAGGCGCTTTCTGCCACGCCCATTCCCGAGGGCAGCAAGTACGTAGCAAGTGCGCCGGAGCTCGAGGGCGTCAAGGATGCCGATAAACTGGGCTTTCTCATGTTTGGCGGTCGTCCCTTCCAGCTGGGCTGGTGCAACGGCCACAATACACGACTTAACTGCCTGGAGTATCATCGCGCCAGCGAATTCAACCTGGGCGCTCGCGACTTTATCCTGCTTGTGGCGCATCGCTGGGAGATCGAGGACGGCAAGCTCGACACCGCGTGCGTCAAGGCGTTCCGCGTGCCGGCGGGTACGGTTGTCGAGGTCTTCAACACTACGCTGCACTACACGCCCTGCATGGTCGACGACGGCGGCTTCCAGGTGATGGTGGCGCTGCCGGCGGGCACCAACGGCCCACGCCCCGAGGCTGCATCCGACATGCCCGCGGCCGGCGATAGCTACTGCTACTGGAAGGCCGACAAGTGGGTCCTCTGCCACGCCGACAGCCCCAAGGCAGCCGAAGGCGGCTACGTAGGCCTCATCGGCAAGAACCTCGACATCACCGTGGACTAGAGCCTTCTTTCTCGATCTGTAACATCTAGCGGGCTAAATCGTCTCTACCTGTTACAGATCGAGACAAACCGTAGAGGGCCGCCCGAAAAATCTCGATCTGTAACACCAGGCCCGATTTTGGCTGTCTAACTGTTACAGATTGAGACAAACCGGGCCCAAGCCACCACAAAGGTGCCTGTCCCCTTTGTGGCGGCTTGGACAGGCGGGTATCAAAAAGTGTCAGACGGGGCGGCTGCCGGGCACCTGCGCGCGAAAAGAAGTATCGGCCTGCGCCGTTGCCGTTGAGCGGTACCCCGTTTGCAGGGATACTGAGCCTATGACAACAGCGTGCGAAAGGATTGATGCATGGCTTTCCGTAATGACTTCCTGTGGGGCGGCGCGACGGCTGCCAACCAGTGCGAGGGCGCCTACAACGTGGACGGCCGCGGCCTTGCCAACGTGGACGTGGCTCCGCACGGCCCCGAGCGCTATGCGGTGGTCTCCGGCCAGCGCAAGATGCTCGACTTCGAGGACGGCTATTACTATCCTGCGCAGACCGGCATCGATTTCTATCACCACTACAAAGAGGACATCGCTCTCTTTGCCGAGATGGGCTTTAAGACCTTCCGCATGAGTCTGGCGTGGACCCGCATCTTCCCCAACGGTGACGAGGCCGAGCCCAACGAGGCCGGTCTGGCCTTCTACGAGGACGTATTCCGCGAGTGTCAGGCGCACGGCATCGAGCCGCTTGTGACCATCACGCACTTCGACTGCCCGATTCACCTCATCAAGGAGTACGGCGGCTGGCGCAACCGCAAGCTCATCGACTTCTACAAGAACCTCGCGACCACGATCTTCACCCGCTACAAGGGTCTGGTGAAGTATTGGCTTACCTTCAACGAGATCAATATGATCTTGCACCTGCCGTTTATGGGTGCCGGTCTGGTCTTTGAGGAGGGCGAGAACAAGGAGGCCGTCGAGTACCTGGCCGCCCACAACGAGCTCGTCGCCAGCGCTTGGGCAACCAAGATCGCTCACGAGATCGATCCTGAGATCAAGATCGGCTGCATGCTCGCCGCAGGTAGCTACTATCCCTACAGCTGCCGTCCGGGCGATGTGCGCCAGGCGCAGCTCGATAACCAGGACAACTACTTCTTCGTCGACGTCCAGAGCCGCGGCTACTACCCTGCCTATGCCGTCAAGAAGCTCGAGCGCTTGGGCATCGATGTGGGCATGACGGACGAGGACCGCGAGATCCTGGCCGCCAACACCGTCGACTTCATCAGCTTTAGCTACTACAGCACCCGCTGCTCTGCCGGTGCCGATAACCCCGATGTCGAGCGCACCCAGGGCAACGCCTTCGCCGGCGCCAGGAATCCCTACCTGCAGGAGAGCCAGTGGGGCTGGGCCATCGATCCGCTGGGCTTCCGCATCACCCTTAACGACCTGTACGACCGTTATCAGAAGCCGCTGTTTGTAGTCGAGAACGGTCTGGGCGCCAAGGATGTTGTCGAGGAGGATGGCTCCATCAACGATGACTACCGTATCGACTACCTGCGCCAGCATATTGCCGCGATGCGTGATGCTGTGACCGAGGACGGCGTTGATCTGCTGGGCTACACCACCTGGGGCCCGATCGACCTGGTGTCTGCCGGCACGGGCGAGATGTCCAAGCGCTACGGCTTTATCTATGTGGACCGCGACGACGCCGGCAACGGCACCCTCAAGCGTTCCAAGAAGAAGAGCTTCGACTGGTACAAGAAGGTTATTGCTTCTAATGGTGAGGACCTGTCCTAAGGAAGCTGAGATACTCGACCTCAGAGTCTCCTAACCAAGGCGCCCGGCGAGCAGTTGATGTTCGCCGGGCGCCTTGCCGTCTGCGGATTTTGGGACATGCGGCCCGCTTTTTCGATCCATCTGTCGGTACACTAAAGGGACTATGAGTACCCGCGAGCGACATATCGGCCACGCGGCCGCCCGGACCGCGCCGGTTGCGGATCCCAGGGGTGGCAGGCTCTTCGCCATGCCGCGATTCCTTGTTGGCATAACACATCAGGTGTACCGTCATCGCGTCTTTGCTATCGCCGGCGCCATCACCGCGCTGTTCCTCATGCTTTTGGCGGTCTTGCCGGCGCTGTTCGCCTTCGACCCCAAACTTTCTAACGCCGTGCCCGCCTATAGCAAGGTGTCCGAAGGGGTCGTGGATGCGCTCGCCCATTCGAGCTCTCTCCCGCTGCTTGTCGCCGCAATTGTATTTTCGATCTGGGGCGTATCGGTCTATCTGCGCTGTTTGGACTATGTGTTGCGTCGCCGCCTTGTGGCCATCGCCACCATCTGCGCCCTGTGGATGATCGAAGTCATTCTCAAGTACAAGTCGTTCACGCCGTTCTATGCCACCGTGCTGTGGTACCTGTACTACGTGCCCATGACGCTCATTCCGCTGCTCTGCCAGCTCTGCGGCCTGCGCCTTGCGGGCCTGGAGCAACACCGCCTGGGTCGCCGCTACTGCGCTGCGCTGTGGATTGCGGCCATCCTGCTTATCGGATTTGTGCTCACCAACGATTTTCATCAGCAGGTCTTCCGCTTTGACCGTACAAGCGACACCTGGAGTAACGATTACACGTACGGCTGGGGTTATTTTGTCGTTCTCGTGTGGACGGTCTTCGACTTCGTGGCCTTTTTTATCCTGGTTGGTCGGTCCTCGTCCTTTCGCATCCAGCGTTTCTCGGGCACGGCGGCGCTCGTACTGCTGGGTGGCGCATTCTTTGCCGTCTCGTATGCGTTGCGCGTGCCCTGGGCATGGAGGCTCAACTTTTCGCTCGTCTATTGCGTCCTGTGCGTGGTGGCGATGGAAATCTGTCTCGATTGCGGTGTCATTCCGTCGTATCACGACATCGCCGGCATCTTCGACACCTTGCCGCTCGACCTCAAAGTCCTAACGCGCGACCTGCAGGAGGTCTATGCCACGCCAGTGTCAAAGCCAATGCCGGTAGGCGTGCGCGAGGAGTTGCGGATCCAGGAGCACGGCCGCGCCCATGCCTTTGCCGTGGCGTCCGATCCCAATGTGATGTACCGTGCCTTTCCGCTGCTGGGTGGATCGGCGCTGCTTGCCCAAGACGTGTCGGAGCTCAACGAGCTTAACCGTGAACTGGCACATCGTCGAATGGAGCTGCAGCGTCAAAACGAGCTGCTCGCCGCCGACTACGACCTTAAGACGCATTTGGCAGATCAAGAGGCCGAGACCTTGCTGGTCCAAGACGTGGACCAGGCGCTTGCCCGCGCGCTCGAAGAGATGTACGACCTGCTGGGCTCGCTGCCACCGTTGACCGACGAAGCGTCTTCGCACGAGCGCTACCGCATGCTGCAGCGCGCCAAGATGCTCGTCGCCTATTGCAAGCGCAAGGGGTCGCTCACGTTGGCACAGCACGGGGAGAGCGGTTTTGATCGCGACCGCATTCAGCTCATCGCCAACGAGCTCGCAAGTGACCTGCGCACGATCGATGTCGATTGCGCCTCGATTATCGCCATACGGCGCCCGTTGCACGCCAGTACGGTAAGCGCCCTGTACGACTGCGTGTATGACTTTGCGTTTTTTGCCTACACCACCGACCATCCGGCGCTTATGTATCACTTGGGCGACCATGACCGATGCAGTGTCGAGCTGCGCGCCACGCTTTTTTCCAACGATGATGAAGATCTTTCGCAGACGCCCGCTGCGCAAGAGCTCGAAAGCGCTTTGCAAGGGCGCAACGTGGCATATCGCCTTGAGGGCGAGCCCGGCCAGCTGCGCATGATCGTCTTGATGCCGAGGGCGGGTGAGTGACGATGCAGATTTCGCTCATCCTTCCCCAAATCGTTGCGCTCGATGTTGTCTTTGCCCTGACTGCGTGTCTGCAGACGATCCACGTCCCGCTCATCGCATCGCGCCGTTCGTCCTATAACCGTAAGGTGATTTGCGCCTACGAGGCGAGTCTTGTGCTTCACCTGATGATTTCGGCGCTCATCTTATTCGCGTCGTCTGGCTCGTATCTGGTGGCGCCGCTTGACGTTTGCGCCAGGGCAATGGGCGGAGCGTTGTGGCTCAATGCCGCAATCTTTGCTTATGGCGTGGTACTTATGGTGCACTATCGTCGCCTCGTCATGCTGGTCGAACTGTTGCTTGTTGTCGCCGTTACACCACCGGTGGTTTTTGCCATGGGCTCGGCGTGGACCGTTGTCCTTATCGCAGAGGGAGCGTTCTTCCTGTTCCGCTCCATCGCGGCGCTCTTGATGGACGTCCGTAACCGCCAGGAAGATATCACCATGTTCTCGACGATCGAGACCATCAACGTGATTCCCGTGGGCATCCTGTATCTAGATCCGAGGGGCCGTCCGCTGCTCATGAACCGCTGCATGCGCAAAAACCTGGTGGAACTTCATATGCCTACCGATCTGCGTGACATGAGCAGCACATGGAACGACCTGCGCAAACTTAGCATGCAAATGCCTGAAAGCAGTAGGAACCGTGTGCGGATTAATCTGGACCGCTTTGGTGAGGCGCGTGCGGTGGTCGAGATCTCTCCTTCCGAGATTCGCCTATTTGTGCACGACGAGGTTATGGTTTCGGGCCGCCTCTTTGAGCGCATTATCGGCCTGGACGTGACGGAATACGCGCATGCCCACGACCGCCTGGCGCAAGCCAATCACCTGCTTGAGCTTGCGGGCAAAGAACTCCAGGCCCAGATCGAAGAAGTCAAAAAAGTTGCCGACAATGCGGCCTACCTGCGCATGCGTGCCCGCGTGCACGACGTGATCGGGCAGCGCCTGTCCATCCTCCATCGCTATTTGGAGGAGGGGCGTCTGGACGATGAGTCGCTCGAGCAGGTTGACCCGTTGCTGCGCTCAATCGCCGCCGATTTGCGCAGTGGCGGTGCCAGCGAGCCTGCAGAGCAGCTGGGCGATATCGTCCATGCTTTTGGCCTGGTGAGTGTACAGATCGATGTTGAGGGCGCGCTGCCTGAGAACGCGCGTGTCGCCGCCGCATTTTTGCAGATTATCCGCGAGGCCTCGACCAATGCCACCAAGCATGCGCAGGCGCATCGGGTCCACGTGCGTCTGTGGCAGGAGGGGGCGGATGCTGGAGCCGTCGCGCGCATGACGATTTCTAACGACGGGTCCCCGGCCCCCGTATCGTATCGCGAGGGAACGGGTATCCCTGGCATGAGGCATGTCGCACAGAATCTGGGCGGCAACCTTGAGGTCCATGCCGCCCCACCCTTTACGCTTGCGGTATCCATTCCGCTTAACGCCAACGACGCGTCCCAAAGGAGAAACTCATGATCCGCGTGTTAATTGTCGAAGATCAGGCCATCCTGCGCGAAAGCCTGGCGCGCTCCGTTGGCGACCAGCCCGATATGACCGTTGTTTCCGCCATCGCCGATGCCTCCGAGGCCTTGGGTGTCGCGCTCAGGGAGCGCCCGGACATGATACTGATGGACGTATGCACCGAACATGATTCCAACGGCATCGTGGCGGCGGCGCGCATCAAGGAGCAGCTGCCCGAGTGTCGCATCATTATCATGACCGGCATGCCCGAGATCACCTTTGTCGATCAGGCCCGCGAGGCGGGCGTCGATAGCTTTGTGTACAAGAACGTCGGTATCGACGAGCTGTTCGCCGTGATGCGCTCCACGCTGGCGGGCTATTGCACGTTTCCCAAGCCGCCCGAGAGCATTTTTTCGGGCACGGCGGCACTCGACGATGTTGAGCTGTCGATTTTGCGCCTTGCCTGCGAGGGCAAGAGCCGCCGCGAGATCGCGGCCGAGCTGTTTATGAGCGAGGGCACCATCAAGCGCCGCATCTCGGAGATCCTAAGCAAGACCGGCTACGACAACATCATGCGCCTTGCCGTGCATGCGGTGACCGAGGGCAGCATCGTTCCCAACATGGAGCGCTAGCGCTCGTTACGCATCGGCATAAAGCGGCGGGGCCGCAGGATTATCTCCTGCGGCCCCGCCTGACATGTGCGCGGATGTGTCCGCCAACCGCGGCTGATGTTACGTGCCGTTACGCGATGGTTGCGCTGTAGGAGGCGACGTCCTCGTAGGAATCGGTCAGGTAGGCGTCGATGCCGATGGTCGTGTTGACCAGGTCGTCAAGGCTGTCAAGCTCGCCGCTCGAGAACGTGAATTCCTCGGTGGCGTTGGTGCCGGGCATCAGGTGAGCCGAGAACCAGGGTTCCTTCATGGTGCCGTTGACGTTGGTCTTGCCGGAAGGAGCGTAGAAGGTCAGGTCCTTGTCGCTCTTGTTGGTGATGTTGACGACAAAGCCGATGTCGCCCCAGTCGTCCTTGAACTTTTCGGTGATGGTGATGGTGCACAGGTCGTCATCGGCGACGGTGACGGCGGGGGAGATTTCGATGCTCTGGACGTCGTCGTCTTCGACGGCCTCATCGATCTCCTCTTCCTTCTCGGCGTTCTCGCGATCCTTCTTCACCGTACCGGACAGATCCTTGTCGGACTTCGTAAAGATAATCTTGTCGCCGTCCACCTCCAGGACGAGCTTGTCGTCCTTGAGCTTCAGGTCGTGCGACTCATCTTCGGCGGTAATCGTTACGGTGGTGGCGTCCTTGGCCTCCCATTTCAGGTCGGCGACCTCAAGGAACATGTCGAGGACGCCCGTGCCGTCTTCGTCGAGGATCAGGATACAGTTGAGGCCCCACTCCTTGAGCATCTTCATGTACTCATCGGTCAGCTCTTCGCCCTCCACGGTTCCGCCCGAGAGTTCCCAGCTGCCGACGAAGTTGGCCTTGGGGTCTTTGCCGCCGCCGCTGCAGCCCGTCAGGGCAAAGGCGAGCGCCAAGATGCATGTCAGGAATGCGAGTACGGACTTTTTGAACGTTGTCTTCATGGTGTCCTCCTTTATCGAACGAAACCCATAGAAGCAAATGCGGGGGTGGCGGAACCCCCGCCAATTACCAGATAGAGGGATTAGGGCCTAGGCGTTCCGCAGTTGCTGCAGAACTTGCCGCCGTTTTCGCTACCGCAGTTGGGGCAGAACCACTTGGCCGGTGCCGGGGCGGGTGCGGGGCTGCCGCACTCGGAGCAGAACTTGCCGGTGTTGGTGGCGCCGCAGCTGCAGGTCCATGCGCCGGCCGCAGGTGCGGCAGCGGGTGCCGGTGCCGGGGCGGGTGCCGGAGCCGGTTGCGGGGCGGCCTGCTGCTGCGCCTGGCCGGCGGCGAACAGCTGGCTGGCATTCATGCCGCCCATGCCGCCTGCCATGCCCATGCCCATAAAGCCGGCCATCGCGCCGTTGGGGTTGGCGGCTGCCGCGCGCATCGCGTCGCTCTGAGCGCTGGCGATGTTGGCGGCCGCCATGGTGGGATCGCGCATGACCGCGGCCTTCTGCAGGTCCTTGATCATCTGCTCGTCTTCTTGCGAGGCGGCGATGGAATTGACGCCAAAGCTCACGATCTCGACACCACGCAGGTCACGCCAGTCGGCAGAGAGAACCTCGTTGAGTGCGCGGGCGAGCTCGGTGGTGTGACCGGGGATGGCGCTGTAGCGAATGCCCATCTCCGAGATCTTGGCAAAGGCGGGCTGCAGGGCGGTGAGCAGCTCTGACTTAAGCTGGCTGTCGATCTTATCGCGCGTGTAGCTATCGGTCACGTTGCCGCACACATTGGTGTAGAACAGCAGCGGGTTGGTGATGCGGTACGAATACTCGCCGTTGCAACGAACGGAAATGTCGACGTCCAGACCGATATTGTTATCGACCACGCGGAAGGGCACAGGCGAGGCGGTACCGTACTTGTTGCCGATGATCTCCTTGGTGTTGATGAAGTAGACACGCTGGTCTTTGCCCGCGTCGCCGCCAAAGGTAAAGCGGCTGCCGATATTGGCGAACGTCTCCTTGATGGAGTCGCCCAGGTTGCCGCTAAAGACGCTCGGCTCGCTGCCGGTGTCAAAGACAAACTCGCCAGGCTCCAGCGCGACCTCGATGATCTTGCCGTTTTGCACCACGAGCATGCCCTGGCCGTCGTTGACGGCGATGACGGAGCCGTTGGAGATGACGTTGTCCTCGCCGCGCGTGTTGGAGCTGCGGCCGCCGGTGCGCTTGCTGCCCTTGCAGGCCAAGACGTCAGCGGGCATCGATTCGCAATAGATAAATTCTTTCCACTGGTCGGCCATGACGCCGCCGGCAGCACCCAATCCAGCTTTCAAGAGTCCCATGGTGATCTTCCTTTCTCGTCAAAGGCCGGGTGGTATTGGTCAGAATGGCTAATCGTCCTTGTTGTCCTTCATGACAACGGTGGTCTCGGTGTGGCTGAAGGTGTCGTGCTTCTCGGTCAGGTCGAGCTCGCCGCAGTAACAATCGGCGTGGATGGCCTCGTTGGCCGTCTTGAGCTGGCCCACCAGCAGCACGTCCGCGATGATTACGATGATCAGCGGCGCGACGATGTTGATGAGGATGCCCTCGACATCAAAGGCGAGGTAGTCCGGATCGAAGGCGTTCTCTCCCATAAAGAGAATCTGGGAGAGGACAAACCCGATCACAAAGAACAGCACCGAGGCGATGGCGAGCTTGGGCTTGGAGCAGGGGAGCTCGCCGACCATGCGACCGGTCTGTCCGTTCATGGCAAACAGATAGCTCTTGCCGTTCCACGAGGTAGAGAGCATCCACACGGGGAACAGGGCATAATCGCTTTCTTCCCAGGTGTAGTCGAGCTGCTTGTTTTCGACCGTGGCGTCGTCGTACTCGTCGACGACGGTCTCGCGCAGGGCCGAAATCGTGCTCTCCTCCATGCGGCGCTCGGCACGCGCCTTGCAGGTCTCGCAATCCTCGTCGTAGCGGTTGGCGATGTAGCCGGGCATATACGCGACCGAGAACGGGCGCAGCGCGTCGTAGTCAAACGGCTCGATGGCGTCCATATGGCCGTCGGGCATCTTGGACGATCCGTCGACGGGCACGCGCTCAAACGAGATATTGCCCTTACGGTAGGCGTCGTAGTGGTCGGTGGTCGTGACGGTGCGGTCGGATTCCTCGGTTACGGTCTCGTTGGTCGCGTCAAAGCACACTTCGCCGTCAACGCGGGCGCCGTAGAGCCAAAACGGCACGTAGACACCTTGGACTTCGTCGATATGGTTGCCGGTGACAAAGCTCTTGGGCAGCAGGATCTTGCCCTTGTAGTGGTCTTTGAGCGCGGCCATAACGTCATCGCGTCCGAGCTTAAACGGAATCACCAGGTCGGGTGAGAAGTCGCCCGAGAGCTGACCGGGTGCTACGGCGGAGTTGCCGCAGTACGGGCAGGTGGTGACGGCGACGGTGCCGTCCGAGACCAGCTCGGCACCGCACGACGAGCAGATGTAGCCGGCGTTTTGAGCCAGCTCCTGCACGGCATCGTCGACAGCAGGCTTGGGGGCCGCGGCTGCCGCATCGGCTTTGGCATCGGCCTTGTCCTGGCGCTCGCGATAGAGGGCCTCGACTTCTTCGACTTCAAAACGCGAATCGCAGTAGTCGCAGACGAGCTTTTGCTCGGCGCTGGCAAAGTGAAGGGGGCCGCCACACGCGGGGCACTGATAGTTGACGCTTTCGAAGGCCATGATCGGTCCTTTCGCTGCCGGAGGCTATGCGCCGATGGCGCCGCCGCAGTATTCGCAGCGCCCGCTGGCATCGGGAATGGTGGTTGCACCGCAGAAGGGGCAGGTGACCGCGGTCTTGGGGGCCTTAGCGGCCACGACGCTGTCGCGCGTTTCCTGGCGCAGCTGCACCAGCGCGTCGCGGACCTCGGTTGCCTGGCGCTTAGCCTCGCGGTATTCGATGGAACCGCGCTGATCGATGGTGGAGTCGTTCACGCGCAGGTTGATCTCGGTAAAGTACGGCGTGTTGACGTGGATGGTCAGATTGAAGTCGTAATCCAGGTCGTAGCGCGGTGGGTTGTAGCTCTCGCGCTCGCCGTCCTTGGTCTCGCGATAGATTTCGGTGCGATGCTCGTCGATATCCATATCGCAGCCGAGTACCTGTGAGAACTCGATGATGTCGGGATTGGCATCGCACCAGCGGCTCTGCGAGGTAATGATCAGCAGGCCCGCGTCTTCGTCGAGCATGATGTTGGTGCGCCCGGCAGAGAGCGTGCGTGTGGGGTTGAACGACGCCAGACGCTCGGCATTGGCCTCGCGGTAGGCGAGTTGCTCGCGGATATCGTCCGCGGTGCTGGAGCGCCAACCACTAAAGAAGGGGGAGAGCTTGCCGGCGCACTCTTTGCACAGGTAGCCTTCGTTGATCTTGGTCTTTCCCAAAAGTCCCAGCTCGGTACCGCAAATCGCGCACTCTTTCTTCTCGAACATCTTGTCAAAGAAGCCCATGGTTGCCTCCCATCAACAGGTAGCGTGTGTCACTTTTGATGATGGGGGAGCGCACGATCTTTCACGATACCCAGACGGCTCAAGAGGTCTCCACAACTGGGACACATGGCCCATTTTTCATCCCCAAATAACTTGCGGTGAAATAGTTCCTAAATGGCGGCCTTAGAAGGCCAAACAGGAACTATTCCACCGCAACTTCTGGGTAGTCATCGGGGACGTTCTTAAATGAGTGGCAGTTGGGGGCACTCCATGTCGAATGTGGGTGTCGCCGCTTACTACGCGACGGTGATGGCGACTTGGGCGTAGCGGGTGCAGGGGCGCTCGGTGCGCGTCTGCACGCTGAGGGTGAGCACGAAGCGGTCACCGGGCTGCGCATCGGCGGGCACGGTGAACGTGGCGTCCGCCGCGCATTCCTGCCACAGCGACAGGTCTTGGGCACCTGCATAGCTCGTTGGTCCCATGGCGACATCCCAATGCGCATCGAAGCCCTTGCCATCGGGGTCGACGATGGTCGCTGCAAGAGCAACGCGCTCACCGGCTGTGGCGCTGCGGTCGTCCATGACCTCGGCAACATACGCCGGATGCGAACAGGCCGCGGGCTCGTGGGCACACCACTGCGCGCGGGCGGCGAAGTCCTCCTGATAGGCGCGCAGATAGGGATTAGGATTGCCATCGACGGGCGTGCCTATGGCGGCAAAGCCGGCAGGCGCATCTGAGTCGGGATGCCCGTCCAAAAACATGCGGCCGAGTAACGTGTCAAAGCCGCGGTCGTCAGCCCCGCGCAGGCCAAACGGCAGCAGCGGGATATAGGTCATTGAGTCGCCTTCGGCCATAAAGTCGCCGCGCTCAAACTGCATCGCAGGCATGCCCTCCAGGCCCCAGTCCAAGCGCGCATGCTTGCCAAACTGAAAGCGCTCGGGCTCGTTTTCGTACACCTTGCCATCGCCATAGAGCATATAGCGCGCCATAAGGGGACCGTTGCCCTGCGTGAGATTCTGTTCGGGCCAGGGAGCCTGGAACAGCGGCAGTGTATCGGGCTGAGCCATCTTGGCATCGACATAGCCGCCATACATATAGGGCACACACCAAAAGATGAGATCGGGGAAGAGCTCATGCCCATGGTCGAGCCAAGAATTGTCCTGCCCCACGCCATCGGCAACGCCCATCACGCGCACCTTCTGATAGACACGCTGCTGCACAGAAGGCCATTCGGGCGTATCACGATAGCGCTCAGCAATGCTCATGAGCGCACGAACAATGGTATTCATGCCGCCCCAGCTGAGCAGCCAAAGCGTACGCGGGTCATCATCCAAGATTGCCTGAGCAATCACGCGCGAACCCTCAGTCTCCTCACGCACATCGCCCTCAAAGGCAACGTTGCCCACAAAGGTACGCTCAATCATCTGAGCCGGCGAAGGAAACGGCGGCTCACCGGCAGCGGCCGCATTAGCCTGCAGCTGAGGCCAAGCCTGGGCATATTCATTGCTCCAGAGGCTCTCGATCCAATGCTCAGGAAACGGTCGATACTCACGAAGCTCCCCAGCCGTGGGATCAGGTTCATGGGGCACAACATTCCACTCATAAGAGCGACGCCCTTTAGTCCGCCAATGCGGATTCACCTCGCCGAGCGTATGGACGCCATCCCCAAGAAAGTGATACTGCGAAGCCGTATACACCACAGCCTGCACATCAAGCAAGTTAAGATACAGAGCCAAATGAACGAGCGAGTTCATATCATCGACTTCCATATCAGTAGTAACAATCACCCGAGTCAACTTCTGGGACATAGGAACAGCTCCAATCAAAATCAATTTAGCCAGTTACGCGCAAGGCAAGACGGGACCCACGCCCTCACCGCCACCGACCCGGCGTGCTGCCGGAAGCGCCCGGCCAGCGTTTCGAACAACGTTAACTTAGGGGGCCCTGACCTTTAGTTTTGTAAACATTCCGCAGCGCGGGCCCCGCTTATCCGATGCTCCGAAGGAGCAGGATAAGCGGGGCTCAGGCGCGAGGACGTTTACAAAACTAAAGGTCAGGGCCCCCGATGGGATGGTTACCTCGAAACTCTGGCCGACCACTCCCAGCAGCCCAC
>NZ_JBDGAY010000030.1:0-21966 GCF_040910245.1 Collinsella aerofaciens
GTTTACAAAACTAAAGGTCAGGGCCCCCGATGGGATGGTTACCTCGAAACTCTGGCCGACCACTCCCAGCAGCCCACCGGCTCGCCGTCGATGAGTACGTTACCCCCGTCGAAGTCTTGATAACACAGGTCGTTGAATTGGTGGATCCACACGCCATGGTTGAACGTCTTCTTGGGCGAGCCGTCGGCCTCGCGGTAGCGCCCGGTCAGGTCCTCGACATGGCTAAAGTACGTGAGGTGCACGTTGGCGCCGACAGCGCGCAGGCGAGCCGTGAGCGGCAGCACGGTCTCCTGCGGGATCACGAGCTCATCGCCCTTGGAGTGCGTAAACCACAGCGGCGTCTTGGCAAGGGCGGTCACGTCCTCGTCCGTGGCGTTGTACCACGGCGCGCAGCAGGGAAGGCCCGCCGCGAAGAAATCGGGGTAGTCGGCGCACAGGCGCAGCGTCATAAAGCCGCCGTTGGAAAGGCCAGCGACCACGATACGGTCGGTGTCGATGCGGTCGGCATGCTCGGCGACAAACTCGTCGATGAGCGCCTTAATGACGGGGGAGTAGATGCTCTGGTTGGAGTGGCCGAGCTGCTCAGTGCTGTTGTCCATCCAAAACGTGGGCGACTGCGGCACGAGAACCCAGGCAAAGCCGCCAAAGTAGCGTTGGATCTGCGCCTGGCTGATGGCCGTCACGCGGTTGCCGATATAAGCGCGCGTGGCGCCCTCGCCTTGCGTAGCGCCCTTGCCCTCGCCAGCGCCGTGCAGGTACACCACGAGCGGGGCCTTCTGGGGCACGACTGTCGTTTCGGGCGCGAAGGGGTTGAAGCAGGCGGAGTCCTCGGCCTTAAAGCTGGGCTCAAAGAAGCCGTACTCGAGCGCGATGCCGTTGACGGCGGTCTTTTGCGTGGCATTGCTCCAGCCCTTGAGCGCGGGACAGATGTCGCCGCGGCAGGTGTCAAAGACCAGGCCGCAGGTTGGATCGTCACCGTCATTGCCGGGAAGGGCCGCGAGCTGCGTGATGCGCAGCTGGTCGTCGAGCAAGCGCGAGCCCATCACGCTGCCCTCGATCTTCTTGGTCAGGCGCTGCTCGGCGATCTCGAGCGCCACATGGGTGCCAAAGGCGAGCTTGCGTCCGCACTCATCGCACGGATAGGCGGCGAGGACGTCGACATAGCCTACGGAAGGTGCGGCGTGGTCGGCGCCGCGCTCTTTGCGCATCAGGATCTCGCCCGTGCGTTCATGGCGCTCTACATATATATGGAAGGTGCGCGCATCGATATCGTTGGCGTGAACGGTGCACGGCAGGTCGAGCACGACTTTGCTGATCCAGGGGCCAAAGTCTCCCAGCGTGGTGACGGTTGCGTAGGTGCACGATTTGAGTTCCATGAGCTGCCTCCTCTGCGCCGCGAGTGGTAAACATCAGCGGCAATACAACTTAAACATGTTTAGTTTAATGCAGAGCTACAGAACAGGCAGATGAACTCGGTAAACGGTCAAAATGAACACTCAACAAATTACTAAACATTCGTTTATCACCATTTAGCAGGGCTTTTGTTTATGGGTCAACAAAGAATAGAGGTGTTTACCAAATTAAAAGACCACGTAAATAGGCATTTAGCAGCAGAGCGTCAAATAGACAATCCCTTACCGTTCAAGTACGTTCACCCCCGATTTCCTACCGTTCACCGGACTACAGACGGCAAAATTGCCACAAATTAGACGTTCCGTATAAACTAAAGCCCGTAAACGTTCAGTAAACACATTGTTTACGACAGCGTATCCAAGGGTTCGGTGGCCGTAAGGGGTTATAGTCGCCGAGCCAAAGGCGTGCCTACGCCCAAACGAGTAGGCACACGATGATATGGGGAGGGGTCCCATGGCAGTAGATAACAAGCAGATTGCCACCGATGTCCTCGAGCTCGTGGGCGGTGCGGAGAATGTTTCCGTCGCCACCAACTGCATGACGCGCCTGCGTCTGACGCTCAAGGACAACAACAAGGCCGACGTGGAGAAGATCAAGAAGGTCAAGGGTGTTCTGGGTTGCCAGTTCGCCGGCAGCCAGCTCCAGGTCATCATCGGCCAGAACGTGCCCAAGGTGCTCGCCGAGTTCGTCGCCATGTCCGGCGTCAAGCAGGGTGCCGCGGTCGACGAGAACCTCGATGCTCCCAAGGAGAAGTTCGAGCTCAAGAACCTGCCGAACATCATCCTCGACTATCTGTCGGGCTCCATGACCCAGCTGATCCCGCTGCTCATGGCCGGCGGTCTGTTCCGCACCATCGCTGCGGTCCTCGGTCCCACCATGCTCGGCGTTCTCTCTGACACCGATCCGACCTACACGTTCCTCTACACCACCCTGTACGAGGCCACGTTCACCTTTATCCCCATCTACCTGGGCTATGCCGCCGCTAAGAAGCTCGGCGCCTCTCCGGTTCTGGGCATGCTCCTCGGCGGCGCCCTCATGGCCCCGTCCGTCGTGAGTGTCGCGACCCAGGATGGCGGCGGAATCATCTCCGTCTACGGCATTCAGATCGCCGCTGCCAACTATCAGCAGTCCGTCCTGCCGATTATCCTTTCGGTGCCTGTCCTCTACTTCGTCGAGAAGTTCTTTAAGAAGGTCATGCCCGACGTGCTCTCCACGGTCTTCACGCCGTTCTGCACCATGATCGTTACCATCCCCATCGCCTTCATCGTCCTCGCCCCGCTCGGCAACGAGATCGGCAGCCTCATCGCTAACGCCCTCTTCGGTCTCGCTGACATGGGTGGCGTCGGTATCCTGATCGTCATGGCCGTCCTCGGCGCCTTCTGGCAGCTCTTCGTGGTCTGCGGCATGCACATGCCCGTCATCCTGCTCGCTCAGGTTCAGATCATCGCTGCCGGCTACGATCCCTTCGTCTTCGTTTCCACCAACTGCGCTATGGCCGCTGTCTGGGGCTGCGCCTTCGGTGCCTTCCTCAAGATGAAGAACCCCGACGAGAAGGGTCTCGCCCTGGGCTACGTCATCTCCGCCATCGCCGGCGGCGTCACCGAGCCCGCGCTCTTCGGTATCCTCATGCGCTTCCGTCGCACCATGTTCGGTATGTTCATCGGCGGTGCCATCGGCGCTGTGTTCTCCGGCCTCATGGGTGTTACCTACTACCTGGCCGGCGGTGCCTCCAACTTCCTGGTCTTCACCAACTACCTGCAGGGTGGCCAGATGAACACCGTCTGGGCTATCGTCGGTATGGCAATCTCCTTTGTCATCGCCGCTGCCGTCGTCTTTGCCACTGGCTTCTCCAAGGAGGAGCTCGCCGAGATGGAGGCCTAAGGCCAAACCATTCGGACGCATACGACCTTACCTACACGACAGGGCCCCGTCAGGCGCAAGCCCGGCGGGGCCCTTCTTACAAGGTAGACTGATTGGGGGCGCGCGGCGCCTACTCGCCGGGGCTTGCTAAGCGCCAGGGGCTTTCGCGCGGGGTTACCGCGAAAGAATCTGCCGGTTCGCAACTCCTTTATCAAACGAAAGGGCATGCAGATGAGTTTGGGAAAGCTGACCGTTAACGGTCGTCAGGACGGCTTTTTGTGCGAGGGCAAACCGTTCTTTTGGTTTGCCGATACGTGCTGGAGCGCGTTTACGAGCATTACCGAGGCCGATTGGGACTACTATCTGACCCGTCGCGCCGAGCAGGGCATGAACGTGCTGCAGATCAACACGCTGCCGCAGTGGGACCGCTGCTGTCCCGATCTGGGCATTTGGCCCTATGCCAGCGAGGACGGCGTGCATTTTGATTGGTCCCGTCCCAACCAGGCGTACTGGGACCGTGCTGCCGCCATGTGCCGCGCTGCCGTCGAGCACGGCATTCGTCCGGCACTCGTGCTTATGTGGTGCAACTACGTGCCCGGTACCTGGGGCGCCAAGATTGCTGAGCGTTGCGGTGCCGAGGTTATGCCGCGCGAGGAGGTCCGTGCCCACGTTGCCCGCGTCGTCGAGAACCTGGGCGAGTTCGACCCCGTCTATGTGGTGACGGGCGATACCGACTTTACCAGCGACGAGGCGATCGCCTATTACGAGGATGCCCTCGACGAAGTTGTCCAGCGCGCGCCCGAAGCGTTGCGCACCATGCATATCAACCGCGGCAACCGCACCATTCCGTTGCAGTACCTGGACCGCCTGGACTTCTACATGTTCCAGCCCGGCCACAACTACGAGGGCCAGCCCGAGGCCTGGCGCCTGCCGCAGGACTTTATCGCCAACTATCCCAAAAAGCCGATGGTCAACTCCGAGCCCTGTTACGAGCAGATGGGCGCCTCGCGCAACGTGTACTGGCGGTTCACCGCGCAGGACTGCCGCGCGAGCGTGTGGTCGTCGATCCTCGCCGGCGCCAGTGCAGGTGTGACCTATGGCGCGCACGGCGTTTGGAACTGGCAGACCAGCAAGAGCCAGGGCTCGGTGCTGGGCGAGGGCTTCGATATGCCGTTCCGCTGGCAGGAGTGCCTGCAGTTTGCGGGCGTTTGGGACTTTGGCGCGATCGAGCATGTGCTTGCCGGCCTGGGCGCTACGGCTGGCGATGACGCACTTGCCGTGGTTCCGGCGCAGGAGCTGCTCGATGACGCGCGCGAGGCCATTCGTGTGGCGCGCGTTGGCGATCGCGTCGTCACGTACCTGCCGCGTACCACGGCGCTCAAGTTTAAGCTCGACGGTGCGCGCGACTGGACGGCGACGGTCCTCGACATGGAGGACAAGCGCATCGCCAAGCTGCCCGTCCGCGACAACGGTGACGGCACCGTGCGCGTGGCCCAGCATCCCTTTGAGCGCGACGCGCTGCTCGTGGTCTCGCCGGCGCGTTAAGGAAAACGGAATAACGCAAGAGAAAAGGCCCGGGTGGTAGCCCGGGCCTTTTTGTATCGACACAGCCGTTGCGGTTGGTAATGGCGATTGCATACCGCCGCTCTTAACGGTAGCCCTCCCAGAGGGGAAGGGGAAAGAGGATGTCCTCGAACTTAGACCACTCGGCGGGATAGTCGATCTCGTCGGGTCGCGCCACCCAACGGCCTTCCAATCCGTACATCGCCGCCAGCGCGCACGAGATGGCTTCGGTGGCGTCGATTCCCTCGGGAACGCTCCAGTTAACATCGGGCTCGGGCTCGATAACTCCGCGCGAGCGGTCGTTGAAATACTCGTGCAGGGGGCTCTCCGTGCTCATGGCCTCGGTATTGAGCATCTGGAAGAGCATGACGAGCTCGGGCTGACTGTTGTTCTCCGCCACGAGCAGACGGCAGTATTCGGGAATCTTGGGGCTCTGGCCCTCAAATGCCCCGCCAGGATGAAAGAGGGAGAGATAGTCGTCTAAGGTTGAGCTGCGATCGTAATAGCGACGGATCACCTCGACCAAAAGCCCGTGCTTGCTGCCCACGTAGTGCAGCACGCCCGCCTGGGTGATGCCCACCTCGTCGGCTACCGCCTGGAGCGACATGCCGTTAAAGCCGCGCGCGTTGATAAGCCGCACGGCCGCCGAAACAATCTGGTCAAGGCGTTCCTGCGCCGCAGCGCTGCGTTTCTTTGCCGCGGGTGTGGGAGTTTTCTGAGTGTCCATATAAATCGCGCTGCCTTATTTAGGGCGGCTCGAGTATTGCCGCCAAATGCCTTTTGTATACCCCCATAGCTTACCTCAGCCGTTCAGCGGTTCAAAACAACCGTTTACCGCTCTTATAGGTTACTAAGTACTTAGTAAGCGTACTATACAGGTCGTGGAGTTACTTACTAGTTAGTAAGTAACAACTCAACAGACGCTCGCGAGCAGCCGTACCCCATTCCACGGCCGCCGCATCCAGCGGGTTTGACCCCTTGACCCTTGGTGCACGAGCGCCCTCGCGCATTCCATCGCAGAGAGGATCTATTCCATGGCAAATCAAACCGCCGCGGCGATTGACGAGAACGCCATCGCCCCCGATACCGGAAAGCCCATGACCAAAACCGAGACATGGCGCTTTATGATCGGCTTTATCATCTTCGGAATCATGTGGATGATGTCGGGAACAATCGGCTCCAACGTCTTGTTCCCCGAGCGTTTTAACGGCCTTAATATTGGCCAGCCCGAGGCAATTCTCGCGGCGATGAACTCGGTCGGTTCGATCTTCGCCCTGTTCTCAAATCTCGTTTTCGGCGCGCTTTCCGACCACTGCCACAGCCGCTTTGGCAAGCGCACGCCGTTTATCGTTCTCGGCGGTTTTATCTGCGGCTGTGCTTTCTGGAGCACTTCGGTCGCGACCACACTTCCCATGATCGTCGCCTCCTGGTGCGTGCTGCAGATTGGCCTCAACTGCATGCTTGCCCCTGCTGTTGCCGTGCTTTCCGACCGCATCCCGCTTAACAAGCGCGGCACGCTCTCCGCATTCTATGGCGGCGGCGCAACGGCCGGCCAGTCGATTGGCACCATCATCGGTACGCAGTTCCTCTCCAACCCAGTTCCTGGCTTTATCATCGGCACGGTCTCTTGGTTGCTGACCGGCATCCTCGCCGTCATCATTTGGCCGCGCGAGAAGTCTGCCGCTCTTGACGAGGGCGAGCAGTCTGAGAAGCTCAATCTCAAGTCGCTGCTGCTCATGTTCGTTCCGCCCACCAAGAACTGCCGCGACTTTTATCTGGCGCTCTTTGGCCGTCTGCTCCTCATCTTCGGTTACTTCTGCATCAACGGCTATCAGCTCTATATCCTCGAGAAGTATATCGGTCTTCCCGTGGCAGAAGCCGGCGCAGTTCTTTCGAGTATGTCCGTCGTGATCATGGTCGTGTCGCTTGTCGCCTCGCTTACCTCGGGCGCCATCTCCGACAAGATCGGCCGCCGCAAGCCTATCATCCTCGTCGCAACGATTATGATGTGTATCGGTATCGCCCTGCCCTGGCTACTTAAGTCCGTTATCGGCATGTACGGATTTGCTCTGCTCGCCGGACTTGGCTACGGTATCTACTCTTCCGTGGACCAGGCGCTCAATGTCGATGTTCTGCCCGATAAGGAGAACGCCGGCAAGGACCTGGGCATCCTCAATATCGCCAACACCATCGGTCAGATCCTTGGTCCCATCGTGACCTCGGCAATCGTTGTCGCCACTGGCTCCTATTTCATGGCGTTCCCAATCTCCATCGTGCTCATCGCCGTGGGCTATGTGTCCATCATGCTCATCAAGAGCGCCAAGTAATTTGCCACTCTCTTTCATTCCGTCGGGCTGCGTTCGTGTTGCCCGACGGACTCCGACTATTCAATCGCTTAACTTGGAGGCGTTATCATGACTATCGTCGAGCAGTACAAGGTGTTTAAGCTCGAGCTCGCGGGCACTGCGGCCGGCAATCCCTATGTCGAAGTCGAGCTGTCGGCGCGATTTGACCGCGCGGATGGCCAGGACAGCTTTGAGGTCCATGGCTTCTACAAGGGCAATGGCTGCTACGGAATCAACTTTATGCCCGAGAGTGCCGGTGTCTGGAGCTACACGGTGAGCTCCAATGACCCCGAGCTCGATGGTGCCGCCGGCTCTTTTGAGGCCGTGCCCGCCACGGGCGCCAATCATGGTCGCGTGCTGCTGGCAAAGGATGTGCTCGCCCACGGAGCTCCGTTCATTACTGACGAGGATTTCAACTTTGCCTACGAGGATGGAACGCGCTACCTGCCCTTTGGCACCACATGCTATGCCTGGACCAACCAGGATGTTCAGCTGCAGGAGCAGACGCTCGAGACGCTCGCAGAGGCACCTTTTAACAAGATTCGCATGTGCGTCTTCCCCAAGTTCTACGACTATAACGTTGAGGACCCAGCGATGTATGCCTATGAAGGCGAGAAGGGCGATTTCGACCATTTTCGCTTCTATGAGCCGTTTTGGGAAAACCTCGAGCACCGCATCGAGCAGCTTGACGAGCTGGGCATCCAGGCGGATCTCATCGTTTTGCATCCGTATGACAAGCCTGAGGACTGGGGCTTCTCTCGTATGACGCGCGAGGAGGATATTTTCTACCTGACGTATGTCGCTCGTCGCTTCTCGGCATACAAGAACATTTGGTGGAGCCTTGCCAATGAGTGGGACCTTATGCCGTGGAAGCCGGCCGAGGACTGGGACCGCTATGCCCGTATCATCATGGCGAACGACCCGTATGGTCATCTGCGCAGTATCCACAATTGCCGTGAGATCTTTGACCACAGTCATCCGTGGATTACGCACGTGAGCTACCAGAGGTGCGACCTCAAGAACACAGCCGAGGACGTCACCATGCTGCGCGCGCAGTATAGCAAGCCGGTTTTGATCGACGAGGTCGGCTATGAGGGCAACATCAACTGGGGCTGGGGTAACCTGACCGCTCAGGAACTCGTACGTCGTTTTTGGGAGGGCAGTTTGCGTGGCGGTTATGTGACCCACGGTGAGACCTACGTCGACCGCGGACCCAAGCTGTGGTGGGCGCACGGCGGCAAGCTCTACGGCGATTCGCCCGATCGCATTGGCTTTTGCCGTCGCTACATGGAGGCGCTGCCGGCCGATTTTGACTGGGTGCCCGATGAGGTCGGCATCCTTGACGGTACGTTTACCTGGGATGTCACCTGTATGTCCAACGATCATGGCCACGGGACTGCCGATGTCCTTATGTACTTTGGGTTCAACCGTCCGGCGTATCGTGAGTTTGAGGGCGAGGCGGGCGCTCGTTACAAGGTGAATGTCGTGGACACATGGGACATGACGGAGGAAGAGCTTCCCGGAACCTTTGAGGGCAAGTTCCGCATCGACCTCCCTAGTAAGCAGTATATGTTGCTTCGTCTGACTAAAGTAGAGGCGTAATAATAGAGATAATCGGCTCCGGGCGCGATTTGCTGCACGACCATCATAAGGGCAGCCCCTGTGGTGGTCGCGGCGATGCGCGTTCGGGGCTATGGCACGTGAGGGGCGAATATGCAGGAGTTCTTTGGAATCGATGTGGGCGGCACGGCCGTTAAATGGGCTGTGCTGGGCGAGGATTTTTCCATCCGCGAGCGCGGGAGCCTGCCGACGGGCTTTACCACGGCTGAGGAGACCGTTTCGGCGTTGATCGGGCTCGTCGAGCCGTACCGCGAGCGCGTGAACGCCGTAGGCGTGAGCGCACCCGGCGGTATTTACGAGGGAGATGTCACGGGAACGATCCATCGCGGCGGTGCGCTCACGTTTATGGACGGCTGCCCACTGGGAAAGCTCATGCGCGAGGCGCTGGGGGTGCCGGTTGCCGTCAATAACGACGGTAAGTGCTGTGCACTCGGTGAGTATGCGGCTGGCGCCCTGCGCGGGACGCGTTTTGGCGTGGTACTCGCTATTGGCACGGGCATCGGCGGCGGTATCGTCATCGACGGCAAGGTCCTGCGCGGCGCGCACTGCTTTGCAGGCGAGTTCAGCTTCTTGCGCAACGATGTCACGACTGCCGCGAGCATGGAAAACTCCTTTGCGGGCTCGGGCGGTTGGCGCGCGCTCCGCGATGCCGCCGTTGCCGAGAAGGGCCTGCCTGCGGATTCTCCGGTGGACGGCCGCCGCGTCTTTGAGTGGATCGCGGATGGCGACATAGCGGCGCAGCGCGCGCTCGACCGCTACGCTCGCGCATTTGACGGACAGCTCATCAACCTGCAGGCCGTGCTCGACCCCGAGGTCTTTGTGATCGCAGGCGGCATCTCGTGCCATCCCGAGCTCGTCGATGCCCTGCGTGCGCAGATGCCGCTGGCCCTCGCGAGTTACGAAGGGACCCTTGCTGGCATTCCTGTGCCGCAGATAAAGGTGGCCGAGCTCGGCAACGACGCCAACCTTTACGGTACTGTCCAGGAGGCCATGCGCCTGGTGTAGCGCGAGCCAAACAAGGCTGTCGAAAAAGATAAAGGCCGGCGTGAACCGCCCCTATTTCCTTAGCACGGGAAATGGGGGTGGTTTTACTCATTGGGGACGTACTTAAATGAGCGCAGTTGAAAACACTCCTTGCCGAGCTAGAGGTCGCGCGTGCCCCTTCTGGGCCATGCGGCTCAAAATCTCGGCGTGATGTAGACGACTGGGGTCGAATTAGCAGCATTTCGAGCTTGGTTTTGATATTGAGATTGATTCTTTATTAAAATAGATTCCAGACCAATTAAGCGGCCGGGGGTTAACCGTGAGGGGCATGGGAGACACAACCGCATATCTGCGTCGGGGCATTCGGGAGATTATATGCCTGGCGCTGTTCTTCTTCACGTTTTTGGCGTGCGAGTATCTTTTTGATGTGCGCATAGCCGAGTTCGTGCCATCGAGTGAGGTCGTCATCTACGAGAGCATCGTTGTCGGCGCGAGCGTGATTGGCTTTTTCGTGCGCCCATTTCTGTACTATCGCCGTCCCCAGACGATCGATGCGACGAGCGATATTACAGGCGTGCTTTTGGTATCGGCGTTGCTGCTGATGATTATGGCAGTGCGGTTTGAGGTGGTAATTGCCGGCGGCCTGGTGGCGTGCTGCGCCCTGGGCTACTGCGGATCGACTGCCCACGCAAACTTTGCGCGACGCTTTGCGCGGACGCCCTGCTTGGCGCGCGCCGCAGCACTTTCCTATGCCATGGGCGTTCTGGTACAGGTGTTCAACCACATGGCGATGCCTGTTGGTATTCCTCAGCAGGCTGTTCTGGTCATCTGTGCGATCGCGCAGGTAGCGTTGCTCCACGGTGCCCGACGCGCCAAGCTGCGCGACGAGTCCGATCCCAACTTCGAACCCAGTGCTGCCGGGCTTTCGGTAGATGCTCTGGAATATGGCGCCAAATGGCATGACGATCCCGAGGCAAAGGCGGCATTTCGCCGCACCGTAGTTCGCCTGACCGTGGCGACAGCGTATCTTTCCGGCGTATTCGCCGCTCTCAACGCGGGCCTCACAACCCTGTATGCTACCGGAGCCGTTGATTTGGGTGACTGGCCGCGCCTGCTGCTTGTCGTGAGCTCGTTGGCCGCCGGCGCACTATTTGACCTGCACGACCGCTCGTATATGAATATCGGCATGACATGTGTCGCCATGCTGTCCACGCTTTCGTTCTTTGTGCTCATCATCGATGGCAATGGCGGCAACGAGCTTGCTGCCACGATCATCTTTTATCTGGGCTCGGGCTTCTTTGTGGTGTTCTTTACCACAAAATTCGCCGCCATCTCACTCTATGCGCGCTGGTCATATTTTTGGCCGTGCATGGGTCGCGTCGTCAACAACGTGTGCTCGATGCTCGTGACGGCGCCGGCGGTGGCGATCATCTCGAGTCAAAACGTGCTGGTGGCAGTCGGCGCGGCGCTCGTGATGTTTGTGGGTATTGCGATTACGCTGCTGGGGCAGTTGGGGCAACGGGCCGATGATGTCGTGATGCAGGACGGCCTGCCGCTTGCCACTGATGATCTTGGTGGGGATCTTGCGCCCACATGCTCCGACTCCGAGCCCGTGGAGGCAGCGGAGCTCACGTCCGATGAACGCCTCGATGCCTTCGTCGCCACCTTTGAGCTTACAGAGCGCGAGCGCGATATTCTTGAGGCCTTGGTCGTTTCGGACCAGAGCGTTCAGGACATCGCCGCAACGCTTTTCCTTTCGCGCTCCACGCTCTACCGTCACATTTCCTCGATCAACAAAAAGACCGGCACCGCCTCGCGCGTGGCCCTTATCAACTTCTTCTGGTCCTGGACACCAAATGACTAACGTGTGAGACGCCGACCAGTCCCTTACTCTAACGGGGGTGTGGCCTCAAAGCGCGCCCGCATCGACGCTTCGCCTGCGCTAAACTGGAAGGCACGTACGCGATTACGAGAGGAGCCCGCATGGAGGCTTACAAGCAAGAGTTCATCAAGTTCATGGTCGAGTCCGACGTTCTTAAGTTCGGCAGCTTTACGCTCAAGAGCGGCCGTCAGTCCCCGTTCTTTATGAACGCCGGCGCTTACGTGACGGGCTATCAGCTCAAGAAGCTGGGCGAGTATTACGCCCAGGCCATCCACGATAACTTTGGCGACGACTTTGATGTGCTGTTTGGACCGGCCTACAAGGGTATTCCGCTGGCCGTCGTGACCGCAATTGCCTACCACGAGCTGTACGGCAAGGAGGTCAAGTACTGCTGCGACCGCAAGGAGGCCAAGGACCACGGTGCCGACAAGGGCAACCTGCTGGGCTATGAGCCTCAGGACGGCGACCGCGTGGTCATGGTCGAGGACGTCACCACCAGCGGTAAGTCCATCGATGAGACCTATCCCAAGGTCAAGGCTGCTGCCGATGTCGAGATCAAGGGCCTCATCGTGTCTCTCAACCGCATGGAGGTCGGCAAGGGCGGCGTGACCACCGCGCAGAAGGAGATCGAGGCCAAGTACGGCTTCCCCGTCGCGAGCATCGTTTCCATGGCCGAGGTCGTCGAGACTCTCTACAACCACGAGATCGACGGCAAGGTCGTCATCGACGACGAGCTCAAGGCCGCCATCGACGCTTACTACGAGCAGTACGGAGCACAGGAGTAGGTGGTTACGCGGGTCTACCAACCCGCGTAACGGCCCGACGCTGCGCGCCGCCCAGGGCGACAATTTGTCATTCAAAAGGCGAGGCATGACCAGAAGGTCTATGCCTTGCCTTTTTCATGCCAACTTGTTCGCTCTGGACGTCGCTCACTGTCCGTCCTCTTCTTGCGGCGTTGCCTTGCTCCGGATGGGTAGTCATTGGGGACGTTCTTAAATGACTAGTCAGAAATGAGCGTGGATAATCTCCCGGTTTTGGTCTATGTACGGCCTCAAAGTGGGAGATTATCCACGCTCGTCGCTACTTGAGCCCCGGGAGGCGGGTGTAGGGGAACGAGCGCTCCAGGAATTCGGAGCAGTGGGCGTAGTCTTTGGCGAAGTAGCTGCTGTAGAGCGAATCGAGCACGTATTGCACGGCGATATGGCTGGCGAACTGCGTGATGCGATGCGTCATGCTCTCGTGGTCACTCACCGTAAGGTAGGCGGCAAAGCCAGGGTGAATGCGCGCGCAATAAGGCGTGCCGATGACGATGACCGGGACATGTCGACTGCTGAGGATCGGCAAGATGTCCTTGAGGTTGGGGGCAAGGCCGCTGTAGGAGATGACGATTGCCGCATGGTCGGGGCCCGAGGCGAGCGCCGTTCGCACCTGGGCCTCGACACCGTCGTGGCACGTCGCGCTTTTACCGGCGGAGAGCAGGCGGTCGCGGAACATTCCCGCTGGATAGAGGTTGTGCGAGCCCGTGTAGATGTCGACCTGTCGGGCGTTCGCAATGAGCTTGGCGGCGTGGTCAAGCTGCGTGGGGTCGAGCAGCTCCTGCGTTTCGGCCAGCGTGGTCTGGTAGAGCCCCTCCATGCGCTCCATAACCTGCGCGGGGCTGGACGTAGCATCAAAGGGAAAGTTGATGTCCACGTCGCGCCGGTTGCCCGCCTCGGTTGCCAAGCGAATAAGCTCGACCTTGAGGTCTTTGAATCCCTCGAGGCCGAGCTTTTTGCAAAAACGGTGCACACTCGCGACCGAAACGTTGGTGCGTGCGGCAAATTCCTTAATAGAAAGCCCGCGGATGTCCTCGCCGATGGCAAGGGCTGCAATGCCGAGCTGTTGCTCGGTAGGGGTAAGGCCCTGTGCCTCGGAAATCTTGCGTTTGATATCCATGCGAACTCCCACACTCAACAAACCTGCCAAAAAGGGACAGGTTTATTTTGGCAGGTTTTGCCCGCAAAGGGTAACGGGGCCGAGGATGCCGCTCGGGGCGACGGGTTCGGTGAGACCGAAGATGTCGGGAATCGCATGATCGAGCGTGTTGATGATGTCGATCGTGAGCTCATGCGCACCGGTGGAAAGTGCGCCGGCGGCAAAACGGTAGGGCGGGCAGATGCGTGTGCCGAGCGGGCGCCCATCGAGCGCGAGCGTCGCGGTTTCGTAGACGTCTCCTAGGTCGATCATGGCGTCGGCGCAATCGTTGGCCAGCTCAAACGACGCATGATATCGGTAGGTGCCGCAGGTGCCGGTGAACAGGTCGGCCGTAAGGTCGCCCAGGTGTTTGAGCTCTTGTGCTTCACCAAAGGCGCCATTGCTGCCGGCAGGGGAGAGGGCAACGGTCCATGGGCCTTCGATGCGCAGGTCGAGCGATGCATCAGCGTCGATTGCGCCGTCTCCGGGCGCATCCTCGCTGCTCGCTTCCAAAACAACGAAGCAGCTCTCGAAGGGTGCGAGCTCCAACGCACCGTCAAACGCAACGGGCTCGATACCGTTTAACAGGTCGAGCCGCGTGCCGCAAAGGCGCTCGCCTGTCGCAAGCGCAACCGTGCAGTCGATGCGCTCGCGTGGGTGCTCGTTGACGAGCATAACGTAGGTCTCGCCGGCGCGCTCGTAACGAAGCGCGCGTAGCCAGGGTTGCGGTGTGTCAGGCACAACGGTCTGCAGTCCCGCGCTTGCAAGCGCGCGGGCGACATCGGCGAGCGGCGTTGCGACGAGTCCTCCCAGCTCGACAGCGCCATCGGAATCGTAGAATGCGCCGGGCACCTCGTCGACGGCAAGCACCATAACGCCTGCATCCGTCATGTATCTCGCCGCCTTTGCCGTCTCCGCGCCAATAAACGTAGCACCGGGCATAACAAATGCCTGGTAGTGGCAGTTGTTAACACCAAGCAATCCATCGGCAATCGAAACCTTGTAGCGGCTCTTGTCCTCAAAAGCCTCGGCGGGCACAAAATCAAAGTCGATCTGCGCGCGCGTGAACTCTGCCGCCACGCGCTCGATAGGCATGGCGCTACCGGCCCATTCGGCATCGGCATGGTACAGGATGGCGACGGGGCGCGTGGCACAGCCTTCCGAAAGCAGCGTTGCCGTACGGTTCATATAGCTCATGAGCTGGCCAAAGTGCGGCCACTGCGGGTTATTGCCGTGCGCGTAAAAGTGCGGCGGGCAGTCCCAATCGGGGAAGGGCGCCATGCTAAACGCGTGCGGCGTAAACCAATTGACGCCGCGGACGAGCATGTGGTCGGCAATCCATTTCATCTCGCGCAAGCCCTCGTGCCAGCCAAAGGCGCCAAAGACCTCGGCCATGCAGCGCCCTTGCTTTTTGGGGTCGAGGCGCGCGGCCGAAGAGCCCAGTTTGGCAAGCGCGTAGGTAAAGAACTCCATGTTCCATGCGCCATGGAAGTAGCTGTAAGGGCCGTGGTCGATGCCGGGGGCGAGCTGGTTAATAACCACATCGATGCCCGCCATGTCCTGACCGGCGACAGCGCGGAAGTAGTGCCCAGCGCCCTGGCCCAAGCGTGTGTGGCAGCTCTTGTCCTCGATTACATGGCCAATGTGCATAACGCCGCGCTCGCGGCACCAGTCACCAATCTGCTCGTCAAAGCACGCACGGTAGAGTTGCGTGGCGATGTCCATGTAGGTGTGGCGGACCCGAGCGCCGGCGGGGTCGCGCGTCCAAAGCCCGCGGAGCTCACTCAGCCAATTTGTGCCCAGTGCCTCGTGCAGGCGTCGCGCAAGTTCGTCCGACCATGGCAGCGCCATGTCACCGCGTCCGATAAAGCTGCTGGTAGAAGCGTCTTCGAGGGTCGCACCCTTCTCGTTCATAAAGCCAGGCTCATCGGTAAAGAACCCCAGAATGGTCTTGCCGAACTCGTCGCCCAGATGCGTGAATGTGGGTTCGTAGACGGCGTTGATGAGCATGCGGCACGAATCGGCGTCGACCATGTTGATGTATTCATCGCGAAAGCCGGTCTTTTGGCTGGTGACGTAGAGCTCGAGGGTGGTGACGCCGGCGGGAGCGTCAAAGCGCAGGCAGGCGGGAGTGCCGCCCTCGGTTTGCTCAACGGCGAGCTCAAGGTCGAGCGATGCGCCGGCAGCGTCAAAACCCGCCGCGCCCACAAAGTGCTCCGTGGGATCCATGAGGTTGCCGAGCTTGATGGTCGTGGACGGCTGGGGTCCAACGACCGTTACCGTGTGATGCTTAAGCACAGTCTTCTTGAGCGCGGGGTCTACATCCTCGCCTGCAAGCGCGCCGTTGGCGTAGCCCGTGGGAAAGTGGGCATCATCGAGCAGCCAGATCTTAAGGCCCAGGCGCTTGCACTCGCCAATGATAAAACGCAGGTCGGACCACCAGTCGTCGCGGCAAAATTCGGGATGCGTGCGCGACTCAAGGCAGACCTCATGGATGTCTGCGCCGGCAATCTGCTCTAAGTATTCGGTAATCGTCTCGCGTTCTTCGCCCTTGAGCCACAAGAACGGAAGCACATGGTTGCCGTATGCTGCCATATCCACTCCTCTAAAACCAACCTTTTAAATCGATTGAAGTCAGGGTACGTCGTCCGCGCTGCCCTGCTAATATCAAAACCACGGCAGAATATGACTAAATCAACGATGGTGGAGCTATGGATATCGCACGTTTAGACAATCTTTTGCTCGAGCTGACCGATAGCGAGCGCGCATACCGCGCGGGTGCCCGCTATGACTGGTGCGATGCGTTCGACTGGGATTTTCAGCCGGAAATCGACGATAATCACGTCCATAAGATCGGCAATCGAATGCGCGCTCTGCATCAAAAAGGTATGCCCGAGGGCCTGTCAATTGTGCGCAACTCGCGTTTCAATCCCGTACCGGAGCACGTGCACGACTATGTCGAAATCAGCTATGTCTATTGCGGAAACGCGCCGCAGATTGTCAACGGCGCACAACTCACACTCGCCCAAAATGAGGTGCTCCTGCTCGATGCGGCATGTCCGCACGCCATAGGCGAGCTGGGTGAGCATGACATTATGCTGAGCATTGTCATCTCGCGGCCGATGTTGCGCCGCAGCCTGGATCAGAGCCTTTCGTCCGCAGGTACTGTCTCGCGATTTCTACTCAACGCCCTCAATGACGAAACCGACCACCGCGGTCACGTGCATTTCCGCACGGGTGGCAGCCGTCGCGTGCGCCGGTACATGCAGGAGATGCTCTGCGAACTCCTGGAGCCGACAGCGGCGAGTCCTCAGATTGCCTCGAGGCTGTTCGAGCTGCTGCTGGTCGAGCTTATGCAAAGCTACGAGGCCGCGCTGCTGCAAACGGACGCGCCCGCACTTCCCTCGGCGCAGGTTGCGGCGGCGATGAGCTACATCGAGCGGCATGCTTGCGATTGCACACTCGACGACTTAGCCCACCACCTGCACCTGAGTCCCAACTACGCGAGCGCGCTGCTCAAGCGGCAGACGGGCCGCACGTTTATGCAGCTCGTGCAGGAGAGCCGCCTGACACGCGCGGCGGCTCTACTCGACACCGGTGCTACTGCAGAGGCCGCAGCGCGCGAGGTGGGCTATGCCAATATGAGCTTCTTCTACAAAAAATTTGCCGAGCGCTATGGCTGCACGCCGGCCGCCTACCGCCGGCGTTTGCCCAGATAAAACCTTCCAAAATAAACCTGTCCCTTTGTTGGTCGGTATCAGGAAGTGTCAGGGACGGGGCGGCGGCGGTCCGTGGGCGCGAAAAGAAGTGTCGGGTTTGGCGCGCCCGCTTCTGCCCGTCCCGTGCGCAGGCGATACTCGGATTATCGACCCGCGATGCAAAGGAGATGCTCATGGCAAACATCAAGTTCCCCAAGGGTTTCTATTGGGGTGGCGCCACCGCCGCCAACCAGTTTGAGGGCGCTTGGAACGTGGACGGCCGCGGTCCTTCCGTCGACGACCATTTCTTGGGCGGCAGCTACAAGGAGCCACGTCAGATTACGATCGACATCGACCCCAACCGCTTCTACCCCAATCATGACGGTATCGATTTCTACCATCACTACGAGGAAGACATCGCGCTGTTCGCCGAGATGGGCTTCAATATGTTCCGCATGTCCATCTCCTGGAGCCGTATCTTCCCCAACGGCGACGACGCTGAGCCCAATGAGGCCGGTCTCGCCTTCTACGACCGCGTCTTCGACTGCCTGCACGCCCACAATATCGAGCCGCTCGTGACCCTCTCGCACTACGAGATGCCCTATCACCTGGTCGAGAAATACAACGGCTGGGCGAGCCGCGAGCTCATCAGCTTCTTTGAGAAGTACTGCCAGACCGTCTTCGACCGCTATCAGGACAAGGTCAAGTTCTGGCTCACCTTCAACGAGATCAACTGCGGTACTCAGGACATGGGCAACCTCTTTGAGACCAGCATGATTCAGGGCTTTGAGGGTCCGGCATCGGCGGTCCATACCACGCCGCAGGCTCGTATGCAGGCGCTGCATCACCAGTTTGTCGCCAGCGGCCGCGTCGTGCGCTATGCCCACGAGCATTACCCGCAGTTTAAGATGGGCAACATGGACTGCTTCATCCTCTCCTATGCCGCCACGTGCGATCCGGCCGACGTGTTCGCCACGCAGCAGGAGATGAACACCATGAACTGGTATTGCTCCGACGTACAGGTGCGCGGCAAGTACCCGTTCTATGCCAAGCGCTTCTGGGCCGAGAACGATGTTGAGCTCGTGATGGAGGACGGCGACCTGCAGGATATCGCCGACGGCAAGGTTGATTTCTACACCTTTAGCTACTACATGTCCGGCACCGTGGGCACCCACAAGGACCACGAGATGACCGAGGGCAACATGACCTTTGGCGGCAAGAATCCCTATCTGGAGTCCACCGACTGGGGCTGGCAGATCGATCCGCTGGGCCTGCGCATTGCCCTCAACGAGATTTACGCCCGCTACGAGATTCCGCTGATGGTGGTCGAGAACGGCATGGGTGCCTACGACGAGGTCGAGGAGGACGGCTCCATCCACGACCCGTACCGCATCGCCTATCTGCAGAGCCACATCAAGGCTATGGGCGAGGCCATCGCCGACGGCGTTGACCTGATCGCCTACACCTGGTGGGGTCCCATCGACCTGGTTTCCGCCGGCACTGGCGAGATGCGCAAGCGCTACGGCTTCATCCACGTCGATAAGTACGACGACGGCACCGGTACCTACGAGCGCCGCCGCAAGGACAGCTTCTTCGCATATCAGAAGATCATCAAGTCCAACGGCACCGAGGGCTTGGAGTAATCGACAATATGAGTGCCACTGGTAAAAGGTTTTGGGAAGGGCTTGGAAGGGCTTGCGATTCGAGCCCTCACCTTAGCAATTTGATCATTTGGCACTATAATCACCATAGGCATGCGCATAACGTTGCGCTTAATCAAAAGGAGAAAACGTATGGGTCTGTTTGACATGTTCAAGAAGAAGGCTGAGCCCGCGGCAGCTGCTGCTCCGGCCTCCATCTCTGCTTCTGCCGGTGCCGACGTGCTGTGCTCGCCCGTCAAGGGCAAGGTCATCAAGATGGCCGACGTGCCCGATCCCGTCTTTGGTGGCGAGGTTCTGGGCAAGGGCTGCGCCGTGTGGCCCGAGGACGACCTGGTCTACGCTCCCTGCGACGGCAAGGTGACCGTCACCATGGGTCACGCCGTGGGCCTGCAGTCCGATAGCGGCATCGAGGTTCTGGTGCACGTTGGCGTCGATACTGTCAACATGAACGGCGACGGCTTCGAGGGCTTCGTCAAGGCCGACGACGTCGTGAAGGCCGGCCAGCCCTTGCTCAAGATCGACCGCGCCAAGATCGCTGCCGCCGGTTACAAGGACTGCGTCGTCGTGGCCGTGTCCAACACCGCCGAGTTTGCCGATGTCGAGCTCGCCGTCGAGGCCGAGTCTGCCGTCGCCGCCGGTGACGCCATCGTTAAGGTCGTCCGCAAGTAGTCTGCGGCATCCAGAAGATGCACAAGGGTGGTCGGGTTATCCGGCCACCCTTTTTTAATAGGCTAAGCAGGTGCATTTTATTGCAGGGGGCTTGCTTTAAGGGCCATTCGTTCGTCAAATTGATCCGCCTGCGCTTTTGCGACGCAGGGGGTTGGGCCGGGCCGCTAATATGGACTTACTGTCACGACGTGCGCTGCGTAGGGAGCGCGGCGCCGCTTGTTTGGAGGAATGTCATGAAAAAGAAGCTGCTGCTTGCGCCCCTGATGGCTGCCCTGGTCGCGTGCGTGGTTTTGCTTTCCGGCTGCGGAGGGCCTTCGGTGGAGGAGCTCATCACCAATGACCTTACGAGTCAGTTTGACGAGATCAAGAACGGCGGCGATGACTTCCTCTCCGGCCTGGAAGAGGCTTCGGGCGACGAGTTTGAGCAGCTGGGCATCGATCCCAAGGAGTATGCCAAGAGCTATCTCGAGGGCTTTGACTACAAGATCGGCGATGTGACGGTTGACGAGGACAAGGGTACTGCGACTGCCGAGGTCACCATCACCTGCAAGTCCATGAACAAGATCGTCGAAGATTTTGCCACCCAGTATCAGGAGAAGGTCGCCGCACTCGATACGACGCCTTCCGAGGACGACCTGTACAAGATGGCCGGTCAGGTGATGGTCGACGTGACCAAGGCCGCTAAGACCAAGGACACCAAGGTCACCTTTAAGTATTCCGCCAACGAGGATAACGAGTGGTCTGCCGACGATTCCGCAACCACCGAGATGATGAATGCGATGATGAGCTAGTTCGTTGCGGCGTTTTACCAAACGCCGCAACTGCTCGACGCTGCAAGCCCGCCAGAGCGGCAATCTGCCTTTCAACTTCGGCGGCATGACCAGAAGGTCAATGCCGCCTTGTTTCAAGGCACCTTGCTCGCTCTGGCGGGCTTTCGCTGTCGTTGCCAAAACAACGGCGTTCTCTTGGCTGGCTTAAAGTGGCACTTGTGCCTGTGGCGTTGCCATCGCTGTCGAAGGCGGCACTTGGGGACGTTCCTTTTCTGCCGGCAGTCGGGGACATTTCTTTGTTGCGGGGGCAACTAAAAGAGTCCCGTCCCACATTAGCTACCCGTGGAAGGGATGAGCGGTTACTCGCCCAGCACCAGCGCCGCGAGCTCTGCTTGGGTGTCCACCACGTAGTCGGCGCCGGCGGCTTCCAGCTCTGCGCGGCCGCGGAAGCCCCAGCTGACGCCCGCGCTCTTAAGGCCGGCGTTGTGGCCGGTCAGGATATCGACATTGGAATCGCCCACATAGAGTGTGGTTGCCGGATCGGCACCCAGCTCCTCCATCACATGCAGCGTGACGGGTGCTTCGGGCTTGGGTGGAAACGCATCGACACGGCCCTGTACCAGCGCAAAGCGCTCGGAACCAAAATACTTCTCGATAAGCGGAGCCGCCGAGACGTGGTCCTTGTTAGTGAGCACGGCAAGCTGCACACCCGCGGCGCGCAGGCGGTCGAGCATCTCGATCGTGCCGGCATAGGGGGCAGTGTGGTCCTCCTTGTGCTCGCCGTAGTAAGCCCTAAATTCGGCAAGCGACTGCTCAAAGGCGCGCCCGTCGCCCGCATACTCGGCGGGCATAAAGCGCTCGACCAGCTTGAGCATGCCGTTTCCCACCTTATAGCGGTATTCGTCAACGGCAAACGTGGGCCAACCGTGCATCTCGCAGGTATGGTTACCGGCGGCTGCCAGGTCCTCGAGCGTGTTGAGGATGGTGCCGTCAAGGTCAAAGATCACGGTGGAAAAAGCTGCCATAGGTACGCTCCCATCAAGATGACTCATCAAAACGGCACCCATGATAGCGCGTGCCGTTCCAGTCGGGCATGAGCGGGCCAAATGTCCCTCGTGGGACTGAGGGGGCCAAAAGTCCCCGTTAAAACGCTTAAATGGCCTCTAACAGGTACATTTGGCCCCCTCAGCCCCACGGGGGACACTCGGCCCGCTCAATCTTGCGCACGGGGCTTATCGGCCTGTTCAACCCTGCGGGGAATGCCGCCTGCCAGATGCAAACGACCGGTCACGGGTTGTTACGAGTGCCGTGTCCATACTTCCTTAACACATAAGATAAGCTGATAACTGCATATTCAATCCGATTTACCCAGCTAAAGTGTTCTCATTACGCATATTGTCGGTGGGTAGTTCGGGCTCCGTGTGGAGGGGAGAACGTATGAGGTTACCGGCTTTTGCTAAGAAGGCGTTTAGGGGGTGTTCCTATAGTTTTGTCAACTGGGAAATGCTGCCCGCGCGACTGAATCGCGGCATGCTGACGCCAGGCCAT
>NZ_JBDGAY010000031.1:0-17981 GCF_040910245.1 Collinsella aerofaciens
GGGCGGGACAGGCTTTATCTGAACGACTTTGCAAAGCAACCGGAGTGAAGATAAAGCCTGGCCCGCCCGCAAAGCACCACGCAGACCGCAGGGACGGGAGCAGCTATACTACTCTCAGTAGTTAAGGGTCGCGGATTCGCCGCGTCACCGCTCTCAACAGGAGGTCTTTGTTTATGGCAGATCAGAAGCCGGTTGTCGGGATCATCATGGGCTCCAAGTCCGATCTGGGCGTTATGGAAGGCTGCACCGCCGAGCTCGAGGCGCTGGGTGTGCCCTATGAGCTCGTGATTGCAAGCGCGCACCGCACGCCGGCGAAGGTCCATGAGTGGGCCTCGACCGCTGCCGACCGCGGCATCAAGGTGATTATCGCTGCCGCCGGCAAGGCTGCTCACCTGGGCGGCGTCGTGGCTGCGTTTACGCCGCTGCCGGTCATCGGCGTGCCTATGAAGACGAGCGATCTGGGTGGTATGGACTCGCTGCTGTCGATGGTGCAGATGCCTTCGGGCGTGCCCGTTGCCTGTGTTGCCATCAACGGTGCCAAGAACGCCGCCATTTACGCCACGCAGATTCTGGGCGCATGCGACCCCGAGTACCGCAAGGTTATCGAGAAGATGAAGCAGGAGATGGCTGACGCCTAAGCGCTCTGCCAGTCCATTTGTAGCATAAGGAGAGCCATGTCCGACTATCAGGGAAAGCGTTTTTCGGCTTCTCGGATTCCCGATCCAGCCAAGTCGGGAGCAGCCCGCGTGCCGCAGCAGGGTCGGATATCCTCTCCTCAGCAGCCACGCGCGCCGCGTCCCGTGACGCCGGCGAAGCATCGTCGTCAGGATGCACCTACTGCATATCGCCCTTCGTCATACAGCACGGCCAAGAAGTCACCTCGCTCTTCGGCGCATGCCGCGCCATCGAGCTATACTGAGCCGCCGCGCAAAAAGCGCCGCTCCGTCATTCCCATTCTGCTCATCATCATCGGCATTGGCCTGATCGTTGCTGCGGCCGCCATCTTTATCAACGCACAGATTGGCTACAAGCAGGCGAGCGAGTCATATCAAAAAATCGAAAAGCAATATGTGAGCGACAAGGACGCCAGCGGCGTGCCGGTTATCGACTTCAATGCGCTTGCCCAGACAAATCCCGAGGTTGTTGGTTGGATTTACGCGCCCGGCACTAACATCAACTACCCCGTGGTGCAGACCAACAACAACTCCAAGTACCTCAACACGCTGTTCGACGGCACCGCCAATGCCTCGGGAGCCATCTTCTTGGATAGCGACGACACCGCGCCGGGCATGGTGGATCAGCAGACCACGATTTACGGTCATCATATGAACGACGGTTCGATGTTCAACGTGATTTCGGATACAACCGATCAGGCGACGTTCGACAGCATGGAATACGTGTACTACATCACGCGCGATGCGACGTATAAGTTGCGCCCGCTGGCGACCAAGGTGGTCGAGGACACGTATGCCAAGGCGCGCACGCCCAACTTTGAAGGCGATGACGGACTGAAGAATTACCTGTCCGAGATGCTCGACGATTCCTCTGCCGTGGCGAGTGATGCCACCGATCGTGTCGCTTCGGCAACCAAGGTCGTAACGCTTGTGACCTGTCGTTCGCTGTCATTTAGCAATACGCGCGCAGTCATGGTGCTCACGCCGGTCGAGGAATAAAGTGTCCGGGAGTCCCGTCCCAAAAAGACTACCCCGGAAATCAAAAGGAGAAATGATGCTTGAAAGTGGCAAATCGATGCCTTCGGTTGATGCCTGGCTGCGCGAAGCCAAGGCCGATGTTTCGGCGGCTGATTGTGGGATGTACCTGACACACAATGGCGTGGTGCGTGCGACGCCTAAGTCCGAGGTGCGTGGGGTCGAGACAGATGGTGTGGCGCCTGGACATAAGGTGGGCGGCATGGTGTTTGGCTTCGATGCCGAAAAGGTGCAGGCTGCTATCGAGGCAACGCGCGCGATGCCGGGTATCGGCTATGTGCGCGTGTGGCTGGCGAGCGGCGAGCTTACCGTGGGCGACGACATCATGCTCGTACTCATTGGCGGAGACATTCGCCCGCATGTGGTCGACGCACTTCAGAAGCTTGTCGGCACCATCAAAAATGAGTGTGTGAGCGAGGTCGAGCGCGAGGCATAGGACCTTGCGATCAATTCAAGTCCATCTACAGCAAAAGCCCACTGGCAGTTCAATCAGTCTGACAGCGGGCTTTTCTATGCGTTGGAAAATCTCGGCATTGCGTGGCGCTACACGCGCGTCGCATCCTTGGGGCTCATGGTCATGCTCTGGAAGCGGTTCTCCATGTAGTCGTTATCGAAATACTTGCCGTAGAACTGCGCGACGGGAATATCCGGCTCCGTGCCGTTGACGCGCTGGTACCAGTAGTCGAGCGACTGCAGCGTCATGACGCCGTCGACCAGCATAATGACGGTAAAGATGACGGTAGCCGAGTAGCGACTCTTCCACGGAATCATGTTGATGAGCTTGAGCAGCCTCGGCAGCAGCAGCTTGATCCAGATAAGGCCACCCAGGCCCCACAGGCAGGCAAAGCCCGTGCAGGTGCGTCCGCCCGTAAGGACGGCGAGTGGGTCGGGCATGCCGAACAGTTTCATGTGCGAGTAGCTCCACGACACCACGCCAAATGAGGTCTGCATAAACCAGCCTACAAACACCTCGAAAGCGCCGCCGATCAGGGCACTTACCAGGAAAATGATCAGAGGATTCTTTTTATAGAAGCGGTTGAGCGCCATGGTCATGAGCACCGCGCCAAATCCGTAGATGGGGCTAAAGGGGCCAAATAGCATACCGGCCCGGTCCTGATAGACGCCGGGATCGACGACGACCATATGCCAGACTTCCTCGAGAATGAGACCTAACACGCTGCAGACGAAGAATACCCAGAACAGGTTGAAGTAGTTGAGCTTGATGTAGCCCTCGCCGGTTTCGTCGCGGCCGAGCATCCCCTCGGCGGCGGCATCGCGGTCGAGCATCTCTTGCAGACGGCGCTGCAGTTCGCGCTCCTGGCGTAGCGTGGGGTCGACGGTGGCCGAAAGCGCGATGAGGATACCGAGCTGAATGGCGGGGCGCAGCAGGAAGGGTCCGATACCCTGGAGCATCACGTCAACTAAAAGCTCCACGACGGTAAATGCGATGAGGACGTAAGACAGGCGGGCGGCATTGCGCCGCTGGTCCTTGATGAGGTCCAGGCCAAAGACGATCAAGATGATCGCGCTTGCCGCCGAGAGCATAATGCCGGCGACGATAAGGCCAACCGCGACCAGGGTGTTATCACCGAGCTTAGCGGCGGCGTTGCCGTTAATGAGTGCGGTGATGACCTGCCACATAAAGACGGCGACCGACGGGAGTGTGCCCACGCCGGACAGGATGCACAGGACGGCGTACACTTTAATGATGAGGGGAATCTTCTTGACCTCCGTGGCGCTGGGGACGCTGGGGTCGAGTTCGTTTCGATCCATACAGAACCTTTCTCGCTTTGTCCTAGGTTACTAGGATACGCCGCCGACCTGCTAAAAGACAGGACGAACGTCCCAATTGCAACTTTGCAATCCCCAACGGTGGACGCGGCGGCCATATGGGGGCGCGGGCGCTTGCACTGGGCAGACCAATAAGATGTTTGGCCGCAAAACGGATTATTAGCTCGGTGGGCTTTTAAAAAGCGCTGCTCATGCGCTGGGGAGCGCGTCGCGCCGTGCGTATAATAAGGCGGGTAACGCCAAAATACGAGGCTCTGAGGGGATGCCATGTCTCAAGAAACCATCCGCGCGGCCGAGCGCGCCGCGGGACAGGTGAACGCCATGTCGACGTATGATCCGGACTCCGACCAGCTGCATGAGGAATGCGGCGTTTTTGGTGTGTGGGCGCCCGATCGTGACGTGGCTCGACTGACGTACTTTGGCCTGCGTGCACTGCAGCACCGTGGCCAAGAATCGGCGGGAATCGCTGTTGGTGACGGCGGTACGGTTATGGTCCGCAAGGACCTGGGCCTGCTCGACCGCGTGTTCTCCAATGCCGACTTATCGACGCTCTCCGGTCAGCTGGCCGTGGGTCATGTGCGCTATGGCACCGCCGGCGCCAAGAGCTGGGAAGCCTCTCAGCCGCACCTCTCTACCATCAATAGCGTCATTATCGCGCTCGCGCACAACGGCACCCTCGTCAACACCGACGAGCTGCGCCGCCAGCTGATCGAGCTGGGCGTGCCGTTCCTCTCCAACTCGGATTCCGAGGTCGCGACCAAACTCATCGGCTACTTTACTCAGCGTACTGGCCATCTGCGCGAGGGCATTCGCAAGACCATGGAGCTCGTGCGCGGCGGCTACGCCATGACGCTCATCAACGAGCAGGCGCTCTACGCATTCCGCGACCCGCACGGCATTCGCCCGCTCGTGCTGGGCAAGCTCGTGGACGAGGGCCTGGATCAGGCCGACGCCGCATCCGTTTCGCAGCTGCCGTCGCAGGACGGCGCCGCGACGGTCGACGCCACCACCCATGTCACCCGCGCCGGCGGCTGGGTCGTCGCCTCCGAGACTTGTGCGCTCGACATTGTGGGCGCTGAGTACGTCCGCGACGTCCGTCCCGGCGAGATTTTGCGCATCAGCGCCGAGGGCCTTGTGTCTGAGCAAGGCGTGCCTGCCGCCGAAGAGCCCGCTAACTGCATCTTTGAGCAGGTCTACTTCGCTCGCCCCGACTCCATCATGAACGGCAAGAGCGTCTACGCCTGCCGCTATGACATGGGTCGTCAGCTGGCACATGAGGAGCCCGTCGAGGCCGACCTGGTCATCGGCGTGCCCGACTCCGGCCTGCCGCCTGCGGAGGGTTATTCGCACGAGAGCGGCATTCCCTTTGGCGAGGGCCTCATCAAGAATCGCTATGTGGGCCGTACGTTTATCGAGCCTACGCAGGAGCTGCGTGCCATGGGCGTGCGCATGAAGCTCAACCCGCTGCGCGACAACATCGAGGGCAAGCGCCTAGTCGTCATCGACGACTCCATCGTCCGCGGCACCACCATGGTGCAGCTCGTCAAGATGCTGCGCAACGCCGGCGCCAAGGAGATTCATATCCGCATCAACTCGCCCGAGGTCATCTGGCCGTGCTTCTACGGCATTGATACCGACGTGCAGTCGCAGCTTATCAGCGCCAACAAGACGGTCGACGAGATTTGCGAGTATATCGGCGCCGATTCGCTGGCCTTCCTTTCGGTCGAGGGCCTGCTGAAGGTCATGCCCAAGGGCGGTTACTGCGATGCGTGCTTTACCGGACGCTACCCCGTGGCGATTCCCGAGAGCTTTGGCCGCGACAAGTTCATGGAGGGCTTTAAGCCCCGCAACCTGGACAAGCCGCTGCACTTTGACGACGACGCCGTGGTCGAGAAATACGACGACCGCAGCTGGGAAGAGGAGCACGGCGAGGCCTAAAGCCTGCCATGTAGGGACAGGTTTATTTTGGTAGGTTTTACCTGCTGTTTTGTTGATATGACGGCGCGTGCCGTTATGGCGTGCGCCGAAATGAACGCAACTATGAGCACCGTTTGGCGTCTGTGCTTCAAACGGTAGTGGGAGAGGAAGGCTCAGATGAGCGACAGCAAGCATGTGACGTATGAGGATGCCGGCGTCGATACCGCCGAGGGCGGCCGCGCCGTCGACGCTATTAAGCAAATGGTTAAGGACACCAACCGTCCCGAGGTTATCGGTGGCATCGGTGGCTTTGGCGGTCTGTTCTCGGCCGCCGCGCTTAAGGATATGGAAGACCCGATCCTGATCAGCGGTACCGACGGCGTGGGCACCAAGCTCGTGCTCGCCCAGATCATGGACCGTCACGAGACGGTGGGCCAGGACCTGGTCGCCATGTGCGTCAACGACATTTTGGCTTCGGGCGCCGAGCCGCTGTTCTTCTTGGACTACGTTGCCATTGGCCACATCGAGGCCGAGCACATGGTAAAGATCGTCAAGGGCGTTGCCGACGGCTGCAAGCTCGCGGGCTGCGCGCTCGTGGGTGGCGAGATGGCCGAGCACCCGGGCGTCATGGCTCCGGCCGACTACGACCTCGCTGGCTTTACCGTGGGCGTCGTCGACCGTCCCAAGATGCTCGACCCCGCGAACGTTCGCCCCGGCGATGTGATCCTGGGCCTGCCTTCCACCGGCGTGCACTCCAACGGCTACTCGCTCGTGCGCAAGGTCATCGGCGTCGACGGCATCAAGCCGGGCACGCCCGAGGCCGCCGCTAAGGCCGAGGAGCTGAGCCGTCCACTCGAGGAGCTCGGCGGTGCATCGCTGGCAGACGCCCTGTTGGCTCCTACGCGCATCTACGTCAAGCCGATTCTGGAGCTGCTCCGCGGTGGCGCCAACGTTCATGCCATTGCCCACATCACCGGCGGCGGTATTACCGAGAACCTCAACCGCGCGCTTGCCGACGACGTCGACGCTGTGGTCACCCGCAACGGCGCCGAGATGGGCTGGGACGTTCCGCCCGTCATCACCTATGTGTCGCGCCAGGCCGAGCTTGCGCCCAACGAGGCGTGCAAGACCTTCAACATGGGCGTTGGCCTGTGCCTGATCGTCGCTCCCGAGGATGAGACCGCGGTGACCGAGGCTCTGGTCGCGCTGGGCGAGAAGCCGTTCCGCGTGGGCGAGTGCGTCGAGGGCTCCGGTAAGGTCGTGTACTCCGATGAGCGCTAACGAGCAGATGGCCGCTAGTGAGGGTCTTGGTTTTGTGCCCTACACCCGTCCGACCGGTACCGATACGGCTGAGCCGCTCAAGATCGGTGTGCTCGTCAGCGGTTCGGGTACCAACCTGCAGGCGTTGATCGACCTGATCGCCGCCGGCGAGCTCAACGCTTCGATTGAGCTCGTGGTGTCGAGCCGCCCTTCGGCCAAGGGTTTGCAGCGCGCAGAGCGTGCGGGTATCCAGACGCTCACGCTGTCCAAGGATGTCTACGCCGACCCCATCGCCGCCGACGAGATTATTGCGCACGAGCTGCTCGAGCGCGGTTGCGAGTATGTGGTCATGGCCGGCTACATGCGCATGGTGCACACGCCGCTGCTGGCGGCATTCCCCAATCGCGTGGTCAATCTGCATCCCGCGCTGCTGCCGAGCTTTACCGGTGCCCATGCGATCGACGATGCGTTTGCTCGCGGTGTCAAGGTGACCGGCGTGACCGTGCACTTTGCCAACGAGATCTACGACAACGGCCCCATCATCGCCCAGCGTGCGCTGGCTGTTGAGGAGGGCTGGGACGTCGACACGCTTGAGGAGCACATCCACGCGATCGAGCATGTGCTGTATCCCGAGGTCGTGCAAATGCTCGCCGACGGTCGCGTTCACGTGCTGGAGAGCGGCAAGGTCGCAATTGATGCGCCTCGCGGCTAGTGGCGCACAGTACAATTTAGCCGAGTAGTCAGGGTGGTCATTGGCGCCAAGGCGCAAGTGGCCATCCTTTGTTTTAGGTAGTCATCGGGGACGTTCTTGAATGACTAGTCGTTTAAGAACGTCCCAGGTGACTAGGTGAGAGAGGTGAGCGCATGGCGGATAACGAAGCGCTGTTTACGCCTGAGCTGGTGTTTTTTGATTGGGAGTGCGCGACGCCGGGCGAGGTGTTTGCGCGCCTCGAGGGTGAGCTCGCTCCGCGCGGCTACATTGCGCCCGGTTGGCTCGACGCCGTCCGCACGCGTGAGGACGCCTATCCCACGGGTCTCGCTATGCCGGCGGCAAACATCGCCATTCCGCATACCGATCCGGGATTTGTGGCCAAGCCCTATATCGCGGTGGTAAAGCCCGCCGCACCTGTGACGTTCAGCGCAATGGCAGGCATGGGCGCCCCCGTGCCGGCGCAGATCATCATCAATCTGGGTATTGCCGAGCCGGGCGGCCAGGTCGAGGCTCTGCAAGCGCTCATGAATATCTTTATGGACGCCGACGCTGCAGCCGATGTGCTCGGCCAGACCACGTGCCAAGGCATGGTCGACGCCATCCGCCGCCACTTTTAGGGCCGGCACTTGGGGACTGTCCCTAACTGCCGGCAGAAAAGGAACGTCCCTAACTGCCGGCTGCCAGATCTGTCCCCTTTGCACCAAAATGGTGCAGATTAACCTGTCCCCCATGCACCAGGTGTGCCGCGGGGGCTGCGTTGTGACACAATGGCGTTTGTTCGATTCGTGATGCGAAAGGCCAAACATGGCAAATAAGAAAAAGAACCCCGAGGTCGCGCCGACGCCCGAGCAACGGTCCCGCGCCGCCTCCAGCTCTCGCAAGAAGCAGCGCAAGACCTATGTGTCCAAGACCGTCAAGATTGTCCTGGTGGTCATCGGCGTGCTGGCGATGCTGCTCTCCGTTTCGGCCATGGCGTGCTCCGGCCTGATGTCGCAGACCGAAAGCGCCGGCTCGGGCTATAAGCTCACCGGCGGTGTGGCTGCCACTATCAACGGCACCAACCTCACCGAGGACACCGTGACCAAGCAGATCATGAGCATGCGTACGTCCTACGGCTACACCAAGGACAAGGACTGGGCACAGTACCTGGTCGACAATGACCTCACACCCAAGAAGTACCGCAAGCAGCTCATCGACTCCTACACGCAGCAGATCCTGCTTCAACAGGCGCAGAAGGAGAACGGCGTGACGGTGTCGGACGAGGAGGTCGAGAAGGCTTGGAAGGACGCGTGCAAGAGCGCGGGCGGCGCCAAGACTTTTAAGAAGACTCTCAAGACCTACGGCTACACCGAGGACACCTACAAGGATTCGCTCAAGGAGAGCCTGGCGCAGCAGAAGCTCAAGGATGCCGTGGCACCCACCAGCAAGCCCAAGGACAGCGAGATTGTCGATTACATCAACGAGAACCTGTCCAACTACAACGATGCCCGTCGTTCGTCGAATATCCTGATCAAGGTCGATTCCGACGCATCTGACGAGGACAAGGCCGCCGCCAAGGCCAAGGCGCAGGAGTGCCTGGACAAAATCAACTCCGGCGAGCTGAGCTTTGAGGACGCCGTGAAGCAGTATTCCGACGACACCAGCTCCAGGGAGAAGAAGGGCGATGTGGGTTGGGATAAGCTCACTACCTTCGTCGACAGCTACCAGACGGCGCTCGAGGGGCTCAACAAGGGCGATGTGGGTGACGTCGTTGAGTCGACCTATGGTTATCACATCATCAAGTGCACCGACTACTTTCATGTCGATAATCAGGTCGATGACATTAAGCAGGTGCCCAAGGACATCAAGAAGTACGTCTCCAACGTGGTGAAGACGCAGGCGGCAAGCAGCGCGTACAGCGAGTGGCTGGAGCAGTACAAGAAGGACGCCGACATCACCGTTAACCCCATGCCCAAGGACGTGCCGTACAACGTCAGCCTGAAGGGCGTCACCAAGAGTTCGACCGACGACGCGTCGACGACTAAGTAATCATGGGGCGGTGCCCGCGTGAGTGCCGCCCATGCTATTGAGGAGGATATGCAGATGACCAACGAAGAGCTGCAGAAGGAAATGATTGCGGCCATGAAGGCCAAGGACAAGGTTCGCCTGTCCATCATTCGCCAGGTTAAGGCCGAGGTGAAGAACATCGAGGTCAACGAGCGTCGTGATGTGACCGAGGAAGACGTCAACAGCATGATCAAGCGTCTGATTAAGCAGACGAGCGAGACGCTGGAGATGTCCATTAAGGCCGGTACCGACCAGGAGCGTACCGACAACCTGACCGAGCAGGTCAAGATTCTGGAGAGCCTGCTGCCCGCGCAGGTTTCGGGTGAGGAGCTCGAGGCCCTGATCGAGCAGGTCATCGCCGAGCTGGGTGCGACCTCTAAGAAGCAGATGGGCCAGGTCATGGGCGCTCTGGGCAAGGCCACTGGCGGCAACTTCGATAAGCCGGCTGCGGCAAAGATTGTCGGCGCAAAGCTTGCGTAAGTGCCGAGCGGTACATAGTTGATGTTGAGGGGGCGTGACCGTAATGGTCACGCCCCTTTTTGATGAGCTGGGTACTCATTGGGTACTCATTGGGGACAGGCTTAAATGAGTGCCCAATGAGCGGGTACTCATTTAAGCCTGTCCCCAATGAGTGGGTTAAAGGTTGCGGGTTCTTTACGGGAATGTAGTGTGGGCTACGGAAACGTGGTTCTTTCCGTACAATAGTTCAACTCGTGTAAACGCAGGGAAGGGACATTCATGGCAGACATGATCGAGATCAAGCATCTCAACAAGTACTTTGGCGACCTGCATGTGCTCAAAGATATCAACCTCACCGTCAAGCGCGGCGAGAAGCTCGTAATGATCGGGCCTTCCGGTTCGGGTAAGTCGACGCTCATCCGTTGCGTCGATTATCTGGAGGAGCCCACGTCGGGCGAGGTCGTCATCGACGGTACGCCGCTCACCAAAAAGAACCACCTGGAGATGGCTCGCAAGTACAGCTCCATGGTGTTTCAGCAGTTCAACCTGTATCCCAACATGACGGTGCTGGGCAACCTGACGCTCGCGCCCATCAAGCTGCAAAAGAAGAGCAAGGAGGAGGCGACCGAGATCGCCATCGCCGCGCTCAAGCGCGTCGGGATGGCGCATAAGGCCGGCGAGTACCCGCAGAATCTCTCGGGTGGTCAGCAGCAGCGCATCGCCATCGCCCGCGCCCTGTGCACCAAGCAGCCCATCATCCTGTTTGACGAGCCGACCTCGGCGCTCGACCCCGAGATGGTCCAGGAGGTTCTGGACGTTATGATTGAGCTCGCGCAGGAGGACATCACCATGATCTGCGTGACGCACGAGATGGGCTTTGCGCGCCAGGTTGCCGACCGCGTCATCTTTATGGAGGACGGCCGCATCCTGGAGGAGGGCACGCCCGAGCACTTCTTCGATAACCCCGAGAACCCGCGCTGCCGCGAGTTCCTGTCCAAGATTCTGCACTAGGCGCGGTGATGGACATGACGGATATGACGAGGGCGACCGTGACACGCCGCCGCTTTTTGCAGCTGGCTGGCGCCGGCATGCTTGCGCTGACGGGGACCGCGCTTACCGGTTGCGGCAACTCCACCAGCGGCGAGGGCTCCGACAAGGGGTCCAAGCTTGCGGCCATCAAGTCGCGTGGCCATCTAAATGCCGGCGTTAAGAAGGACGTTCCCGGCTATGGCTATTACGACACCGCCAAGGGCCGCTTTGAGGGTATGGAAGTCGATTTGTGCTACCAGATCGCCGCTGCCGTCTTTGGCGTGAGCTACAAGGAGGCCCGCGCCCAGGAGCTTGTCGAGTTTACCGACGTAACGCCCAAGACGCGCGGCCCGCTGATCGATAACGGCCAACTTGACGTGGTCGCGGCGACCTACACCATCACCGACGAGCGCAAGAAGAGCTGGGATTTCTCGACGCCGTACCGCACCGACTACGTGGGACTCATGGTCAAGAAGCGTTCGGGCTTTACCTCGATTGAGGATCTGGACGGCAAGGTCATTGGCGTGAGCCAGGGCGCCACCACGCAGAGCCTGATTGAGCAGATGATCAAGGACAACGGCTTTAGCTGCAAGCCCGAGTTTAGGGCCTTTAGCGGCTACCCCATCATCAAGAGTTCGCTCGACGCCGGCAATATCGACGTCTTTGCCATGGACCGCTCCACGCTGGCCGGTTACATGAACGAGACCGTTGAGCTGCTGCAGCCCGAGGTCAAGTTTGGCGAGCAGGGCTACGGCGTGGCGACCAAGAAGGGCTGCGACCTTTCGACCGTGGTCGATCAGGTGATTTGCGATCGCCTGGCCGATGGCTGGCTCGACCAAGAGGTCAAGACCTGGGGTCTTGTATAGGCGCATCGTCCAAGGAAGGAATCGAATGCTCGAAGGATTATTTGACGTCGACCGTTGGTCGACGACATTTCAAAACATGGGGCCCTTCTGGGAGGGCTTTGGCGTGACGCTGCAGGTGGTCGTTGCCGGTCTGCTGCTGTCGCTGGTACTGGGCACACTGCTGGGCGTGTTCTCTACCACTCGCTCGCGCGTGCTGCGCGCCATAAGCCGCGTGTACGTGGAGTTTTACCAGAACACCCCGTTGCCCGTACAGGTGCTCTTTATGTACATGGCCGGTCCGCAGTTTTTGCAGGCTATAACCGGTGCCGACCAGCCGGTGCGCATCGCGCCGTTCGTGCTGGGCTTCTTGGGTGTGGGCCTGTATCACGCGGCCTACATTTCGGAGGTCATCCGCACTGGTATCGAGGCGGTTCCGCGCGGTCAGATGGAGGCGGCCCAGAGCCAGGGCTTCACCCGTGCGCAGGCGTACTGGTACATCGTGCTGCCCCAGACGTTCAAGATTATTCTGCCGCCGCTGTGTAACCAGGCGCTCAACCTGGTTAAGAACACGTCGGTGCTGGCGCTTGTGGCCGGCGGCGACCTTATGTACCGTTCCGACAACTTTGTGAGTCTGTACGGTTACCTGCAGGGATACATCGTCTGCTGCCTTATGTACTTCATCATCTGCTTTCCGCTCGCCATGCTGGTGCAGTGGCTCGAGCGCCGCTCCAAGGAGCGTTCGCGCGGCGTGAGCCTGGCCGAGCTGGGGCTCGACAACGTAGAGGAGGCCTAGCGCATGGAAATCTTCAACGCGACCAACCTGCTCTACATTTGGGACGGATTTGTTAAGACAATCGAGATCTCGGCGCTGTCGATCTTTTTCTCGCTCATCTTTGGCACGGTGCTGGCGCTCGTTAAAAGCTATGCGCCCCGCCCGTTCCGTATTTTGGTGAGCGCCTATATCGAGCTGTTCCGTTGCACGCCGAACCTGCTGTGGATCCTGTTTATCTACTTTACGGTGCAGGGTTTGGACATTGTGATTTCGACCATCGCCTTTACGCTGTTTACCAGCGCTGTTATGGCCGAGATTGTGCGCGGCGGCCTCAACTCGATTCCGCGCGGCCAGTTTGAGGCAGCGCAGAGCCAGGGCTTCGGCTTCTTTGCCACCATGCGCTACATCATTCTGCCGCAGACGTTTAAGACGATTATTCCGGCGCTGTTTAGCCAGTGCACGACCGTCATTAAGGACAGCTCGTATCTTTCGGGCATTAACGTGGCCGAGCTCATGTACACGGCAAACGTCGTGATGGCCCATGCGATCGACCTCTCGCAGGTGCTTATGCTCTACGGCCTGGTATTTGCGATGTACTTTGTGCTCAACTTTGGTATCTCGCTGCTGGTGAGGGCATATCAACGCCGCATCGTGGCCGCATAGTCCTGCTTCCCCAAGCACGACACCTTGCCCCTCAATCGTCGCTTGCGTACATTTAGTACGCGGCGCTCCTCTTTCGGGGCAATCTGCCACACTTGGGAAACCAGGACGGTCGTAAGTGACAAAATGGGAATCAGGAATCGCCTATTTCTCATTTGTTAGAAAGGAATCGCGATGAGCGATCTGGAGAACAAGAAGAGTCCTGTGGTCATTACCATCGCGCGCGACTTTGGTGCCGAGGGCCACGAGATTGGCCGTATCCTCGCCAATGAGCTGGGGATTCCGCTGTACGATAACGAGCTGCTGGTGCGCGCGTCGCTGCGTACAGGTGAGTCGCTCGATAAGATGGCCGCCTATGACGAGCGCCTGGCTGTGGAGAACATGGCGTTTCTGCCCGACCGCTACGACGCGCGTTCGTACTCGGACAAGTTGTTCCAAAAGATGAGCCAGGTGATTTTGGATTTGGGCGAGACCGAGAGCTGCATTATCGAAGGCCGCCTGTCCGATTACCTGTTGCGTAACAACCCCAATCACATTGCCGTGTTGGTGACCGCTCCCTTTGAGGACCGCGTCGAGATCGTGCGCAAGAAGCGTGGCCTTAACAAAAAGAAGGGCGCCAAGCTGGTCAAGCAGCAGCAGAAGGCGCGCGAGGCGTTCTATAAGCGCTACAGTGCCGGAAAGTGGAAGATGACGAGCGGTAAAGACATCGTCGTTAACCGCGCCAAGCTGGGCCGCGAAGGCTGCAAGGACGTCATCGCCGCAGCCTACCGCTACAAGGTGGCCCAACTCGAAGGCTAACCGATCAAAACCACCACAAGGGGGACAGGAACCTTTGTGGTGGTTTTTGTTTTAGGCCGAGGGGAAGGCCTTGGCGGCAGTGCCTATCCTCGGCTTTTGCAAAATCTCGATTTGTAACACCAGGCCAGCGAAAAAGGCTCTAACTGTTACAGATTTAGATGAACCGTTCGGCCGCCAACCTAACGTCTTGATCTGTAACACGTAGCGAGGAATTTGCCCTCTAACTGTTACAGATTGAGACAAAGCGGGGGCGGCTGGAGCAATATCTCGATCTGTAACAACTGCAAGGCTCAACGGGCTCCAGGTGTTACAGATCGAGACAAACCGACCAGCCAGGCTCCAAACCACCACAAAGGTGCCTGTCCCCTTTGTGGTGGTTGGGGCGGCCGATATAGAAAAAGTCCCCGCCGGGCGTGTGCTCGACGGGGACTTTGCCGTTTGATGGCTAGCACTGTAGGTGATTACTCGCCCAGCAGGCTCTTGGTGATGGAAGCGGCGGCCTTCTTGCCGGCGCCCATCGCCAGAATGACCGTAGCGGCACCGGTGACGATGTCGCCGCCGGCCCAGATGCGGGGATCGGTGGTCTGGCCGGTCTCCTCGTCGGCAACGATGTAGCCCCACTTGTTGAGCTCCATCTTGCCGCCGATCTTCTTTGCGAAGGGGTTGGCGTTGGTGCCGATAGCCGAGATCGCGACGTCGCAGGGGATCTCCTCGATGGCGCCCTCGATGGGCACCGGACGACGACGGCCGGACTCGTCGGGCTCGCCGAGCTCCATCTTCTGGACCTTGACGGCGCACACGGAGCCGTCCTCGCCAGCGACAAACTCGAGCGGGGAGACGAGCGGCAGGACCTCGACGCCCTCGGCCTTAGCATGGTGCAGCTCGGCGCGACGGCAGGGCATCTCGTCCTCGGTACGACGGTAGGCGATGATGGCGTGCTCGGCGCCCAGGCGCTTGGCGGTACGGACGGCGTCCATAGCCACGTTGCCGCCACCAAAGACGACGACGTTCTTGCCGTGCTTGGTGGGGGTGTCGTACTCGGGGAACTTGTTGGCCTTCATCAGGTTCACGCGGGTGAGGTACTCGTTAGCGAAGAAGACGTTGGGCAGGTTCTCGCCGGGGACGTTGAGGAACTTGGGCAGGCCAGCGCCGGTCGCCACGTAGATGGCGTCGAAGCCCTGCTCGAACAGCTCCTCGGCCGTGGCCATGTTGCCCACGACGGAGTTGTACTCAAACTTGACGCCCATGTCCTCCAGGCCGTCAATCTCGCGCTTGACGACTGCCTTGGGCAGACGGAACTCGGGGATGCCGTAGACCAGCACGCCGCCGCCGGTGAAGAAGGCCTCGAAGACGGTGACGTCAAAGCCGTTGCGGGCGAGCTCGCCGGCGCAGGTGATGCCGGACGGGCCGGAACCGACGACGGCGACCTTCTTGCCGTTCTTGGGGGCCATCTTGGGCGTGGAGGCGAGCTCGGGGCGGTCACCCAGGAAGCGCTCGAGCTGGCCGATGGCCACGGGCTCGGACTTCTTGCCACGGATGCACTTGCCCTCGCACTGGTTCTCCTGCGGGCAGACGCGGCCGCAGATAGCGGGAAGCATGGAGTCCTCGCGGATGGTATCGAGGGCGCCGCCGAAGTCCTTCGCGCGGATCTGCTCGATAAAGCGGGGGATGTTGATGTTGACGGGGCAGCCCTCAACACAGAACGGCTTCTTGCAGTTGAGGCAGCGCTCGGCCTCGGCCAGCGCCATCTCCTCGGTGAAGCCCTTGTCGACGGGGCGGAAGTCGCAGGCGCGCTCGGCAGCCGGCTCCTCGTTATCGGGGGTGCGGGGCGACTTCATATCGGCAACGAAACGACCGTTAACTAGTGGCATGCGCAGCTCTTTTCCTCATAGGCCTTGAGGGACTCGCCCTCTTCGGAACGGTAAGCGGCCTGGCGGGCACGAAGGTCATCCCAGTCGACCAGGGTGGCATCGAAGTCGGGGCCGTCGACGCAAGCGAACTTGGTCACGCCGCCCACCTCGACGCGGCAGCAGCCGCACATGCCGGTGCCGTCAACCATGATGGGGTTGAGCGACGCGGTGATGGGGGTGTCGTACTTCTGGGCGGTGAGGGTCGAGAACTTCATCATCGGAACGGGGCCGACGCAGAAGACCTGGCTCACGGCCTTGTCCTGCAGCAGGCGCTCCAGCGGAGCGGTGACAACGCCCTGCTCGCCGTAGGAGCCGTCGTCAGTGGTGATGTGGATGTGATCTTCGTCGAGGAGCTCGCGGAACTGGTCCTCCATGAGCAGGAGGTCCTTGGTGCGGGCGCCCATGATGGCGTGCACCTCGTGACCGGTCTCGACCAGGTGCTTGGCGACCGGGAAGGCAATTGCCAGGCCGACGCCGCCGCCAATGACGGCGCAGGGGCCCTCGGCCATCTCGGTGGGAACGCCCAGCGGGCCCACGACGTCGCGCAGCGACTCGCCGGCCTCGTAGGTGGACAGCATCTCGGTGGTCTTGCCGATCACCATGAAGATGAACTCGACCCAGCCCTCGTCACCGTTCCAGCCGGCCAGGGTAAACGGGACACGCTCGCCCGTCTCGTTGGCGCGAACCATGAGGAACTGTCCAGCGTGCGCATGCTTGGCGATTGCAGGCGCCTCGATGCGGAACTTGAACACCTTCTCAGAGAACTGCGTCTTCTCCAGGATCTTATACATAGAACCCCTCTCTTGTTAGGGCCGCCGAACCGTGCCTCCACGGAAATGGACGGTAGCCCGAATAAAACCGTACGCGCACAGGCGTTGTGCAGACATACGGTGCAAATTATACCCTCATGGACATGTCACTTACGTGTGTCTTCGGCGGTTGGGAGCAGGGTTTATCCACTTCGGCCTACCAAACAGGGGCAGGTATATTTTGGTCAGTTTTATCGGGTAAAACGGCAAAGGGGGCCGGTCTCGGGTTGTGATGAGGCCGGCTCCCTTTGGGGTGCTATGTGCGTATGGCGGCGCGCGGTTTATTACGATGCCGCAAATGGAGCGTTTCCGCAGGTAAAACCTGCCAAAATAAACCTATCCCTAAATGATAGGTTTCAGTGCTTGCCGTTGGCGGAAGCGGCGCCGTTGACATGGTCGCGGGCGTAGACCACGCCGTGCACGATCGCCAGGCCGGCGGCGTCGGCCGCGCGGGCGCAGGTGTCCTGGAAATCCTCGGCCTCGCGGGCGCGCAGCTGCTTAAGCACGTAGTCGGCGACGGCCATCTTGCCGGGAGGGTTGCCGATGCCGGTGCGGATGCGGCTGAAGTCGCGGCTGCCCATCTTGTCGATGATGGAACGCAGGCCGTTGTGGCCAGCATGGCCGCCGCCCACCTTAACGCGCACGTCGCCGGCGGGAATATCGAGCTCGTCGTGGATTACGAGCAGTTCCTCGGCCTTGATCTTGTACTCGCGGCAGAGCTTGGAGATGGGACCGCCCGAGGTATTCATATATGACTGCGGCTTGACCAGCACAATCTGGCGCTTGCCGCCCTCTTCCTCGGGGTCGTTGATGTTGATGAGCACGACCTCGGCGCCGGCCTGGTTTTTCCAGTACGTGACGCCGGCCTGACGGGCCAGCTCGTCGATTGCCTTAAAGCCGGCGTTGTGGCGGGTCTCGGCATATTCCTCGCCAGGGTTGCCAAGTCCGGCAACCATGCGAATCTTGAGCGGCTGTGCAGCTGCCATGTTTGTCCTCCGTTACGTAAATAGTTCAATCAACGACAAAGGCTACCACGCCCGCCGAAGGCGAGGAAAGGTTGCAGCAAAGTCATTTCAGAAAACAGCTGCCCCGAGACAGCAGGAAGCCCCGGACACGCCGGGAGGGGTTATCAAAGCGAACATCCCGCAGCCGCAAAGCGGCGAGGACGTTCGCGTGATAACCCCGCAGGCGTGTCCGGGGCTTCCGGAGGGATGCGAGGGTCGAGCGACTACAGCGCGAAGTCGCCGCCGACGAGCGTGGAGAC
>NZ_JBDGAY010000032.1:0-17250 GCF_040910245.1 Collinsella aerofaciens
GCGCCTTTAGACGCGAGCCCGGGGCCCGTGGGTTATACCCTAAGAGCAAACCACCCTTTTTAAGGGTGGTTCTGATTCTAGCAGCGTCTGGGCAATCTCGGCATTCAATTCGTTGTCTTCGGCGAGCAGCACGTTCATGTCGGTGAGCGAGCAGTCGGGCGCACTCTCAACCGTATTCGCCCGCGCCTGGGGATTCTCGTCGATATCGAGCGGAATCTCCACGTAGAACGAGGTGCCCACATGGAGCTCACTGGTGACTTCGATGGTGCCGCCCATCAGTTCAATAAGCGACTTGACGATTGGCATGCCCATGCCGGTTCCTTGGAACTTGCTGCGCGCATCGTCACCTTCTTGGGCAAACGGCTCATAGATATGCTTTAAAAACTCGGGAGTCATGCCAATGCCGGTATCCGAAACGCTAAAGCAAAAGAGCGCGCGCCCGTTATCGAGTGGCTTGGTCTTTGAACTAAAGGTGACGGAGCCGCCGTGCTTGTTGTACTTAATGCTGTTGTCTAACAGGTTGATCATGATCTGTCGGATATGGGTGGGACTGCCGATCATGTATGGCCCCGTGGCGTACGGCAGACTATTGTCCTGCATGGTGATGCCGTTACTGGACGCGCGGAGCTTGCACAGAACCAGCGTATTGTCACAGAGCTCTTTGAGGTTAAAAGGCGCATGCTCCAGTGTTAGCTTGCGGTCTTCGATTTTGCCCATCTCGAGGATGTCGTTGATTAGCGAGAGCAGGTGATTGGCGGCAACGCGCGCCTTGGCACGGCTCTCGCGGGCGACCTTGATATCGCCTTCCTTCAATTCCTCAATCTCGATAAGGCCCAGGATACCGTTGAGCGGCGTACGGATGTCGTGGCTCATGCGCGTGAGGAATGCCGTCTTAGCGGCGTTGGCAGCGTCGGCTTTTTTGCGCTCGGTTCGAGCGCGCACGAGCGCCCAGATGAGCAGGACGATGCCGACCGACAACATACCGATGAGGGTAGCGGCAATGGCGGTGCGGTTGCGAAAAAGGAATTGAAGCGTGTCTGATTCCTGGGTCGTGTACGACGTGGAGGAGTAATTGCTTGCGGAGAGCGATTCTCCGGCATTGATGATGCCCTTGTTGATGATTCCCAGCAGCTCGGGCTTTCCGCGCGAAATCCAGCACGAGAGCTCACAGGTGTCAGGGAGCTCGACCGTCTCGTAGTCCTTGAAATCATGACGGTCGCCGATGGTTTTTATGCGTGAGCTGGGAGCGACGATGCAGTGCGCCGTTCCCTTCCTGAGGGCGTCGAACGCTTCATCGTCGGATTGGTATTCGGTCACGGTCGCTGTGGGGAACAGACTTTCAAGTGCATTTTTGTTGACAAACGATGATTTGGTACAGGCGATGTTCTGAAGGTCTTTGTTCAGGTCGCTGCCGGTGTGGATGGCGGTGAGGGATATGGTCCCCAACGATATCGACTGCACAACGCCTGATTGCTCGGCAAACCAGTAATCTCGGTATACCGGCAGCACAACGTCTATGCTTCCCTTTGACAGGGCATTTGACATCATCTTGTAGCTATCAAAGGCGACGGTTTTGACCGTAATGCCAAATTTATCGTGCAACGTCGTCGCAAGCGATGCGAGCGAGCCTTCCATTTCGCCGTTTTCGTCTTCGTTGCAGTAGGGGAGTCTGCCCGTAATGTAGCCGAGCGTGATGGTGTTGTCATTTGTTTTGAGCCAGGAACGTTCGGGGCCGTTGAGCGATGATGAACCGCTGTTTTGGGCCGAGTAGTTAGATTTGACTTCGTCGATATAGCGTGGGTTGACGCGGGCGATTGCCGACATGGCGGCATTGATGTCGTCCATCAGGTCGGGGCGGCTTTTGGGGACGGCAAAATAGTAGTCGCTCGAACCAATGTAGAACATGGGGGAGGCGCTGGGTGACGAGGTCGTGTCGTTCATGATGATGGCATCGACCTCGTTGTTTGCGAGCGCGTCAAAGAGGGCACCGCCAGTGTTGATTTCTTTATAGGTGCAGGTAATGCCTTCGTTGGCGAGCCACTGCTGGCCAACGAAGGTTTGCATAACGCCGGGGTTGCAGCCGATGGTAAGGCCTTGGAGCGCTTGGGGGTCACCCTTGGCCAGATCGTCGCGATCGGGCTTGGCGTAGATGAAGTAGCGCTCGGTGCCCTCGGGGTTCGAGGAAAAGAGCAGCTTTTGGGCACGTTCCTCGGAGTAGGAGATGTTGGGCATGAGGTCGATCTCGCCCGCCTCGAGCATGTCCAAAAGCTCGGTGAAGGTGCCGGAGACGTATTCGTACCGCCAGCCGGGCGTGTAGTACGACAGGGTCTGGAGGTACTCGTAACCCCATCCCGAGAGACGCTCGCCGGGGGTGCCGTCCTGGAAGCCCTCGTTGTTGACGAGCCAACCAACGCGGACCGTCTTGACTGGCTGACTAGAGTCATCGGCAAAAGCCTGAACAGGCGCGATTGAACTCAGCACGGCAAGCGCGGCAAGCACAATGGTCAGGGCGCGACATATAACTGAACGAAGGGCAGTGGCAGCTCTCACATGCAATCCTAACGAATCGAGACATTACCGCATAAGGATACCAGCTCAGCCTGCCCAGTTGGCAGCTGTACCGCTAAACGCTCCCGCCCGGCAGCTGGGGACAGTCCCTTTCTGCCGGCACAAAAGGAACGTCCTTAGCTGCCGGTTGTGGGACAATACCGGGCGAACGTGATTGGGCGTCTGGGAAAAGGGGTCGCGATGAACAAGTTGAGGACGCTTGCCGATGTGCTGCGACAGGCTGGCTTTGCGCGCATCACGGGTCTGTTTCTTATCTTTTACCTGCTGTGCTCGACGGCTGTCTGGCTGTCCGAGCCTACGACCCTCACCTTTGGCGATGGACTTTGGTTTAGCTTCGAGACGGTCTCGACCATCGGCTTTGGCGACATTCCGGCCGAAACACCGGTTGCCCGCGCTATTACCGTCGTCTTGAGCGTTATTAGTATCTTCTACATCGCCATGCTCACGGGCGTGGCGGTGAACTACTGCAATACGCTCATCAAGATGCGTCAAAAGGACACCATGGCGCGCTTTATGGACGATCTTGAGCATTTGGAAGAGCTCGATCGCGACCAGCTCGCCGACCTGTCGCGCCGCGTGCGCGAATATCGGCGCCGCCAACGCTAGAGCGGGCGCCGCGCGTCACGATGAGGGGGACTGAATATGAATATCACCGTGTATCTGGGTGCCAGTGTCGGTAACGACCCAGCATTTCTGCCTGCGGTACAGGAGCTGGGCAACTGGATTGGCGCCAACGGACACGCGTTGGTATACGGCGGGTCCAAATCGGGCCTGATGGGTGCGCTCGCCGATAGCGTGCTCGATGCTGGCGGACACGTGACGGGTGTTGAGCCGAGCTTTTTTATCGAGGCCGAGTTTCAACATGACGGTATCGACGACCTCATCGTGACGAGTGATATGGCCGAGCGCAAAGCCAAGATGATTGAGCTCGGCGATGCGTTCATCGCCTTTCCCGGTGGGACGGGCACGCTCGAGGAGATTGCCGAGGTCATGTCCGCGGTGTCGTTGGGGCACCTGAGTGCTCCGTGCATCCTGTATAACCTGGACGGTTACTACAACGACCTCAAGGCGCTGCTCGGGCACATGATTGATAAAGGGCTTTCGAGCCCGAGGCGCCAGCACGGCATCTACTTTGCCGACGATTTGCGCGAGATTGTCTCGATTATCAACGGATGAGTCTTGAGCCTGTCCCGCTATGGCTCCCAATGGTGCCGTTTGCGGCGCAGACGGTTGGCTCGTTCGGGCAACGCTCGCTCTACAATAAAACATAACTATATCGACTTTGACCGCGGGAGGACCCGATGGATAAGCTCGCTAAACCCACGAACCGAGCGCTGTTTTTGGCCAGCGTTGCTGTGACCGGCGCACTCGCGGGTGCCGCAGTCTGGCTGTTCTTTTTTGCGATGGAGCACGGTATCGACTATCTATGGACAGAGATTCCGCACGCGCTGGGCGTCGCTTCGCCCGAGCTTGCCAGCGGCCCGTTTGGCTTTTTGCCGTATCCGTTTTTTGTCTGCCTGCTGGGCGGCCTGCTAATCGGTCTGTACGAAAAGATGACGGGCACCAGGACCGATGACCTCAACCAGGTGATGGCTAAGGTCAAGCAAGACGGGCACTACCCCTACGACAACCTGGGCAAGCTTTCGCTCGCGGCATTGCTGCCGCTGCTGTTTGGCGGCAGCATTGGACCGGAGGCCGGCCTGACCGGTGTTATCGCGGGTCTGTGCAGCTGGGTCGGCGACCGCATGCGTCGCTTTGGCGCCGAGTTTAGGGAGCTCACGCTGCTGGGCACCCAGGCTGCCCTGACGGCGCTCTTTACGGCGCCCGTCTTTGGCTTCGTGGCACCGCTCGCCGGTAGCGCCGACGGCGACGAGGGCTCTGCGTCCGGCGAGGTCACCATCAAGTTGCCCAAGGCGCAAAAGACGATGGTCTACGGCATTGCGATTGCCGGCGGTCTGGGCACCTACCTGCTGCTTGGCCAGCTTGTGGGCGGCGGCATGGGCATGCCCAGGTTCGAGTCCGCCGAGGTGGGCAACTTGGAACTTGCCTGGCTCATTCCGTTGGCGTTGGTCGGCACCGTTTGCGGCTGGCTGTACTTTGTCTCCGAGCATGCAAGCGAGGCGCTGTCCCATGCAATAGGTGATTGTCCTGTCGTCAAAGCCATGCTGGCCGGTCTGGCGCTCGCCATCTGCGGCACGGTCCTGCCCTACACCATGTTTGCCGGCGAGACCCAGGCCGACGTGCTCATGGAAACCTACCTGACCATTCCCGCCGGCGTGCTTATCGCGACCGGTCTTGTCAAAGCCATGCTGACCCCCGCCCTCATCAACTTGGGTTGGCGCGGAGGCCACTTCTTCCCCGTTATCTTCTCGGGCGTAAGCCTGGGCTATGGTCTTGCCATTCTTACCGGTGCCGATCCGGTCTTTTGCGTCGCCGTCTGCACGGCCTCGACGATGGGCGCTGTCATGCGCCAGCCGGTCATGGTCGTGGGCCTGCTGCTCATGTGCTTCCCACTCAAGGGTATCGTCTGCATGATCATCGCCGCAGCCATCGCCGCCGGCGTTCCACTGCCCAAGCCGCTGCGCAAGTAGCGCGCTTTTTCACGAGTCAATTCCAGAGGTGCGAGATGATTCTGTACTTTAGCGCGACGGGGAACAGCGATCATGTGGCGCGTCGCATTGCAGCGGCGACAGACGACAAAGTTATGTCGATTGAGCGCTTTGATGCCGAGATCCTTCACCTTGCTGTGATGGAAGGCCCCCGTCGGCTGGGGTTTGTCGCCCCGGTATACGCCTGGGGCTTGCCGACGCCAATGATCGAGTTTTTGAAGACTGTCGACCTATCGGTTGCTGCCGGCACAAAGGGCGGCGAGCGCCCCTATACGTTCTATGTCTCGACATATGGTTCGACGACTGGGCAATCGGCCAAGTTCGCCCGCGATCTGCTACACGAGCGTGGGCTCGAGTTAGATGCGGCGATGAGCGTCAAGATGCCCGATACCTGGACGCCTGTTTTCGACCTGTCTGACCCTCAAAAGGTTGAGGGTATCAATAGGGCTGCCGAGGCGCAGATTGATGCCGTGATCGAGGCGGTGCGGGCGCGCCGCACGGGCAACATGATGCGCCATCGCGTGCCTCTGTTTGCATCGTGCGCGTATCACGCAATTGGGCTGCCGCGCATGCAACAGACGAGCAAGTTTGCTGTCGATGCCGATCGCTGCATCGGCTGCGGCCTGTGTGCCAAGCGCTGCCCCATGGCGGCGATTGAGATGCGAGGCGGCCTTCCCGTCTGGACAAAGCCGGAGTGCGCAGCCTGCCTTCGTTGCCTGCACTGTTGTCCCAAATTTGCCATCTCGCACGGTAAGCGCACGGCATCCCACGGTCAGTACAGGCATCCCAGGCCAGGTGTGAGGATGTAGCGGCCGCTGGCCGCGCTACTTCCAAACTGCGAGCGCGGCGGTGCCCAGGACGATGAGGGCGAGACCGATGGCGCTGCGTCGTGAGAGTTTTTCGTTGAATGCCAGGCGCGCAAATAGTACCGATACGACAATCGATAGTTTGTCGATCTGCACCACGACACTCACCTGGCCTGCAGCGATGGCATAGTAATAGAGCAGCCACGATGCTCCGGTCGCGATGCCCGATGTTGCGAGAAATGTGAGTTCGCGCCGGTCAGCGTGCGCGACCTGCTCCAGTTTTCCCTTGGCTGCCACGATTGCCCATGCCATAACCAGTACCACACAGGTACGGATTGCCGTGGCCAGGTTGGACTCGACGCCTTCGATGCCAACCTTGGCAAGGATGGACGTGAGCGCCGCGAACGCGGCGGCACCGAGGGCGTAAGCGAGCCAGGTCCGGTCTTGCTGCTGCTCGGGTCCGGCGGACTGCTTCTTCTCGATCATTAAAAATGTGCCGAGGGTGATGACAGCGGTTCCCACGAGCTTAACCGCAAGGTTGCTCGTCTCGCCAAAAAGCACGATGGCGATCAGTGCAGCGAGTACGGTGCTCATCTTGTCGACTGGTACGACCTTATTGACGTCTCCGATGCCCAACGCCTTAAAGTAACAGATCCACGAAGCACCGGTGGCGAGTCCCGAGAGGACGAGAAAGAGCCAGGATCTGGATTCGATGCTGCCAATGGTTCCAATGGATCCAGAAATGCCCGCCATTGCCCAGGCGAAAACGAGCACCACGCAGGTGCGAATGGCCGTCGCGACATCGGAGTCGGTCTGCTTGATGCCGCATTTGGCCAGGATAGATGTGATGCCGGCAAAGAAAGCCGACACAAATGCTGCTGCGACCCACGACACGGGTGAAATGCCTCCCCAAAGAACGACCGCGCCAGATTACGGCGCTCGTCCGATGATACCGTCCCGCCATGAAGCTTTGATATCGCTGTGGTGAGACAGGGGCCATAGCTCGAGAGGGCATTTGGTTAAGGCTCGAATCGAAGATATGCTGTCGGCTTCTCTTTGGTTGCCGAGATCTAAACGGCATGTCGTGAAGGGTGGTAGCGACGTTGTTGCTGCTTCTTCTTATCTAGTAAATGAGGTGGGGTGCCGCCCAAGCCCTTTAGCTGTCGATTACAGGTCGCGTGCTCGATAGACCTTGATGCTGATGGTGCAGCTGATTGCACATAGCACGAGGGCCAGTACGGCAATTCCTGCGCACAGACAGCCAAGGACGGCGGGATCGGGATTCGCTCCGGCAATCGACATGAGCCAGTTGCTGATGGGGTTGGAGGAACTCAACGTTGCCATGGTAAGGCACCCGAGCATGGCAAACAGGCCGACGGATAGGCGCAGCGCCTCCATGTGTCCAAATCGAAAGAACAGCGGCTGCGCCAAAAACACCATCATGAGGGAAATGAGCATCGAGGCTGCCGAGGCGATTGCGATTTCAAAGACCGTCTGTCCCGTCGAAGTAATGCCCGCGCTGTTGAAGAGCGGGATGGCGACGATACTCAAAAGCGTAGCTGCACATGCCATGACGGCGGAGAAGACAATAACGCTCAGGTAGCGTGCACAAATAATGTCTTTGCGCGAGAAGGGCAGCGTTGCCCGATAACGCTCCCAGCTATTTTGATTGTCGAAGCCGGCCAGCGAGCTCATGACCATGATGGGCGACATGGCACTGACCGCACAGGCGCCGGCACTTGTGCCAGAGTCGCCGACCGACGTGTTGGCGAGGGACAGCACGACGAATAAAAACAGGCCGACGCCCGCGATGCTCGGGATGAGCGTGCGAACGATGGCGAGTTCGGACATAAAGGCGCGTTTCATTTCGAAGCCCCTTTCAGCATGAGGCGCAGATAGTCATCAATGGTTGCCCGATCGCAGGGAATCTCGGGGAAGGCCTCGAGTGTTTCGCGACGGTTGGGTACGAGTACGTCCACGCTGTAGGCATGACGGGTGGCGCGGGCGCCTTCGACGCAAGCCATCAGCTCGACAGCTTGCGCCTGGGTGCAGCGGGCGATGCCGGCGCGGTCGGTAATGTCCTCGCGCGGCATATCGAACACGATCGAGCCGTTATCGATGCAGATAACACGGTCGGCGGCACGTTCGAGATCGGATGTAATGTGGCTCGAGAACAATACGCCGTGCTGTCCGTCGGCAACAAAGGCGAGCAGCTCGTCGAGCAGTTCCTCGCGTGCCATGGGGTCGAGGCCTGCCGTGGCTTCGTCCAGGATGAGCAGCTCGGCCTTGTGGCTGAGCGCACACGCGAGCTGCAGCTTCATACCCATGCCGCGGGAGAGGTCTTTGACCTTTGCCTTGGGGTCGAGGCCAAATCGATCGATGAGGCCGGTGAACGTGTCATGGTTCCAGGTGGGGTACGCTGAGCCTACGAGTGCCTCGACCTCGGCCACCTTGAGCGTGGAAGGGAAGGGGCACGTGTCCAGGACAAGACCGATGTGGGAACGCAGGCAGCGCTGCGCCTCACCGGGTGCGTCGGCGCCACAGTGCTGCCCAAACAGGTGTACCTCGCCGGCATCGAGTTTGATAAGCCCAAGCGCGGCTCGAATCGTCGTTGTTTTGCCGGCACCGTTGGCACCCACAAAGCCGACGATCTGGCCAGGCTCCACGGCAAGCGTGACGTCGCGCAGCGAAAAACGGTCACTCACATGGCGTGAGATGCCTTTGAGTTCTAAAAGGTTTTGCATGGTATAGCCTTTCTTGCAGATGGCTACTGCATGGTTTCGGGGGCTACCAGGTCGAGCATCTCGTGCAGCTTGTCGCGCGTGACGCCCAGGGCCTCGGCTTGGCTTGCCGCTTTCGCGAGCAGCTCTTCGATATGGCAGAGCTGGTTTTCACGCAAGAGCTCTTGGTTGCCGTCGGCGACAAAACAGCCCTTGCCCTGCACGGTGCAGATAAACCCGAGCTGCTCCAGGTCGGCGTAGGCGCGCTTGGTGGTGATGACGCTCACGCCAAGATCGCTCGCGAGTGCACGGATGCTGGGGAGTTTGGCTCCCGCAGCGAGTGTGCCCGAAAGGATCTGAGCTTTGACCTGCGAGGCTATTTGCTCGTAGATGGGCTTGTCGCTCGAATTGGATAGGATGATGTCCACAGCGGCTCCTTAGCTGTTGGGCTACACGTGTATATAACCGGTAAGCACAGTATATATACACTATGCACAGTTACGCAAGAGGCAAATAGGGATTGTCCGTTCGTTCATCCATCTCAATCTGTAACATCTGGAACCGATTTGGACGGCTACCTGTTACAGATTGAGATTTTGCTGGCGGGCCCCACCTGTTTGTCTAAATCTGTAACAACTGGAGAAGATTTTGGCTGGTAGATGTTATAGATCGAGACATTGGCCACCCGTCTACCCTTATATCTCAATCTGTAACAGATGGACCCGTTTTGAGTGGCTAGATGTTACAGATCGAGATCTTTCTGGGACGTCCACCTGTTTGTCTAAATCTGTAACAGGTAGAGGTTCAAAAACCGTCTAGATGTTACAGATCGAGACGAACTGCTGCGGAGTGCCGCCATCGACTGCTACCTAGGCCCCAACTGATGAATTTGTCCTGATAGGTGCCCTATGCCGAGATTTCGCGGCTACAATAGTACGGTTACATCGACGTAATGCACTTAATGCAAGAAAGGATCCGCATGGCAAGCCTGTCGGATGAAATCTCGTCGCGCCGCACATTCGCGATCATCAGCCACCCGGACGCCGGTAAGACCACGCTTACCGAGAAGCTGCTGCTCTATACCGGCAGCATCCAGACTGCCGGCTCGGTCAAGGGCAAGAGCTCGGCCAAGCATGCCGTCTCGGACTGGATGGACATCGAGAAGGAGCGCGGTATCTCCGTTACCTCCTCGGTGCTGCAGTTCACCTACAACGGCGCCTGCGTCAACATCCTCGATACCCCCGGCCACCAGGACTTCTCGGAGGATACCTACCGTACCCTTATGGCCGCCGACGCCGCGGTCATGGTCATCGACGGCGCTAAGGGCGTCGAGGCCCAGACCAAGAAGCTCTTTAAGGTCTGCACGCTGCGCCACATTCCCATCTTCACCTTTGTGAACAAGCTCGACCACGAGGCTCGCGATCCGTTTGAGCTCATGGAAGAGATCGAGAACGTCCTGGGTATCAATACGTATCCCATGAACTGGCCGATCGGCAGCGGCCGCAATTTCCGCGGTGTGTTCGATCGTCAGACCCGTCGCGTTATCGCCTTTGAGGGCGACGGTCACGCCAACGCCACCAAGAAGGTCGCCGAGGTCGAGGCTGAGCTGGGCGATCCTTCCATGGACGAGCTCATCGGCGAGGAGAACCATAAGAACCTAATGGACGACATCGAGCTGCTCGATGGTGCCGGCGACGAGCTCGACTTGGATGCCGTGGCCTGCGGCAAGCTGAGCCCGGCGTTCTTTGGCTCGGCGCTCACCAACTTTGGCGTGGAGCCATTCCTTAAGGAGTTCCTGCGTCTGGCCCCGACGCCGCGCGCCTATACCGATACGCTCACCAGCGAACCGGTCGATCCCTGCCGCGACGACTTTAGCGGCTTTGTGTTTAAGATCCAGGCCAACATGGACAAGAACCACCGTGACCGCATCGCCTTTGTGCGCATTTGCTCGGGCAAGTTCGAGCGCGGCATGGACGCCTTCCACGTGCAGGGCAACCGCAAGCTCAAGCTTGCCACGGGCACGTCGATGATGGCCGATGACCGCGCCATCGTGGACGAGGCGTACGCGGGCGATATCGTGGGCCTGTTCGACCCGGGTATCTTTAGCATCGGCGACACTGTGTGCTCCGGCAAGCGCCATGTGCAGTATCCGCAGATCCCGACGTTTGCCCCCGAGATGTTCGCTCGCATTACGCAGGTCGACACGCTCAAGCGCAAGCAGTTCGTCAAGGGCATGGAGGAGCTTGCCCAGGAGGGCGCCATCCAGATCTTCCGCGAGCTGGGTGCCGGCATGGAGAGCGTCATCGTGGGCGTGGTCGGCGTGCTGCAGTTTGAGGTGCTCGAGCGTCGCCTTAAGGCCGAGTACCGTGTTGAGGTTCGTCGCCAGCCGCTGCCCTATACGGACATCCGCTGGATCCAAAACGACCCCGATACCATCGATATCCCGGGTCTTTCGCTCACGCGCGACACGTTGCGCGTCGAGGACATGCGCGGCGGCAAGCTGCTGCTGTTCACGAGCCCGTGGAACGTGGATTGGGCAACCGACCACAACCCCGACCTTATCCTGTCGGAGTTTGGCAACGTAGCCTTTTAACGCATCGGCGCGGTGGTCCTGCGGGGCTGCCGCGCCGTTTGCTTGCCTGATGCCGTGTGAGCGGCTATCATACCCACCGTCGTCTTAAGACCGAGGCGTCCGAGCAGTTCGGGTCCGATATCCTGCTCGTTAAACCTAAAACCAAAGGAGTACATAATGATCAAGAAGGTTATGGAGGACTACAAGGTCCTGTTGCGGAGCATTCCCGCGGCAACGGTTTCGCTGTTTTTCGTGAGCGTCATCATGATGAACCTGCTGGCCAACAAGGAGCTTATCAGCCTGCCGTATCTGGCACTCGATTGCGGGTTTGTGGTGAGCTGGGTTTCGTTTTTGTGCCAGGACATGATCTGCAAGCGCTTTGGCGCCAAGGCATCCATCAAAATCTCTATCCTCGCGCTGCTGGTCAACTTGGCCGTGAGCCTGTGCTTTTGGGCATGCTCGCTCACGCCCGGCATGTGGGGCGCTTACTACGACACGGGCATGATCGAGGTCAACACCGCCCTTAACGCCACCATCGGCGGCACCTGGTACGTGGTGTTGGGCTCTTCGCTGGCAATGCTCGTTTCTGCCGTGGTTAACTCCACGCTCAACCAGTCGCTCGGCCGTATGCTCAAAAAGAATAACTTTGCGAGCTTCGCCTTCCGTTCCTATGTGTCCACGGGTGTTGGCCAGTTTATCGACAACCTGGTCTTTGCCATTGTGGTGAGCCACACGTTCTTTGGTTGGACCTGGGTGCAGGTCCTTATGTGCTCGCTGACGGGTGCCGTTGCCGAGCTGCTGTGCGAGGTCTTCCTGAGCCCCGTGGGCTACAAGGTCGTGCGCGGCTGGGAGCGCGAGAACGTGGGCTCCGAGTACCTCGAGCGCCACGCAACCGCCTAAGGAGCAAGTATGCGGGTTTTGATCACGGGCGCTTCGGGCGGTATCGGAGCCGCGTGCGTGCAGAGTTTTTTGGACGAGGGTCACGAGGTCGTGGGCTTTGATCTTTTGCCGGCGGCGGTCGAACATGAGCGCTACCGCCATCTGATCGTTGATGTCCGCGAGCCGGACTCGTTTCCGGTCGACCTTGAGCCTCAGGTAATCGTGAACGTTGCCGGTACGCAGGATTCGGCCGACGACATCGCCGCCAACCTGTGTGGCACCATCAATGTGACCGAGCGCTATGCCTTTATGGGGGAGGGGCTTGCCGCCAAGCCGGCGCCGGCTATCAAATCCGTGGTCAATGTGGGGTCGGCGAGTGGGCATACGGGATCGGAGTTTCCCGCCTATGCCGCCAGCAAGGGCGGCGTTATCGCCTACACCAAGAACCTTGCAAACCGTCTAGCGCCGCAGGCCATCGCCAACAGTGTGGACCCGGGCGGCGTTATCACGCCGCTCAACCGTTGCGTGATGGAAGACGAGCACCTGTGGAACCAGATTATGGAGCTCACGCCGCTTAAACGCTGGGCCACCGCCCAAGAGATTGCCGAGTGGATCTACTTTGTGGGCGTGACCAACCGGTTTATGACCGGACAGAGTCTGCTAATCGATGGCGGCGAGGCCGGCCGCACGCAATTTATTTGGCCCGAATAGGAAACGCGCCCGATGGAAAGCCGTCGGGCGCATTTTTGATGTATCGATTTTTAGTCGAGGCAAGTCCAGTTGACGGGGGTCGAGCCGTGCTGTTCGAGTAGCCGATTGGCAGCGGAGAAGGGGCGCGATCCCATAAAGGCGGGGAGTTCTGCCGTGGCACGGTTGGCCGAAAGCGGCGAGGGGTGCGTGGATGCCAGGCAGAACTTGCCGGTTGCCTTGCCCGCCCCGGTTGCGGCGAGCTTGCCTTCAACCATCTGCTGGGCAAAGCGACCCCATGCCAAAAAGACGACCGACTGGGGCAGCTGGCAGCAGCGTTCGATAACGTAGTCGGTGAGCGTGCTCCAGCCTAGTTTGGCGTGCGAGTTCGCGGCGTGTTCGCGCACGGTGAGCGTAGTGTTGAGAAGCAGGACTCCCTGTTGTGCCCATGGCGTTAGATCTCCTGTGGCGGGAATGGGGCAACCCAGATCGGCATTGAGTTCCTTGTAGATGTTGCGCAAACTCGGCGGCAACTTGGTTTGCGTCGCGGGGACCGAGAACGACAGCCCCATGGCCTGGTTGGGTCCGTGATAGGGGTCTTGACCCAAGATGACAACTTTGACCTGGTCGGCCGGCGTGTAGGCGAGGGCATTGAGGATGTCGTCTTGTGCCGGGTAGATAGTCTGCTCGGCACGCAAAAGGGCGATGCGCTCGAGCAGCTGGTTCGTCGTGTCACGTACCGGCTGCGGCGCATCGCCCAACCAAGTTGCTATGTTGCGGTCGCGAGTTGCGGTGTCCATGGGGCTCCTTTATGGCAGATGCTCTGTCGGTATCTATTGTAAAGGCGCACCGGTTGCCTTTATGCCACGGCCGTATGAAGAGTGGGGTCTACGAGACGTGCTCGGGCGCTCCTGCCATGCGAGCCTGTTCGTGTGCGCGGAGGCGCGGAAGCTCGACGGTTGCCACCATGACGCCGGTGAGGATGAGGGCGGCGCCAAAGAAGGCGATGGGGCTCAGGACCTCGCCAACCAGAAAGAACGAAAAGACAGCGGAGCAGACCGGCTCAAGCGAGAAGGCGAAGCCGGTGGTCTCGGCGGGCACGTGGGGCTGCACGAGCGTCTGGGTGATAAAGCCATAGGCAGAGCAGATGAGTGCGAGCGCGACGACAACGACGATCTCGCTGGGCGTACTGGGAAGCGTGAAACCGCCAAAGGTGAATGCGGCGATGCCCGAGAACAAGCCGCCGAAGCCCAGCTGCCAAACGCCCAGAGCAAGTGGATCGACATCTTCGACAAAGCGCTTGGCGACAATGATGTGTCCGGCGTAGACAAAGGCGGAGAGCAGCATGATGAGCGCGCCCGGGTTCAGGCTGGTGAAGTCGGCGCCCGAGAGCAGCAACATACCGCAGGTGACGATGGCGGTGCCGACGAGCACTTTGCGCTCGGGGGCGCGACGCAGCAGGGCGGCGTTGGCAAACGGTACGATCACGACCGTCAGGCTCTGCAAAAAGCCGGCGGTGGAGGCGGAGGTGAGGCTGGAGCCCAGGCACATGCAGGTGAGCTCGGTTGCCATAATGGCGCCGATGATGGCGGCACGGACCATAAGGTCGCGGTTGATGCGCAACGCGTGCTTGTGGAAGAGCAGCAGGCAGACCACAAAGGCAATGATGCAGCGTAGCGCGACGATGCTCGTGGCGTTCATGCTGTCCATACCGATCTTCATGAGGGGATACGAAAAGCCCCATGCGACGGGAACGGAAAATGAGAGCGCGATTGCTTTTTTGCGATCCATGGGACTCCTTTTGTTACAGAACGGTTTCGCAAAAAGGATTCTGCTCCCAGATTTGGATGTAGTAAAGCGAATGTATCTTCAGTATGATTAAGAAATGCTAAAGTAGGCACGAAAAGCCCTGGCAAAACGTTTTACAGCTACATCGATGTGGAGGCACGATGGCATCGCGGTATCAGATTGTTTGTATGGTGGTCGATTGCGGCAGTCTGAAACGTGCGGCGGACGAGCTGGGCTATACGCAAAGCGCGGTGAGCCAGGCCGTCAAGGCGCTCGAGCGCGAGCTGGGCACCACGCTTATCGAGCGTGGTAAGCAGGGCGTTTCGCTTACGCGCGACGGTAAACAATATCTGCCGTACCTGCGCCAGATTGTGACCGCCGAGGTCGAGCTCGAGGGCAAGCGCCAAGAGCTGCTGGGGCTTTCGTCGACCGATATTCGCATCGCGACGTTTACTAACGTGAGTCGTACCGTGCTGCCGCGTGTGATCCGCGACTTTGGTGCGCTGCACCCGGGCGTACGCTTTACCCTCAAACAGGGCGATTACACGCGCAACGCTCAATGGGTGCACGATGGCGTGGTTGATTTTTGCTTTACGGCGCGCGGATTTACCGCTGGGCTCGAGAAGCGCGTGGTCTATCACGACGAGCTGGTGGCATTGTTGCCGGCCGCGCATCCGCTGGCGGCAAAGGAAAAGGTGACGCTCGCCGACCTGGCGTCCGAGCCGTTTGTACTGTTGGATGAGGGCGAACAGAGTCTGGTGCTCGATGCATTCGCGGCGCATGGGCTGTCGCCGCACGTGACGAGCGAGGTGACCGACGACTACACCATCATGGCGATGGTGGAGGAGGGCCTGGGCGTGAGCATGCTCTACCGTCGTACTGTGGAGGGCATGCGGGCCGATATTCGCGTGCGGCCCATCGTGCATGCCCCCTCGCGCGACGTGGTGGCCGCCTGGCGCAGCTGGGACACCATGCCCATCGCCACGAGGCGCTTTATCGACTATATGAGCTCGCATATTGTCAATTAATGGCTGGTGTGGCGTTGAGTGCGGTGTTTAGCGGGCTGTCGCTTTGGCTTTGGTGGCGCGATAGGTGCGTGCCGGGTGGCAAAGTAGTACCGCCACGACCATAAAGAACGCCGTGGTGCCCAGGCTGATGGGGTAAACCATCATGATGTTCGCAAAGGTGCGGAAGTGCGGGAACACGCAGAACACCCAGTAGAAGCGAATGCCGCAGACACAGATCATGGTGATGAGGGCGGGCATGAGCGAGATGCCAAAGCCGCGCAGGTAGCCGGACATGTTTTCGTAGAACATGCTAAAGGCGTACGCCGGGAAGATCGAACATACGCGGATATAGCCGATCGAGACGATGTTGGGGTCGCTGTTAAAGGGCGACAAAATCTCGCGCCCCAGGCCGACAATAACGATGATCGTGGTGAGTGCAACGATACCGCCTTCGACCAGGCAGACCTTGAGCGTCTTGGTGCAGCGGTCGATCTGGCGGGCACCGTGATTTTGTCCCACAAAGGTGGTGCACGCCTGGCTAAAGCTGTTGAGCAGGTTGTAGCACACGTACTCCAGACTCATGGCGGCGCTCGATGCTGCCATGACCTCGGTGCCCAGGCTGTTGATGGCGGACTGGATGATGATGTTGGCGACGGCAAAGACAGCGCTTTGGATGCCGGCGGGCAGGCCGATCTTGACGATGCGCTTGAGGGCGACGGGGTCGATAGCCAAGTCGCGTGGGGTGACGCGGATGACGGAGTCGGTCTTGAGCAGGCGGATAAAGAGCGTAGCGGCGCTGACGGTGTAGGCGATGGCGGTGGCGATGGCGACGCCCGCGACGCCCCAGTGAAGTACGGGGACAAAGATGAGGTCCAGGCCAATGTTGAGGACGGTGGACACGGCAAGCGCCTGCAGCGGCATGCGGGTGATGCCGACGGAGCGGAAGATTGCGGCTTCAAAGTTGTAGAGCAAGATTGAGGGCATGCTGAGCAAAAAGACGCGTAGGTAGAGCGAAGCGAGCGGCATGGTTTCGGCGGGAACGTTGAGCGCGGCGAGCATGGGCTCGGCAAAGATCTCGCCCAGAGCGATGACGACAAAGCCCACGAGCGCCATTAAAATCGAGGTATGGACGGCGCGTTTGACCATGTTCTGATCGTTGCGGCCGATAGCGTTGGCGATGACCACGTTGGAGCCAAGCGATATGCCAATAAACAGGTTGAGCATAAGACTGGTAAGCGGAACATTGGAGCCGACCGCCGCCATGGCGAGGGTTCCCTGGTCGCCCGAGAAGTTACCGATGATGACCGTGGCGATGAGGTTCGATAGCTGCTCCAAGATGCTCGTGGCGGCCACGGGGAAGGCGAACAGGGGAATATTGCGCCACAGCGAGCCGGTTGTCATGTCAATGTGCTTAGATGCGGTATCAGCCATACGCTCTCAATCTCTAACATGCTCTTTCGTGCTTATTTGCGCAGACGATGATACTCCTAATCGACTAGTCATTGGGTGTTCCTATAGTTTTGTCAACCGTCGGGGCTACTCCCGGTAGGGCACCCGGTCGCGCATCACGGCGTATATCGCCCTGAGCCGCTTCCTCGCGACGGCCTTGAGCGC
>NZ_JBDGAY010000033.1:0-14935 GCF_040910245.1 Collinsella aerofaciens
CGAGGCCCTCGTCCGCTCGACAGCCTCCTCGACAAGGCCGGACGCGGCGGCCATCGCCGCCGAGGACCGGGCGGTGAAGCTGCTCGCGCGCAGGATATCCGAGAACTCGGCGGAGATCGAGGCGATCACGGCGGAGATCTCCGCCCTGCTCGAGGGCGACGATACCTACCGATGCCTCCTGACGGTGCCGGGGATCGGCCCCAAAACCGCTTCCGAGCTTGCGATCTCCATCGACATCGAAGACTTCCCAAGCCACGACAGGCTCGCGTCGTACTGCGGCCTGGCGCCGCGCAACCGCCAGTCGGGAACCTCGATCTCCTCGGTGACGGCATCGCGCCAAGGCAACAAGAGACTGAAGAACCTGCTCATATTCTCATGTAACTGCCTTACCCGGACAGAGGGGAGATGGGGTGACTACTACACCAGGTGCCGAGAGCGGGGCATGTCGCACGGCAAGGCGCTCAAGGCGCTGGCGCGAAAGAGGCTGAAGGTCATCTACGCGGTCATGCGGGACAGGGTGCCTTACGCCGCCTAGCCGAAGCGCACCGAACAGATTGGAGCCCACCGGCCGAATGGCCTGGCGTCAGCATGCCGCGATTCAGTCGCGCGGGCAGCATTTCCCAGTTGACAAAACTATAGGAACACCCCCCTGTATTTGGTATGCTCGGTATGATTATCCCTCACAAACAATCAAAGAAATCTCGACCGCAATCGGTCGACTGTAAAGCAGATGGCAAAAACGCTTGCTACGTTTATTAGGCAGTCAATTAAAATCGAAACGCATTGACCATCCCCCAACGGGGTCACGCCGCAAATCCACATGAGCATCGAGGACGGTAGCGGAAGCATGGAATTGGCCCCGAGCTGTATGTAGATCGCTACGACGTTGACAAGCAGCAGCATGCCAATCGGACCGAAGCCGGACCCAAAATAGGAAACAACGATTACGCAAGAAACCACGTATGCAAGGCAGGCAGCGGCAGCAAGAACAAGTCGATAGCAAAATACATGCAGGTTGAAATACTGCTGAGCATCCAAAACGATTACGCAGTTAAGACAGTACAAAACGACACTTGACAGGATAAATGCGCCCAAAAGGGCAAAAGAAGACAGCACCACTCGCGCAACGATAGCGCACACACGCTTCCCTCCCCGAGCCTCCGACAACCCCCACGGTTCCTCAATAAAGCCCGAACTGACAAAGCGCGGCACAATGCAAGCCGCGATGAACGGAAAGAACAATGCATGAGCCAACGGGGCCACGTTGAACAGCAGACCGCGGAAAACCTCTGCATTACCAAATAGAAGGACATCCTCTGCCGATAGCCGAAGTGTCGGGTCTGGGAAAAAGCCCAAGAAACTGTTCTCACGGAGGCTACAGAACCACATCGGGAAAGAATTAAGCTGCAATACCACCATGCACGCATAAATTACCAGGATTAAGGCGTACGTCCATTTGCTCACATGCCTCAATTCTGAATGAAGAAATCTTCTAGTCTGGCGAGCCATTGAGCACACCCCCAGCACGAAAGCTCACGAGAGCGTAAATCAATACCGATAGACAGCTGGCTACCACGCCGTATCCCAGAAGTGTCAGCTGACCCATATCGCTATACCCAAGGGCACATCCGACTCCAAGATACGGCCCCGGAAGAAGGAAAATCCATCGCAAGGACGGTATGGGCGCCTGAAGGAAGGTTCCGTAGAGCGTCAAGCTCATGACAAATCCAATAATTATCGCAGCCCCGCTCAATACAGCGCTGTCTGTAATCCGATAGATGGTCACCGTCTCCAGCGCAACCGATATCACCAATACGGCGTTGACTATCATTGCAGGCAAAAATGCAGTTAGCATATCGTGCGAGAGGTTATGCCCTCCACGTATTATGGCTATTGCAAAAAGAAGAAGGCAAAGCGCACTATATGCTACGCCAATTATTAAAGCAAACGAAAGCACATGTGCTAGGACCCCATTAAAGCGGGCAAGACCTCTTGCTGAAGAAATTCGGTGCCCCTCTTCATAGCCGCGCTCCTGTAAAATCGCCAGGCAAACGATGAGCGGAACGAACAGAGACGTGCCGGCAAAAGCACTGCGCACAAGGGACTCATCGGGTGCAGAAGGATCGATTACATTCCAGCAGAAACCAATATCCTCCCCAAAAACGCTATTGCCAAAGGCGAGCAACGTTGTTCCGTTTTTTAGAAAGACACCGAAGAGAAGGCCGAACGCCAGAATAAGCGCAAGACCAAACTTCGCCGGAAACATCCTGTGCAAACGCATCATATCTGCCTTTATGGGATGGATCGCCCGCTTCATAGCGAGACCGCCTTCATCAAGCGCCTGTAATACTCTTTTAGGGACGACGCCTCATCCCTTATGACGTCCATCGATTCCTTTTTCAGCAGTTCGCCGTCATGAATAAACACGCAACTTGTTGCAACTGATGCCAACTCATCCAAATCATGGCTAGAGACGAGCATGGTCTTACCCTGTTCTCGATTCAATCGACCGATAAGGGCCCATATACTCTCGATGCCCAGCGGGTCCAATCCATTTGCCGGCTCATCGAAAATTAGTACGTCGGTGTCGCCCAACAAAGCCGTAGCTATATCCAGCCGCCGTTTCATTCCCAGAGAAAAACTGTTCACGCTCTTTTTCTCTTCGACGTCCAGCCCGACTAGGCTCAAAACGCGAGGAATCTCACGATTCGCATCAAGCCCCCATTCCGCACATCGGATCCGAAGATTCTCAGCCGCACTGAGGGATTGGTATGCTCCGCAGGAATCTGGCACATAGCCGACACGCGTCCGCATCGGGCTCAGCTCTTTTTTCGACTTGCCCCCAAAGAGCTCCACGCTCCCCGACGACGGCTCGCAGAGGCCCAAGACGATTTTAATAAGCGTGCTTTTGCCCGCACCGTTTGCACCAACAAGGGCAAGGAGCTCAGACTGATGCACCTCGAAGGAAACGTCATGCAAAACGCGCCGTTTCCCGTAGCGCTTTGACACCTTTGATAACTTTATCGCTGATGCGTTCATCGGCCTCCCGTTCTGCTTGATAGCAAAACCGCTCATATCGTTCCTTCTTTCCTTTATCGTTTTTCATAGTTGTTATTGTTTTTCGATAACTCATATTTGTCAAGGTAATCTAAAAGAAAGAACCCGTGTTAGACACGGGCCCCTTTACGCTGATATTTCGTTATAGTTGTTCGCTTTATGCTACTCGTCGCTCAAATCTACAGCAAAGACTGATGTCGGAAGCAACGCCTCATTGCCTCCGCCGTCCCGCATCTGCCTCACGACATTTTTTGCACGCTCAACAATAAGCTCCTCAAGCTCTTTCTCGCTCACGCGCTGAATAATATCTCCCGGTTGACAGTCAAGTTCATCGCAAATATCGAGAAGCGTCTTAAGGCGAATAGCTTTAATTTTTCCGTTTCTTAGCTTAGAAATATTAGCCGGAGTATGCCCCGTGGCACGAATCAGATCAGCACTGGTCTTTCCGGTCTTAAGTAGCTGCGTCTCAAGCTCGATGATGAGATAGCTCATGCTTCCTCCTACACAAGCTCGTCAGACTGCTCTTGGAGCAGCGAGGCATAACTCCAGATCACCGAGATACACAGACAGACAGCCGCGCCGATAAGCGACCCCGCATCAAAGGCAACGCCTTGGCAAATCTCAATAACGAAGGAATGAGGCACGACGTAAAGCTCCAGCCCACCAATGGTAAGATTGACCGATCCGTAGGCACCAATAAGCGAAACCGCGGCGTTAACAGCAAAGGCAAGCGCAAGAACACGGATAAGCCGCACATGCGTCTTGGTAAAGGGCGAGACTCCTCGCGAGATGTTACGGCTGATCCCACACAGAACGACAAGCGAAATACCCACGACGAGTGCCAGGCACAGTCCGCTTGGGATAACGATGCACCCGCCATCGAGAAGCGTCACGACGCCCAAAGAATCGACAGAGGCAACGTTTGCAACCGCATACCAGATCACGTAAACAACCAACGCGGCAAAAGCGACGAGCATCCCTGCAAAAACGGCTGCCATGCAAAAGCCAAGCTTCCTGATATTTTCGCCCGCTTTGGCCATACGCTGAACGCTGTTAGACATACACTCACCCTCATCGACTCTATCGTTATTCGAACAGTTTATCGAACAACGATATTGATTGCATGCGGAAAGCCCCGCCAGTGCGCATAGGCCATTTACTAACCCGGAGGGGTGAGCGTGGATTTTTGGACACATATCGAACGAGAGTGGATAATCTCCCACTTTGAGGCCGCCACCGGGCCTAAAACGGGAGATTATCCACTCTCATAGTCATCAAGGCCCGCAAGCTCTTATTCGGCCGCCTCGCGCAGGGCCGACAACGTGGCCGCATATTGCTGCTGCAACGCATGCATTCCCTCGCGTGCGCCGTCAACGGCATCGGCGCCGCGCAGCGCATCGGTCACCACAACCGCCGGCTCGTACAGATTATCGAATCCCAGGTTCTGGCTCACGCCCTTGAGCGTATGCACTGCCATAAACGCACCTTCAGCGTCTCCCGCCGCCATGGCAGCCTCCAGCTTGTCCATGCTCTCGTCATCCAAAAACTTGAGGGCAAAGCGGGCAAGCATTTCCTCGCCCATCAGCCGAGCGCACGCGTCATCATAATTAGCGCCGATCTTCTCATACGCCTCACGCATGGAAATCATGGGTTAAAAACTCCTTTGGTCAAACTAAATCGTGGGAAACGCGACGACGTCAGCGGGGCGTGCCAACGTCTCGGCAATTTGGTCCTGCACCTCGAGCAGGCAATCGAGCAGCAACGGGTTAAAGGTACCGCACTTACCGTCCAGGATCATCTGGATAGCCTCCTCGTGCGGGATGGCATCCTTGTACACGCGCACGCTCGTCAGCGCATCGTACACTTCGGCCACCGAAACCACCTGTGCGGCAATGGGAATTTCGTCGCCCTTAAGGCCATCGGGATAACCCTTGCCGTCCCAGCGCTCGTGATGCCAACGCGCAATCTGGTACGCATATTCCATAAGCGCATTGCCGGCGTGATGGCCACCCAGCTCAAGCAACATGTCGGCGCCGATCGTGGTATGCGTCTTCATAATCTCGAACTCCTCGGGCGTAAGGCGTCCGGGTTTGTTGAGAATCGCATCGTCAATCGCCATCTTGCCGATATCGTGCAGCGCCGAAGCCAGGGCAATCGTGGAGCGTTCCTCGTTGTCGAGGGAAATGGTGTCGCTACGCTGGACCAGACAGCCAAGCAGCAGCTCGGTCAGCTTTTCGATATTCGTAACGTGCCTGCCGCTCTCGCCATTGCGAAGTTCCATGACACCGGCCATGATGTCGATGAGCATGCGACTGTTCTTGACGCGCTCGTTGTACTGCTGGGACAGCAGGCTCGTCAGGCGGCGCTGTTTGGCGTACAGACGGATAGTGTTGCTTACACGACGGCGCACGACACGGGCGTCAAACGGGCGGCTGATATAGTCCGAGGCGCCCAGCTCGTACGCACGCAGAACCACATCGTCGGATTCTTCGCTCGAAATCATGATGACAGGCAGATTGTCAACAACCGATCGGCGCGACAGATCGGCCAGCACCTCAAAGCCGCTCACGCCCGGCATGACAATGTCCAGCAGCACGAGCGACAACTCATCGCCATAGCGGTCGACCATATCGAGCGCCGTACGACCGTTTTCGGCCTCGAGGATGCAATACTCGTCCTTGAGCATCTCGTTGAGAATGGCTCGGTTCATCTCGGAGTCATCGACGATAAGCACCAAAGGCTTTTCGCTTTGGAAGACCTCGATGAAATCGCCATCGGTCACGACCGTACCGGCTTTTGCCTTAGCACGGCTCAGTAACTGGACAGCGCGGCCAACGCCCTCATCAACCGTCTCGCCATGAATGCGAACGCCACCAACACATGCCGTCAAGCTCACGTGCTCATGGCCCGGAATAATCGCGGAACGAACGGCATCGGATACCTGACGCAGGCGACGGGCGAAGTCATCGGAGGGAATATCGGGCATGACGGCCACAAACTTGTCGCAGCCATAGCGCACAAGTTCGTCAGTCGAACGAATACCGCTGCGTATGGCTGTCGCCACGGCACCGAGCGCAAGGTCGCCGGCATGGCGGCCGCACGTATCGTTGAAGACCCTAAAATCATCAAGGTCGATCACCGCAACGCCGGCATTCATGCGGGCGCTACGGAGCTTTTCCTCGTAATATCGGCGATTGCGCACACTCGTCAGCACGTCGGTGTAGACGAGGTCCTCTTCTGCAGCCTCTTGCTCATCGATCGGACGCACCATCAGCAGGACGTGAGGCTCGCCCTCGACCTTCAGAGGGCGCAGGCGAGCGCGGTACTCGGTACCATCATTGAGCAGCTGCTCCGATACATCATCGGAACCTGCCAAGGCCTCAAGACTCGACTGACGCAGACAAGGGCAGCGATCGCCGGCGAGCAAGCAGTTAGGCTCGCTCTTAATCTGATCGGCCGACAGCAAACGCACCACGGGGTAGGTCTTCGCGACGCGGGCGACCTCGGCGGCAGCCTCCTCGTCGGTTAGATTGACCTCGTGATTATTGAGCATATGGGGCCCTTTCGATAGTTTCGCATGAAGCGGTGGGTTCCAAATGTTACAAGGGTAACACCTTGTCGATGCAGGTAAGCACGTGAATCCTGTTACATTATTATGAGTTGGCAGACGGCACGATTGAAGCCGCAGACGTGAGGTTTTGAGCACAGTTGTTAACACGGCCGAAACGTTTGCAGGTGAAGGCCGCTTTGACTATTGCGGGTGTTAGAGCCCCAGGATGCCGCAGACAGCCCGGGCAGCCGCTGCCGGGCGATCGCGCAGGCCGTTGTGCGCGCCGGGAACCATTACGAGTGAACAGTCCAAAAGCTCAGCCGCTATCCTCGTGCCCGCCTCGCGAGGCGTGCCGATCGAAAGCTCGCCCAAAAGCACGGCGTTCACCGTTCTTGACGCGCGGACGCTATCCCAATCGGGAACGCAGGTCATAGTAATCCCGTATTCGTTTGCCATGAAACTGCGGCCGTTGCGTAGGGCATGTTTGGCTTCCGCCTCGGTTAACTTGGGGGCCTCAGGGTCCGAATCGCCGATGGCGCCAAGGAAGGCCCGCAATGCCCTGGAGACCTTTCCCGCGGCGATCATCTCGAGCAAAACCGGGGCCGCGCCCAGACCGGCGCCCTCGTTTGTCACGGCGGGTTCGTGCAAGATCGCACGCGAGATTATGGCGGGGTTTGCACGGAGAAGCTCCAGCGTCACCAGCGTACCGGCACTGTGCGCGAGCACGTTTGCCGGAGCGCCAATATGCTCAATAACGGCCTGCAGGTCGGCGGCCTGGACGGCGAGGTCGTAGCGTCCATCTGCAGCGTCGCCGCTCTCGCCGCAACCGCGGCGGTCGTAAGCAATGACGCGATAGTCGCAGGCGAGCTCGCGGGCGACGCCGTCAAAAAAGACACCGTCGACGCACGCACCGTGCACGCACACCAAGGCGGGTGTATCGGACGATACATCCGGGCTGGCATACTCGCGGCAGGCGATCGTGGTGCCCGCATTCTCGACTGTAAAATCCATACTGTGTTCCCATCATCAATGCCCATCCAGTTGCACGTCAGTACGGTTGGATGGACCCGCATTGCCTTACGCCTTGTTAACAGATTAACTGTACCTGACCCGAGACTTTTCATGGCACCGCATAATGAGCGACGTTAAAAAACGAAACTTGTAAAGCAAGAGCCCTCACCTTGCCCTGGAGCCGATGCTATGCTTAGGCACAATTGTCTTGAGGAGCATATGCCTATGTCTACGTTTTTGAATGCCAGCCCCATCTTTGGGCCCGTTCGCAGCCGTCGCCTAGGTCTCTCGCTCGGCGTCAACATGATGCCGGCCAGCGGCAAAATCTGCACGTTCGACTGCATCTACTGCGAAAACGGCCTCAACGCCGAGCGCCCCTGCCATGAACCGTACAACACAGCTGCCGTGGTACTCGACGTGCTCGAGGCAAAGCTGCGCGAGATGGCAGCTGAGGGCGAGCTCCCCGATGTGATCACCTTCGCAGGCAACGGCGAGCCCACCGCCGCACCGGAGTTTCCGCAGGCCATCGCCGGCGCTGTCGCGCTTCGCGATCAGCTGGCCCCAAACACCAAGATTGCCGTGCTTTCCAACGGCACGCGTGCCGACCGTCCCCAGGTACACGATGCGCTCGTGATGGTCGACGACAACATCCTCAAGCTCGATACCGTCGACCCGGCATTTATCCAGCTGCTCGACCAGCCCGTTGGTCCCTACGATGTGGAGCACCAGATCGAGACGTTCGCGAGCTTTAACGGTCATGTCATTATCCAGACGATCTTTTTGACCGGCGAGTATCAGGGCAAGCTCATCGATAACACCGGCGAGGAGTACGTTGCCCCCTGGCTCGCGGCGCTTGAGCGCATTCGCCCGCAGGAGGCGACCATCTACACGGTGGCGCGCGAGACACCAATCGCCGGCCTTGCCAAAGCGGCGCCCGAGGTGCTCGACGCCATTGCCGCGCGCGTGCGCGCCCTCGGCATCCCCTGCCAGGTGAGCTACTAGCAAAACCACGCAGCAGTTAGTGCCCGCCATCCCGCTCCATCAGTTGCGGTGATATAGTTCCTATTTATGCTGTTAAACCGCTTAAATCGGAACTATATCACCGCAACTTTTATGGACGCGTGGGTGGGCTATACTAGCTGCGGATGAAAGGAAGTTAGCCATGTATGACAAAGGACCCGTGCCCGGCCGCAACGACGCTTGCTGGTGCGGCAGCGGCAAAAAATATAAGAAATGCCACAGTGCCTTCGACGAGCGCCTCGAGCGCTTGTGGGAAGAGGGCTGGGAGGTCCTGCCTCGCACGCTCTACAAGACGCCTGCCGACATCGAGGGCATCAAGCGCTCGGCCGCCATCAACGTGGGCGTGCTCGACTACGTGGGCGAGCACATCGCCGCGGGCATGACCACCAACCAGATCGACCAGATGATCTACGACTACACCGTCGAGCACGGTGGCACGCCGGCCGACCTCAACTACGAGGGCTATCCCAAAAGCGTGTGCACCTCGATCAACGACGTGGTCTGCCACGGCATTCCCTGCGATACGGACGTGCTGCACGAGGGCGACATCATCAACGTCGACTGCTCCACGATTTTGGACGGCTACTTTAGTGATTCGAGCCGCATGTTCTGCATCGGCGAGGTCTCTGCCGAGCGCCAGCGCCTGGTCGACGTCACCCGCGCCAGCGTGGAGGCGGGTCTGGCAGCCGTCAAGCCATGGCTGCCGTTGTCCGTTATGGCCGAGGCCGTGCAAAAGACGGTCGAGGACGCCGGCTTTAGCGTGGTGCGCGAGTACGGCGGACACGGCATTGGCAAGGAGTTCCACGAGGACCCGTTTGTGGGCTTTACCACCGAGGCACCCGATGTGGACACTATCATGGCCCCGGGCATGGTCTTTACCATCGAGCCCATGGTCAACGCCGGAGCGCCCGACATCAAGATCAGCAAGGGTGACGGTTGGTGCGTGCGCACCAAGGACGGCAGCGATTCGGCCCAGTGCGAGGTACAGCTCGTGGTGACCGAGGACGGCTACGAGCTGCTGAGTTGGTAGCTGTAGATGCGCCGGATGCTGACGGGCACGCTCGTCTTGCATCCGGCGTTTTTTTGAGCGTTTTGCCTGATAAAACCTGCCAAAATAAACCTGTCCCTTTTTGGCAGGTCGAGCGGAGAGGACTGCTTGTGAACATCCTGGTTTTGCTGCCCGTCAATGACCGCCATCGCGCAATTCTTGAGTCGAGTGCTCCGGGCGAGGACTTTATCTATACGAGCGCCGACGCCATCACACGTGAGCAGGTCGCCAACGCCGACGTGATCTTGGGCAACATAGACCCTGCCCTGCTTACCGCGTGCGAGCACCTCCAGCTGCTGCAACTGCAGACCGCCGGCTATGACGACTACCTTGCCGCCGGCACCGTGCCGGCTGAAGCCAAGCTGTCTTGCTCAATCGGCGCTTACGGTCAGGCCGTGAGCGAGCATATGTTTGCCATGGTCCTTTCCATGATGAAGCGCCTGCCCGGGTATCACGATTTGCAGCGCGAACATCGCTGGGAGGATTTGGGGCCGGTTACCTCGCTCAAAAACGCCAACGTGCTGGTGCTGGGCGCGGGCGATATCGGCGGCCACTTTGCCACGCTCTGCCGCAACATGGGCGCACACGTCCGCGGCATCAAGCGCCATCCGCTCGTCTACCCCATTGTGTTTGAGGATATGGATGGCATGGACGCCCTACCTGAGCGCCTGGCCGAGGCCGACATCGTCGCATCCTTTATGCCCAGCACGCCCAAGACCCGCGGCATTGCAAATGCCGAGTTCTTTGCCACGATGAAGCCGGGTGCCTTCTTTGCCAACGGCGGCCGCGGCGATCTTGTGGTCACCGACGACTTGGTAACCGCCCTGGAGTCGGGTCATCTCGCCGGCGCCGCGGTCGACGTCACCGACCCCGAGCCGCTGCCCGCCGCAAGCCCGCTGTGGGATGCACCCAACATGCTCATCACGCCGCACGTCTCCGGCTGGTTCCACCTAGCCGCCACGCTCAATAACGTGGTCGACATCGCCGCGGAGAATCTGCGTCACCTGCAGGCAGGCGAGACGCTTCGCTGCTGGATCGAACACTAATTGTTCCGGCGTTTTCCAAACGCCGGAACCCCTCGACGCTGCGAGCCCGCCAGAGCGGCAATCTGACGTTCAATCGTCGGGCATGGCCAAAAGGCCTATGCCCTCCTCTTTCACGTCACCTTGCTCGCTCTGGCGGGCTCTCGCTGACTTTTGCTCTACCTGCGGCGTTCCGCTGGCGCCGGCTTTATCTGCAGGCCCTAGCAGTTCCGTCTTGCCGCTGGCGTTGCGGCATTTGCCCAGATAAAACCTGCCAAAATAAACCTGTCCCTTTTTGGTAGGTTTTAGAGCTCCACGCTTTCGGCGCCGTTGATGGTTAGGTTGCGCTCGTAGAAGGCCGTGAGGGCGCGGATGGCGTACATCACGTCGCGTACGCCGCCGGTCTCGTAGCTTGAGTGCATGGCCAGCTGCGGCAGGCCCACGTCCACGGCGTGCATGCTCGCCTGCATGTTCGACAGGTTGCCGAGCGTGGAGCCACCCGCCATATCGCTCTTGTTGGCGAAGGCCTGCGTGGGCACGTCGGCGTCATCGCAAATAGCCTGGAACACCGCGCGGCTAAAGGCATCGGTGCAGTAGTGCTGGTTGGCAGCTTCCTTGATAACGATGCCGCCGTTGAGCACGACCTGGTTGCGGGCATCGCACTTCTCGGCGTGGTTGGGGTGCACGGCATGCGCGTTGTCGCAGCTCACGAGCATCGAGGCGGCAAGTGCGCGGTGGTACGATTCGTCGTCAAAGCCCAGCGATCCGTTGATGCGGCGCAGCGCGTCGGCCAAGAAGGTCGACATGGCGCCCTGCTTGGTCTCGGAGCCAACCTCCTCGTTATCAAAGCAGCAAAAGACCGAAACGTCGTGCGCGTTCTCGGCACCCAAAAATGCCTGCAGCGAGGTATAGGCACAGGCCAGGTCGTCGAGCTTGGGCGTCGAGATAAACTCATCGGCCCAGCCCCAGATGCGTGCGTCCTGACGATTGACCAGGAACAGGTCGCGGCCCAAAATTTGTTCGGGCTCAACATCCAGCTCTTCGGCGATCAGGGCATCAAAGTCGCCCCGCTTAAGCTCGCCGGCACTGATGAGCGGGCACAGGTCGACAGCTCGGTTGGGAGCAAAGCCCTCGTTGACGCCACGGTTCATATGGATAGCAAGGCTCGGGATAATAGCGACCTCGCGCTCGGTGGCAAGCAGGCGGCTCTCAATGCGGTCGCCCTCGCGCACCAGCACGCGGCCCGCGAGTGCCAGCGGGCGGTCGAACCAGGTGTAGTCGATCATGCCGCCGTAGGCCTCGGTGTTCAGGCGCAACGTCTCGCCTGCGCCATCGAGCTCGGGCACAGCCTTGACCTTAAACGTCGGCGAATCGCTATGCGACGCCGTGAGCTGAAAATGATAGTCACCGGCAACGCCGTCCTCGCCCCACGTCGCGGCCAGGTCCTCGCCCACCTTAAAGGCAACAACACTCGAGGTGTTGCGCTGCGTGTAATAACGCCCGCCCGGCTCGATATCCCATGCCGCGTTCTCGGGCAGGTAGGTAAAGCCCGCCTCGTCGAGCTCGGCCATAATGGTCGCCGCCGTATGGAACATGCTGGGGCATGCCTCGATAAAGTCGATAAGGTCGTTGGCGGCCTCGATATCATCGGCCGTCACATGCGCGCGCTCGGGCGTTTCCTGATCCGTCATGCTCTCCCCTTTCGCTGGGTTGATGGTCCCCTCCAGCATACCCCGCCACGCCAGCGCCGCGCCTTTCATTCCATGTTTAATCCCGCGCCGCTCGCCAAGTTGAGCCATCATGCCCGTACACCTTTTGCGACAATTACGTTAACAGGACGAGAGGAGCCGTCATGAAGCCACGTAACATTGCCATCGCCTGCGGTGTTGCAGGAACCGCCGTCGGCCTTGCCGCTGCCGCCGGCATCGTTTACCGCAAGCAAATCAAGTCCGCCGCGTCGCTCAAACGCTTGACCGACTATGCGGATGGCTATGACCTGTATGCAATCGACGTCGCCTACGACTACGACCTCGACCGCATCATCGCCGCTGGCGTGCGCGACGACCAGGCCTACATCGATGCCGTGGTGACGCAGGTGCTGCCCGGCGTGCCGGCACATGTCCAAGCGCCGCAGTTTGCCTGCAGCGCTTTTGTCGCCGTAAATGCCAAAGGCCGCGTGCGCACCGGTCGCAATTACGACTTTAAGGACGACACCTCGGCGCTGCTGGTGCGCAATCACCCGCGCGACGGCTATGCCTCCATCGGCTTTGCGGCCCTCAATAACCTGGGCGCCAACACCCCGCTTGACTCCGTCACCGGACGTGCCGCCGCACTCATGGGCCCGTTTGCCCAACTCGACGGTGTTAACGAATGCGGCGTGTCCATTGCCGTACTCACCTTGGATTCCAAGCCCTGTGACCAGGACACACAACGCCCCGTCATCAATACCTCGCTCGCCATCCGTCTGGTGCTCGACCGTGCCGCCACCACGCAGGAGGCCGTAGACCTGCTTTCTGCCTACGACATGCACGCCATGGCCGGACGCGATTACCACTTCTTTATCAACGACGCTGCCGGTGACGCGCGCGTAGTAGAGTGGGATCCGCGCGACCCCGACCGTGCATGCAAGGCGACTCCTGTACGCCAGGTTACGAACTTCTACGCCTGCTATGGTGACGAAGTGCTGCCCAACCAAAAGAATGGCGAGCTGGGCCATGGTAAAGAGCGCGCCGTCGCCATCGCCGATGTCCTCGACGCCCATGCCGGCGCCCAAGACGAGGCAGTCGCTTGGAAAGCCCTACGCGCTGCGGCGCAAGAGCCCAATCCGGAAGACATCACCAGCAATACGCAATGGTCGGTCGTCTTTGACAATACCGAACCCGCTGCTGCCATCACGCTGCGCCGTCACTGGGGCGACGTCGACGCCTTCGCGCTGTAAGGCGCTGGCACCGTCGTCCTTACGCTCGCCTGATGTTACTTACATTTCCATACGCTTGAGCTAACACGTTTTACCCCCGCATCAACAGTGTGCGGGGGTAAACTTATGCGCATGTTATAACTTGCCCGGAAGGATTCACCATGCTTAGGATCGGTCTTCTTACTAGTGGCGGCGACTGCCAGGCGCTCAACGCCACCATGCGCGGCATCGTCAAAACGCTTATGACCAATAGCGAAGAACCTATCGAGATTTATGGCTTTGAGGACGGCTACCAGGGCCTTATCTACAGCAGATTCCGTGTCATGACGCCCGCCGATTTTAGCGGCATCCTCACCCGCGGCGGCACCATCCTGGGCACGAGCCGCACACCGTTCAAGCGTCTGGATACTCCCGAGGCCGATGGCGTCGAGAAGGTGCCGGCGATGGTCCACACCTATCACAAGCTGCAGCTCGACTGCCTGTTTATGCTGGGCGGCAACGGCTCCACCAAGACCGCCAACCGCCTGCGCGAAGAGGGCCTCAACGTTATCGCCCTGCCCAAGACCATCGATAACGACACCTGGGGCACCGAGATGACCTTTGGCTTTACGAGCGCCATCGACGTCGCCACCAAGTGCATCGACGACATCCACACCACCGCCTCGAGCCACGGCCGCGTGTTCGTTATCGAGATCATGGGGCACAAGGTTGGCTGGATCCCGCTGTACGCCGGCGTTGCGGGCGGCGCGGACGTCATCCTGATTCCCGAGATCCCCTACGACATGGACCAGGTCATCAAGACCATCGAGCATCGCATGGAGACTGGCAGCCGCTTTACCATCGTGGCCGTCGCCGAGGGCGCTATCTCCAAGGAAGACGCGGCACTGTCCAAGAAGGAGTACAAGAAGAAGCTCGCCGAGCGCACGAGCCCGTCGATCGTCTACGACATCGCCAAGGAGATCGAGGCCAAGACCGGTCGCGAGACCCGCGTCGCTATCCCCGGTCACACGCAGCGCGGCGGCCAGCCCGACGCTCAGGACCGCATCTTTGCGACCCAGTGCGGCGTCGAGGCCGCGCTTGGCTGCCTGCGCGGCGAGTTTGGCTACATGATCGCCCTGCGCGACGGCAAGATGTGCCACATGCCGCTCGAGGATGTCGCCGGCAAGCTCAAGTATGTCGACCCCCAGAGCGATCTGGTGCGCGAGGCCAAGGCGCTGGGCATCAGCTTCGGCGACGAATAGCCTCGGCTGGAACCGCCCCCATCGGAGGCCCCAGGGCTTGCCTCCCAAATCTTTCCGCAGGACGGAAGG
>NZ_JBDGAY010000034.1:0-13330 GCF_040910245.1 Collinsella aerofaciens
AGGCCTGGCGTTAGCATGTCGCGATTCAATCTCGAAAACAGCATTGCCCAGTTGACAAAACTATAGGAACACCCCCCGTCTCCACTCAAAGCAAACCCGATAGCGCTCATTGACACGGATGCTATATTGACCGGCGCGATCGCCCTTCAGCGCTTCAAGACGATTGCCCGGAGGGACGCGGAGGTCATCAAGAGAAACACAGACCTGAAGCTGTCGAATCTTCCTCAAAGCAACACGCTCAAAGGGAGCAAACTTCTTGACCCGAATACCCATAGCAAAGTGCTCGGTATCTCTGTCTTTATAGGATGCAATCATAGTATCGCCTTGCGTTAATAACGTCAAACGTTTCTATAGACTTACACCTAAATTATAGCAAACATTTGTTCGTATTTTCTGAGTAAATTACACAGAGACCCAATCAAGCGAAAGCAGTCGCTTGTAGACGTCGAGGCCTTCGAGCAGGATCTTCTCGTCAAAGAGCATGGTGTCGGTATGCAGGGCGCTTGTCGCGTAAGCAGGGCAGCTCTCGGCGTCATTTGGGTTGTCTTGCCCGGCCGGCACGCCCGTGCCCAGCAAGAAGAACACGCCCGGCAGATGGCGCTGATAGAAAGCAAAGTCCTCGGCAATTAACAGCGGCTCGTCCACAAGTTGCAACTCGGGCAAGGCAGGCGCAATGTGGGCAAACAACTCGGGGTCGTTATCGACTGGCGGATAGCCCTCGGCAAAGTCGAGATCGTACGTACAGCCCGTTGCGGTGCACGCCTCGTCGAGCGCACGGCGTACGCCCTCGCGCGCACGGTCGAACATGGCGTCCGTAAACACACGCAAGCTACCGGCAACATGGGCCTCCCCCGCCACCGCATTGCAGACGGTGCCGGCCTGCAGCAGGCCAAACTTACCGATGCAGGGCTCATCGGCACCCAGCTCGTCCATCAGCTCGCGCTCGGCAACCAGGAACTTTGCCGCCGCCAGCGCTGCGTCATGTGATTCCTCGACTGGAACGCCGTAGGTCTTGGCGATATGGATGCTCGTGCCATGGATATGAATGTGCGTCTCGCTCGAGCGCGCCAGCAGCGGACCGGGACAGCTCGCCAGCGTACCGGCAGGAAGATCGGGCCACACGTGAAAGCCAAAGATGCGGTCGACCCCGTAGCGCTCGAACACGCCGCTCTCGCATACCGTCTTAGCGCCACCGGTTGTTTCCTCGGCCGGCTGGAACACAAAAAGCACGTTGCGCTTAATAACGCCCGGCTGCTCACGAATCGTACGGTCGACAAAAGTTGCCGCCGCGAGGGCCATAGCCATGTGCCCGTCGTGGCCGCACGCGTGCATCTTGCCGGGATGCGTCGAGGCAAAAGCGGCGCCCGTCGTCTCCGCAATAGGCAACGCATCCATATCGGCACGAATCGCCGTGGCATGCGAGGCACCCGTGCCAGCGTCGAAGAAAGCGCACACGCAACTAGGGCACGGATGGATCACCTCGCAGGCAAGCGGAGCGAGCACGCCCTCGATATAGGCGATAGTTTGCGGAAGATCGAAGTCGAGCTCCGGAATGCGATGCAGGTCGCGACGATAGCGACGGAGTTCTTGGAGCTCGGTCATGGGGATTCCTTTCATGGGGCAACTCAGTTGTCACCTATTGTGACGCAGGATTGTGGCGCCCTCGTTTCTAGCATGATGCTGCATTTTTTAAACGTTATATACGAATACTCTTGTTTGGTAAAGTGCAACGTGGTAGGGTCTTTACCACTTGATAGAGGCGCGGGCACGAAGAGCCGCGGGCGAGTCGGCAGACTTTGACCCCGCGGGGAGGCGAAACCCGCCGAACTGGGTTTTTCGGGCACGAACAGCCTGGTGGGCCTGCGGGAAACACTCGCAGGACTGTCTGCAGCAATGCGGGAGCGCTATCCGGACATTGGGTCCACGCTATGCGGATTCGATGCGCAGATGGCGCCGTCTGGATAGCGAGGTTTACGGGACATGGCATTGACCCCCAACGAGGCATATGCGGCCAAGCAGCCGTTTGTGGACAAGGAGACACTCGAGCATATCGTCGAGCAGTTCCCCACGCCGTTTCATCTATACGACGAGGCGGGTATCCGCCGCAACATGCAAGAAGTGCGCGACGCCTTTGCGTGGAACCCGGGGTTTAAGGAGTACTTTGCCGTCAAGGCCAACCCCAACCCGGCCCTTATCTCAATTCTCAACGAATACGGCTGCGGCTGCGATTGCTCGAGCTATACCGAGCTCATGATCGCCCGCTCGCTGGGCATCACCGGCCATGACATCATGTTCTCGTCCAACGACACGCCGGCGGCAGACTTTGAGCTTGCCGACAAGTTGGGCGCCATCGTCAACTTCGACGATATCAGCCACATTGAGTTTTACGAGCGCGTCGCGGGACCCATCCCCAAGACGGTGAGCTGCCGTTTTAACCCGGGCGGCCTGTTCCAGCTTTCCAACGGCATTATGGACAACCCGGGCGATTCCAAGTACGGCATGACCACCGAGCAGCTCTTTGATGCCTTCCGCATGCTCAAGGCCAAGGGCGCCGAGGACTTTGGCATCCATGCCTTCCTTGCCAGCAACACCGTCACCAACGATTACTACCCCAAGCTCGCGCGAATCCTCTTTGAACTTGCCGTGCGCCTGGAGCGCGAGACCGGTGCACATGTCGCCTTTATCAATCTGTCCGGCGGTGTGGGTATCCCCTACCTGCCCGAGCAGCAGGCCAATGACATCCACGCCATCGGCGAGGGTGTACACGCGGCCTACGACGAGATCCTGGTTCCCGCCGGCATGGGCGATGTGGCGATCTGCACCGAGATGGGCCGCTTTATGATGGGCCCCTACGGGTGCCTGGTCACCAAGGCCATTCACGAAAAGCGGATCTACAAAGACTATATCGGCGTGGACGCAAGTGCCGTCGACCTCATTCGTCCTGCCATGTATGGCGCTTACCACCACGTTACAGTGATGGGCCAGCCGGGTGGCCCCGACAAGTCCGCAGCTCCCGTCACGAACACGTACGATATCACGGGCAACCTGTGCGAAAACAACGACAAGTTCGCCATCGACCGCGAGCTGCCGCATATCGACATGGATGACCTGCTTGTAATCCACGATACCGGTGCGCATGGCTACTCCATGGGCTACAACTACAACGGACGTCTGCGCTCCGCCGAGGTCCTGCTGCGCCCCGATGGCGCGGCCGACCTCATCCGCCGCGCCGAGCGCCCGGGCGATTACTTTTCCACGCTCGACGTGCTGCCGTGCGGCCGAGAGCTGCTGGCCAAGTCGCGCGCCGAAAGCGCCCGCCGTCGCGCCCAAGACGAGCGCCTGGCAGTCGCAGCTCAATGGAACAAACGCATCCAGATCGCGGAGGCGAAGGAGAAGAACATGGACATCCGCAATCTCGAGGGCTCAATCGTCGCCCTGGTTACGCCGTTTAAAAAGGACGGCAGTGTCGACTTTGACGCGCTCGAGCGCCTTATCGATTTCCACTTGCAAAATGGCACCGACGCCATTCTCACCCTGGGCACCACCGGCGAGAGCGCCACGATGACCGATGACGAGGACAACTCCGTCGTCGCCGCCGTGGTCAAGCATGTTGCAGGACGCGTCCCCGTCATCGCCGGCTCAGGCTCCAACTCCACGCAGACCATGCTCACCAAGTCGCTTACTTACCAGGGCTTGGGAGCCGACGGCCTGCTGCTCATTACCCCCTACTACAACAAGTCCAACGAAGAGGGTATCTATCAGCACTTTAAGACCGTCGCCGATGCCGTTGACATCCCCTGCATCCTGTACAACATCCCCGGCCGCTGCGGCTGCGGTATCAGCGAGCGCAACGTAGAGCGCCTAGCCGCGCACCCCAACATCATGGGCATCAAGGAGGCCTCGGGCAACGTCGCCTACGCGGCCAAGATCGCCCACCTGCTGTCCGACGATTTCCGCATGTACTCGGGCGAGGATGCACTCACAGTGCCGCTCATGAGCCTGGGCGCTTCGGGCACCATCAGCGTGTGGGCCGACGTGCAGCCGCAGCTTGTACACGACATGTGCCGCGCTTATCTGGACGGCGACGTAGCGCGCGCCCGCGATATCCAGATTGCCGGCCAGCCGCTCATCAACGCCCTCTTTAGCGAGGTCAACCCCATCCCCGTCAAGGAAGCGCTCGCCCAGATGGGCATGATCGAGGCAAACTACCGTATGCCGCTGTGCCCCATGGCAGACGACACGCGAGCCGCACTTACCGATGCTCTGAAGGGAGCTGGTCTACTTGATTAAGACCGTCATTATGGGAACGGGCCGCATGGGCTCGCTCATCCGCACTACCGCCGAAGGCATTGTCGACGCCGCCGGGCAGCCCGTTTTTGATATCGTGACCCAGATTGGCTTCGATTTGAGCGAGCTCGAGAACGCACCGGCTGCCGACGTCATCATCGACTTCTCGAACGTCGCGACCTTCGACGCCGTCGTCGCCTATGTCGAGCGCACGGGCGCGGCGTTGGTCTCAGGCACCACAGGCTACACCCCCGAGCAGATGGACCGCCTGCGTGAGCTGGGCCAGAACACCCGCGTTATGCACTCGGGCAATTACTCCATCGGTATCGCAGCCCTGCGCCATCTGGTAGCGCAGGCTACACGCGAGCTGCCCGGCTTTGACTGCGAAATCGTCGAGACGCACCACAACCAAAAGGTCGACGCCCCCAGCGGCACTGCCAAGCTACTGCTCGACGCCGTCGTCGAAGCCGAGCCCGAGGCAGGCTACCACCCCGTCTATGGCCGCGAGGGCATGTGCGGAGCACGCGATCCCAAGGAAATCGGTATGCACTCGCTGCGCGGCGGCACCGTCGCCGGCGTGCACGAGGTGAGCTTCTTTGGCCAGGACGAGGAGGTCACGCTCACCCACCGCGCCACGAGCCGTCAGATCTTTGTCAACGGCGCCTTGGCAGCCGCGCAGAAGCTCGTCACCCGCGAACCCGGCTTCTATACGTTCGACAAGGTCATGTTTGCCTAACCAGGTATCAACCGAATCCACCCAAAGGAGAGATAGCAAATGAGCAACGCAGCCGAGATGGATGCACAGGAGATTATCAACTACATCGCCACCGCGCCCAAAAAGACGCCCGTCAAGCTGTACGTGCGCGAGAAGCCGGGCATGAAGGTTGCCTGGGGCGACGCACATGTCTACGGCGGCCGTCGCGGCAAGACCGTCTTTGGCGACTGGGACGAGCTCAAGACCATCCTGGACGCCAATGCCGATTCCATCGATTACTACGACGTTGAAAACGATTGCCGCAACTCCGCCGTGCCCATGCTCGACCTTAAGGGCATCAACGCCCGCATCGAGCCGGGCGCGATCATCCGCGACCGCGTCGAGATTGGCGACCGTGCCGTCATCATGATGGGCGCCATCATCAACATCGGCTCCGTTATCGGCGAGGGTTCCATGATCGATATGGGCGCCGTGCTGGGCGGTCGCGCCACCGTGGGCAAGAACTGCCACATCGGCGCCGGCACCGTGCTGGCAGGCGTTGTGGAGCCCGCCAGCGCCACGCCCGTCATCATCGAGGACGATGTCATGATCGGCGCAAACGCCGTGGTCCTGGAAGGCGTGCACGTGGGCAAGGGTGCTGTAGTTGCCGCCGGCGCCGTGTGCGTCGAGGACGTCCCCGCCGGCGCCGTCGTGGCCGGTGTCCCCGCCCGCGCCATCAAGATGCGCGACGAGAAGACCGACAGCAAGACCGGCCTGGAAGAGGGCCTGCGCCAGCTGTAGAAGTTACGCGGTTTTGCCAAACCGCGTAACGGCTCGACGCTGCAAACGCCCCTAAGCGGCAATCTGACGTTCAATCGTCGGTCGCGTACCGAAGTACGCTTCCCTCCTCTTTCACGTCACCTTGCTCGCTTAGGGGCGTTTTCGCTGACGTGAGCTCAACCTGCGGCGCAATGTCAGCAACCAAGCCGAAAACAAAAAAGGCCGAAGTCCCAAAAGGCTTCGGCCTTTGTTTTTTGCAACGTCCAAGAGCAGTTTATCGATTCTCAATACTTCCGATGTTCTTGAGCTCGATGGAGATGAGGCCGTTGGGCTCGTTGACAAACTCGATGTACTCAGAGTTCGAACCCATCTCGGCCGGGAAGCTGATCTCGATGCCCGTGTCGGTACGGATCTTGTGGTTGCGCACCGCCGCGCGTTCGACCTGCTTGCGCTCCACGGGCACACGCTCAGGCACCTTCTCCTCAGTCAGTGCCGCGCGCACGCTCTCCTTGATAACCGGCTCGTCCTCAAAGACCTCATCGACGATATCCCAAGGGGGCAGTTCCTCGTCATCCTCAACTTTCTCGGCAACAGCAGCCTTAACCTTGGCGAGTGCTACAGCCGTGTTGGCACCGTGCTCCTCGGCGACTTCCTCGACCACACGCGTCACGGTGTCGATGACCTCCTTGCCCGATACCCCCGTGTCGCACTGCAGCAGGCCATCGGGAATGAGCATGCGATCCTCGCCGGCAATCTTGCGCTTCTTATCCACATAGCCGATCTCCATGGTGCTTGCACGCACGATTGCATAGCTCGGCACCTTTTGCGAGGGATTCGGCAGAATGGCGTAGTGGCGCGCAATGTCGTTGCGCACCTCGCCCTCTTCGCGACCCACCTCGTGCATAAAAGCCTGCTTGGAGCCCAGCAGCATCACGGCAAACCAGCGGGCATCCTCATCGTCATCAAAGTCCGCCACAAGCACGTCAGTGGACTCGGCTTTCTCGGCCTTGGTAAGTTCGGAAGAGATGAACTCCGCAATCTGCTGAGACAGATCCACGAACTCACGCTCACCAAAGAAATAGCCCTTGAGCTCGCCGCCGAATGCGGAGTTCTCGGCAAACGTGGCACGCTTGTTATCAGCCGAGGTACGAGCGCGCCGCAGGTGCGTGGTTACGAAATTACGCACGGTGCGGCTCTCGATATCGAGCTCGCGCTGGCTCATAACGTTGACGGCAGAGTCAAAGTCCAGGATATGCAGAATCGCGTGATTGATTTTCATATACGGCATTCCGTTCTAGATCGATTTCGGCACGAACCAGTATAGCGGTCGATCCCGCCCCAGGCGCATCGAAGATTGGTGCATCGGGGACAGGTTGCTTTGCACCAATGGTTAGCGCAGGAGCTCGGACTGCCAAGCCTCGAGCTGTTCTGCCAAGCTCTTGCCGGCAGCGGGCATGTCGATCTGGGGACGTTTGGGCAGAAGCGCACACTTAAGAATCGCAACGATAGTCTGCGAGACAAAGCGTCGCGTATCCTTGTCAAAGCCTTGCGCAGCCTGGAGCATCACAGGCAGGCTCTCGCGCAGATTCCCAGCGATATCCGCAAACCGCTCAGCACCCGTAGCCTCAAGCACGGAGAACAACGCATCTACAAAACGCTCGCGCTCGTTAGGCGACACCGCAAGCAGCATCTCGCGAATGGAGCCATCAACGTATCGAGCACCGGCGGACAGGCGCTCACAGTACACGAAGTCGCGACCATCAACCACCCAGCTAAAGGGATTATGCTGAAGCAGGCTGAACTCGGTGCTCTCAACGATGGCATAGTCCTCCTGTGTCTCGAACATCATGCCAAAGATCGACGACCGAGGTAGCGTCTTGTCGATTCGACCGGATAGATCGGCGAAGGCGTTGCCGCTCAGAAACTCCTCGACGAAGCCCGGACCATCATGGGAATACGCCCGTTCGATTCGCTCACGGGCGACATCGGGGCACATCGCCGCACCGTACACCGCAAGGTTTCCACCCTTGGAATGACCTCCGCACAAAAGCGGCCCGTCAATCGCATCCGCCGCCTCGTCTACATAACGCGCCGCGGATTCCTGGGCCGGCACAGGACACCGGAACGCCATGTTAAAGTCCTCTTTCCAGCCCACAATCGTGCTGTCGGTCCCCCGGAAGGCAAGATAGCTAAACCCCGCCGGAAATCGGAACGTCATGGCCGCAAACTGCTCCGTTGTCTCGGCATCACTCACGCTACGATAGCCGCAAACACGAACGCCACGGTAGCGAGGGCTTGCTGCCACAGCCTCCAACAGGGCACGACTCCCCTCCGGATCCCACAGGTCGCCAATCATGTCTTGGTAGCACTCGGCGCGCAGCAGCTCGCGTACGTCTAGGCCCTGCCAGTTCGTCAGCTCCGCCATATCACCCGGCAAACGCAAATAGGACAACCACGCAAAGACCAGGCTATCCACCGCGCAGAACGGCCGTTCCTCAAACGGATCAAACGCTGTCTGGGCATAGGTCAAAAAATTAGGCGAATCCGACATGGCCCTCCCATCAACTATGGTGCATTGGGGTCAGGTTACTTTGCACCAAAAAGGCGCCCGGGCCGTGTGGACCCGGACGCCTTCATTGTAGCTTTTCGCTCTAGCGAGCTTGATTTAGCAGGAGAAGTCGACGCTGTCGATGATGTCCTTGAGGGCCTTGGCGGAGGCGGTGAGCTCATGCTGCTCGTCATCGTTCAGCGGCACGGGGACGCGGCAGACGACGCCGTCGCGGCCAACGACCGTCGGCATGGAGATAGCCAGATCGGACAGGCCATACTCGCCCACCATGAGCGAGGAAACGGGCAGAACGGTCTGCTCATCGCGCATGACAGCGGTGCAGATGCGCTTGACGGCCATGGCGACGCCGTAGTAGGTGGCGTGCTTCTTCTCGATGATGGTGTAGGCGGAGTTCTTGACGTCCTCGGCGATACGCTTCTCGGCAGCCTCGTGCTCCAGATGACCGTGAAGCTCGCAGAAGGTGTTCAGCGGAACGCCAGCAACCTGAGCGCTGGACCAAGCGACAAACTCGGAGTCGCCGTGCTCGCCCATGACATAGGCCTGGACATCGCGCGGGTCAACCTCGACGTGGGCACCAAGCATCTGCTGCAGACGGCCAGTGTCGAGCACGGTGCCGGAGCCGATGACATGGCCCTCGGGCAGGCCGGACATCTTGATGGCAGCATAGGTCAGAACATCAACCGGGTTGGAGACGATTAGCAGAATGCCGTCGAAGCCGGACTTCTTAATCTCGGGGATAATGGACTTAAAGATGTTAACGTTCTTGTTGACCAGGTCCAGGCGGGTCTCACCGGGCTTCTGGGCAGCGCCAGCGGTGACGACGATCATGGCGGCGTCGGCGACATCGGAATAATCGCCGGCGTAGATCTTCATCGGCTCGGCAAACGTCATGCCGTGCGCGATATCCAGAGCCTCACCCTCGGCGCGGTTCTTGTCCACGTCGATGAGGACCATCTCGGAGAACAGACCGCTCTGCATCAGAGCGAACGCCGAAGACGAACCGACGAAACCGCAGCCGACAATAGCGACCTTCTTCTCGTTAACCATTAGAAACTCCCATCTCTCTCCACAAACAAGCCGCCCGGGAACGACCCGAGCGGCTTGTCGTAATCCCAATACATCCAATCGGGACTTTGATTATGCCCCTATTCGCAGCCAAAAATCGACCGTTTACCGAAATTGTTTGCAGTATTCGTAAAATAACTGCGCGAAATCGGTTTCGAGCTATTGACGAGTCGAAATAGGTTTCTAATACAGGCCCGCCTCGCGAATGGCCTCGACAGCCAAAGCGATCTGATCGGGCGGTAGGACCAGCGCCATGCGCACGTGTCCCTCGCCCGAAGGACCAAAACTCGCGCCCGGCGTCACCACAACGCCGGCCTTCTCCATGAGCTCCTCGCAAAACGCCATGGAATCGGTGCGGCCACCGGGAAGCTTGGCCCACACAAACATAGAGCCATGCGCGTTGGGACGCCCCCAGCCCAGGCCCTCAAGACCGTCGCACAGGGCATCGCGGCGCTCCTGGTACTTCAGACGCTGCGCCTCGACCTCATCGCGCGGACCGTTCAGACAGGCGATGGCGGCCTTCTGGATCGGGAAGAACATGCCGAAGTCGATCTGGCCGCGCAGCTTGGCAAAGGCCGAGACCACATCCTCGCGACCGACCAAAAAGCCGATGCGCGCGCCGGTGACGTTAAACGACTTGGAGAGCGAGAAGAACTCCACGCCCACCTCAAGCGCACCGGGGTACTGCAGGAAGCTGCCACCCGGCTCACCGTCAAACACGATGTCGGAGTACGCGTTGTCATGAACGATCAACAGATCATGCTCGCGGGCAAAGGCGATAATCTCCTCGTAGACCTCGGGCGTGCCCACCGAGCCGACCGGGTTCGCGGGCAGCGACACGATCATATACTTGGCACGATCGGCCACCTCGGGATCGATACCCGCCACATAGGGCAGGTAATTATGCTCGGCAACCAACGGATAGTACTCGAGCTTGGCATCGGCGATCTTGGCGCCCGCCTCAAAGACCGGGTAACACGGATCGGGAACCAGAATGGTGTCACCCGGATCGAGCAGGGCCAGGCCCAAATGGCCCACGCCCTCCTGCGTGCCGTTGCACGACTGCACCATAGACGGCGTAATGCCCGAAACGCCAAAGCGACGCTCATAGTAATCGCACACGGCCTGCTTGAGTTCGGGCAGGTCGCGCAGGGCATACTTCCACATCTCGGGATCTTGGGCTGCCTGCGTGAGCGCCTCGACCACATGGTCGTACGGCTTAAAATCGGGCGTGCCCACGCTCATGTTGTAAATGGTCTTGCCCTGAGCCTTCAGCGCGAGAAGCTTGTTGTTGAGCGAGGCGAAGACCTCCGCGCCAAAGCGGTCGAGACGCTGCGATGCCTGCATGGTGCCACCTTTCGATATGAAAAACGCGGCGCTCCGACAAGAGCGCCGCGCGATACGGGCCATCAGATTGCAAAAGTGTAACGCTTGCAACCCCCGTATTGGTTCAATTTAGCCAACCTTAGTCAATTGGATTGAGCGCATCGATCTGCGCAAGCCACAGACGCGAGCTAGCGTCACTCGGCATACGCCAATCGCCGCGCGGGCTGAGCGTCACCGAGCCCACCTTGGGACCATCGGGCAGGCAGCTGCGCTTAAACTGCTGGGCAAAGAAGCGACGGTAGAACGTACGTAGCCACGTGTGGACGGTCTTGGCGTCGTAGACGCCCTCGAAGCTCTTGAGCGCCATGCGGTAGATCTTGCCCGGCTCAAAGCCAAAACGCAGCAGGTAGTAGAGGAAGTAGTCGTGCAACTCGTACGGGCCCACCAAATCCTCGGTCTTCTGCGCAATCTCGCCGTCGCCCGTGGGCGGCAGAAGCTCGGGGGACACCGGCGTATCGAGGATATCGAGCAAGACCTCGGCAATGCGCCCGCCAAAGACATCGGCGGCATAGCGCACCAGATGGCGCACAAGCGTCTTGGGCACGCTCGCGTTGACGGCGTACATGCTCATGTGGTCGCCGTTATAGGTAGCCCAGCCGAGCGCCAGCTCCGACAGGTCGCCCGTGCCAATGACAAAACCGCCAGCCTGGTTGGCCAGATCCATCAGAATCTGCGTACGCTCGCGCGCCTGGCTGTTCTCGTAGGTCACGTCCTGCACAGCTGGATCATGCTCAATGTCCTTGAAGTGCTGCTCCACAGCCGCGTGGATCGAAACCTCGCGGAAGCTCACACCCAGGTCGCGAGCGAGCGACTCGGCATTCGACTTGGTGCGATGCGTCGTGCCAAAACCTGGCATGGAGACCGCCGTGATACCCGTGCGCGGCAGCCCCAGCGCATCGAAGGCACGCACGGTCACAAGCAGTGCCAGCGTGGAGTCCAAGCCACCCGAAAGGCCGATAACCGCAGCCTTGGTACCTGTGTGGGCAAGGCGGGTCTTGAGGCCAGCAGTCTGCAGATTGAGAATAGTCTCGCAGCGCTCGGCCAGATCACCGTGGTCGGCCGGCACAAAGGGCGCACGGGGGAAGACACGGTCGATGCCGAGTGCATCGCGCAGGACAGGTTCGTCCGTCAGCACGCCCTCAAACGAAAACTCAACGGTCGTGGCCTCCGGCGCATCGTCCGCGCGCGTCCACGTCGTCGAACGACGGCGCTCGGCAACCAGGCGGTCAAGGTCAACGTCGGCGACGGCCATATCGCAGGTAAGCAGTTTGGTCGCGGCGAGCTTGGAGCCGTTTTCGTAGATAAGGTTCTCGCCCGCAAAGACCATATCGGTCGTGGATTCGCCCTCGCTCGCGTCCGCGTAGGCATAGGCGCAATACAGGCGCGCGCTTTGGTTAGAGATAAGGCTGCGGCGGTAATCTGCCTTACCGATAATCTCGTCCGAGGCCGACGGGTTGAGAATCACCGTCGCACCGGCAAGCGCCATCTCGGTCGAAGGGGGCGCCGGCACCCACAGGTCCTCGCAGACCTCAACGCCCAGCACCAGGTCCTCGGCACCCTCATCACAGCAGCGGTAGACAAGCCCCGAACCCAGCGGAACCGGACCCTGACCGGCAAACTCGACCCACACGGGATCCGCAGGCGCCGGAGCAAACCAGCGGCGCTCATAGAACTCACCATAGTTGGGCAGATACTTCTTGGCCGTCAGGCCCAAAAGCTCGCCCGCACAGCACACGGCGGCACAGTTGTAGATATTCTCGGCAACTGCAACGGGAAGACCGATGGTAAAGACAATCGGCAACTCACGAGTTTCATCGAGGATATGCACCAGCGCTGCCTCGCAGGCATGCAGCAGCGTGCGGTTATGGAACAGATCGGCCGCGGTATAGCCGCACAAGTTAAGCTCGGGCAGCACCAGCGCGCGAACGCCGCGCTCGGCAGCCTCGCGAACAGCCGCCAGCGCAACCTCGGCATTGCCCTCGACATCGGCCACACGAATCTGCGGCGACGCCGCCGCCACACGCAAAAAGCCATCGTTCTTATTAGCCGAAACGCAGCATTGTCTTGTTGATCTGGACACTGGAGGCCCCTTCTACCCTGAGATTCAGTCTAACGGACGTTCACATATCTCTAACTAGCCAAAGCAACCTCCCAGTTTACTGAGAGGCCAACCTGTGCTAAGAGCATGTATTTCAATAATATCTTTAATTAAAAAGGAGAAATCGATAATCGACTTCTCCTTTAAGCGAGGCGAGTAAATTTCGAAACTAATGGCAGAATTTATCCATGTAGTCCTCAAAGTCGAACACTTCTACCACGACGCCCTCTTCCTGAAACTCTTTCAGTTGCTCCAAGAGATCTTTGTTAATAACGTCCATGCAGAAACCTCCTCTATCTAATCAATTGTAGTATATCTGCTTTCATGCAATTATCAACCAACTTGTTTAGTTGCTCCTCGTTTGCCGATAGTCCCCTTGATTATCAACTTCAACCGAACACCTCCCACATTCATCCGCACATGTGCGGATGAATGTGGGAACCCGATACCC
>NZ_JBDGAY010000035.1:0-11207 GCF_040910245.1 Collinsella aerofaciens
ACGATTTCACCCCGGCAAACAAAAAAGGCGAACACCTCTACGAAGAAAGGTGTTCGCCTAATTCTACGCTGGTGGAGGCGCGGAGAATCGAACTCCGGTCCACGAAAGCCCCCTGATTGGCATCTCCAAGCTCAGTCGCTGGTTTAGTCTCGGACGCTTTGCGCGCAGCGACACGCTCGCGGCGTCCTAACCGGTTCGGTCTTAGCCTGCGCCATACCGATTACGTGCGCAGGAGCATTCCCCTAACATGACGTCGCGCCGGTGTCGGGGAAATCACCGGGTTGACGCGCCGCTATAAACTAAGCAGCGAGAGCCATAGGCTCAAAAGAAGAGTTGTTGTCAATTCAATTTGACGGTACCCCTGTTTAACGAGGCGAGGAGACCTCGGCTTGCTTCCTCTCTCAGAGCTATCGTGTCGAAACCAGTCGCCCCCGAATGTCGGGAAAGTCTGGATGGCATTGGGCACGAGCACCCAACACCCGTCGACTTTTCAAGGAACATGCGGGGCGAGCCCCGCTTGTGGAGTGTTATCTTACCACGTTCTGAAAGCGGACAGCTGTTCTATGCACGAGCTGTGAAGACCCCAATGTGCGCCGCACTTCGCACTTTTGCTACCGATCGCGTCACGTATATTTTCGCCAAGCAAAATTGACCCGTCGAAAGGACCGCCATGGATACCAAGCAGCAACTCGTCAATGCCCTCGCAGGCCTGGGCTCAACCATTACCGAAGCTATGGATGTCATCGAAGGCTTTGTCCCCTGCGGACATCCCGCCCTCACGGTATCGAACGCACTCGTCGCGCTGGACGCCGACGATGATGCAGCTCTCGCCCAGCAGCTTGAGACCGTCGAGGGCTTTATCGACCACGTGAGTGAGAACCGCGGCGTGGCCGCCTACCACGGCATCGAGGTAGAGCTCGCAGGTCCCAAGGCCGATCTGCTCGCAGCAATCCGCGAGGTAGGTACCCTTATGCAGACTGCAGGCGTCAAGAACACCCAGGTCAACGAGTGGGTCTACCGCAGTCTGGCAGCACTCGACAGCTCAGACGAAAAGGCAGCCGAGCAGCTCGCAGAAAGTCCCACCATTAAGGCCGAGCTTTTGTAAATAGCAGACGCGAGTCCCTTGGCGCATCGTCGTCCAAGAGGCCCGCAAACAGTTCGCGTCAACCGATAGCCGCGCCGCCGCGTTCGGCCAAAGCAAGAATCGACATCATTTGGCGCGGGGTCTTCGCTGCAAGATCGGCATGTTCGAGCAGCTTGTGATCGTTGGTCACTAAGTAATCGACCTGTGCGCGCTTGCACGCGGCGAGCACCAAGTTGTCCTCGTAATCGCGATGGAGCGTCAGATATTTGTCGGCTAGCCACAGATCGGATGCGTCTGCACCCACGGCCGTAGCGTTTTCGGTCATGTTCCGAACAAACGCCAACGCCGCATCGCCAATTGCACGGGCAGATGCCTCGTCGAGCGCTCCCCCGCTGGCAAGAACGCTACGCTTCAGCTCGTGTTGGACAACGTACAGCACGTCCTTGGCGATATGCACCGGAAAGAACAGCAATGCCCCCGTCTCCGCCGCCTGCCCAATAAACGCACGCGCGGCAAGCGACTCGGCATGGTCGACGCAAAACGAATCAACCCATACGTTGGCGTCCACCATTATTTTGAGGGGAGCCCCGCTCACAGGATCATCCCCTTTTGGCGATAGCGCTCGTCCATGGCTTCGGAATAGATTGTGTCCCAACCGCGATCGTCGGATACGGGCGACGTAGCGATGCCCAAATCTGCATAAAGCCGGTCTGCCGCTGCCCACGACGCGGCGAACGGAGTATCGGGCGCGACGGTCTGCTGCCGGTCGTCGACGGCCGCAAGCACTTCCTCGCACTGCCCGCCACCCTGCGCGACCTTGGCCACGACCTTTTTGATGAGCTCGGGCAGCGAGACGCCCGAAAGCCGCAGCGCTTCCTCGGCGCGCTCTTTAACCGAGCGATCTACGCGAACATTCACCTGTGCCATGCTGCCAACGGTAGCCATCTCAACCTCACCTTCAGCATTTACTAGCATTGCTAGCACGAGCATATATCCGAGCTAACATATCGTCAAACAAAAGAAGGCCTGCACCCTGACGGCTGCGGTGCCGCCCGAATGCAGGCCATATACTCAATCGAAAACGCTAACGCAGGTACGCCTTTGCGTTGCCCAGGCTGTAGGCGATCGTTGAGCCGTTGTGCAGCAGTGACGACGTCTGCGGAGTGATCATGCCGGTAATACCCAATGCCAACAGCGCCGAGTTGGTGAGCATCACCTTGGAATACGAACTCGACAGACGGTCGATAAGCCCCTGACTCATGCGGCGCAGGCGCACGATTGCGGCCAGATCTGTATCGGTCAGGATGATATCGGCGACCTCCTTGGCGATGTCGCTTCCACCGCCCATGGCCAGACCCACATCGGCCAGACCCAGCGCCGGTGAGTCGTTGACGCCGTCGCCCACCATGGCAACGTGGCGCCCCTCGCCCTTAATGCGCTCCACATACGCGTACTTGTCCTCGGGCAGCAGCTCGGCCTTAAACTCGTCGACACCTGCCTCGCGAGCAATGCGCTCGGCCGTGCGCTCCGAGTCGCCCGTGAGCATGACCACGTGCTTAACGCCCAACGCGTGCAAGTCGGCGATGGCCTCGCGGACCCCGGGCTTAAGCGGGTCCTCGATACCGAGCACGCCCACAACGGTGCCGTCGACCGCCAGATACAGCGGCGACAGGCCCTGCATCTGGGACTCGATGCGCTCCTTTATGTCGGACTCGAGCTGCGCGCCCTCATCCTCAAACACAAAGTGTGCCGAGCCGATAATCGCGCGACGTCCTTCGATGGACGAAGCGATGCCGTGTGCCACGATGTACTCGACGGCAGCATGGCGCTCGCGGTGCTCGAGCCCGCGCTCGCGGGCGGCGTTGACCACGGCACGCGCCACCGGATGCGGGAAATGCTCCTCCAAGCAAGCGGAAAGGCGCAGGACCTCATCCTCGCTCCAGCCATCGGTGGTGAGCACGCAGGCAAGACGCGGCTGTGCCTCGGTGAGCGTGCCGGTCTTATCAAACACAATGGTGTCGGCCTTGGCAAACGACTCAAAGTACTTCGCACCCTTGACCATGACGCCCATCTTGGCAGCATCGCTCATGGCAGTCATGACGGCGACGGAACCCGTGAGTTTGAGTGCGCACGAGTAGTCGACCATCAGCGCCGCTGAGGTCTTGATGAGGCTGCGCGTGGTGAGCGCAACCAGGCCCGCGAGCAGGAAGTTCCATGGGACGATCTTGTTGGCGAGGTCCTCCATGTGCGACTGACCCTCGGACTTGAGCGAGTCGGCCGTCTGCACGAGCGAGACGATCGAGCGGAGCTTGGTCTGAGCCGTGTTGGCGCGCACACGCACCAAGATGCTGCCATCTTCCACAACGGTGCCGGCGAACACGTCGTCGCCCACGCTGCGCTCGACGGCCAGCGGTTCGCCGGTCAGGGTCGCCTGGTTGACCATAGCGCTCCCCTGCTCGACCACGCCGTCGATACAGATAGACATGCCGGTGCGCACGGCGACCAAATCGCCGGGTTCAAGCTCGGTGGCGGCAACGCTTACCTCGGTGTCGCCGACGACCTTTTGCGCCTTGTCGGGCACATCGAGCAGCGAGTTGATGAGTTCGTTTTCGCTCATGGCGCGGGTGTAGTCCTCGAGCAGCTCACCCACGTTGAGCAGGAACATCGTCTGGCCCGCGGTGTCGACATCACGTTTGACGAACGAAATGCCGATGGCCGAAGCGTCAAGCACAGGAACGGTTAGGCGCGGCTGCGCCAGCTCATGAAGGGCAGCGCGCAAAAATGCCATGTAACCGGCCACGACAAACACCGCACGCAGAGGCGTCGGCAAGAACCAGCGGCGCGCGTAGTGGGCGCCGATAAGTGTGGCAAGATCCATGACGAGCTTGTGCTTGCGTGGCTCAAGCTGCATCACATAACCCGTCTTTGCGTCGGCAATGGCCTGGGCATCGAGCGCACACAAAGCGTCGAGCACGCCCGCACGACACTGCTCATCATATTCGAGCGCCATCTGGCCAATACGGCCGTAAACGCGCACCTTGTGCACGCCGTCGATGTCGCCGCTGAGCTTAAGAAGCGCATCGAGATCACTCTCTGGCACAGGACCCGCCAACTGAAGGCGGGTCCTGCCGGGGATCTCGCTAATAATCGAGAATCTCATAGCTTGTGCCTGGGAGCGTTACTCGGCTGCCTCGTCAGCAGCGGCCTCGCTCTGGGTGATGTAGGCAGCCTCGGCAACCATGTCATCGACATTGGCCTTGGCCTGCTCGACCATGTCCTGGTAGCAGTTCTTGACGCGCATACCGCACGCGATGCCCTGCACGCAGGCATTCTTGACCGGAGCGCTGGTAAGCAGCTTGATGCCGGCCGTGCCAAGCAGAAAACCGCCACCGACAAGCAGGGTATTGAACGTCGACTTCTTCATGTTGTTTCTCCCTTTTGCCGCATTGGACGCGGCACGGTGCCTCAGCACCCGAGTAAACAAGTTTGCTCGAGCACACTTTTGGAAAATAGTTTAGTTTATCTAACTATTAAGTTCAACAATGGTTAACTTTTTGGAAACTATGGGGGTGAACTCAATATGACAAAGGGACTGCCCCTTTGTCATATTCCTACAGCTGCCAGTCCGCCGCCTCCTTTTGCAGCGCAACCATGCGGGCGAATTCTCCACCTGCCGCCTTGAGCTGCGCCGGGGTGCCCTGTTCGGCAACCACTCCATTCTTGAGCACAACGATTTTGTCGGCATTTTCCACCGTACGCATACGGTGGGCAATAACGATAACCGTCTTACCTGCAAGCAGACGGGAGAGTGCCTGCTGTACCACGGTCTCGTTCTCCACATCCAAGCTTGCCGTCGCCTCGTCCAACAGCACGATGGGTGCGTCTTTGAGCAGCGCGCGGGCGATGGAGATGCGCTGGCGCTCGCCACCGGACAGCTTGGAGCCGTTCTCGCCGATCATGGTGTCGTAGCCCTGCGGCATGCGGCACACAAACTCGTCGCAGTTGGCGGCACGCGCGGCCGCAAGCACTTCCTCATCGGTGGCATCACGACGCCCGAGGCGGATGTTTCCCATCACCGTGTCGTCAAAGAGCAGCACGTCTTGGAACACGATAGCGTAGTCGCGCAGGAGTACCTCGGGATCGACGCCCGCAACATCCACACCGCCCACGGTAACCTTGCCCGCAGTGGCATCCCAAAAGCGCGCGGCCAGGCGGCTCACCGTAGACTTACCGGAACCCGAAGGACCGACCAGCGCCGTAACTTCGCCTTCCTTGGCGGTAAAGCTCACATCGGTAAGAACTTTCTCGCCGGCGCGGCCGTCCTCGCCCGCACCATAGCCAAATGCCACGTGATCGAACACCACATCGTGACCCGCGGGCTCAAATTTCTCGCTGCCCCGCGCCACAGGCTCTTCCATGATGGAACGCATGCGCTTGGCAGACGACTCGGCGGCAAACAGCTCGGACATTAACATTAACGCCTGGTCAAAGGGCGCATAGATACGGCTCACCATAAGCAAGAAGGCAAACATCACCAAAAAGTCGACCCGCCCCGAGGCAACCATCGCGGCACCCGTTACCAGCGTGGAAGCGACCCCCAGACGCAAAATGACAAAGGCAGAGTTGACCAAAAGCCCGTTAACGAGTTCTCCCTTAGTGGTCTCGCGCTCCTCGTCATCGATCACAGCGTTGAGTCCCTCAAGATAATAGGCCTCCTGGTTGGTAGCGCGGATCTCGCGCACACAATCGAGCGTCTCCTGGATCGCCTCGGTGACTTTGACCTTCTCGGCGCGAACACGGTCGAACACCGGGACCATGGGGCCGCGCGTCAAATACAGCACGGCAAAGGCCACGGGAACGCTCCAGAACGCCGTGATCGCCAACTGCCAGCAAAAGAACAGCGATGCTGCGAACACAATAGCGCTTGCGATAATGGCGCCCCAAAGCTCTCCCAACACGTGGCTGTAGGCATGTTCCATGGTCTGGACATCGCCCATGATGGTCTCGGTTAAATCGGCCAGATCACGACGACCGAAAAACGACAGCGGCAGTTTGCGCAAGCGTTCGGCGATCTCCATACGCTGCTTGCCGCACTCCTCGTAAAAGATGCAGTAGGTGTAGTAATACTGTTGCCAGTTAGAGGCAAAGAGCAACACGAAAAAGACCAGGAGGCCGCCCACGATCGGCAGGGCATCCGGCAGGTCAGCGCCAGTGGCGAGATGTTCGACAAAACCGGCCATGACCAGGAATAAAAAGCCCATGCCGGCCATGGTAATAAGATTGGTGAGCGTGGTCCAGAAAATGCCGCGCTTTACGCCGGCGACGCCTTTATCGGATAGGAAATACTTCTTTTGGAATGAGGCGAACATTTAGGCCTCGCCTCCCTTCGTGACGGCGGCATCCGCGGTCGCTGCAGTGATTTTCCAGCTCGCGGCCTGTTCGTATTCGGCCCACATCTTGGCATACAAACCCTCTTGGGACAGCAACTCGGCATGAGTACCCGACTCCTGCACCCTGCCCTGGTTGAGCACCACGATTTGATCTGCGCCCACTACAGTCGAGAGTCGATGAGCAATCATAATGACCGTGCGACCCGCCGCCAGCTTGCTAAAGGCGCGCTGGATGAGCGCCTCGTTCTCGGGGTCGGCAAACGCCGTGGCCTCATCGAGCACCACGATAGGCGCGTCTTTAAGGATCGCGCGGGCGAGCGCCACGCGCTGGACCTCGCCGCCCGAAAGATATGCTCCGCCGGCACCGAGCATGGTATTGATGCCCTGCGGGAGCTTGGCCACAATGTCGTCGCACTGAGCTGCGGAGAGGGCCGCACGCACTTCGTCGTCAGTGGCCGTAGGCTTGGAGGCGCGCACATTATCGGCAAGTGTTTGCCGGAACAGCTGGTTAGTCTGGAACACGAAAGCGACCTGGTCCATAAGCTCGTGCGGATCCATATCGCAAACGTCCACACCGCCTACAAGCACTCGGCCCGAAGAGACATCCCAAAAACGAGGAATCAGGCTTGCGCAGGTTGACTTGCCGCCGCCCGAAGGACCCACTAGGGCGAGGGTGCTACCAGCGGGAACACTGAAACTTACATGGCTAACGGCAGGTGCTTCGGCACCCTCGTACGTAAAGCTTACGTCCTCAAATCGCACTTCGCCGCCGGCAGGGTGCTTGAGTTGGGCGGGCACGGAGAGCTGCTTGGAATCCATGATACTTCGAATACGAGCCAGCGAATCGGCACTCATCTGAGAGGCCTCGCCCACAAACATGAGCTTGGTCAGGGCCGTCGGTACCACGGCCGAAAATATCGCGTAAAACGTGAAGTTGGCCATAAAATGTGCGAAGTCCGTCTCGCCCGGCGCCAACAGCAACGCCACGGGCAACAGGAATGCCACAAGACCATTGAGCGCGGTAAGGTTGAGTACCTGCGGACCTCGGCAGAACGTGCCCGCATAGTTTTGTGCCATGTCGGCGTATTCGGCGATCGCATCGTGGAAAGCCTTAAAGGAGTAGACCGTCTGCTGAAACACCTTGACCACGGGAATACCGCGTACGTATTCGGTGCCGGTCTTGTTCATCTTGACCAGCGCTCCCATGTAGGCCTTCATGAACTCGGCGCCTTTGCCGCTCATCATGGTGGCCATGGCGCCAAACGAAATGGCCACCGAGATGAGGCATGCCGCGCCCAAGCGCCAATCGAGGGCGAAAAGCAATACGAGCAGGCCCACGACCATGGCGGCGGCGCCTGCGATATCGGGCAGCATGTGTGCGAGCAAAGTCTCGGTGGAGGCGGCACATCCGTCTACAACACGACGCAGCTCACCGGTGGCGTGCGTGTCAAAGTAGCCAAGCGGCAGCTTAAGCAGGTGCTCGCTCGTAGTCTTGCGGATATTGGACGCACAGCGAAACGCGGACAGATGCGTGCACATGAGCCCCACGAAATAAGCTACGATGCTTGCCAGGGCAAAACCCACGGCCCACCAGCCATACATCGCGATGTCGCAGGCTTCGCTCCAGTTAGGCGCCACGGCGATCAGATCGCGCGCGACAAGCCAAATGCACACGTACGGGCCAAAGCTCAGCAGCTGCGAGAGCGCCGAGAGCGCCATGCCCAAATACGTTAGGAATTTGCGGTCACCGGCATACGCGAGCAACTCGCCGATGCCTCCACCTTCCCTTTTTGATCCCTTTGCCATGAGATTCCTTTCTAACGGCTTGAGAGTTAACCGTTCTCAACTTATCATTGATATGTTAGCCAAGGCACACAATCGAGCCAGGCGTGGACGTTTTCGCAAAGGAAGGGGACGCTTTTGAAAATGCATCGGGCTGCGACCGACATAACTGAGCTCTACGCACCACAGTTTGAGCAGTTTGGCCTGGAGCTTTCCGGCAAGGGCGCTGTCTTTACCGGCGAGGTGGCAAACGATCGGGCGCACGGACGCGCATGGATCATGCCTCTCTCCCCTGCCTGCATTGTCATGGAGCATTTCATCACCCCGACGCACGATATGTACCTGGCCGAATACACACCCGAGCCGTACGCCTGCGTGAGCGAAGTCAGCGCGCCCACACTTACATGCATGCCCGAGACTGGCATAACGCCCGCGAACCTCAAACCATCGCATGGACCGTGGCCAAACAATGCCGTTTGCAGCTTTATCCAAGATAGCTGTGGCGAGGAATTAAGCCCGCTGTTTGCGGGGGAACTTTATCACTCGCGCTCGGTGCTCTTTTTGCCTGGATATTTTGACGAACTGGAGCACCGCTATCCCACCGAGTTCGCGGGAATCTTTGAGGCGTTTGCCGAGCCATGGCACGAGGAAGCGACGTCTGCCATCTATCACACGCTGCGCCGGATTAACGAGGACCGTGCCCAAACCGTAGGCGGACACGTCTATATGCAGGGCATCGTGGAGACCATGGTCGCGGAGCTCGCCTGTTCGCGCGCGGCCCACAAGCAGGCGCGGCAGGCGGCAGACACACGCGTCAGCATAACCATGGCCGAAGAAGCAACGGCAATGATTGAGCGCACGCTCGACAAAGGCAGACATGTGGGTATCAACGAGGTGGCCGAGAGGCTCTACACAAGCCGCTCCAAACTATGCGCCACCTTTAAGGCCCAAACCGGCGAGTCCCTGGGCGCCTACATTCGCAGACGCCGTATGGAGCGAGCGCAGGACCTTTTGGCAGATAGCGCGCTCACGATAGCGCAGGTGGCAGAGCGTCTAGGCTACCCTCAGCAGGCCGCCTTCGCCCAAGCCTTCAAGCAATACACCGGCATGACACCCACGGCTTGGCGAAGCAAGCATCGCTAAGGCCCAAGCTCCCTGGCCGTAACGGAGCGATTAATTAGCCGCCGCCCGTCAGCTCACCCGGGATCTAAACGTCAAGATGCGCACAATCAAGCGCCTTTTTGATAAGAGGGACAGATCGATCAGCCAAATACAACGGAATGTTGAGCACCCCGTCGTCGAGCTTTAGGTTCTTAAGTGAGTAGCGGACCCTCAATGGAGTCGTCTCCGCATGCTTGTCGGCATAGTACTTAAGGCTCTTGGAATGAACGACCTCTCCCGATTTGACCTCGACGGGAACGATTTCGTTTCCGACCTGAATCAAAAAATCGACTTCGTGCTTCGGCTTCTCGTTTGTCCAATAACGCGGAGCAGCATCTAACTGTGAAAGTAATGCCTGAAGCACATAGTTCTCGGCGAACGAACCTTTGAACTCCGAAAATAGCGCATCCGAGATGGCAAAAGCGGACGCATCCAGCCTTGCCATGCGGCGCAGCAAGCCGACATCAAGACAGTAGACTTTAAATGCCTTGAGGTCATCGTACGCAGAGAGCGGCACACCACCGGCAGCATTAAGGCGAACCGCCGTGATGAGCCCAGCATCGGCAAGCCATTCCAGAGCATCCTCGTATTCTCGAGCACGAGCCCCCTCGCGCACCGCACCCCAAACGAACTTTTTGTTCTCGCGCGCCAACTGAGCTGGAATCGAGTTCCATATTTGCGAAAGCTTGGCGAACTGCGCACGGCCACCATGCTTGGCAAAATCGCGCTCGTAGGAATCCAAGAGATCAGACAACACCTTATCGACCTGAACGATATCGCCCGTCTCCACCCACCGGCCAAGAGCCTCTGGCATGCCGCCGCATGCAAAATAACGACGAAGATGCTCGACGAGACGGACATGGAAGAAATCGGGCACTGTCTCGATCTGATCCAGGCCGCCAAGGTATTCGTCGTAGTTTGCAGCGCCCTCGGCTTTCAGAAACTCGGAAAAGCTCATGGGGCGCATCTCCATGAACTCGACCTTTCCCACCGGAAAAGCGCTGGTCTCACGGGACAAGCGAACGCCCAACAAAGACCCTGCGCATGCGACGTGATACTCGGGGGCCTCGTCACAGAAGTATTTAAGGGCGCCGACTGCAGAAGGACAATCCTGGATCTCATCAATAATAAGCAGCGTTTCGCCGGGCTCGATAGGCTGTCCAAGTGCCAGGGAAAGATTTGAGATGATCCGTCGAGGATCGCGCGTACCTTCGAAAAACTGAGCGTACTCGCTCTGTACCCCAGGTGACGGCTCCTCGAGCGTCAGATACACAAAATTGCGGTACGAGGTTCGACCGAACTCCTTAAGCGCCCACGTCTTTCCAACCTGGCGCGCCCCCTTAAGGATAAGCGGCTTACGATATTCTGACGCTTTCCAAGCGTTAAGCTTGGCAATGATATCTCGCTGCATGGCCGAACCTCCCGCAAAGAATCTTCCGTAAACGTGATATTTCCCACATTTTACCCTAGGTAAAACGTGACATTTATCACATTTACGGAAGTTTTAAGCTCATTTCGCCACACTTTCATCACATTCAAAAGGCGGAGGCGCATTTTGCGCCTCCGTCACCATCTTTCCTATCAGCCCGCCTGACCCGAACGGCCGAGTCGTCACGGAACCGAGGGGCCGAGCGCAGGGCCTTGCCTCTCAATGAGTTCCGCACGAACAGGAGGCGCCAGTGACGCCTCCGTCGTGAGTCAGGACTGTCCGAAATTGAGAGGCAAGGCCCTGCGCCCGGCCCCTCGGTTCCCGCTTACGAGAGCGACGTTCTCAGCAACTCGTTGAAGAG
>NZ_JBDGAY010000036.1:0-10896 GCF_040910245.1 Collinsella aerofaciens
GGTCCCGTTCCGAACCCGGAAGCTAAGCCCCATCGCGCCGAGAGTACTGCGGGGTCAGCCCGTGGGAGGCCAGGGCGCCGCTGACCGGTGGACGGCACCGAGCCGTACGCTTGAATTGAGAAGGGGGAGGCCTCGCGGCCTCCCCCTTTTTTGCGTTAACACATCACAAAGTAGTTGCATTTCACCTGTAACCCGGTTGGGCTTATGAGTAATGAGCTTTTATTTAAAGACAATAAATCGAATCACAAGGGCAACTGCTATGACCACAATGATCAAAAGTAGCAATTGGAGTCGATGCTGCTTACGTCGTTTACTTGATGAAACGAAGATCGTTTTCCCTTGTTTTGGCGTCTCGAGATAACGAGCCGAATGCGTTAATGTTTGCTTAGGTCGAGGACCTCTTTGCTGCCGAGTTATGGGCGTTTTCGTCGTGTCGTCATTGATTGCGCTGTTTTTTGATAACGGTGCATCTTTCAGATATACGGGATCGCCCGATGCGACGCCCATATGCTTACGCCCCGTTTGGGCATCCTCGAGCGTTTGATATCGATTTCTCGTCACATACTCGGGCTCTGGATCATTAATGGGCTCTTGCGAGATGTGGGGGCGATGGAACCGTGGCGGCTGCGTGGAAGTATCTTCCCCCTGCGTCGGCATAAACATATTGTTCTGGTTTTGGTCGTCCATGATGCTCTTTAGCTCGTTACCAACAACGTGTACGCGCTCATTGTAAGCCCCTTGTTATTTGTAGCTGGGGACATACTCGGTATTTAAGCTCTGGTTCAAAGAACCTTAACCTTCCTAAAACCTGAGTCAAACGCACTTAGATATGCTTATAGTAATGGACTCAAAAAACTTTATAGTTGATGTATATATGAGCACTGGGTGGGCATATATAAGAGCGTCAAAAGAAGTCCCAGTCACCTAAAAGATGACTCGGCAGTCCTATAAAGGAGTGGTAAACATGGCAAGCATGGTTCCTTATCGTTCGGTTTTTGGCGTTCGTCCCTCTGCAAGCTCGCTGTTCGATCTGTTTGATGATATGAGCGACCTAGCGAACAGCTCGATTGCCTCTAAGGCGTTCCCCGTTGACGTTGAGGATAAGGGCGATGGCTATGAGGTCAAGGCTTATCTGACCGGCGTCGCCAAGGACGATATCGATGTCGAGCTTAACGAGGGCCGTCTGTCCATTAGCGTGAATGTCGAGGAAGACGAGGAGAACGAGGGCAAGAACTTCCTGCAGAAGGAGTTCAGCTCGTACAGCGCGACGCGTGGCGTGTATCTTAAGGACGCTTCGAGCGAGGGCCTCTCGGCTAAGTACGCTGACGGCATCCTGACCGTTACGGTTCCCAAGATCGTCGAGAAGAAGAACGTTACGAAGATCTCCATCGACTAACTTCGTTGGTGTTCTTCGCTATTAAAAGACAACAAAAGGGGCTGGGAAGCGATTCCCGGCCCCTTTTGCTGTTTAGGACAGTCTATTGAATGGTTGCTGGCCGATACTGGCTTGCGGGGCGTATCGAGAGTTTTCGCGATCCTTGGAGAAGGGTGGCGGAGCTGCCGAGCTCGTCATCCAGGGTTGCGGCTAGAGCTTTGGCATAGCTTTTGACGGTAAGGCTCGGACGATTGTTGTCTTGGCTGATATGCATGGCAATGAGCTGTTCGGTGCGATCGGTAACAAGTTCGCGCGCGGCTTCGGCGGCTTGGCCGTTGGAGAGGTGTTCCCTTGCAGACAGGATGCGCTCCTGAAGAAAGCGGGGATATTCTCCCTCGCGCAGCATGGTCACATCGTGGTTGCTTTCGAGCGCGAGGACTCGACAATCTTTGAGGGTGTTCATGGCTTGGCTCGATAGCTCTCCGGTGTCGGTAGCAAAGCCGATGGAATCATCGAGGGCGTCGAATCGAAAGCCGATTGGATTTATGACATCGTGTGATGTTGAGTAGGTTTGCACGTGGATGCCGGCAATGGATAGGGTGTCACCGGGGTCGAATTCCTCGACAGGCAGATGCGAAAGATTTTCTTTGCTCGAAAGTGTGCCCCTGCTGGCAAAGAGGGGACCGTGCCAGTGCTTGCACCAGACATCGAGACCCTTGATGTGATCGCTATGCTCATGAGTAATGAGAAGAGCCGAGATGTTGTCTGCCGAGAGCCCCAGTTCCGCCATGCGCTTTAATGTCTCGCGGCGAGAAAGACCGTCGTCAATCATGATGAGCCCCCGGGGGCCTTCGATGAGCGCGCAGTTGCCTTTTGAGCCGCTGCCAAGGATATGAAGGTGCAGACGAGACATAAGATTCCAAAGGATACAATGGGTGCGAACGAATAGAGGAGGAAGCAAATGCCAACGGTATCTCAGCATTATGGACACCATGCTGCATCGTGGGCCGATGATAAGGCCCTGGCAACGCGGCAGACGGCTGCCCCCGTGGTGCTCATGGTATCAGGTGGTGCGGACTCGACGGCTTTGCTCCTTATGGCGTGCACATCAAAGTTGGATATTCTGGATGGGCGTGGGATAGCCCCCATCGCGCGCGAGCGACTGCACGTGCTGCATGTGAACCATCATCTGCGCGGCGAGGCATCCGATGGCGACGAGGCCTTTGTGCGCGGCCTATGCGCACAATATGGCTTGCCGCTGTGCGTTGAGCATGCCTATTTTGATGATGAATCGGGCAATATCGAGGCGGCTGCCCGCGAGGTGCGCTATGCCGCGGCGCGGAGGTATGTTCGCGAGCTCTGCGCCCAGACGGGGTCACCGCGAACGGCGGCTCGTATCTGCACTGCGCACACGTCTTCTGATCGGGCGGAAACGTTTTTGATGAACGCGATTAAGGGTTCGGGGCCCGCTGGTCTATCGAGCATTCCTCGCCGGAGGAATATCGTGGTGCGGCCCTTGCTCGACCTGACCCATGATGAGCTCGTGGGCTATCTGCAGGTGCATGGTCAGCCGTGGCGAGAGGACGAGAGCAACGAGGACGTGTCGTACTTGCGTAACTACGTGCGCCATCGAGTGATGCCGGTGGTGGCACAGCGCAACGCAAGCGTCTGCAAGACGATTGGCGCCGCCTGCGAGATCTTAGGCGATGAGGACGCCTTTCTTTCCCAGCTTTCCGCACAGGCGTTTCGAAGCTGCCTGCGTAAGGAGGCGGCGGGTGCACTGGTCCTTGACGCTCGCCGACTGGCCGCGGCCGAGGTGGTGATTGCTCGGCGCATGGTGCGACTGGCAATTAAGCGTATCGACCCCGACGCTCGCCCGGAGATGCGGCATGTGGAGCGCGTGCTCGCCTGTGTCGCCGAAGGCTCGGGCTCGGTCACGCTGCCGGCGGGAATCGATGCGCGCGTGGAGTTTGGCATGCTGTCATTCAAGGCCCCGGCGGCGCGCGAGGGGCTAGTTGCCGATTGGGTCACCATTCCCGGTCGATTGCCGCTGGGGGCGGGCCGCATCCTGGTGGCAGAGCCGATGGCCGTCGAGCCGGGGTGTGATATTGTGCGCCGTGCCCGCGAACTCGCGGGTGCCGGAGGGGTGGCCGCTATGGTGGATGCCGCGACGCTGGGCTTTGCCGATCGCGATAGCGAACGGATGCTCGCCGGCTCGCGCGGGGAGATTCCCGCCGAGGCGCGTTTGGCGCGTCTGTGGGTAGACGGTCCCGTGCCGGGGGATGTGATGTGTCCGTTGGGCATGAGTGGGCGAAGTAAGAAGGTGTCCGACCTGCTCAACGAGGCTCGTATTCCTGTTTCTGAGCGCGCAGGCGTTCCCGTGGTGAGAACGGCTCCGGGAGGTGCCGTGGTATGGGTCGGGGGCGTTCGCGCGGACGAGCGTTTTAAATGCACGGCCGCAACGCGCGTGGCGTATCTGCTTCGTGTGGTCGATGCGGAATAGCGTCCCACGCCAGCTATTCTGTGCGACGTTGACGGTATTCCCGCGCTGATGGCGTACGGGCTGGAAAATATACCCCGTGCGCTGCTAGAATGTGAAGTTCGCGTCCATACGGCGGTGTGTGGGCGATAAGCACAAGAAAGGGTTGTCATGGCTTCTCAACATCCGGATATCGAGAAGGTTCTGTTTACGCAGGAGGATATCGACGGTATCGTCTCTCGCCTAGGCGAGCAGATTACTCGCGACTACGCGGGTAAGGATCTGGTGCTGATTGCGGTCCTGCGCGGCGCTGTGGTCTTTATGGGTGACCTGATGCGCAAGATCGAGCTGCCGACCAACATCGATTTCATGGCTGTTTCGAGCTATGGCGACGGTGTGAAGTCCTCGGGTATCGTGCGTATCATTAAGGACCTGGATATCGACATCCGCGGTCGCGACGTGCTGATCGTCGAGGACATTCTGGACTCGGGCCTGACGCTCAAGTACCTGATGAAGAACCTCGAGAGCCGCAAGCCCGCTTCTCTGGAGGTCGCCGCCTTCCTGTGGAAGGACGTTGAGGACCGTACCTCGGCCATCACGCCCAAGTATGTTGGAACCCATTGCCCCGATGCCTTTGTGGTGGGCTACGGCCTCGACTATGCCGAGCGCTATCGTAACCTTCCGTATCTGGGCATTTTGAAACCGGAGGTTTATTCGTAAGATGCCCGACGACCGTAACGATAACAATTCCCAGACTCCCCGGGAGCCTAAGATCCCGGGGGTGCCCGGAGGCAAGAAGCCCACGCGTACGGGCTGGCTGTATTTTATTTTGGCTTGCGCGCTCCTGGGCTACGCCTTCTTTAACATGGGCTCCGGCTTTGCCAATTCCAGCAATACCGTTAAGCTCGCGACGAGCGAGATGGTGAGTGCCATCAAGCAGGATCGCGTCGAAGATCTGACCTATACGGTTCAAGACGGAAGCGTGACGGGTCATTACTGGAAGACGAAGAAGGACAAGGGCGATACGAGCGAGCTCAAGAGCTTCTCCTCGACCTATGTCGGCTCCGATTCGCTTGCCGAGCTTATGGCGGAGCACCCCGATACCAAGTACATCGTCAACACCAATGATCCCGATTTTTGGGGCGACCTGGCGATGAGCGTGCTTCCAACGATCGCCCTGATTGCCATCATGTTCTACTTTATGCGCCAGATGATGGGCGCCAACAACAGGAACATGCAGTTTGGCAAGACCAACGCCAAGACCAACGAGGCCACGCGCCCCAAGGTCAAGTTTGAAGACGTTGCCGGCGTGGACGAGGCGGTCGAGGAGCTCGAGGAGATCCGCGACTTTTTGAGCGATCCCGATCGCTATCGCAAGCTGGGCGCCAAGATCCCGCGCGGCGTGTTGCTGGTGGGCCCTCCGGGCACCGGTAAAACGCTGCTGGCCAAGGCCGTTGCCGGCGAGGCGGGCGTGCCGTTCTTTAGCATCTCGGGTTCTGACTTTGTCGAGATGTTCGTGGGTGTCGGCGCCAGCCGTGTGCGTGACCTCTTTAAGGAGGCCAAGTCCCAGGCCCCCGTCATCATCTTCATCGATGAGATCGATGCCGTGGGACGTCAGCGCGGAGCTGGCTTGGGCGGCGGTCACGACGAGCGCGAGCAGACGCTCAACCAGCTGCTGGTCGAGATGGACGGTTTTGAGGAGAGCGAGTCGGTCATCCTGATCGCTGCGACTAACCGTCCTGACATCCTGGATCCGGCATTGCTGCGTCCCGGTCGTTTTGACCGTCAGGTTACGGTCGACCGTCCGGATGTGAAGGGCCGCGAGCAGATCTTGCGCGTGCATGCCGAGAACAAGCCGATGGACGAGGACGTGAAGTTTGAGAAACTCGCCCAGATGACCGTTGGCTTTACCGGTGCCGATCTGGCAAATCTGCTCAACGAGTCTGCGCTGTTGGCTGCCCGCCGCCATCGTTCCGTGATCTCGATGGACGAGGTCGAGGAATCGATGGAGCGCGTGATTGCTGGTCCGCAGCGCAAGGGTCGCGTGATGACCGAGGCCGAGCGCACCACGATTGCCTACCACGAGAGCGGTCACGCCCTGGTGGGTCACATCCTGGAGCACTCCGATCCGGTTCACAAGATTTCGATCGTCAGCCGCGGCCAGGCGCTGGGCTACACGCTGCAGCTCCCGCAGGAGGACCACTTCCTCAAGACCAAGAACGAGATGCTCGACGAGCTTGCCGTGTTCTTGGGCGGTCGCGTGGCCGAGGAGCTCATGTGCGACGACATCACGTCGGGCGCGAGCAACGATCTGGAGCGCGCGACCAAGATGGCGCGCGAGATGGTCACGCGCCTGGGCATGAGCGAGGAGCTTGGAACGCAGGTGTTTGGTGAGGCGCAGCATCAGGTATTCCTGGGCCGCGACTATGCCGACCATCAGGATTACTCCGAGGAGACGGCGCGTCGCATCGATATCGAGGTCCAGCGCATTATGCGTGAGGCCCATCGTCGTGCGGTCGAGATCCTGGATGCCCGTCGCGATCAGCTCGACCTGATGGCCAAGGTACTACTTGAGCGCGAGACCGTCGAGGGTGACGCCGTGAACGCCCTGCTCGACAACGAGTGGGATGTCTACCTTGAGCGCGAGGGCGATATCCTGGCGGCCAAGGAGGAGCGCAACGCCAAGGCGGCCGGCATGCCGACCAAGAAGCGTGCGCCTCGCATGAGCGAGGAGGAGCTGGCGGCTGATGCCGCGGCATTTGCGCAGGCGGCTATGCAGGAGGATGCCGAAGCCACATCCGAGACTGCCGATGATGACTGTGCCGTCAATGCCGGTGCCGACACCGACGACGACAAATAGTCTTTGTGGTGAAAGCCTCCGCGGGGAAACCTGCGGAGGCTTTTCTTTTGAGCGATATGGGGCCATCTGTTGATTGGGGACAGACTTAAATGAGCGTTTTCACGCATTTAAGTCTGTCCCCAATCAACATTGCTGCGGCGCTTTTCCCGACTAAAGCGTACAATAGCGCCTATGCGAAAGGGGAACAGATGATCAACGAAACTATGTATGCTCGCGGTGCGGAAAGCTCCATCATCCGCGAGATTTTTAGCTATGGCCTTGAGCGCAAGGCGCAAATCGGCGCGGAAAACGTGTTCGACTTCTCGCTGGGCAACCCGAGCGTTCCGGCACCCGCTGCCGTCGCGGAGTCCATCAAAAAGGCGCTTGAACTGCCCAGTGACCAGCTGCACGGATACACGCCCGCACCGGGCCTGCCAAAGTGCCGTACCGCCGTGGCTGAGTCGCTCAACCGTCGCTTTGGTACGAGCTATGAGGGCAAGGATGTCTTTATGACCGTGGGCGCGGCGGCTTCGCTCACCTGCACGCTCAATGCCGTTACGAACCCGGGTGACGAGGTCATTGTTATCGCCCCGTACTTCCCGGAGTATCGTGTGTGGATTGAGAAGGCCGGCTGTACGTGTGTTGAGGCGCTCGCCGATGAAGATACGTTCCAGCTGAGCGTGGATAACGTGCTCAAGGCGATTACCGATAAGACGGCTGCCGTCATCATCGACTCGCCCAACAATCCGACCGGTGCCGTATATACGCGCGACACGCTGACGCGACTGGCCGATGTTTTACGCGAGGTCAACGCCAAGCGCGATCCCGAGAACCCGATCATGCTTATCTCGGATGAGCCGTATCGCGAGATTGTCTATGGCGCCGAGGTGCCTTGGGTGCCTTCGATCTACGAGTACACCATCGTGTGCTACTCGTATTCCAAGTCACTTTCGCTGCCGGGCGAGCGCGTGGGGTGGATCCTGGTTCCCAATACCAATCCGCAGGCTGCGCGTCTGATGCCGGCTGTTGCCGGTGCCGCCCGTACGCTGGGCTTTGTGTGCGCGCCGGCGCTCTTCCAGCGCGTAATTATCGACTGCATCGATGAGCCGAGTGACGTTAAGGCCTATGCGCGCAACCGCACCGCACTTACCGATGCACTAGCGGAGTACGGCTACACCTATGTTGAGCCGGGCGGTGCATTCTACCTGTGGGTGAAGGCGCTGGAGCCCGATGCGAATGCGTTCTGCGAGCGCGCGAAGAAGTATGAGCTGCTTGCGGTGCCTTCGGACAGCTTCGGCATGCCGGGCTGGTTCCGCCTTGGCTACTGCGTGAGCTACGAGACTATCGTTAACTCACTGCCCGCCTGGAAGCAGCTGGCCGACGAGTATCGTCCAAAGTAAAGCGCTCTGCTTACAATGTTTTACGCGAAACGGGGTTTGGTTTTAAACCGGACCCCGTTGTCATGGACGTTGTGTCGTTGGGATGGAGCGGTTTTACGACCATCGAATGCTATGCGTACAATGAATATACGCGACGGCCATACCGGATAAGGAGACCCGATGCCCTACCTGCTTTCTTGTGATATCCATACTCATACGATGTTCTCTGCGCATGCGTATTCAACCATCGAGGAGAACATATATTGGGCGGCGGAGCGCGGCCTGCAGGTGCTTGGTTCTGCGGACCACTTGAGCTCGATGGTTACGCCTTGCCCCAATGACCTGCGCAGTTTCCAGTTCTTTATTAACCAGGATATCTGGCCGCGCATTTGGAGCGGCGTGCTGGTGCTTCGCGGCGCCGAGGCCGATATCGTTTCGCTGGACGGAAGCTTGTTTGGCGAGGACATTCCCGTTTCACTCGATATTGCCGGCGATTCGTACAGTCACCAGCATTCGCTGTTCGATTTGGTGACGCGCAATTTGGATTATTTGGTGGCAAGCGTGCATAATCCGCAGTTTGCCGAAGGCGCGACGCTCGCCCAGACGACCGAGATGTACATCAATGCCCTGGAGCACCCCAAGGTGTTCATGCTTGGACATACGGGTCGTTCGGGTGTGCCGTTCGATATCGATGAGGTGCTGTTGGCGGCCAAGGCCAAGCACAAGATCATTGAGATCAATAACCATAGTCTTGAGCATGGCATGGATGCCGAGCATTGGAACGTGTGCCGCAAGATTGCCGAGCGCTGCGCCGAGCTGGGCGTGGGGATCGGCGTCTCGACCGACGCACACATTGGTACGGCAATTGGTAAGCTCGACCAGGCGCGCAAGATGCTCGACGAGATTCACTTCCCGCTGGACCTGATCGTGACGCGTGACCGCGAGACGCTGCTGCGCGAGATGGCGGCAGCCGGCGTGTGCGACCTGCGCAAGGGGATGTAGCGGGACTCATATGCGCAGCGAAAGGGGGCGGCCCAGACGGGCCGCCCCCTTTCTTGTCCCAAAAAGCTACCGGGGTTGGTTAGCGGCGCTCGAGGACCGCTACTGTTTCGGTGTGGTCGGTGTGGGGGAACATGTCGACCGGCGTGATCTTGAGCAGGCGATAGCCTCCGTCGAGGAGCTGGTGCAGGTCGCGCTCTTGGGTCACGGGGTTGCAGCTGATATAGGTGATGCGGCGCGGCTTAAGTGCACAGGCGGCCTCGAGGAACTCGGGGGTAGAGCCGGCGCGCGGCGGGTCGATGGAAAGGACGTCGACGCGCTCGTTGTTATCGGCGGCATCTAGGATGTAATCGGTGGCATCGTCGGCCATAAACCAGGCGCTGCGGGTGAGGCCGTTGAGCTCGGCATTGCGACGTGCGTCGGCAATGCCCGCCGGGTTGCGCTCCACGCCGAGCAGCATAATGCCGACACCTCTGTCCTGGGCATCCTTCGCGGCGCACAGACCGATGGTGCCGCTGCCGCAGTACGCGTCCATAAGAATGTCACCCTGCTGCAGGTCCATGCCGTCAATCGCGAGCTGATAGAGCAGCTCGGTCTGCTGCGGATTGGTCTGATAGAACGCGGTAGGGGAGATATCGAATTCGCAACCGAGCAGCTGGTCGCGCATGCACTCGGCACCATAAACGATACGAGTCTCCTCGCCCAAGATGGCGTTACCGGGACGGCCATTGATATTTTGGGCAACGGTGACGATATGCGGATCGAGCGCCGCGACGGCCTCAAAGAACTCCTGCGCATGCGGTAAGTCGCGCTGGGCGGTCACGAGCGTAACCATGACTTGGTCGGTACGCCAACCGCAGCGGACGACGGCATAGCGAAGCAGACCAAGATGCTTGTCCTCATTAAACGCGGGAATATGCAGCCGCTCAGCTTCGCGTGCGATGCCGTTGAGAATCTGACGGGCACCTGGCGCCTCGACAGGACACTCGGGTACGGCAACGATTCTGTGCGTGCCGCGCTCAAAGAAACCGCAACGGACAGCGCCCTCCTTACCGGGGGCAAAGGGAGTGGCGGCCTTATGACGAAAGCCACGCGGCGCAGGATATTTACCCGGGTCGCCCAGGGTGACGCCCATACCGCGAATAGGATCAACGGCGATACCCTCACGCTCACAGAGCTCAGCAAACAGCTCCTCCATAGCAGCCTGCTTGGCCGCCAACTGCTTCTTATAAGGACGATTGAGCGCCGTGCACCCACCGCAAGATTTCATGATCGAACAGGGAGACTTGGGGTCCACAGCCTTACGTGCAGACGAAACCGGATCATTATGCGGGCGCTTGGAGTGAGCCTGGGACGCCTTATCCCCGCTCCGACGAGAGCCGGGACGCTTGGCCTTAGCCTTGCCCTTGACCGACTTACCCTTCGAATCCTGAGACGACTTTGAATTCTTGGAAGATTTCTCCTCCTTCAACCCCTCAGCCGCCTCCACCAAAGCACGACGAGCCCTACGCTCCGCACGAGATTCTGCCATGAATTAACCCCACTAATTTATAAATTGAAATCTGAAAGCATTGTACCGTGCCAAGCTAGCAGACGATATACAAGCGTCCACTTCACGTCAGTGATAAGTCCAATGACGTTTGCCCGGCGTGGGCGGGGAGCGGCGCGTAATTAAGTTATCGCGAGTTCCGCACGCAAAGGAAAGCACCTAATGTGCTTTCCGTCTTGCGCAGGACTGTAGAGCAGGAAACTTAATTACGCGCCGCTCCCCGCCCACGCCGGGCAAGCTCTCCCTTGTACTCCATCTCACTAAAGTGTATGATTC
>NZ_JBDGAY010000037.1:0-7094 GCF_040910245.1 Collinsella aerofaciens
GAAGGCCACATTAAGTGGCCTTCTTTGCGTGCGGAACTCGCGATAAACCTTATATCCGGCCCCTCCGGTCGGGGACCACACCCGTACGACTACAGCGTCATGTTTGGATCGGCGTCGACGTCGAACGGCGAGATTTCTCCTCGATCGAATTTACGGCGGGCGACCTCCGCGATCATGGCGGCGTTGTCGGTGCATGCCGAGAGAGGCGGCACCGTCACGCGGATGCCCTGGCGCCCGAGCTTCTTGATCATCATCTCGCGCAGATGCGGATTGGCCGAGACGCCACCACCGATGCAATACTCCTTGCACCCGGTGGCATGCAGCGCGTTCTTGGCCTTCTTGTACTGAACGTCAAAGACCGCGGCCTCAAACGAAGCCGCAAGGTCGGGCAGATGAATCGTACGCCCGGCCTTGGTCTCTTGCTCGATGTAGAGCGTCACCGCCGTCTTGAGGCCCGAAAGCGAGAAGCGGTAGTCTCCCCTACTATTGAGCGCACGGGGGAAGTCAATCGCGCGGGGATTGCCCGTCTCGGCCAGTTTGGAAATGATGGGGCCGCCGGGATAGCCCAGACCCAGCGCCTTAGCCACTTTGTCAAAGGCTTCGCCCACGGCGTCGTCGAGCGTCTCGCCGAGCACCTCGTAGTCGCCCCACGCCTTGACGTGAACAAGCATGGTATGACCGCCCGAGACGAGCGTGAAGATAAACGGCGGTTTGAGATCGGGCTGCGCCAGCAGGTTGGCGAACAGATGGCCCTCAAGGTGATTGACGCACACGAGCGGCTTGCCGGCAGCGTAGGCAAATCCCTTGGCGAAGGCGACGCCCACCACCAGAGCACCCACCAGGCCCGGCCCCTGTGTCACGCCAACAGCAGCGAGTTCACTCGGCGCGATGGCTCCGCCCTCAAGACCAAGCGATGCCGCGGCATCCTCGAGCGCCGCGTCCACGACGCTCACGATAACCTCAACGTGCTTGCGCGAAGCGATCTCGGGCACTACGCCGCCAAAACGGGCATGAAAATCGATCTGCGTCGAAACCTGATTGGCCAGCATATTACCGTCCGCATCGATAATCGCCACAGCCGTCTCATCGCACGAACTCTCGATGGCAAGCACCAGGCGACGGCGCTCAATTTCGGCGCGCTCCTCAACGGTTCGCTCGGGTGCAGGTAGCGGCCATACACGCTGCTCAGCCGCCGTCGGCTCGGGCGAAGCGTTGTCAACCGGGAGCACCAAGGGCAGTGGCGCCGTCATGACGATGGCATCTTTGCCAACACCGTAGTAACCGCGGCGGCGGCCCGCCTCGGTAAAGCCCAGGGAGGCATAGAGCGCAATAGCGCCCTCGTTGCCATCCTCAACCTCGAGCGAGGCGGTCGTACAGCCGAGCATCTGGGCATCGTAGCTCACGTGCGACAGCAGCTTGCGGGCAATACCCTCGCGGCGATGCTTCGGGTCGACGGCAACATCCAGAATCTGCACGTCACCGTCCACGACCATGCCACCGGCAAGGCCCAGCAGCTGACCGTCGTCGTGCGCCACCCACCAGCTGCGCGGCGCCGCAACATCCTCGCCCAGCTCGGACAGGAACATACCCGGCGTCCACGCCTCGTGCCCAGCGCCTTCAAAGCAGGCAGCCTCCAGCGCGCTCGCGCCCTCGGCATCCGCCGCACCCATGGGACGGAATTGCAGATGGCGACCGGCGAGCTCATCGGCGACGCCCGTAATTTCGCTCTGCGCGCTCTCGGCAAGACCGAGGCGTTTGCGCTCGTTTTCCTCGGCGTCAGAAAGGCGCGTATAGATCGGTAGGACGCGGGCCGGGTCGCCGTCACCCGCGGCATGCGCAAGGAGGAGACCCTCGCCCGAAGGCCACCACAAGCCGCGCTCTACGCAGCGAGCGGCCTCATCCTCGCCCAGCAGCTTGCCATAGCGCACGAGACCGTCGCCAGTCAGCTGAACCTGGTCCCAGTCCGCGGCTTGGCGCCACTCATCAAGCGCCACGGCAGCCTTGACCACGTGCTCGCGCTCAAACTGACGCTCGAGGCCCTCATCACTCAGCACATACAAAGCCGGATACACCTCGCCGCGCATGGCATCGGCCAGAATGCCGAGCTTGCCACGCACGCCAGCCTTCCACGCGGTCCATGCGCAGGCATCGAGCGTCGACACGCCCAACAGCGGCACGTTGGCACCGCACGCCAAGCCCTTGGCGGTGGAAATGCCGATACGCACGCCGGTAAACGAACCCGGACCGCGGCCGACAACGTAACTGCCCACGTCGGCACGGTCCATGCCAGCCTGAGCAAGCACGCTATCGACGGTATTCACGAGCTCCACATTGGCATGGCGACGGCACATATGGTCGCCACTCACCAGCTTCGCCTCGCCCGTCTGCCCATCAATCCAGCTTGCCGCGCAGGCAAGCATATCGGTCGAAGTATCGAGCGCCACCACCAGCGCGTAATCGTTATGCAAGCTCATCTTGTACAGCCTTATCAATCAAATCGGATAGCTCTGCTGCGCGTTCGCCGTGCGCCTCGAGCGTTATCGTTCGCACGTCGCTATCGTTCTCATCACGTTTAAGCGTTACCGAAAGATACTCGTCCGTCAGTTCGTCCTGAAACTGTTCGCCCCACTCCAACAGACAGGCACCCTCATAGCCCAGTACATCGAAAATGCCCGTATCCTCGAGCTCGTAAGCATGCTCCAGACGGTACAGGTCAAAGTGAAACAGCGGAATACGCCCCTGGTCATGAACGGCCATGAGTGCGAATGTGGGGCTCGTGACCATATGGCCGTCGCCCAAACCACGCGAAACGCCCTTGGTAAAGTGGGTTTTGCCCACCCCGAGGCCGCCAGTCAAGATCAGCACATCACCATCTTCCAGGCACGGCGCAACCAGCTCTCCAAAATGCTCCGTATCGACAGAGCAAGCCGTTTTATAAATACCTACCCCCAGGCGCTCCAGGGACATATATGCTCCTTATTATTCCGAGGCACCCTCTGGCGCGGGATGCCGCTCCAGATAGTCGCCCAGCATCTTAAAGTCTTCCTCCAGCAGCTCCTGCCACGCCGGATTACGCAGCGCCGCCGCCGGATGGAACGTGGGCATCACCACAAAATGCCCCATCTGATGGAACCTGCCGCGCAGCTTGGTGATGCCAATCTCGGTCTTAAGCACAAAGTGCGTCGCGGGGTTACCGAGCGTCACGATGATATCGGGCCAAATGCTTCGAATCTGCTCACGCAAAAACGGTGAACAGGCCAGCACTTCCTCGGGCCGAGGATTGCGATTTCCCGGTGGGCGACACTTAAGCACGTTGGCAATGTAGACGTCTTCGCGCTTGAGGCCAGCCAGCGACAGGATGCCGTTGAGATCCTCGCCCGCCGCCCCCACAAACGGTTCGCCTTGCAGATCCTCGTTACGCCCCGGCGCCTCGCCGATAAACATTACGCGGGCGTGGGGGTTTCCCACGCCAAACACGATGTTATGGCGCGACTGATAGAGCTGGCAGAGATGACAGTCGCCTAAAACAGCCTCAATCTCCTCGAGCGCAACCTCGCGCGGCGCCTGGTGACTATGTCCGGGGATGTGCATGACACCCATAGTGGCTCCTACACGTAGACCTTGTCGAGACGCATGCCAAAGCCGCAAGCAACCTCGTAGTTAATCGTGCCGCGCAGGCGAGCCATCTCGTCCATGGTAATCTCGGCATCACCATCGCGGCCGACAATGATCATCTCGTCGCCATGCTCGGCCTCGGGAATCTCATGCGCCGGATTGGACTGGATGGCGACCATAAACTGGTCCATGCAGATGTTACCCACCTGACGAATGCGTTCACCGCGATACAGCACGTCCATACGATTGGAGAGCGTACGCGAAAGACCATCGGCATAACCGATCGGCAGCGTGCAAATCTGAACGCGTGTGCGCGGTACGCGGTAGGTAAAACCGTAGCCCACGCCCTCACCCATCGCAGGATGCGCCACACGCGTCACGCGCGCATGGACGCTCATAACAGGATCGAGCTTCATCACGCGGCCGCTCAGCTCGCATGGCTGCATGCCGTACAAGCCAACGCCGGCGCGAATCATATCAAAACGCATCGAGGGATCGAGCATCGAGGACGGCGTGTTGGCACAGTGCACGATGCCGCACTCAAAACCCGCGTCCTTAATGGCTTGAACGGCTTCGGTAAAGCGTTGGCACTGCAGTTTGTAGTCCCAACCCGAAGGTTCATCGGCCGTGGCGAAGTGCGTAAATACGCCATCACACTGGATACCGCGATGGAAGCTAATGCCACGAACAAAGTCGAGCACCTGCGTGTAGTGAACACCGATGCGGTTCATACCCGTCTCGATGGCTAGATGGTACTTGCCAACCTTGCCTGCCGCGACAGCGCACTCGCCATAGGCAAGGGCGAAATCGGACGTATAGACCGAAGGCATAATGTCAAACTCAAGCAGTGTGGGGATAGCCTCGATAGGCGGCTCGCTTAGGATCAGGATGGGTTTTGTGATCCCGCCCTGTCGAAGCTCAACGCCTTCACTAACCGTCGCCACGGCAAACATGTCGGCACCGGCCGAATACATGATTTTGGCGCACTCGACGGCACCATGGCCATAGGCATCGGCCTTGACCACGCAGCACAGTCGCTGACGTGGATCGAGCAGATTCTTGTAAGCCCTCGTGTTGCGGCGAAGCGCCCCTCGGTCAATCTCAACCCAGGACCAGCGCGTCAAATCGGCTTTATTCATGATTAGTCATCCGACCCTTCGTCCATGATTCCCAGATCATCGAGTGCATCCTTTGCCGCCAATTCCATGGCAGGACCGATCAAGTCGATCAGGTCGGTTGCAATAACACTCTTCTCACCATACTCCGTCGCCGCGGCAAAACCCGCGTAGCTGTGAAGCGCAACAGCATACGAATACAGCAGCTCCCAGCGATCCATCTCATCACGCATGGTAGCCAGTGTGCCAGCCAAAATGCCCGCAAGAACATCGCCCGAACCGGCAGTCGCCAACGACGCCGGACCCGAGAGCGGCAAAAGCACGCGCTCAACGCCACAGATAGCCGTCGTCGGCCCCTTGGCAATAACTACGAGATTGTCGGAGCCAGCAGCCCAGACAACCTTCTGCGCGGCCGCAATTGCAGTCCCCAGATCGTTAACCTCGTCACCGGCAACCAAGCGCGAAAGCTCGCGATAGTGCGGCGTCATGACGAGCGGCTGCTCACGGCGGTACATCTCAGGGTTGCTATCGATACCGTCGATAGCAATCTTAGAAAGGCAGTTGAGCGCATCGGCATCGAGGATCAACGGCACATCAAGCTCTAACAAGCCCGAAACCACCTGCATGGCACCGGCAGACGTCGTCATGCCGGGACCGCACAGTACGCAGCTGTACTTCTTTGCAATCTCGCACACGGTCATACGAGCAGCGGCACCAAAAGAGCCGCGGGAATCGGACGGAATAGCAAAAACCGGAATCGAGGGAAGTGCCATACGAATAAGATTGGCGCACGCATCGGGCGTCGCGACAGCCACATAGCCGGCACCCGCGCGGGCAGCAGACTTGGCGGCCATAATAGCAGCGCCAGGATACTGCGCCGAGCCGGCAACAATAAGGACGGAACCGCGAGAATACTTATCGATATTCGTGGGCAGCGGAGCAAAGAAATCCACCAGGTCACCGGGCTCGACAATCTCGGCGGCATGATCGACATCATCGATGACCTCATCAAGGCGATCATAGAGGCTACCGCACACCAGATCACCGGCGTACTCGGGGCCATCAGCGCTGTAGAGGCCAATCTTGGGCGTGATCATCGTGACGGTACGCTCGGCACGGATGCAGTCGTCGTCGACAACACCGGTTTCGGCATTCAGACCCGAAGGAACATCGATGGACACCACATGGTCGGCGCAGTCGTTAACCGTCGGAATCCAGATGGAAAACGGCGCACGCAGGTCACCGTGGAAACCGGTACCAAAAATAGCGTCAACAACAACGTCGGCCTTATCGATCAAAACCTCAAGCTCATCTCGTGAGGGACCGACGCACACATGTACGTCACGACCGGCGGTACGGCGGGCAACATGGCGAGCCAGAGCGGCGGGAATCTCATCCGGCTCAACCGGAGACACGATATCCACGTCAACGCCCTTATGACTCAAGATATCAGCCGCGACCCAGCCGTCGCCACCGTTGTTGCCAAAACCGACCAGAACAAGGACGCGATCGGGATTGAGTTTTAGAATTTCAGTAGCAGCAAACTCACCCGCCAGTTCCATAAGTTCGGCCTTCGAAGTTCCTTCGCGTTCGATAATATCCTCGAGACGAACGACTTCCTCGGTACTCAAAACCGGTTTCATCTATGCTCCTAGCGTATCTCGCGAAGCATCGCCCAGGTGCTCCGTTAAAGCTGAATTTTGCAGTTGCTCAAGCTCATCTAAAACCGAGCGAGCCTCTTTAAACGTTTGTGCAACGCGTTCCTTGGTGCTCACCTTTTCTTCCTTAGGCTTAGGTCGAGCATCCTCGGTGATCGCAATGGCATTGGCTACGGCCAAATCACCCGTCAAGGTAGTGGAAAGCGCAACTTCAACGACACCCAACTCTTGAGCAATCTTGAGCGCTCGACCTGAAAGCACTGCTTTAGGCTTTCCGAGGTTATCACGCGTTACCGAGACGTCTTTGCGGCCGACGCCCTGGCTAAAGCCCGTACCAAGAGCCTTGAGAACCGCTTCACGAGAAGCAAAACGGCTCGCATAGTGCGCCGCAGGACGCGATGAAGCGTCGCAATATGCGCACTCTTCTTCGGTAAACACACGCCGAGCAAACGACGGCGTCTTTTCAAGGATTGATTTCATGCGGGAAATCTCGACGATATCAACGCCGATACCAGCTTCAGCCATGTTCACCTCCATATTGCACAGACTAAGTTATTGTAGCCCGTTAACGGAAGATGCGACAAACGAGGGTCATAAAACACAGCGAGTTTGTTAGATCTGACTTAAACAAAAAAGGGGAGGCCGCGAGGCCTCCCCCTTCTTCAAGTCGATTGACGGCTCGGTGCCGTCCACCGGTCAGCGGCGC
>NZ_JBDGAY010000038.1:0-6153 GCF_040910245.1 Collinsella aerofaciens
CAGCCCCGTAAACCGGCATAGTTTTGATATGACACCAAGGCAATATTGATTCTCGCCCCGGCGCAACCGCCATTACAGCCCGTACTTCACGACGACACGGTTAATGCGACGGCACCAAGGCTTGTACAAGGCGGCCAAGAACACGCAGGTCGCGAGGCCGTGCGTGATATCGAACGGCACCGCCGTAGCAAGACGCGCTACGGCGCCTGCCCAGGTGAGCGGCTGCACAAAACCGATGATGTCATACGCGTTGATCACGACGCCATACAGCAAGCCCGAGGCAAAGCCATACGCCAACAGCGCCGGCATTCGCACGGTTCCATCGGCGCGATCAAACGCGCCCGCATGCGCCAGCGCGCCGCCAACATAGCCAACCAGACCCCAGGCATACATCTGCCACGGCGTCCACATGCCCTGTCCAAAAAAGAAATTACTGGTCAGTGCCGCCAACGCGCCGACCATAAAACCATTGCGACGGCCAAGTGTCGCACCCGCGATAATGGCGATAGCGCTCACGGGCTTAAAATCGGGAATGGGCCCAAACAGGATGCGCCCCGCCGCGGCCAGCGCCGCCAGAACCAGCGTGGGCATAATCTGGCGCAGGCCCGGGCGCGAGGTCTCGTAGCCCGCAAAGAACAGTGCGAGCACGAGCGTCACTACAACCAGCATGGCAAGCGCCGCCTGCTCAATGCCCGCCAGCAACGCCGCAGTCATCACTGCCGGTACCGCCAACAACAGCGGGATCTCCATTTTTGCGAGTAGGCGCGAGGCGCGATGATCCGTCATCCCATCACGCCCTGTAGAACACGTTGTCGGCAAAGAAATCTGCCGGAGGCTCCATACAGGCGATCTCGCCGTCGAACATCATGGCGACGTCGTCGGACACCTGCTCGGCAAAGTCTAAGTCGTGCGCGGCAATGACGACGGTGCCGCCGGCCTGCGCATGCTCGCGCAGGGCTCGGGCGATAATGCAGCGACTTGTCAGATCAAGGCCCTTGGTGGGTTCATCAAGCAGCAGCAGCTCCGGACCAATCAACAGCAGCTTTGCCAACGCAAGCAGCTGGCGCTGACCGCCCGAAAGATCGTACGGGTGACGCGCCTCCAAGCCCGCCAGACCCAGGCGCGCTGTCTGCTCCTGTGCTGCGGCCTCGTCGTATCCGCAGGTCGAAGCCCATTCCATCAGCTCGTCGCGCACCGTTTCGGCGACCAGCAATGCCTTGGGATTCTGTGGCAGCAGCGCCGCCGAGGCCGCCCCACGCACCATGCGGCCACGCTGCAGCTTAGCCGTCTTGGCCAGCACCGAGAGCATCGTCGACTTGCCGCAGCCGTTTCCGCCCACGACCGCATGCACCGCGCCGGCCGAAAACGTCACATCGAGCCCGCGCAGCACCCAACCGCCCGCGCGATCGTAGCGAAACCAGCCTTCCGACAGGGTGGTAGCCGACCCGCCGTGCATTTTTTGGAGTATTCTGCCTCCATCCGTGCGCGGGAGGGCTTCCGAGCCGTTCTCGAGCGACGTTTGCGCCACAAATTCGGACGATTTGTCCAATTCCAAACTTTTTTTCGCGCTCGATACGTCCCCGGGTGGCTCCAGAGAGCCCAAATTGTCCTCACGCCTGCTGAATACTCCGTTTTTTGCACATCGGATGGCACCCCACCCCAACATGTCATCGGAAAACAGCGATTCTCGGCGCCCCAAAGAAGCCATATCCGCCACCTCGCGCACGCGACCGCCCTCAATCCGGTACGCACACGTCGCATACTCGAGCATCGGCCGCGGTTGATGCGTAGCCACAACAACCGTGCAGCCCAGTTCACGGTTCACGCGAAACAGCGCGTGCAGAAAATTCTTCTCGGCAACGGGATCGAGCTGAGACGTGGGCTCGTCGAGTAACAGCACGCGCGGACGCAGCGCCAGAACGGCGGCAAGCGACAGCAGCTGCTTGCGGCCACCCGAAAGCGTATCGGTATCGCGATGAAGCCAATCCTCCAGACCAAAGAAATAGCTGGTCTCGGCAACACGGCGGCGCATCTCGTCGCGCGACACACCCAGATTCTCTAGGCCAAACGCCATCTCGTGCCACACGGTCTCGCACACAATCTGGTTTTCGGGATCCTGGAACACGTAGCCCACGCGCTCCGCAGACGCGGGCACGTCCATGTCGGCAACGTTCTCGCCCAGCACGAGCAGTTCGCCAGCGCGCTCGCCCGCCGGAGCAATCTCGGGCTTGAGCAGCGAGAGCAGCGTCGACTTACCCGATCCGGTACCGCCGACAAGCAGCGCAAATGCACCTTGGGGAACAGACCAGTCGAGCCCCTCGAGCACCGCAGCATCAGCCCCGGGGTAGGCAAAGCTCAGGCTCCGCACCTCAATCGCCGGCATATCCGGGCCGCACGCCGCGCCCGACACCGGGCCCCTATCCAACCGAGCCATCAGCCAAACCTCTTCTCATCGATCGCATGCAACACACAGGGCAGCACCATCCAGACAGCGTACACGACATAGCCCAGCCACGGCGCGGGCACCGAAAGCTGCGGGTAAAACGAATACTGCGTTGTCGCGGTCCATGCCACTGCCACCGCGGCGGCACCAAACAGCGCAAGCCCCACCAGCGCGGCAGCGTCGCCGCGCCCCAGCCGATACCGCGCGTACGTCGTGCGACGCGTCGCGGCGCCCCACCCGCGCGAGCGCATGGCATCCGCGCGCTCAAGCGAATCTTCCATGCCCCAGCCCATCAGCACGCTCGATGCCCGCAGGCGCGAACGCACGGGATCGGTGGGCGCACGCCCCGGCACATCGACCGCGTCCTGCACCGCCAGCACCGTGCGGCCGCGGCGCAAAAACTGTGGGATAAGCCGCATGCACATCGAGATCATGAGCGCGATCACCGGCGCGGCGTTGCCCAACAGTGCGAGTACCTTGTCGTATTCGAGCATCGACGCCGCGGCCTCAAACCACAGCACGCTCGCCACAAACAGTCCGCCCATGCACAGGCCGTAAACCATGCTCTCTAGATACACCGCGCGCATGCCAATACGAAACAGCTCGGTCGAGCCCGATGCACTAAACAGCGGATTGACCAGCGCGATAATCAAAATCACCGGCAGCTGCCAGCGAAGTGCGCCCATCGTGCGGGCAGCCCCGCGCGTCGCAAATCCATACGCCAGCCCGCCTGCGAGCGACAGCGCAATCAGCACCGGCTGCATCGAGAACATGGTGAGCCCCAGCGTCAACACAATATAGAGTGCCGGCATCGCCGGATGCGACATTGAAAATGCCCCCACGGGCTCGGCGCCCGAACCCTCTCGCATGTTGTCCATAGGCATCCCCGCCCTCCCGCCAAATCACCGACGCCGAAGCACTGCCGGCACCGCCCGCAAGCAGCGCAAACACCACGCCGGCGGCAGCGACATCGGCCGTCGCACACCAATCGCTACGCGCTCATCATATGCCTGCGGTATCATATTGCGCCGTGTATCGTTTCCAAACACACGTCTCTATAACGTAACAGGAGATCACATGGACGCAACCGCAATTATCCTCGCTGCCGGCGAGGGCACCCGTATGAAGTCGAACCACTGCAAGGTTTCGCACAAGATCCTGGGTAAGCCCATGGTCCAGTGGATCGTCGACGCCACCATCAAGGCCGGCTGCAGCCGCGTCGTGGTCGTCATCGGCAGCCACGCCGACGAGATGCGCGCCCTCATCGACGGCGCCTACGCCAACAGCGCCACCAAGGTCGAGTGCGTCGAGCAGACCGAGCGCCTGGGCACCGGCCACGCCGTAAAGGTCGCGCTCGAGGCTTGCGGCATCGCGCAAGGCCCCGTCGTCGTGCTCAACGGCGACCTGCCGCTCATCACCGCCGACACCATCGCCAAGTTCGCGCAGACCGTCGCCACCGGCGAGCTCGCCTGCACCGTCATGACCATGACCCCGCCCGATCCCTTCGGCTACGGTCGCATCAAGCTGGGCGCCGACGGCCAGATTGAGCGCATCATCGAGCAGAAGGACTGCACGCCCGAGCAGGCCGCCACGCTGCTCGAGTGCAACGCCGGCTGCTACGCCTTCGACGGCGCGCAGCTCGCCGCCCACATCAACGAGATCGGCAACGACAACGCGCAGTCCGAGTACTACCTGCCCGACATGCTCGAAATCCTCAAGGGTCACGGCCAGGCAGTCTCCATCTTCCACTGCGACGACTACCGCGACGGCCTGGGCGTCAACAGCCGCATCCAGCTCGCACAGCTCACCGCCATCGCGCGCGACCGCATCAACGAGCACTGGATGGCCGAGGGCGTTACCTTCATCGACCCCACGCAGGCCTGGATCGGCCCCGATGCCGTCATCGGCCGCGACACCGTCGTGTGGCCGCAGACGCATCTGATCGGTCACGTCACCGTGGGCGAAGAGTGCCAGCTCGGCCCCAACAGCCGCCTCACCGACACCACTGTCGGCAGCGGCTGCATCATCGATGAGACCATCGCCATCGAGGCCGTCATCGAGAACGGCGTCGACTGCGGCCCGCGCGCCTACCTGCGCCCGGGCACCCACATGCTCGACGGATCCAAGGCCGGTACGCACGTGGAGATTAAGAAGTCCACGATCGGCGAGGGCTCCAAGGTGCCCCACCTGTCCTACATCGGCGATACCACCATGGGCTCCGGCGTCAACGTGGGCGCGGGTTCCATCACCTGCAACTACGACGGCGTCCACAAGCACAAGACCGTCATCGGCAAGGATGCCTTCATCGGTTCCGACACCATGATGGTCGCGCCCGCCCAGATTGGCGACGGCGCACTCGTGGCCGCCGGCTCCGTCATCACCGAGCCGGTCCCGGCCGACGCACTCGGTCTGGGCCGCGCCCGTCAGGTAAATATCGAGGGCTGGGCCGCCGATTATCGCCGCCGTCTGCACGAGAACGACGAGGTATAACGTTTTACCAAGCACAAAAGGAGCTGTTCCATGAGGACGGCTCTTTTTTCTATCGTGACCTGCGCGACCGGATGAGTGGTCGGTTCGTGTCCGTTGACGGTAAAGACGTTATCAAGACTCGATAAACCCCGTCGCGCGGTTACAATGCAACAAGGCATCTATATGGCATTCGATGTATAAAGGAGAAGGGTAATGCCGATTAATGATCCCGAGAAGTCGGAGAATATGCGCAAGTCCATCCGCGTGTATTCCGGTTCCTCCAACCGTCCCCTCGCTCAGAAGATCGCTGAGTACCTTGGGGTCGAGCTTTCGGGCCTTACGCTAAAGCAGTTCGCCAACGGTGAGATTTACGCCCGCTACGACGAGACCGTCCGCGGCGCCGACGTCTTCCTGATTCAGTCCGTGGCTGGCGGCAACGTCAACGACATGCTCATGGAGCTGCTCATTGCCACCGACGCTGCCAAGCGCGCATCCGCCCGCTCCATCACCGCCGTTATCACCCACTACGGCTATGCCCGCCAGGACCGCAAGGCCGGCCCGCGCGAGCCCATCACCGCCCGCCTCGTCGCCAACCTGCTCGAGCGCGCCGGTGTCGACCGCATCATCACCCTCGACCTGCACCAGGGTCAGATCCAGGGCTTCTTTGATATCCCGGTTAACCACCTGTCCGCACTGCCGCTGTTTGGCCAGTACTACAACGACATGCACTTCGACACCGACAACCTGGTTGTCGTCTCCCCCGACGTGGGTCGCGCCAAGGCCGCCAAGAAGCTGTCCGACATGCTCGGCTGCGACCTGGCCATCGCCCACAAGGGCCGTCCGCGCCACAACGCCGCCGAGGTCATGGGCATCATCGGTGACATCAAGGGCAAGACCTGCGTCATCAACGACGACATGATCGACACCGCTGGCACCCTGTGCGCCAACGTCAAGGAGCTCAAGGCTATGGGCGCTGGCGACATCTACGTCTGCGCCACCCACGGTATCTTCTCCGGTCCGGCCATCGAGCGCCTGAACGACGCCCCGATCGTCGAGTGCGTCGTCACCGACGCCATTCCCGTCGAGGTGGGCGGCAAGATCAAGACCATCTCGGTCGCCGAGGAGTTCGCCCAGGCCATCTCCGCCGTTTACCACGAGGAGCCCGTCTCCACGCTCGTCGGCGGCGACTTCGCGCTGTAGTCGCTCGACCCTCGCATCCCTCCGGAAGCCCCGGACACGCC
>NZ_JBDGAY010000039.1:0-5062 GCF_040910245.1 Collinsella aerofaciens
GTTCCGCACGCAAAGAAGGCCACTTAATGTGGCCTTCGTCTTGCGCAGGACTGTAGAGCAGGGAACTTCGTGCCCCGACGCCCGGGAGGACGTTTCATTTAGAAAGATGGACCGACCGCCGTCAGCGATGGGAGCTACTCCCCCAGCACGGCCTTTTTGGCGGCTGCAGCCATGTTATCCAGGTCTTCCTTGGTGGGATGGTCCTTTGCGGCAACCCAGTTGTCGAGCAGCATCTTATAGCGCGCGTTGTCGGGATCTTGCTCGAGCATGGCCTCGTAGCGCTGTTTGACCGCGGGGCCCATCTTGCCCTGGCACATTGCCCAGCCCACCAGCTCGGCATCATCGGCCAAATTTGAGGTCACACGATTGATAATCTGCTGGTAATAGCTCTGATCGGCACCAAAACCGCAGGTACCGAACAGAAAGACGCGCTTGCCGTGCAAGGCGGAGAGCAACGCCGCGACCGAAGGCGTGCATGCGCCCTTATCGCACCAAAAGCCAACGAGCACCGAATCGGCAGCGCAGGCACCCTGCGCCTCGCGCGCAACCTGATCTGCGTCCGCATCGTCGCTCAACGCGGCAGCGTGAATAAACTCGACGCCTGCAGCCTGTAGGGCACGCTTGATCGCGCCCGAAACCATCCTGGTATTACCGCTCTTGCTGTTAACCACCAAAGAGCACGTCATAGTCACGTTGCCTCGTTTCCCCCAAAACTAAAGCCACTAATGCAATTTATTAGATGAATATCTTAGTACTAACGTGACAGATGTAAACCACCGTCTGTCGATTGGCGACGCAGACGACATCTTTGGACAGATTTCGAACAGTATGTACTTCGGATTGAAACCGCCGCAGAACGTTGCACGAATGGCCGAAAAACTGTTTCACAAAACGCCGTCAAATTGTGTCACGGAGTATCGTCAAAATGTTTCACGCGCTGGTAGAACGCTATATAACAAGATCGCTCTATGGGACAAACAAACCTGATTAATTTGCCCCACGGGCTTGCTCACTGGGCGAATTGGCTGCGGTAGAGTTCGGCGTAGAAGCCGCCTGTCGCTAGCAGCTCGTCGTGCGTGCCGCGCTCGATAATCTCGCCGTCGCGCATCACCAGAATGCAGTCGGCGTTGCGGATGGTGCTCAGGCGATGCGCCACCACAAAGCTCGTACGGCCGGCCATAAGCTCGTCGAATGCCGCCTGCACCTGCAGCTCGGTGCGGGTATCGATGCTCGACGTCGCCTCGTCCAGCAGCAGAATCGCCGGGTCGGTGAGCATGACGCGCGCGATGCACAGCAGCTGTTTTTGACCCTGGCTAAACATGCTGCCGTCCTCGCCGATGACCGTATCGTAGCCGCTTGGCAGCTGCACGATAAACTTGTGCGCGTGCGCGCGCTTGGCGGCTTCGATAACCTGTTCACGCGTGGCATCCGGGCAACCGTAAGCGATATTTTCCGCCACCGTGCCCTCGAACAGCCACGTATCCTGCAGCACCATGCCAAAGGCGCGGCGCAGGCTTGCGCGCGTGTAGCCACGCGAAGACCGGCCATCGACCATGATGCGTCCGGCATCGATATCGTAAAACCGCAGCAGCAAATTGATGAGCGTTGTCTTTCCGCAGCCCGTGGGGCCGACCAGGGCAAAACGCATGCCGGGCTTGGCCTCGATGCAGATATCCTGCAGCAGCTTGCGGTCGGGCACATAGCTAAAGTCCACGTGTTCAAAAGTCACCTCGCCACGCGGGGCGGCAAGCTCCACGGCGTCTGGCGCATCGGGCTCCTGCTCGCGGGCGTCGAGCAGTGCAAACATGCGGCGCGCCGAGGCATACGCCGTCTGGATTTGCGTAATGACGTTGGTAACCTCGTTGAACGGCTTGGTGTACTGGTTAGCATAGGACAGGAAAATCTGCACGCCGCCCACCGTAAGCGCCGCGGGCACGCCCGTGATCACGCCCACGCAGCCGATCACAGCGACCACGGCATAGATGATGTTATTGATAAAGCGCGTGCCGGGGTTGGAGAGCGAACCCATAAACTGCGCGCGCTCGCCTGCCGTATAGAGCTCGGCGTTGAGGGCGTCGAAGCGCGCTTGGGCGTTCGGGCCGTAGGCAAACGCATCCACCAGTTTTTGCTCGCCCACATACTCCTCGATATGGCCACCGAGCTGACCTTGAATGCGCTGCTGTGCCGTAAAGCTCTTGTTGGAAAGCTTAGCGATGGCGCCGGCTGCAAAAATGGAAAGCGGCGTGACGAGCACCACCACGAGCGTCATGGTCAGGTTGATGGAGAGCATAAACGCGAGCGTGCCCACAATGGTGATAACGCCGGTAAAGAGTTGCGTGAAGCCTTGCAGCAAGCCATCGCCAACCTGGTCGACATCGTTGACCACGCGGCTCATAAGGTCGCCGTGGGCATGGCTGTCGATAAAGCTGAGCGGCATGCGGCTGAGCTTGTCGCTCGCCTCCACGCGCATGTCGCGCACCGTCTCGTAGGACAGGCGGTTAACGCAGTAGCCCTGCAGCCACTGGAAGGCCGCAGCACCTACGACGACAATCGCGAGCTTGGTGACAAGCGGCAGCAGCGCATCGAAGTCCACCTGTCCGGCGGCGACGATCAGGTCGATGCCTTCGCCGATGAGGATGGGCGTATAGAGTTGCAAGATCACCGAGATGGCGGCGCTCACAAACGACGCCGTAAACGAAATACGGTGCGGACGGACGTAGCCCATCAGGCGGCGGGTCACCGCGCCCACGGGATAGCGCTCAGGGTCGCCAGGCTGGCGTGGGCCGTCGCCCAGGTCGTTGAGCTTGTCGTTGCCGGACACATTGGCCGTCATCGTGGCGACCGAACCGGACGAAGTGTACGGATTCATTTAGCAGCCCTCCCTTGCGCACGTGGATGCCGGGGCAGCCGGGGCGGATGCGGGCGTCGCGCTCCCCTGCTGGCCCTCGAGCTCCTCGCGGCGCAGCTGCGACTGGCAAATCTCGCGATAGAGCTGGCAGGTCGTATACAGATCGTCGTGCGTACCCAGGCCCGCGGCCGAGCCGTGGTCGAGCACGCAGATCATGTCGGCATCGCGCACGGTCGAGACGCGCTGGCTCACGATCACCGTGGTCAGCGGGAGTCCGCCCGCGGCGGCCCCGCGTGCGCTGCGCTCGCGGATGGCATGGCGAAGCGCCGCGTCGGTCTTAAAGTCGAGCGCCGAGGCGGAATCGTCCATGATCAGAACCTGCGGCGAGCCCACCAGGGCACGCGCAATGGTCAGGCGCTGGCGCTGACCGCCGCTGAAGTTCTTGCCGCCCGCCTCGACCGGGGCGTCGAGCCCCTGCGGCTTGTTGCGCACGAACTCGCTGGCCTGCGCCATATCGAGCGCCGCCCAAAGCTCCTCGTCGGCCGCCGACTCGTCGCGCCAGGTTAGGTTGCTGCGGATCGTGCCGCTCACGAGCGACGCGCGCTGCGGAACAGTCGCAACCACATGGCGCAGCTGGTCGAGCGGCCAAGCGCGCACGTCGGCACCCATCACGCACACGCTGCCGGCGCCCGTGTCGTACAGGCGCGGGATGAGCGAGACGAGCGTGGACTTACCACTGCCCGTACCGCCAATAATGCCGAGCGTCTTGCCCAGTGGGAGTTCCAGCGTCACATCGTTGACAGCATTGGCCGCGCCGGCGCCAAACGAGAAGCTCGCATGGCTCAAGCTCAGCGCAGGAACGGGAGCGACATTGCCCGGCTTGGGCAGCGCGACCGGCTGGTTGCCCTCGTCGGTGATGCTCGGCACGCAATTGAGCACCTCGTTGAGACGCGACGCACTGGCGCTCGCCTTGGTAAAGACCACGACCAGGTTGGCGACATACACGATGGAGGTCAGGGTCTGCGTCATGTAGTTGACGAACGCCATGACCTGGCCCTGCGTGAGCTCGCCCACGTTGACCTGAATGCCGCCCACCCACAGGATGGCGCACACGCCCAGGTTCATCACCAGAAACGTTACGGGGTTAAGGATCGACGAGAGCTTGCCCACCGCAATTGCGACACACGCCTGGCCATCGGCCGCCTGGGCAAAACGCTCACGCTCGTGACCCTCGCGCACAAACGCCCGGACCACGCGGGCGCCCGAAAGACCCTCGCGGCAAATAAGCGCGATGCGATCGAGCTTTGCCTGCAGCTGCTTGTAGTACGGGATGCAGCGCGCCATGACAAACCAAAACACCAGGCCGATAGCGGGCGTGCAAATCAAAAAGATCATGCCGAGCTTAAGGTCGATGGCAAGGGCCGCGACCATGGAGCCCACCGCCAGGAAAGGCCAGCGGATGAGCATACGCACGCCCAGCGCCACGGCGAGCTGCACCTGGTTGACGTCGTTGGTAATGCGCGTGATGAGCGACGGCGTGCCAAAGCGATCGAGCTCAGCATAGCTCAGCTTGTTGATGTGCTGGTAGAGCGCACCGCGAATGTCGGTGCCCATGCCCTGCGAGGTCAGCGCCGCCATCTTTTGGCAGACGAGCGTAAACGAGATGCCGATCACGGCCATGGCGGCAAGCAATATACCGTAGTGGACGACAGCGTTCACATCGTGCACGCCGATGCCCCTATCAATCATCTGGGCAATCACCAGCGGCGTAAGCAGGTCAAAGATTACTTCGATCAACTTGCACGCAGGACCAATCACCATATACCGGCGAAACTTACCACCAAAACGCCTGAGCAGCTCAATCATGTATAGGCGCTCCCTATCATCATCTCTCTTCAATCTGATTCATGATAGTACGGAGAGCCCTGAAGATACGTAAGCAACTCGTTACAGAAGAATCTTGGATGGTGGTAAAAACCGTCACTGTTTTGACGCAGTCAGCGAGCGACATAACGCCAGGGATTCAATTATCAGATAAATGTGACCCTTCAGGCGGTTTTGGTCGGCTACCCGCGAGTGCCGGCAGGGCGCTTGGTAGTCGAGCGATCCCGCAGGCGAAGCCGAGGACCAGCGAGACACCAAGCGCCCTGCCGGCACTCGCGGGTAGCCGCGGCACCAAAAAGCGCCTGCGCACTCGATGGATCCGGATGCCCG
>NZ_JBDGAY010000040.1:0-3873 GCF_040910245.1 Collinsella aerofaciens
AAATGGTTCGATGTCTGCCCGGATGCGACACTCGGAAGTGTCCATCCTCGCAGTATCCGGTTCTCAAGGTGCACGCCCCGCGGCTGATCCGGTTCGACCGGGCCGCGCGGCAAGGAGATATATTGCCAGACCGCGAAGCGATGTGGGACGTCAATTCCACTCTTCACAAGTCCTACACAACATATCGCTTCCTATATAAGTTATAGAAAGACTGGTGCAGAAATACTGCACGTATCACATGATGACCCTTCGGTTAAGAGATATATAAAGATCGGTCACCTGTAAGTGTCTATCTACCCGCGCTTTTAGCTATGTAAACCAACGCTTTCGATAAAAAAGAGGGAGCGCCGCGCACAGTGCGACACTCCCCTAGCGATTCAACAGAATCTATTAGGCCTCGAGAGCCTTCTTGGCAATGGCAGCCAGCTCGTTGAAGGACTCGATGTCCTCGTAAGCCATCTGAGCCAGGACCTTACGGTCGAGCTCGATGCCGGCAACCTTCAGGCCGTGCATGAACTGAGAGTAAGAGATGTCGTTCAGGCGAGCAGCAGCGTTGATACGGGTGATCCAGAGAGAACGGATCTCGCGCTTCTTGTTGCGGCGATCACGATACTGATACTGCAGGGAGTGCTGGACCTGCTCTTTAGCATGCTTGTAAGTACGCGAAGCGGCACCGTAGTAACCCTTCGCACGGTGCATAACGGTACGGCGCTTCTTCTTGGCGGCAACAGCGCGCTTAATACGTGCCATGTTCTATCAACTCCTAGACGGTAAAACGAAAAACGGGAACGCGAACTTAGGCGAGACGCGACTTGATGACCTTGCGGTCGGCAGCGGCGATCTCGGTCTCCTGACGGAAGCCACGCTTACGCTTGGTGGACTTCTTGCTCAGGATGTGGCTCTTGAAAGCCTTGGCGCGCATAAGCTTGCCGGTACCAGTCTTGCGGAAACGCTTCTTGGTGCCGCTGTGGGACTTCATCTTAGGCATGAAATACTCCTTAATCGGTTACAGAACACTAGTTACTTAGTATCGCTTGCCGCTTTATCCTCATCGAAGGCGCCCTTAATCGGGGCGAGCAGCATAAGCATGTTACGGCCTTCCATCTTAGGCTTGGACTCGACCGTAGCGTAAGGCTTGAGATCCTCGGCGAGACGCTCGAGAACGTTAAGGCCCTGCTCCGGGTGAGCCATCTCACGGCCGCGGAACATGATGGTGATCTTAACGCGTGCGCCCTTCTTGAGGAAACGCAGAACGTGGCCCTTCTTGGTCTCGTAATCGCCAACGTCAATCTTGGGTCGGAACTTCATTTCCTTGACCTCGACCTTGGACTGGTTCTTACGAGCGGCCTTGGCCTTCATGGCCTGCTGGTACTTGAACTTACCATAGTCCATGACCTTGCAGACCGGCGGCTCCGCGTTGGGAGCGATCTCGACCAGGTCGAGACCCTGATCGTCAGCAACGCGCTGGGCATCGCGGATAGCGAACAGGCCGAGCTGAGAGCCATCGACGCCAATCAAACGGCACGAAGATGCGGTGATCTCGTCGTTGATGCGGGTGTCATCAGACTTAGCTATTTTCCCTACCTCCATTCATAAAAAAATAACCCGGCGCTTCTTTGCAACCAGGTCGTACACATAGACATCCTCGGTATGAGGAAGGGAATCTAGGTTGTATGACCAGTCAGCTGCTCATTGGCGCCAAAAGGTGGGAACCCTCGGGTTCCTCTTTAGGGCATTGCGGGAACAACGCCTTGCGAATAATAACACGTACCGCGCGTTATCACATTACGTACACGAAAAAGTGGGCCTTGAACCCCTTGAAGCGCAGGTGCATGTATGGTGCCCGAGGCGAGACTCGAAGGGCCTTCGCTCCGCGAAGCCCCGGGCTTCGGGCGCATGGCGCCCTCGCCACGCTCCGCTACAAACAGGCCACAGGCCTGTTTGCTTGACGCTCCGCGCGCTCACGCGAGTTCGGCACGAAAAAGGGGGCCTTGACCCCCTTGAACGCTCACTTGCATGTATGGTGCCCGAGGCGAGACTCGAACTCGCACGTTGTTGCCAACGGTGGATTTTGAGTCCACTGCGTCTGCCAATTCCGCCACTCGGGCACGTAATGCGTGAGTTAGTTTATCACAGCTTTCTGTTGATTAGTCCGAAAATGGAACTTCGAGCATTTCGATAAGCTCAACCTTGCGCAACATCTCCCGCTTACGACATCCACGCCCATCAACCGAGGCCTCGCCCATCTGGTTGTCATAGGGATCCTCGCGCATGCCATCGAAAGCAGGCACAAATTCAGCCTGGAATCGATTGTTGGCCACCATACGCCACGGGTCGAGGTTGCCAAAGTAGTGCTGGCGACGCCACTCCTCCCCCATCCTGCGCGCCGAGGAACCGAACGATACGTCGGCGTTAAGCCAACCGGTCTGGGGTGTGTAGAACTCGGCCCAATCGTGCGGCCCCACCGAATCGGGAGCAACATACAGGCCGCTCTGCCAACGGGCAGGCACGCCCGCGATGCGGCACATGGTGATAAACGTGAGCGCCATAACGCCGCAATCGCCGCGTAAAGAATGCGCACAGTCGTCGGCAATAGATCCCAAAAGCAGGTACGGTGGCTGATAGCGATAGTCGATATGCTGTGTCAGATAATCATAGATGGCGCGAGCGCGGTCGAGCGGATCGACGAGCCCGTCAATGATACGCGTCGTCAGTTGACGCAAATACGGCGTGAACGCAATGTGCGGACGGTCCTCGGAGGTGTCCTCGGGTAGTGGCGCGTCCATACAGGGATGCGATGGGAGCGCGCCACCATAGATATCGCAATAGGCGGCATCGATGTGATAGCGATAGGTCACCGAGAATGAATGTTCAGTCAAAGATGTCCAGGAGGCTGTACGAGCCGAAACGTTCTCAGAGGCAACGGTGCCCTCCGACGTCATATCGAGAACCTCGATATGAGACTGTTGACGACAGGCGGCAGCAACGGGTAGCCACGCGCGAACAGTCTCTCCCTCCAGAGCCCCGGGGACAGACACGGTTGCCTTAAGCGTGATGACGCGACTCAACCCGTTTTGCGACTCCATCTCCCTGAGCATCTGGTTACGCAGCGCTATGCCGTCCGCAGGATCGGGACGCATGCCGGGGACCTCTTTGGGATACACGCGAAGCGAATTGAGGAAGTTGTCGAGAACGAACAGCTCGCCATCGATAAAGCGCCAGTCAATACGCTTGCGATTAATCAGGTCGTCAAACTGCTCTTCGGTAAACTCTGGCCACTCCTCGCGAATCATCGCAATAGCCTGATCGCGCGACACCGAAAAATGAAGCGGCGTCTCGAGCATGCGATACCGCTCGGCACGAACACAAGCAGCCAGCGAAGGCTCAGGGTTCTGCTCCAAAAGGCGATCGCAAGCAGCAACAGCCTGCGTCAAATATCCAGCATCCTTAAGTCGAAGAATCTCAGGCGGCAGACCAATATCGAGATGACGAAAATCATCACAACAAACATCAACAGAGCAACCAACAGGACCCTCGTCAATAACCTTCCCATCAGCAGGTAAAACATCAACAACAGCCATAACCACTCCCGCGTCGAACGATAGACAACCCCCATTGTACCGAGATAAAAAAGAAAGCCCCCAACAAAGGAGCTCTCAACGCCGATAAACGGTACCTATAAAAATGAATTCAGACTTGTAACCCTGCGGCGTTAAACGAAGGAAGCCCCGTCCCCCGGAACTGTTTCCTTGGCGCGACTTCTGGCGAAGCCAGGTGAGCGCAAGGAAACAGTGTAGGGGGACGGGGCTTCCGGCGAGAAGTTTAGCGACGCTTACGCCTTGTTGACGGAGCCAAACTCCTCCATGAGCTCCT
>NZ_JBDGAY010000041.1:0-3262 GCF_040910245.1 Collinsella aerofaciens
CACGTCCTGGAGGACGCCACCGGCGTCGACCAGGTCAAGCTGATCCCCTGCGGCGGCGGCGACCCGATCGCGGCCTCTCGCGAGCAGTGGAACGACGGCTCCAACACCCTGTGCGTCGAGCCCGGCAAGATCTGCGTCTACGCCCGCAACACCGTCACCAACGACGTGCTGTACAAGGAGGGCCTGGACCTTCTCGTCGTGCCCTCCGCCGAGCTCTCCCGCGGCCGCGGCGGCCCGCGCTGCATGAGCATGCCCTTCTGGCGCGAGGACCTCTAAGTCTTTCCGTTTCCGGTGCGGTCCCCCTACAACCGCACCGGTTTCGCCCGTCAAACGGGCAACACTAATACTTACGTAATTCATTTTTTCGAAAGGAAACGAACCATGGGTGTTAACCTCTCCGGCCGTAGCTTCCTCAAGCTCCTCGACCTCTCCACCGAGGAGATCGAGTACTTGCTCAAGCTTTCCAAGAACTTCAAGGACATGAAGCGCGCTGGCGTTCCGCACCGCTATCTCGAGGGCAAGAACATCGTTCTGCTCTTCCAGAAGACCTCCACTCGTACCCGCTGCGCCTTCGAGGTCGGCGGCATGGATCTGGGCATGGGCGTCACCTACCTCGATCCCGGTTCGTCGCAGATGGGCAAGAAGGAGTCCATTGAGGACACCGCCCGCGTTCTCGGCCGCATGTATGACGGCATCGAGTTCCGTGGCTTTGCCCAGGACGACGTCGAGGAGCTCGCTGCTAAGTCCGGCGTGCCCGTGTGGAACGGCCTGACCACTGAGTGGCACCCCACCCAGATGCTCGCCGACATCCTGACCGTCCAGGAGAACTTCAACTACGACATCAAGGGCAAGACCCTCGTCTTCATGGGTGACTGCAAGAACAACGTTGCTCGCTCCCTCATGGTTGTCTGCTCCAAGCTCGGCATGAACTTCGTGGCCTGCGGCCCCGAGGAGTGCATGCCCGCCGACGACGTCATCGAGGCCTGCAAGCCCATCGCCGAGGCCAACGGCTGCACCATCAAGCTGACCACCGACGTCAAGGACGGCGTCACCGGTGCCGACGTTATCTACACCGACGTGTGGGTCTCCATGGGCGAGCCCGACGAGGTCTGGGCCGAGCGCATCGCTCAGCTCACCCCGTATCGCGTTACCTCCGAGGTCATGGCTACGGCCAACCCGGGTGCCATCTTCCTGCACTGCCTGCCCAGCTTCCACGACACCAACACCACGATTGGCGCCGAGAAGTGCGAGCAGTTCGGCATCACCGAGCAGGAGGTCACCGACGAGGTCTTCGAGAGCCCCGCTTCCAAGGTCTTCGACGAGGCCGAGAACCGCATGCACACCATCAAGGCTGTTATGTACGCCACGCTCAAGTAAGAGCATCTAGCATCTCGCTCGGGGTGTCTTGCTGCACACCCCGAGCGGCTTTGTCTGGTAAATATCTCGCGTCGGGCGGTGGGCACGGCACGGAAGATCCGCTTCGCGCGAGAAAGTTAAATGATTTATGAAGGGGGGATGAGAACCATGACTGAGACCGCTAAGAAAAAGCGCGGTATGCCTTCATCGTTCACCATTCTTCTAGCTCTGCTGGCAATTGTTGCAGTGATTACCGTTATCGTCTCCGGCACGTCCGGCGGCGCGGTTACCGCAGCCCGTCTGAGCGATTTCTGCACCGCCCCGATCCTGGGCTTCGCTGACGCTCTGCCTGTCTGCCTCTTCGTTATGATCCTGGGCGGCTTCCTCGGCATGATGACCGAGACCGGCGCCCTGGACAACGGCATCGCCGTTCTGGTGCAGAAGCTTAAGGGCAACGAGATTATGCTCATTCCCGTGCTGATGCTCATCTTCTCCCTCGGTGGCACCACCTATGGTATGTGCGAGGAGACCGTTCCCTTCTACGCCCTGCTCGCCGCTACCATGATGGCCGCTGGCTTCGACCCCATGGTCGGTGCCGCTACCGTCCTGCTCGGCGCTGGCTGCGGCTGCCTGGGCTCCACGGTTAACCCGTTCGCCGTCGGCGCTGCCGTCGACGCTCTGACCGGCGTTGGCATTGAGGTCAACCAGTCCATCATCATCGGCCTCGGTGCCGTCCTGTGGATTGTCACTACCGCTATGTCCATCTTCTTCGTGATGAACTATGCCAAGAAGGTCAAGGCTGACAAGGGTTCCACCATCCTGTCGATGCAGGAGCTCAAGGACGCCGAAGAGGCTCACGGCAAGGCTGCTTCCGAGGTCCACAAGGAGGTCAAGCTCACCGGTCGTCAGAAGGGTGTTCTGATCGCCTTCGCCTTCACCTTCGTCGTCATGATCGTCGGCTTCATCCCGCTGGCCGACCTCAACGAGGGCGTCGCCAACTTCTTCGACGCTGGCGCTGTCTACGATGCCGACGGTAACGCCGTCGTCCAGGGCTGGTCTGCCCTGATCACCGGCCTGCCCATTGGCCAGTGGTACTTCGACGAGGCTTCCACCTGGTTCTTCCTCATGGCCGTCCTGATCGGTATCATCGGAGGCCTGTCCGAGAAGCAGATCGTCAACACCTTCATCACCGGCGCTGCCGACATGATGTCCGTTGTTCTCGTCATCGCCCTCGCCCGTGGTATCTCCGTCCTCATGGCTAACACCGGCCTCGACGTCTACGTCCTCGACGCTGCCGCCAATGCTCTGGCTGGCCTGTCCGGCGTGATCTTCGCTCCCATGAGCTTCCTGGTCTACTTCGGCCTGTCCTTCCTGATTCCCTCGACCTCTGGTATGGCTACCGTCTCCATGCCCATCATGGGACCGCTGGCTGTTAAGCTCGGCTTCTCGCCCGAGGTCATGGTCATGATCTTCTCCGCTGCTATCGGTGTCGTGAACCTGTTCACCCCGACCTCCGGTGCCATCATGGGCGGTCTCGCCCTGGCCAAGATCGAGTGGACGACCTGGCTCAAGTTTGCCCTTAAGCTCATCGTCGCGCTCTCCGTCGTCTGCGCCGTCATCCTGACCGTCGCCTGCGTGCTGCTCTAAGTACCCAACGGGTACCCCACGGAAACCTTGACGATCCTGTAAAGGATCACCTGGTCATCGTCTGTCCGGTGGGTTCAACCCACCGGTAGACTCCTACCTTTAGCCCCCTCCCGTTCCGTGCGCGGGAGGGGGCGACTTGCGTTCCGGCGTTTTACCAAACGCCGGAACCACTCGACGCTGCAAGCCCGCCAGAGCGAGCAAGGTGACGTGAAAGAGGAGGGCATAGGCCTTTTGGCCATGCCCGACGATTGAACGTCAG
>NZ_JBDGAY010000042.1:0-3032 GCF_040910245.1 Collinsella aerofaciens
CTGTGCCGCGGTATGAGATACCCGAATTGCGACATACGAGCGCTATTCATGATATCGATTAATTAGATTAATTAGCGACACGTGGATATCCCGCGGGCCCGATGCGGTCCCGCAAGATACCACGGGCGCACGGCGGATGCCTTGGCACAGGGAGCCGATGAAGGACGCGGCAAGCTGCGATAATCCCCGGCGAGGAGCACACATCCTTCGACCCGGGGGTCTCCGAATGGGCGAACCCATGCACAGCAGTGTGCATATCCCCCCGCTGAACGCATAGGCGGGGGGAGGACAACCCGGGGAACTGAAACATCTAAGTACCCGGAGGAGAGGAAATCAATCTCGAGACTCCCCGAGTAGCGGCGAGCGAAAGGGGACCGATGGCCAAACCGTCGAGCGGGCATACCCGGCAGGGGTTCCGCCGACGGGGTTGCAGGGCCGCGCATCCGGGGGCTGCCGCCCCCGGGCGCAGGTCCGGCTGGGGAGCGGAACGGCATGGGAGGGCCGGCCGCAGCGGGTGACAGCCCCGTACGCGAACCCAGACCGGACGGCGCGACGCGGTCCCTGAGTAGGGCCGGGCACGTGAAACCCGGTCCGAACCTGGGTGGACCACCATCCAAGCCTGAGTACTACCCTGTGACCGATAGCGCACCAGTACCGTGAGGGAAAGGTGAAAAGCACCCCGGGAGGGGAGTGAAACAGTACCTGAAACCGTGCGCCCACGAGCAGTCGGAGCACCTATATGGTGTGACGGCGTGCCTTTTGTAGAATGAGCCAGCGAGTCGCTGGCGCGGGGCGAGGTTAACCGAAAGGGAGCCGTAGCGAAAGCGAGCCTTAACAGGGCGACTTGAGTCCCGCGCCGCGGACGCGAAGCCGGGTGAGCTATCCGTGGGCAGGCTGAAGCGGGGGTAAGACCCCGTGGAGGGCCGAACGCACGTCGGTTGAAAACGGCGGCGATGACCTGCGGATAGGGGTGAAAGGCCAATCAAACCCGGAGATATCTCGTTCTCCCCGAAATAGCTTTAGGGCTAGCGTCGCGCGTTCACCGCCGGAGGTAGAGCACCGGATGGACGAGGGGGCTTCGCCGCCTACCGAATCCAACCGAACTCCGAATGCCGGCGGCCCAGAGCGCGGCAGTCAGAGCATGTGGGCTAAGCTGTGTGCTCGAGAGGGAAACAGCCCGGACCGCCCGCTAAGGTCCCCAAGTTCCAGCCGAGTGGCAAAGGATGTGCGTCCGCCCAGACAACCAGGATGTTGGCTTAGAAGCAGCCATCCATTCAAAGAGTGCGTAACAGCTCACTGGTCGAGTGGACATGCGCCGACAATACACGGGGCTAAGCTGGACACCGAAGCGGCGGGATTTTATTTATAGAATCGGTAGGGGAGCTTCCCATGGGCGGAGAAGCCGGAGGGCGACCGACGGTGGAGCGCATGGGAGTGAGAATGCTGGCATGAGTAGCGAGAGACGAGAGAGTAACTCGTCCGCCGTGAACCCGAGGTTTCCTGGGCAAGGCTAATCCTCCCAGGGTCAGTCGGGGGCTAAGGCGAGGCCGGGAGGCGTAGCCGACGCGCAGCAGGCAGACATTCCTGCACCGCGCACGCGGCGCTACGACCGACGGGGCGACGGATGGGGGTGGCTCGGCGGGGTTCTGGACGTCCCCGTGATGGAGCGCGGCCCGCGGACCAGGGAAATCCGGTCCGCACGAGGGCGAGGCTCCGGACGAAGCGATTGAGCGAAGCGAGTGAGCCCGAGGTCCCTAGAAAAACCCCTAGGCAGGCGCGTGCGCGCCCGTACCGCAAACCGACACAGGTGGGTGGGTAGAACATACCGAGGCGATCGGGTCAACCATGGTCAAGGAACTCGGCACAATGGCCCCGTAACTTCGGGAGAAGGGGTGCCCGCGCGTACGTGAACCGGCTTGCCCGGGGAGCGGAGGCGGGCCGCAGTGGAGAGGCCCAAGCGACTGTTTACCAAAAACACAGGACTCTGCAGAAGCCGCAAGGCGACGTATAGGGTCTGACGCCTGCCCGGTGCCGGAAGGTCACGCGGAGGAGTTAGCCGTTAAGGCGAAGCCCCGAAGCCAAGCCCCGGTAAACGGCGGCCGTAACTATAACGGTCCTAAGGTAGCGAAATTCCTTGTCGGGTAAGTTCCGACCTGCACGAAAGGCGCAACGACTTGGGCGCTGTCTCGACCATGGACCCGGTGAAATTGCACTGGTCGTGAAGATGCGACTTACCCGCGGAAGGACGGAAAGACCCCGTGAACCTTCACTGCAGCTTGGCATTGGCCGCTGGTCCCGCGTGTAGAGGATAGGCAGGAGGCTAAGATCCGGAGGCGCCAGCCCCCGGGGAGCCGCCCTTGGAATACTGCCCTCGCGCGACCGGCGTCCTAACCCGAGGCCGTCAACCGGCTCGGGGACCGTGCCAGGCGGGCAGTTTGACTGGGGCGGTCGCCTCCTAAAGGGTAACGGAGGCGCGCGAAGGTCCGCTCGGGACGGTCGGCAACCGTCCTTTTGAATGCAAGAGTACAAGCGGGCTTGACTGCGAGGCCCACAAGCCGAGCAGGTGCGAAAGCAGGCTCTAGTGATCCGGCGGCCCCGAGTGGGTGGGCCGTCGCTCAACGGATAAAAGGTACTCCGGGGATAACAGGCTGATCTTGCCCAAGAGTCCACATCGACGGCAAGGTTTGGCACCTCGATGTCGGCTCATCGCATCCTGGGGCTGGAGCAGGTCCCAAGGGTACGGCTGTTCGCCGTTTAAAGCGGTACGCGAGCTGGGTTCAGAACGTCGTGAGACAGTTCGGTCCCTATCCTCCGTGGGCGCAGGAGAATCGATGGAGGCTGCCCCCAGTACGAGAGGACCGGGGTGGACGCACCTCCGGTGAACCGGTTGTCGACCAACGGCACGGCCGGGTAGCCGCGTGCGGCGCGGATAACCGCTGAAGGCATCTAAGCGGGAAGCCGTTCCAGGGATTAGTTCTCCTTCCGGTAAGGGCCCAGGTAGACTACCTGGTCGATAGACGGCAGGTGCAAGG
>NZ_JBDGAY010000043.1:0-2602 GCF_040910245.1 Collinsella aerofaciens
AAATCACCAGAAGCTGAGGTTTCGGTATGGGTATGTAACCCCCCCCCCGCCCCCAAAGGGGGAGCGACCAAACGGCAGCCTCTCTCAATGGAGTGTTACGTCGTTCGGATTCGGAAGAAATTTTGCAGGGTTCGAAAAACGGTTGTGTGCTTATTCGAAAAAAAGTTTATGGTGTGGGCGCTCGTCGGGACGGGTGGTCCCGCCCCTTGCCGCTGGGCGCTCCCCGACCGATGATTTTTTAAGTAGTTGATTATATGCCGTTTTTAGGGTATAATAAGAACTTAAGAAATAGAATAAGTTAAGTAGTTGATACTCAATATAGGGTATTTTCCATATTGGAAAATCTGATTTTCCATATTAGAAAGTCACTCTTTCCTATTAGATGTTAAAAAGGAAAATATATTTTGCTTTTTTATTGTATTAATGGAAATTTAAATATTCCTTTGTGGAAAATCAAATTATACTTTTTCACCGATATATAGAAAGTCAAATTTGCCTAAATAGAATGTTTATGGAAAATAAGAAAGTACTCAAATTAACCGATTTTCAAAAAAACGAAGAAAACCCCTTTATGAAACAAGCAATTGAAGGGATTGAAAATCACGTTGTTAAGAAATACAAAAGTAGTACGGGAAGTGATAAAAAAGCTGTAGTTGCTGTTGCTGATACAGATACAGGAGAAGTATTCAAAACCTCGTTTATCCGACAAATAGAAGTAGATGAAGAGCAATTTGCAAAACTATACCTTGCGAATTTTGCCGCTTTTTTCAATCTATCACAATCAGCTATTCGGGTTTTCGGGTATATTCTAACTTGCATGAAGCCTAAGAATGATATGATAATTTTCGATAGGCGAAAATGCTTAGAATACACCCAATACAAATCAGACAAAGCCATATACAAAGGATTGGCAGAGCTCGTACAAAGTGAAATCATAGCAAGAGGTCCAAACGAATATAATTGGTTCATTAATCCGTTGATTGTCTTTAATGGGGATAGGGTTTCATTTACAAAAACATACGTTCGGAAAAAGACTTTAGCTGCCCAAAAGAAAGAAGAAGCAGAGAAACGACAATTATCACTTGGCTTTGATGAACTGTAACACTCCATTGAGTGAAGCTGCCGTTTGGTCGCTCCCCCTTTGGGGGCGGGGGGGGGATAGATAAAGTTCCTCTATGTAAAGTTATAATGGGGGATGAAAGGCAAGGTTCGCTAACCTTACCCCGATTGTTTATGCTTCCCAGCATTCAATCTATCCCCGTTTATGGGTTTCTCTTTCACCCTACAAAGATAACCTCATGGGGGAAAAATGTCCAAGAATATGGGGTAAAAACTATCAAGTCGGTAGAAAATAAGTATCTTTGAAGTACATTTTTAGTAGAGGTACTGGTATGCCTAGACGAAGCAGATAGGCAAAAATAAAGCCGCTGGAGATGTCGGATGTCCGTCAATTAACTCCAGCGGCTTGTATTTTGGTAACTCTCCCGTATCGGTCGGCTACCGTTTGGTCAGCAACAAAGGTAGTACTTTATTGTCGCAAATCCAAATGTTTTCCCCTTTATTTGTGCATTTACAAAACATTCACTAACTTCGCACCTATGCAGTATGGTGATAGCACACTAGCACCCTAAAGGGTACGTGTGTAAGGGGACAAGCCCCCTTAACCCCCTGTCAGCCGGCTGTCACCGGCTGTTATCGATTGTCACAAAAATGTTAACTTATGGGAGCAACAAGTATTCATGTACAAGCAGTGAAGCCGGGGAGCGAGATTCACAACTTTAGGGAAAAAGAGTTGGACTATGTTCGTCCGGAACTTAGTCATTTGAATGAAAGCTGGGTTGGAGATAGCATCTCCCATCGGCTGGAGAGTGCGAAACAGAGATATTTCGATACGGTTGGGCAGAAGATGCAGACTAAAGCAGCACCCATACGGGAGGGGGTAATAGTAATCAAACAAGAAACCACCATGCAGGAACTCCAGCAGTTTGCCACGGTCTGTAAAGAACGTTTCGGTATCGAAGCATTTCAAATCCATATACACAAGGACGAAGGATACATGAACGCAAAGCAATGGACACCTAACCTTCATGCCCATGTAGTTTTCGATTGGACGCAGCCGAATGGGAAAAGTGTGCGTTTATCGCGTGATGACATGGCAGAACTCCAAACCATAGCATCTGAAGCACTGGGCATGGAACGTGGTGTTTCTTCTGATCGCAAACACTTATCGGCTATGCAGTACAAGACCGAATGTGCGAAAGAACAGCTTCAGGAACTATCAAACGATATATCCAGTGCATTAGACAAGCACAAGGACGTGCAAAACCAGCTTCTTCAGCTTCAGAAAGAACTACGTTCCATTGAAACAAAGAAGAACGTCCAAAAACTCATTTCTAAGGCTTCAGAGAAGTTTTACGGCTTGATAGGGAAAACGGTTAACGATAGGGAAAAAGATGCCTTAAAAGCCAAAATAAAGGCTTTAGAGGGGGAAAATGAACAGCTATCCGATAGACTGGGAAAGGCTATACTTGAAAAAGAGCGAAACGGCACAAAGGTATTCAAAGCCGAGAACGACAAGGAGTATTATAGACAGCAAATGGAC
>NZ_JBDGAY010000043.1:2715-3013 GCF_040910245.1 Collinsella aerofaciens
GAGTATTATAGACAGCAAATGGACAATGCAAGGACAACCAGTAACCGACTAAGAACGGAGAACCAAGAACTAAAGACCGAAACCAAGGAATTGAAAAAAGAACTTGGTAAGATGAAAGACTTGTTCAATTCCGAACAACTGGAGGCTTTAAGGCATCATTTCCCAAACATATCAAAAGCTATGGAAGAGGGGAAAGACCTACTCAAGCAAATCACCAGAAGCAGAGGTTTCGGTATGGGTATGTAACCCCCCCCCGCCCCCAAAGGGGGAGCGACCAAACGGCAGCCTCTCTCAATGG
>NZ_JBDGAY010000044.1:0-2342 GCF_040910245.1 Collinsella aerofaciens
CATCCGGAGGCGCCCGATCGGCGGCCCCTCGGGGCTTGCCCGTATCGTAGGCAATGCGCCGAATGCTCGCCATCGAAATTTATCGGTGGCCCACTTCAGACTGTAATGGGGATAAGGCGCTAGTGCTATTCGAAACGAGACTCCAGACTCGATAGTCCGTTCAACGTCAGATCGTTAGCGACCTCCGAGATGCGCTCGATGGGCACCGAGCCATCGGAGAGCGCCCACGTACGGTAAATGCCGATAATGCCCGAAAGCAAAAACGCCAGATAATAGTCGAACATCTCGTCCTTGAGGCCGTGGGGCAGCAAGTCGCGCTCGGCAATCTCATGTTCGAGCGGCACGCGCAAACGCGTCATAAAATCGTCGAGCGGAATGTTTTCAATCAGTTGGCGATTGAGCACGAGGTTATTGCAAAGTGCCTCGTTGATGGTCTTAAAAAACGTTGCCGCCGCTCCAAGGGCACGCTCGTTCGTGTCGCCGTCCATAGAAGCAAGCGTTTTCTCGACCGAGTCGGCAATCATCTCCACCACATCAACGGCGATAGCATCGAGCAGGCCGTCAACCGTACCGAAGTGTACGTAAAAGGTCTTGCGATCGACATTTGCCTCACGCGCGATGGCACTCACCGTAATGTCAGCAAGCGGCTTATCCATCAACAGGCGCTCAAACGCAGACAGGATGGCATTGCGGCTGCGAACGATGCGGCGATCGAGACGCGGTTTGCTGGTGGCCATGGACATGTCCCTTCAGAATGCGAGCATTCATCAACAGATGAGAGTTAATCAACGTAAGAGGATTATCCCCCATCCGGCACAAAAATGCCCGGCAACATGAAGAACGCACGACCAACTATTACGCCTTAGGGTGTTTCTTTTTGTTCAAAGCAGCCGGGGACACACGGATGCCGTCGCCCGTCTGGCGCACATAGGCCTTATGCGCCGGTTTGACGGCCCCAGAAGCCTTCTGAGCATGCTGATTGGGATCCACGGTAACCGTATGCACAGGATGGGGCTTTGCAGGCTTAGAGGACGTCTGAGGCGTTCGTCCGAGCTTGCGCATCACGCGATCCCAGCGTGCATGGATACTCTCGTTGTGAGCGCTCTTAAGGCCCAGCAGGGGCGCGGCCAAAATAGTCGGCGCGATAAACGTAATGAGGCGCCACAGCAGATAACCAGCGGTCGAAGCCGATCCAAAGAAATGACCCAGGAACAGCGCGAAGCCGCCCTCGGCGCCGCCGGTGCCACCGGGCAGGGGAACAGCAGAGCTCAGAAGCTGAACAAAGGCGCTCGCGGCCATGACCGAGAAAAAGTCGACTTCGTGGTGGCCAAAGGCAAGCATCAGGAAATACGGCACGAGGTAGAAAAAAGCGAGCTGCAACATAGTGATGACCACCGTGAGCAGCATGGACGAAAAGTGACCGGCCGAAAGCTTGAACTTCACGGAGAACGAGTAGATTTCGCCGTCGACAAACGTACGCCAGCCCTCGATCTTGGTGGCCGAGACGCCCATTCGCTCGAGCCAATTGATGATGCAGTGCGCGACGCGCGTGACGGTCTTGGGCATGAGCGCGACGGCAAAGATGCCAAGCAGAATGCAGCAGTGACCGCCAAAGCTAAAGACGCACAGCAGCGTCATATCGCCATAGCGCTCGGCGAAAAACGGCATGCGGGCAAGCAGCAGAATGGCGCCCCAGGCAACGAGGCCAAACTGATACACGATAAAGCGCGTGAACTGCGTGGCACCGGCCTCGCCGACGTTTTGGCCTGCCTTGGTCAGGCGGTAGATCTGGGCAGGCGTGGAACCCATCATCATGGGCGTCAGGTTGCCAAAGAAGATACCGCTCGCCTCGACAGAGATCAGGTCGCGAATGCCGACGGGCGAATTGGGATCGAGCCAGACGGCGATCGCATAGGCAACGATGCCAAAGAACAGGTACAGGAACATGCAAAAGCATGCAGCAACGAGCCACGGGGCTTGGACGCTCGACATGGCGGCCCAGAACTGTCCCATCTGACCGGTCACGACCAGATAGACGATATAGCCAACCAGCACGACGCCGATAAAAATGGCACCGCGACGTGCACCCTTGTTGTCATCGCCGCCCGAGGCCTCAACCTCGACCTGGGGCTTAGATGTATGCTGAGAGGACTCCTTCATGAGGCTCCTTCTGACCGTCCAAATATCTTGCATATTGTACCCGCAAGGGCCACAAGCAGAACGTAAAGCTATGGGCCAAATGGGAATTGCAGATGGGTTGCTCGGAAATCAGAACCACCCTTAAAAAGGGTGGTTTGCTCTTAGGGTATAACCCACGGGCCCCGGGCTCGCGTCTAAAGGCG
>NZ_JBDGAY010000045.1:0-2117 GCF_040910245.1 Collinsella aerofaciens
CGCGCGGCAAGGAGATATATTGCCAGACCGGAGGGCCCCCGCGGGCGGGAATCTGGGCGTACACATTTCCTACACATATAAGTACTCTCGGCTGGCTGGTTAAAAACAGGAGGGGACCTCGCTTCCGAGATCCCCTCTTTCGCCTATCTATAGCAATAGACTCTTAAATACCTTATGCCAGCAGCTTGCGACCGGACTCCTCGATCGCGTCAAGTGCTGCATCTGCCTCGGCGGCATCCGCGCCCTTAGCGAAGATGTACAGCTTGATCTTGGGCTCGGTGCCGGAAGGACGAACGATACCCTTATTGCCACCCTCAAGATCGAACTCAATAACATTAGCCTTCGGCAGGCCGTTCACGCAGGTGTTGTAATCCACGACGGCCTCGATCTTGGAACCGGCGAGCTCCGCGGGCGGGTTCTCGCGCAGACCGGCCATGATGCCGGCCATCTTTGCCGCGCCCTCAGCACCCGGATAGCTCAGCGAAATCGTCTTGTTGTGATAGTAGCCATACTTCTCGTACAGCTCGTGCATCGCGTCGGCGAGGTTCTTGCCCTGGAGCTTGTAATACTGAGCCATCTGGCAAATCAGCAGCGAAGTGCTCACCGCGTCCTTGTCGCGTACGTGATCGCCGGCCAGATAGCCGTAGCTCTCCTCAAAACCGAAGATAAAGCGATCGACTTCACCAGCATCGGAAAGCGAGGTAATGATGTCACCGATGTACTTGAAGCCCGTCAGGCAGCGACGGAGCTCAAAGCCATACTCCTCGGCCAGAGCATCGACCATGGCGGAAGAAACAATGGTAGTAACCGCAACCTTCTTGGTGAGATCCTCCCCGCGGGCGGCACGGGTCTTGCAAATATAGTCGAGCAGCAGGACGCCCATCTCGTTACCGGTCAGCAGCAGGTAGTCATCACCATTCTTGACGGCAACGCCAACACGGTCGGCGTCTGGATCGGTTGCAAGCAGCAAATCAGGGTGAACCTGCTCGCAGAGATCGATGCCCTTCTGCATGGCCTGACGGATCTCGGGGTTAGGATACGGGCAGGTCGGGAAATCGCCGTTAGGCTCCTTCTGCTCGGGAACAACCGTGACATCGGTGATGCCAGCACGCTCGAGCACCGTCGTGACGGGAATGAGGCCGGTGCCGTTGAGCGGAGTGTAGACGAGTTTAAGCGGAGCGCCAGCGATCTCCTCGGCAGAAAGGTTAGTCACGCCGCGGGCGAGAACGGCGTCGTAATAACGCTCAAGGCACGAGTCATCGATCCATTTGACCAGACCCTGCTCAAGAGCCTCATCAAAGTCCATAGACTTCACGCCGGTGAACGTATCGGTCTCGGCAATAGCCTTAGAAATTGCATCGGCGGCCTCACTGGTGATCTGGCAGCCGTCGGGGCCATAGGCCTTATAACCGTTATAAGGCGCCGGATTATGGCTAGCGGTCATGCAGATGCCACCGGAGCACTTAAGGTCACGGACGGCCCAGGAAAGCGTCGGCACGGGAGAAATCTTGGGATACACGAGGGCCGTCACGCCGTTTGCCGCAAGAATGGCAGCCGTCGTCTTAACGAACAGCTCGCCCTTATTGCGGCTATCGCGAGCGATGGCGACCGTCGGATGCTCGAAGGTAGCATTAAGGTAGTCAGCGAATCCCTGGGTCGCACGACCGACCGTATAGATATTCATACGGTTAGTACCTGCACCGATAGTGCCACGAAGACCGGCAGTACCGAAGGCGAGATCCTGGAAGAAAGCGTCGGTGATGGCGTCCTCATCACCCTGCTCCTTCATCGTGTTGAGCTCAGCGAGGAGCTCCTCATCCTTGACATTGGCAATCCAAGTATCAAGCAGCTCATGAACATCTGCCATGTGAGTCCTTCCGTCACAATCAATAAAACGACCCATGTAAAACAGGACAAGCGCATCAGCGCGCTAAAGCAAATATTAGTCCATTGAGAACAGAGAACCGGCCACAGAACGGTGAACGTTTATATTCACCGGTGGATGATTGAATTGATTTAATTGCTTAGTGAATGCCGACTTTAACGCAAAAAAGGGGGAGGCCGCGAGGCCTCCCCCTTCTCAATTCAAGCGTACGGCTCGGTGCCGTCCACCGGTC
>NZ_JBDGAY010000046.1:0-1997 GCF_040910245.1 Collinsella aerofaciens
AAGCTATTGCTATCATGCTTAAAATAACATAATAAAACTTTTTCATAATGGTATAATTTAAAGTTAATATCCACAAATATAGCACTTCCTTTTGAAAATCAAGCACTATACTCCTTTATTTTCCCCTTTAGTGCATTGATAATCCAACCTTTTGGATTATTCTTTTCTCGTGATTTTCCGTTTAGGATAGCCAGTTCTCTTATAAGGTCAGTAATATTTTCTTGTGCAGTTATAAATGTTTCCTTGTTCCGGTTTATTTCTTCTGAAGTGAAACCGCAGGAATATCGGAGGTATTCATACACATGGCTATCTATTTGGTGACGTGCCGTTACTTTTGCTTGAAGTTCTTTTACTTCCAGTTCTTCATCCCTGAATTGAGGTTGATATACAGGGTAAAATCTAAATCCAGTTACTTTACTACGTTTGTTGTTAGGGTTTTCACGCACTTTTACGTAGTTGAATGTGTATGGGCAGCTTTCATCAAGCGCAGCCTTTGCTGGTTTCAAAACTCTTTCCTCAAAATGATCTATTCTGTCTTTTCCGTTCTTGTCCTTGTATTTGTCCGCAGGTATGCCAAGACGGTCTTTCAAGTTTTCAAGGGATATATCCAAAGGGTACACCTGCCCACTCATTAACATGTAAAACCTAAGGGAATACCCAGTAGGTAGCGCAAGAGCCTTGTTTAACTCAAATTCTCTGTACCCCTTGGCGAACTTGGTAAACACATCCCAAAGGTCGTTAGACACACGAAAGGTTATAATGCCAGTGCGTTTTTTATATTTTGGGTTAGATATAAATCCGCACTTCCACCATTCCTCGTCATCTTCGTAAGTAAAAAAACGTCCTGCCAAAGAATCGAGTGCGGCTATGATTTCATTGTAATCACGTCCGGAAAAAATAACGTCAGATACATGCATTTGTGCATCAACATCCCAAAGTCCATGCTCAAACTTGCGTTTCGTGCCTGCATAATCTTTCAGTTTTACTCCCTTTAGTTCAGCTTGGCACGCTTCCAGTATGCGAAGAACTATTCTTTGTTCGTGTATGGACATGTCTTGCTGTTTTGACCATGTATATACCCATGAAACAACAACATCTTTATTCTTGGTAATAGGTAGTTTCTTTTTCATAAACGATTGATTTGCTGCAAATATACACAATCCCCACATTAAAACAAAAAAAGAGGGGTAAAACTCCCAAAGTGTGGGGACTAATTTACTTTTAAACTCCCAAAGTGTGGGGACTAAACTCCCAAAGTGTGGGGAAACACATGTTCTAATCCCTTTATTTATGGGCGTTTGCGAAGAAGTGATAGAGCATATTACAGACGATGCTTATAACAGACAAGGGGAATTTAGAGGGAAAAAGGCTGAAAATCAACTCGAAAAGAGGGGAAAAAGCAAAGCAACACCAACCAACGGGCGGTAGGCTTGAATATGGCTTTTAATGGCGTGTACACAAATAGGTACACAAATAGTTTGGAGGTTGAACTTTTATAGCTATATTTGCGGTGTAAATCAAATATATAAATATTATGCAGATAATTACAACGCGTGAATTTCGTGCCAATCAGAAGAAATATTTTGAACTGGCTGAAAAAGAGACAATCTTTGTTTCCCGTCGTAATGCCGCCCCCATAGTCGTATATGCGGCTACGGAAGAGGATTTCCCCTCAAGGGAAGAATTGGAGGCTATTCAGAGGGGTATTGAGGATATTAAGCAGGGACGAACTTTTAAAATGCGGAAGGATGAATCATTAGATGATTTTTTGAACCGTATAGAGGATGAGTGCAATGTATGAGATAGAATTTTCAAAAGAAGCTGCAAAACATGTACTGTTGCTAAGAAAGTCCTCTCCGCAACTCTTCAAAAAGTTAGAGAGGCTATTGGATGAGCTGAAAGAACATCCATACACCGGGACTGGACACCCCGAACAGTTGAAGTATTTGCAGGGTGTATGGTCAAGGCAACTTGATAAGAAAAACCGTATTAGATAT
>NZ_JBDGAY010000047.1:0-1941 GCF_040910245.1 Collinsella aerofaciens
ACGTGCAGACCTTTCGTCATGGCCTCCTACCTTTCTTTCGGGCCCCTGTCAGGGCCGATTCGTTAGCGCCCCTCCGTGTGAGGCGTTATTGCTGACGACATATTTATATCCAAAATCAGTTCATACTTCCACCTCGCCCCCGAACGGTTTTATATGAGGGGTGAACGGCATACACATATACTTCACGCATGGCACACTTTGATTTAATAAAGTTTATTTACGTGCTTAAACGCGTTTTCAATCCAAATAACAAATGGAACTTAACTTTATTAAACCACCCTCAAATTGCATATTTCCAATAAAGCTATGAATAGAATTAGCGATTCATACCGCGTCTCAACCATTTTCATTTTTATTCAGAAAAAAGTTTGTCCTATTCATTTCTGGTAACAAATTACCGTTTACCAGACGTTGGATACCGTTCACCGGAAGCTCAGTATAAGGCCCATCGGATACCGGCTCGCCTTATGGCCTCATTTGTAACAACTTGACTTCTCGGTATAGAAAAACAGTCCCGCTCCCCTCATGGGAAACGGGACTGTTATCGATAATCGTAGACAGATTTGAGCGGTTTTGAGAGCCGTCGGAATCCTAGCGATCGAACTCCGCCAGTGCCTCGCCCAAAAGCCTCAGACCCTCGCGCAGAACGTCCTCGCTCGCGCAGTAGCCCAGGCGTGCGCCGCAGGGAAGCTCAAAGCGGCTACCGGGAACCAACAGCACTCCCCTCTCGGCCAGCAGGCGCTTGCAGAACCCCTCGTCGTCCTCGGGAATATCAAGCTTGATAAACGAGGTAGACACGCCCTGCGGGGCCGTCCAGGAAACGCGATGCTGCGTATCGATCCAAGCCTGCGCGATATCGCGGTTTCCAAACACGATCTTGCGGTTGCGCTCGAGGATCTTGTCCTTGTGCTTGAGCACATAGGTCGCCAGGGCGTCGTTGAACACGCCGCCGCAAATCATGGTGTAGTCGCGGTACGTGCGAATGCGGTTAGATACCTCTTCGTCTGCCACAACCCAGCCCACGCGGGCCGCGGGCGTCGAATAGGTCTTGGACACCGAGTTGGTGACGATGGCCTTCTCGTACACATCGGCCATCGACAAAAAGTCCTCAGTGTTCTCAAGCGGCAGGTACACCTCGTCGCAAAGCACATAGGCGCCAACCGAGCGGGCGATCTCGGCAATCTGGCCGAGCGCATCGGCATCGAGCACCGTTCCGATGGGGTTCGATGCGTTGTTGATGCAGATGAGCTTCGTGTTGGGGCGCACCGAGCGCTTGAGCTCCTCGATATCGGGTTTCCATCCGAGCTCCTCACGAAGCTCCCAATACTCGACCTCGGCGCCGAGCGTACGCGGGATCTCATAGAGCGGCGCATAGGTAGGCCACTCGGCGATAACGTGGTCGCCGGGCTCGACCACGGCCATGATGGCGTTGAGATTGGCGCCCGTGCAGCCGTTGGTCTGCAGGATGTGATCGGGATTGACCTCGCGACGATACAGCTTGGCAACCTCGGCCTTAAACTCCGGCGAACCCTCGATCCAGCCGTAGTTCATCTTCTCGCGGTCCAGGCGTTCATAGAACGTGGCGCCGTCCTGCTCGTCGAGCGCGCGCAGCTCGCCCATGGTAAGCGAGGAGATCGTCGACTGGGCGATATCCCACGTGGCGCTCTTCTCCCAAACGTTGAGCCACTCTTCAACGCCGATTGTCTTGATATCCATGGCCAAGCTCCTTACAAAAGCAGTCATCCAATCGTGTTGACGTTCCTCATACAAGAATGGGGCGGTGCGAAAACCCGCACCGCCCCATTGGGAGACATCTAATTGCAGCTAGATGTATGTATTAAGACCTGTACGGGTCCTTGAAGACCTTAGAGGTCCTCGCGCCAGAAGGGCATGCTCATGCAGCGCGGGCCGCCGCGGCCGCGGGAGAGCTCGGCGGAGGGC
>NZ_JBDGAY010000048.1:0-1638 GCF_040910245.1 Collinsella aerofaciens
CCTTGATTATCAACTTCAACCGAACACCTCCCACATTCATCCGCACATGTGCGGATGAATGTGGGAACCCGATACCCTGAGGGCCGGATCGGCCGGCCCCGGGAGATCGGAGGACGGTATGTCCGGAAAGAAGAAAAGGGGCTCCGCGAGGGCGGTCCCGAGGTCCTACGGAAGGCTCACGAGGCACGAGCGGGACACGGTCCAGAGGATGCTGGAGCGCAGGGCGTCGTGCAGGGAGATCGCGAGGGAGCTGGGCAGGTCGCCCTCGACGGTGAGCGCCGAGGTGGCGTCGCACAGGTTCGTGACGGCGCCGAAGGCCAGGCGCGGCGAGCGCGTGGACGCCTCCGCCGACCTGTCGGCGGCCTGCCCGCGCCTGGCGGCGTGGCCGCGATGCTGCAACGGCTGCGGCCGCTACCGCGCGATCGGCTGCAAGCGCCGCCCCCACGTCTTCTACGAGGCCCGGGCCGCGCAGCTGTGCGCCGACTCGGTCCTCGTCTCGTCCAGGCGCGGGATAGACGCCGACGAGCCGGCCGCGGCGGCCAGGCTGGAGGCGATAAGGGACTGCCTGCGCCGGGGGCTGTCGCCCGAGCAGATGGCGGCGCGCAACGGCGGCCCGGTGGACCTGTCGCCGTCGACCATCTACCGCTGGGTCTCGGCGGGCTACGACGGCATGACCAACATGGAGCTCAGGCGCAAGGTCGGCTACAGGCCGAGGAAGCGCGCCGCGGGCCGGGCGGCCACGCGCCACTCCGCCCGCAGGTCGTACGCCGCGTTCCTCGCCCTCGGGGAGGACGCGTGCGCCGCGGCCTGGGAGATGGACACGGTCGAGGGCGCGCGGGAGGACTCGGCCTGCCTGCTCACGCTGCTCCACCGCCCCAGCAGGCTCCAGCTCGCGCTGCCGCTGGCGGAGAAGACCGCCGGGCGCGTCGCGGCCGCCCTGGGCGATATCAGGGAGGTCCTCGGCGCCGACGGCATGGGCAGGGTCTTCCGCGCCGTGCTCACCGACAACGGCGCCGAGTTCTCCGACGAGGCGGCGATCGCGGCGCTCATCGGCGAGGGGCCGGGCGAGACGAGGCTGTTCTACTGCGACCCGAGGCGCAGCGACCAGAAGGGCGCCTGCGAGCGAAACCACGTCGAGATAAGGAAGCTGCTGCCCAAGGGCTCCGGACTCAGGTTCGACCGGCTCGCCCCGGCGGACCTGGCGCTGGCCATGTCGCACGTGAACTCCGAGCCCCGCGGCGCACTCGGCTTCTCGACGCCCGCGCGCGCCTTCAGGGCGATGCTCGGGGAGGACGCGGCGGCGCTGCTGGACGCCTACGGCGTGGGGGACGTGGCGCTCGTCGACCTCGACCTGACGCCGGGGCTCATCGAGAGGGCGCGCGCCGAGAGGGGCGATGCCCCGCTGGCCTAGCCTAGAAGGAAAAACGGAATAGACGGACCGACCGTCCGGCTGAGTCTGGGAAGAGGTGCCGGGCGGCGGGCGGAGCATGGCCACCGGACCCATCGAAACACATCTCCACCGTTCCTTCAACTGGGAAAACGGTGCCCCCGGACCCCAGGAGGGGCCGCGGGGGCGTTCGGCTAACTGCGGGAACGGCCTATTCGCTCAATATGTTCGGTTGAGATCGGAAATCAACC
>NZ_JBDGAY010000049.1:0-1521 GCF_040910245.1 Collinsella aerofaciens
GTATCTCCCTAGAAAGGAGGTGATCCAGCCGCACCTTCCGGTACGGCTACCTTGTTACGACTTCACCCCCCTCACCCTCCACACCTTCGGCGCCTCCCCCCTTGACGGTTGGGCCGGCGACTTCGGGTGCAGACGACTCGGGTGGTGTGACGGGCGGTGTGTACAAGGCCCGGGAACGCATTCACCGCGGCATGCTGATCCGCGATTACTAGCAACTCCGACTTCATGGGGGCGGGTTGCAGCCCCCAATCCGAACTGGGGCCGGCTTTCCGGGATCCGCTCCCCCTCGCGGGGTGGCATCCCTCTGTACCGGCCATTGTAGCACGTGTGCAGCCCAGGGCATAAGGGGCATGATGACTTGACGTCGTCCCCGCCCTCCTCCGCCTTGACGGCGGCGGTCCCGCGTGGGTTCCCGGCATCACCCGATGGCAACACGCGGCGGGGGTTGCGCTCGTTGCGGGACTTAACCCAACATCTCACGACACGAGCTGACGACAGCCATGCACCACCTGTATGGGCTCCTCTCGGCCACGGGGTCTCCCCCGCTTCACCCATATGTCAAGCCCTGGTAAGGTTCTTCGCGTTGCTTCGAATTAAGCCACATGCTCCGCTGCTTGTGCGGGCCCCCGTCAATTCCTTTGAGTTTTAGCCTTGCGGCCGTACTCCCCAGGCGGGACGCTTAATGCGTTGGCTGCGGCACGGGGGGATCGTCCCCCCACACCTAGCGTCCATCGTTTACGGCTGGGACTACCAGGGTATCTAATCCTGTTCGCTCCCCCAGCTTTCGCGCCTCAGCGTCGGTCTCGGCCCAGAGGGCCGCCTTCGCCACCGGTGTTCCACCCGATATCTGCGCATTCCACCGCTACACCGGGTGTTCCACCCTCCCCTACCGGACCCAAGCCGCGGAGGTTCCGGGGGCTTCGGGGGGTTGAGCCCCCCGCTTCGACCCCCGGCCTGCCGGGCCGCCTACGCGCGCTTTACGCCCAATGAATCCGGATAACGCTCGCCCCCTACGTATTACCGCGGCTGCTGGCACGTAGTTAGCCGGGGCTTCTTCTGCAGGTACAGTCTTGACTCTTCCCTGCTGAAAGCGGTTTACGACCCGAAGGCCTCCGTCCCGCACGCGGCGTCGCTGCGTCAGGGTTCCCCCCATTGCGCAAGATTCCCCACTGCTGCCTCCCGTAGGAGTCTGGGCCGTGTCTCAGTCCCAATCTGGCCGGTCGGTCTCTCAACCCGGCTACCCGTTGTCGGCACGGTGGGCCGTCACCCCGCCGTCTACCTGATGGGCCGCGGAGCCATCCCCTCCCGTCGGGGCTTTAGCCGGGGTGCCATGCGGCACCCCGGGGTATCCGGTATTACCCGTCCTTTCGGGCGGCTATCCCGGGGGAGGGGGCAGGTTCTCCACGTGTTACTCAGCCGTTCGCCACTCGCTTCCACCCGAAGGTGGGTGCCGTTCGACTTGCATGTGTTAGGCGCGCCGCCAGCGTTCATCCTGAGCCAGGATCGAACTCTCCGTCCAAA
>NZ_JBDGAY010000050.1:0-1188 GCF_040910245.1 Collinsella aerofaciens
AAGAACGTCCATTACAGTCGAAATTGTCAGCCCGGGACCGTCTCGGGCTACGATTGAGGCGCGCCCAGAACGGGCCGCCGACCGGGCGCCCGCGCACGGCCGAACGTCCCTGCCCCCGAGAGGGCCAGTTGGGTGCTGCCGGCGCGGGACGCGCCGCCCCCGACGGCTGATAGGAAAGTGCCGGGCAGGTGCCGCGGCTGGTAATGTGAGTGCCGAGGGGGAGGCCATCCGGTCGAACGACTACCGGAAGGATACCACCGTGAAAGCGCCATCCACCAGACCCGCGGCCGTGCTCGGCCTGGACGTCGGCAAGTCGTCGCACTGGGCCTGCCTGATCGACCGCGACGGGGAGGTGCTGGCCAGCGCCCCCGTCCGCAACAGGGAGGCCGAGCTCGACGCGCTGTTCGCCTCCGCGCCCGCCGGCACGCTCGTCGTCGTCGACCAGTTCCGCAACATAGGGTCCCTCGCCGTGAGGCGGGCCCGCGCCGCGGGGCTCGGGGTCGCCTACCTGCCCGGGCTCGCCGCCAGCCGCGCCGCGGGCCTGTTCGCCGGCGAGGCCAAGACCGACGAGCGCGACGCCGCGGTGATCGCGCGGACCGCCCTGGGCGTGCCGGACTCCCTGTCGGGGGTCCCGGGCCGCGGCGAGGCCCTCGAGGCCGCCCGCGCCCTCTCGTCGCAGCGCGACCACGTCGTCGCCTGCGCGACCAGGGACAAGAACCGCCTGCGCGCGGTGCTGCTCGAGTCCTGCCCGGCCCTCGAGGCCGCGGTCGACCTGTCGGACCGGCGGTGGCTTGAGCTGCTCGCCGGGTTCGGCGGGGCGTGGGGGATCGCCCGCTCCGGGGCCGGGGGCCCGCGGGCCGAGGCCGCCGGGGAGTCCGCGGCCGCCTCCACCGCGCCCCCGCCGGCGCTCGTCGAGGCCGAGAACAGGCAGGTCAGGTTCCTGGCCGCCCGGATATCGGAGGCCCTCGACGAGGCCGGGGCCCTCGAGGCCGAGACGGCGGCGCTGCTCGAGGGCGACGAGACCTACGCGTGCCTGCTCACCGTGCCCGGCATCGGCCCGAGGACCGCGGCGCAGCTCGCGGTGTCGGTCGACATCGGGAGGTTCCCGGACCACGACCACCTGGCCTCGTACTGCGGCATAGCCCCGAGGGTGAGGAGCTCCGGCACGTCGGTGAGGTCGGTCAGGGC
>NZ_JBDGAY010000051.1:0-1100 GCF_040910245.1 Collinsella aerofaciens
ACGGAGGGGCGCTAACGAATCGGCCCTGACAGGGGCCCGAAAGAAAGGTAGGAGGCCATGACGAAAGGTCTGCACGTGCCTTCCGAGATCGGCAAGCTCAGGAAGGTCTGCCTGCACCGTCCCGGCGACGAGCTCCTCAACCTGCCGCCCGACGAGCTCGAGCGACTCCTGTTCGACGACGTCCCGTTCCTGGAGGTCGCACAGCAGGAGCACGACACCTTCGCCCAGATCCTGAGGGACCAGGGCGTGGAGGTCCTCTACCTCGAGAACCTCGTCGCCGAGGTGTTCGACCAGGTCCCCGGCGCCCGCGCCGAGTTCACCGACCAGTACATCGACGAGGCCGGCATCCGCGGCCAGCACATGCCGCAGATCGTCCGCGAGAAGCTGGACTCCATCGAGGACAACCTCGAGTTCGTCAAGAAGACCATGGCCGGCATGACCAAGGCCGAGATCGACATGCCCCTCACGGCGTCCACGACCCTCGACTCCCTGGTCAACTCCGAGTCCGAGTCCGACCTGATCATCGACCCGATGCCCAACCTCTACTTCACCCGCGACCCGTTCGCGGTCGTCGGCGAGGGCGTCAACCTCAACCGCATGTACTCGGTCACCCGCAACCGCGAGACCCTGTACGGCAAGTACGTCTTCAAGTACCACCCCGACTACAAGGACGTCTCCCTGTACTTCCGCCGCGACTGCCAGTTCCACACCGAGGGCGGCGACGTGCTGAACATCAACGAGAAGACCCTCGCCGTCGGCATCTCCCAGCGCACCCAGGCCGCCGCTATCGACGTCATGGCCCAGAACATCTTCTGGAACTCCGACTCCAAGGTCGAGCGCATCCTGGCCTTCGACATCCCGGTCTCGCGCGCCTTCATGCACCTCGACACGGTCTTCACCCAGATCGACGTCGATAAGTTCACGATCCACCCCGCCATCATGGGCACCCTGCGCGTCTACGAGCTGACCGCCGGCAAGAACCCGGGCGACGTGAACATCCGCCTGATCGAGGACACCCTCGAGCACGTCCTGGAGGACGCCACCGGCGTCGACCAGGTCAAGCTGATCCCCTGCGGCGGCGGCGACCCGATCGCGGCCTC